>CAWGVE010000015.1:0-162269 GCA_963825805.1 uncultured Actinomycetes bacterium | reverse complement strand
TGCCACAGCTGGTCGTTCAGCCACAGGTACGTACCCACGAGGAGGCAGGCGATGATCACGACGGCGGTGCCGCTGATCACCTGATGCTGATCGGGCCACTCGACCTTCTTGAGCTCGGCCCACGACTCCTGGAAGAAGCGGACGCCGGGGATGCCGGGGCGGACGTCGTCGCGGCGCTCGGCCTTCGGCTGGGCGTCGGGGCGCGGCTCCTCCTCGGCGGTCGGACGGGGCCGGACGGCGGGCCGGAGCGGCGGAGTCCCCTCTGCCTGCGCGCGGCGCAGGCGGCGCTGCTGACGGGTCGAGCGCGCCACTACCGGGTCTCCCGGTGCAGGGTATGGCAGCCGCACCAGCGGCAGTACTTGCGGAACTCGACGCGGTCGGGCGAGTTTCGCTTCGACTTCTGCGTCTGATAGTTCCGCCTCCTGCACTCGGTACAGGCGAGCGTGATTGCGACTCTGACTCCGGTTGCCATTTTCCGTTTCTCGCTTCGAGGGACGCGGCCAGTAGCGCCGGGTGGGCTCGAACCACCGACCTCTGCATTATGAGTGCAGCGCTCTGACCAGCTGAGCTACGGCGCCTCGCGCCGCCGCATAGTAGCGGAGACGATCGCGGCCGCCCCTGCGACCGCCGCGCCGACCACGGCGACCTTCGCGGCCCGTCGCGCGGGCGAGGGCCGCGGCCGCTTCTCGTAGTAGAGGCGCTCCGGCTTGGGCCCGGACGGCCCCGAGGCGCCGTGCTCGCGCGCGAGCTTCAGCACCTGCGCGACGTGCAAGGCGCGGCGGCCGGTGTTGCCCTGCTCGATCTGCGTCTTGCAGGAGAAGCCGTCGGCGACCACGATGGTCTCGTCGTCGAGCTCACGCACCTTCGGCAGGAGGCCCTGCTCGCCGCACGTCATCGAGATCTCGTGGTGGCCCGCCTCGAAGCCCCACGAGCCCGCAAGCCCGCAGCAGCCGGCCTGCAGTGTCTCCACCTCGACGCCCATCTTCTCGAGGAGCTCGACCTCCGGGTCGATGCCGCCGGTCGCCTTGTGGTGGCAATGGCCCCAGACGAACGCCTTGCGCTCGAGCCGTGGCGGCTCGACGTCGAAGCTGCTCGAAGAACTCGGCGAAGTGATAGGTGCTCTGAGCGAGCCGCTTCGCATCGTCGTCGTGCGGCAGGAGCTTCCCGAGCTCGTCCTTGAACACCGCCACGCAGCTCGGCTCGAGCCCGACGATCGGGATCCCCTCGCGGTACCACTCGCGCAGCTGGTCGAGGCTGCGGCGGAGGTAGCGCTCGGCCAGGTCGAGGAAGCCGTAGTCGTACAGCGGCCGCCCACAGCAGACGTGTCCCTGCGGGATGACGACCTGCCAGCCGGCCGCCTCGAGCGCCTCGACCGCCGCGACGCCCACGTCCGTGTGCATGTGGTTGTTGAAGGTGTCCGGGAAGAGGACGACCTTCCGCCCTCCTGGGTTGGCCGTGCCGCCGCGCCGCTTGAACCACTGCTGGAGGGTGAGCGGCGCGAACGTCGGCACCGCGCGCTCCCGGGTCATCCCGGCGGTGAGCTTGAAGGCCTGTGCGAACGGCGGCGTCTGGGTGACGAAGTTGACGACGCCGGGCGCCCGCGACGCGACGCGGGACACTTGATCGATCAGCCCGAAGGCGTACGCGTGCCGCGGGCGGAGCCGGTGCTTCCAGCGGTGGTGGAGGAACTCCGCCTTGTAGGTCGGCATGTCGACGTTGACCGGGCAGTCGTTCGTGCAGCCCTTGCAGGCGAGGCAGAGGTCGAGGGCCTCCATCACCTCGTCGGACTGCCAGCCGTCGGTGATGACCTCGCCTTCGAGCATCTCGAAGAGGAGCCGCGTGCGGCCGCGCGTGGAGTGCATCTCCTCGCGCGTGGCCATGAAGGACGGGCACATGACGTCGACGCCGCCGGGCGTCCGGCACTTGCCGACCCCGACGCAGCGGACGGTCGCGTGGGCGAAGTCGCCGTGATCGGCCGGGTAGCCGAACTTCACCTTCGGCCGCCAGGGCTCGTAGTCGGCGCCGAGCCGGAGGTTCTCGTCGACGCGGTAGGGCCGGACGACCTTGCCCGGGTTCATCTTCCAGTCGGGGTCCCAGATCGACTTGAACTCCTCGAAGGCGCGGACGAGGTCGTGGCCGTACATCTTCGGCAGGAACTCGGCCTTCGACTGCCCGTCGCCGTGCTCGCCCGAGATCGAGCCGCCGAGCTCGATCACGAGGTCGGTGGCGTCCTCGAGCCAGCGGCGGAACTTCTGGATCCCCGGCTTCGTGACGAGGTCGAAGTTCCAGCGGGCGTGGACGCAGCCCTGGCCGTAGTGGCCGTAGAGCGCGCTCTCGTAGCCGTAGGAGCCCGCGAGCTTCGAGAGGCGGCGGAGGTACTCGCCGAGACGCTCCGGCGGCACGGCCGAGTCCTCCCAGCCCTCGTAGGTGTCCGCCCTGCCCGGGATGAACGCCGTCGCGCCCAGCCCCGCCTCGCGCACCTCCCAGATGTGCTGCTCGGCTTCGGGATCGTCGTAGAGCTTCAGGTCCGACGGCGGCTGCCCGTCCTTCTCGAGGTCGCGCATCAGGGCGCGGGCCTTCTCGTCCGACTCGTCCTTCGTCTCGCCGCCGAACTCGACGAACAGCCAGCCGCCGCCGTCGGGGAGCATCGAGCGCTCGTGCTCGGTGGATGCCGAGCAGCGTCATGTCCTCGATCAGCGTGTCGTCCATCCCTTCGATCGAGATCGGCCGGTGCTCGCGGGCGAGCATGACGTGGTCGGCCGTGCGGAACTTGTCCGGATAGCCGACGACGAGGAGCGAGACGCACGGGGGCTTCGGGATCAGCTCGAGCGTCGCCTCGAGGATGGTCACGCACGTCGACTCGGTGCCGACGAGGGAGCGCGCGACCTCGAACCCGTTCTCGGGGAGGAGCTCGTCGAGGTTGTAGCCGGAGACGCGCCGCGGGATCTGCGGGTAGCGCGCACGGATCTCGTCCGCGTTCGCGGCCGCGAGCTCCCGCAGCCGCCCGGCGATCTCGTCCGGCACGCCCTCTCCCCCACGGCCGATGCGCAGCCGCTCGCCGCGATAGGTCAGCACCTCGAGCTCGACGAGGTTGTCCGCGACGCGCGGCCCCGGCCCGTGGAACTCCGACTGCACCGAGTGGCGGCCGCAGGAGTTGTTGCCGAGCATGCCGCCGAGCGTGCAGTAGGCGTGGGTGGACGGATCGGGGCCGAACGTGAGGCCGTGTTTCTCGCTCGCCGTCCCGCGCAGGTGGTCGAGCACGCAGCCGGGCTGGACGCGGGCGGTCCGCCGGTCGGGGTCGATCTCGAGGATGTGGTGGAGGTACTTCGAGAAATCGATCAGGACCGCCGTGTTGCAGCCCTGGCCGGCGAGGCTCGTGCCGCCGCCGCGGAGGACGATCGGCGCCCCGTGCTCGCGGCAGACGCGGTGGATCTCGACGAGCTCGTCGACGTGGCGCGGGACGACGACGCCGATCGGCGGCATCCGGTAGTTCGAGGCGTCGGTGGCGTAGAGGGCGCGGCTGCCGGCGTCGAAGCGGACCTCGCCCTCGATCGCGGCGCGCAGCTCGGCGGCGAGGCTACGGCGGTCGACCTCGTCGGCCTCGACCGCTCCACCGTGGAAGCGCGTGTCGGTTCGCCTGGGAGTCGTGATGCTCAGCGTGTCACCTCCGCGAGCTGGACGCCGAAGCGAGCGGCGTCGGCGTGCCGGAGCTCGAGCCCGTTGCCGGGCCGCGAGCGGTCCGGCCGCAGCACTCCGTCCTCCGGTTCCGGGACTCCGTCGAAGAGCATCGACTCGATGCGGACGTGGTCGTGGAAGTACTCGAGGTGGCGCCGCCGCTCGACGGCGCAGAAGGCGTGCGCCGAGATCGCCGGGGCGCAGTGGGCGGAGACGTCGATCGAGTGGGCGTTCGCGAGGCCAGAGGCGGAGAGAAGCCCCGTGATCCCGCCGCAGCGGGTCACGTCGGCCTGGAGACAGTCGACGCAGCCCACGAGCTCGCGAAAGTCGGCCGCGACGTAGGCGTACTCGCCGGCCGCGATCTCCAGGCCCGCCGGCCCCGAGTCGCGGATGAGGCGCAGGCCCTCGAGGTCGTCCGAGGAGACGGGCTCCTCGAACCAGGTCACGTTCCACGCGTCCGCGTAACGCTCGGCCCAGGCGAGCGCCTCCTTGCGGGCGAAGGCTCCGTTCGCGTCGACGTAGAGCTCGACGCCGTCGCCGATCGCCTCGCGGGCCGAGTCGAGCCGCACGGGATCGCGCTCGGGCTCGCGCCCGACCTTCATCTTCACGCGCGGGATCCCGGCCTCGGCCCAGCCGCCGAGCTGCTCGCAGAGCCGCTCGTCGCTGTAGGAGCAGAAGCCGCCGCTGCCGTAGATCGGGACGTCCTCGTGGGCGGCGCCGAGCAGGACGACGAGCGGCACGTCGAGCAGGCGCGCCTTCAAATCCCAGAGAGCCTGGTCGACGGCGGACACCGCGCAGAAGCCGATTCCCGGCTGACCCGCGTTGCGGACCTGCGCTGTCATGCGGAGCCACGCGGCGCGGACGTCCATCGCGTCCTCTCCCTCGACGACGCCGGCGAGCTGCGAGGAGACGATCTCGGCGGCGGCGGCCTCGCAGTAGGTGTAGCCGAGGCCGGCCTTCCCGTCGGCGTGCGCCTCGACGACGACGATCGTCGTCGAGTCCCACTCGAGCGTCCCGTCCGACTCCGGCTCGTCGGTCGGGATCGTGAACGCGTGGACTTCGAGCCGCTCGACTGGCGCCGCGGCAATCACTACGACTTGAGATGCTCGGTGAACTCGACGAGCTTCCCGCGCAGGGACTTCTCCATCACGCCCATCCGCTCGGGATCGCCCTTGACCATCGCCTTCGCCATCTTCTCGGCCTGCTCGAGGCGGATGTGCGGCGGCAGCGGCGGGATCTCGGGATCTGTCTTGACCTCGAGCACGACGGGGCGATCGGCGGCGAGCGCCTCCTCCCACGCCGACGCGCACACGGTCGCCGTCGTCGCAGAAGATCCCCTTCAGCCCGCACAGCTCGGCGTAGGCGGCGTAGTCGAAGTCCGGCAGCCACTGCGTGCCCGGGAACTTCGGGTCGCCTTCCATCACCCGCTGCTCCCAGGTGACCTGGTTCAGGTCCTGGTTGTTGAAGACGCAGAAGATGAGCCGCTTGTCGTGCCAGCGCTCCATGTAGCGCTTGACGGTGAGCATCTCGTTCATGCCGAGCATCTGGAACGCGCCGTCGCCGACGAAGCAGATGACCGGCCTCCCGGGATGCGCGAACTTCGCGGCGATCGCGTACGGGACGCCGGGGACCATCGTCGCCAGCGTCCCCGAGAGCGAGGCGAGGTTGCCCTTGCGCAGCTTCAGCTGGCGGGCGAACCAGTTCGTCGAGGAGCCCGAGTCGGCGGTGACGATCGCGTCCTCCGGCAGCACCTGCGAGAGCTCGTGCACGACGCGCTGCGGGTTCATCGGGTCGGCGTCCATCATCGACCGCCGCTCGACGATCTCCCACCAGTCGCGGACGCTCTCCTCGATCTGCTCGCGCCAGCCGCGATCCTCCTTGCGCACGAGATGCGGTTCGAGCGCCTTGAGCGTCTCCTTCGCGTCCCCGATCAGCTGCACGTCGGCCGGGTAGCGGATGCCGATCATGTCGGCCTTGATGTCGATCTCGACGCAGCGCGCCTGCCCCTCCTTCGGCAGGAACTCCGCGTACGGGAAGCTCGTGCCGACCATGAGCAGCGTGTCGCAGTCCTCCATCATGTCGTAGCTCGGAATCGTCCCGAGCAGGCCGATCGAGCCGGTCACGTACGGGAGGTCGTCGGCGAGGACGTCCTTGCCGAGCAGCGCCTTGGCGACGCCGGCGCCGAGCAGGTCGGCGACGCGCTCGAGCTCCTCGGCGGCGCCGCGCGCGCCCTGGCCGATGAGCATCGCGACCTTCTCCCCCTCGTTGAGGATCTCGGCGGCGTGCTCGATCTCGGACTCCTGCGGCAGGATGCGCGGGCGCTTGTAGCCGACGCTCGTGTAGACGGAGCCGTGCGTGCGCGGCGGCGACTCGACGGCCTTCAGCTCGGCGACGTCGTTGGGGACGATGATCGTGCAGACGCCGCGGTGGTCGAGAGCGATCCGGCAGGCGCGATCGACGAGCTGGCGCGCCTGCTCGGGGACCATGCAGACCTGGACGTACTCCGAGACGTCCTTGAACAGGACCTGCAGATCGACCTCCTGCTGGTAGTGCGAGCCGAGCGAGGAGCGCTTCTGCTGGCCGACGATCGCCACGACCGGGACGTGGTCGAGCTTCGCGTCGTAGAGGCCGTTGAGGAGGTGGATCGCGCCGGGGCCCGAGGTCGCCATGCAGACGCCGAGCGCGTCGGGGCCGGCGAACTTCGCGTGGCCGCAGGCCATGAAGGCGGCCATCTCCTCATGGCGCGCCTGGATGAAGTCGGGGTCGCCGTCAGCCCGGTCGAGAGCGCCGAGGAACGCGTTGATACCGTCGCCCGGGTAGCCGTAGATGCGGTGGACGTCCCACTCGCGCAGGCGCTTCAGGACATAGTCGGCGACGAGCTCGGACATGTGTCATTCCCTCCTCGGAGATCGGTCTCCAAGGTTGTGGACGTCAAGCCCGAACGGGAAACGCTCCGCCGGCACCCGTGGCTGTAACCCGACGCCAGGCCACGATCTCCGGCATCCTGCTCGATGAGAAGGGAGAGCAACATGACGGTTCGAGACATTCTCGAGACGCACCGACGGCCCAGCTCCCTCGATCGCGACCTGCTGGTGCGCTGTATCGAGGACTGCATCGAGTGCGCGGCGATGTGCACGGCCGACGCCGACGCCGACCTCGCTGAGCCGGACGTACAAGAGCAGCTCCGCTGCATCCGCCTTTGCCTGGACTGCGCCGATGTCTGCGACACCACAGGTGGATCCTCATCAGGCAGACCGAGCCGGATCTCGGCCTTCTCCGCAGTGCCGTCGAGGCCTGCGCAGTGGCCTGCCGGGCGTGCGGTGACGAGTGCGAGAAGCATGCCTCCCACCACGAGCACTGCCGCATCTGCGCCGAGGTCTGCCGCCGGTGCGAGCAGTCCTGTAGAGACCTGCTCGAGACGATTTGAAGGCTAGAGCTCGTGGGTCATTGCCTGAACGTGGCCCAGGCGAGTGATCGCGGCCGGCGACTCTTCGTCAGTGGTGCGAGCCTTGGGAGGGAAGGGCAGCCTCATGTTTGGGATCAACCGTCGTGCCGCCGGGGCCATCGCCGATCCAGTGGCCGCTGCCCGGTGCTGCTCGGAACTCGGCAAGCGAGAGGGGCTTTCCGGAGGCGTCGACGTACTGCCTCGAGATATCCGTGATGGCCAGCTTCCCGTCGACGCCGGTCTCGAGCAGCTCGAGGTTCACCCAGCCGCCGTTGCTCGTTATCGCCTTGACGATGGCTGCGGCCAGCGGACGCGAGGTTGGACCCGGGCGCAGGATGAAGTTGCCGGACGCGTCGATGGGCGCTGTGGCGACCTGAATCGACCGGGCGCGTTGCCCGATCTTTTTCAAATCCGGCGTCACCGTCGCGACGACCCTGCCGCCGGTGACGGGCGCAACCCCGCCGGCCAGAACCGACCCCTCGTTGGGAGCTGCCTCTGAACCCGCGCCCGCGGTTGCGCCGCGGCGAAGGCGCTCCACCCGGGCCGGCACCTGACTGCAGAGCAAAGGTCACCGCAACAGCGCCTCCCGCGGCGACGCCGAGCGCCATCAGCAGCCGCCTCCGCCGTGCCCGACGCTTTGCCTCTGCCATCAGCGGATCGACCGAGAAGGACAAACGCGGAACGCGTAGCGTCATAGCACCAGTATTACTAGCACCACTGCTTCGTGTCAATGACGCTCGATCACGACCGGGAAAGGCTTGACCCCCGCCGGCTAGGCGTGCTTCTCGATGAACTCGAGCGTGCGCCGCCAGGCGTCGTCGGAGGCTTCCTGGAACTCCTCCTGCTTGCGGTCGAAGAAGCTGTGCGGCGCTCCCTCGAACTCGATCAGCTCGTACTCCTTGCCGGCATCGCTCAGCGCCTGCTCGAACGCGACGTTGTCCTCGTGCGGGATCCCCTGGTCCGCCCCACCTTGCAGCGCAAGGATCGGCGCCTCGAGCTTCGGCACGAGCTCGATCATCCGGCTCGGCCGGCCGTAGAAGCCGACCGCCCCGGCGAGGCCGTGGCCCGACGCGGCCGCCGCCCAGGAGGCGCTGCCGCCGTAGCAGAAGCCGACCGTGAAGACCGACGTGCAGCCGAGCGCCCGCAGGTCGGTGACGCAGGCGCCGACGTCGGCCTGCACCTGCTCCGTGGTGAGCTGCTGGACGAGCGGCATGTAGTCCCAGTCGTCCGGCCGCTTCTCGATTCCCGCGGTGCGCCCGAAGTAGTCGAAGGCGAGCGCCGCATGGCCCCTCTCTGCGAAGCGAAGAGCCAGCTCCTCGTAGAAGCGGTAGAGGCCCCGGACGTCGGGCAGGATCACGACGCCGGTGCTCAGCTGCAGCAGTTCCTCGGGCAGCGCGCGGAAGGCGGCGAAGCGGTTGCCGTCCTCGCTTTCGAGCACGAGGTCGTCGTGCGAGACGGCGGCGCCCGAGATCCGCGGGATCGGCGGCTCGGAGTCGAGCTCGAAGCACATGGCCCGAGCGTACGAGAGGAGGCGCCCCCTCTGCGGCGTACCCTGCGGGTGTGGAGGAGGAGTCGCAGCGCGAGGAGATGAACGCGGCGATCCGCGCCCAGCGAGAGCGGGGCGCCGTGCCGCGGTCGATGCTCCCGTCCGAGGACGAGTCGCCGCCGGCGCCGGCGCCGCCGGAGCCCGAGTCGCCGCCGAAGCGCGGCCTGCTCGACCGCTTGCTCGGCCGCTAGGCGCCCCGTATCCGAAAGCGGCGTCCGGCGTTTACCGGACGTCGAATGGGAGACGGGACTGCCCGCACCGAGAGATTCAACTGGCAGCGGGGGTTGCAGATCGCCGCGGCTTGCGCCGTCGTGCTCGTCGGCGCTTTCTTGGTCGGTTCGGCGGTCGCAGGGCCGTTCTTCTGGTACTCGTGCAGCCTCGACGGCCTCGATCCGCACGGGCCGACACAGGCGAGCGTCCTCCTGGCCCGCGACGGAACGCGGCTCGGGCTGCTCGGCAAGAGCGGCGCCCGGTTCCCCGTCTCGTTCCAGCGGATCAGCCCCGTCGAGCGACAGGCCATCGTCGACACCGAGGACAGCCGCTTCTACTCGAACAACGGGATCGACTACATCGGGATCCTGCGGGCGCTGAAGACGGACGTCTCCACCGGCGGGATCGCGCAGGGCGGCTCGACGATCGAGCAGCAGCTCGTGCGCAATCTCTACCTCAGCCCGCAGCAGTCACTCGGCCGCAAGCTCACCGAGGCGTGCCTCGCGGTCCAGCTCGACCGCCGCTGGAGCAAGGAGCGCATCCTCACCGCCTACCTGAACGACATCTACTTCGGACGGCAGGCGTACGGGATCGAGGCCGCGGCGCGCGCCTACTTCGGCGTGCACGCCAAGGATCTCTCGCTCGAGCAGGCGGCGCTGCTCGCGGGGCTTCCGCAGGCGCCGTCGGCCTACGACCCGCTCACCCGGCCCGACGCGGCCCGAGCCAGGCGGGCGGAGGTGCTGCAGGCGATGCTCAAGGCCGGCGACATCTCGGAGGGCCGCTATCGACAGGCGCTCCGCAGCCCCCTCGGCGTCCACCCGGGGAAGGCCCCGGGGCTCGGCGGCGGCACGTACCTCGCCGACTTCATCACGTCCCAGCTCGTGGACGACTTCGGAGCCGCCCGCGTCCGGCAAGGCGGCCTGCGCATCTACACGACGCTCGACTCGAAGATGCAGGCGGAGGCGGGGCGCGCGATCCTCGGCACGCTCGATCGCAAGGGGGACCCGGCGGGCTCGGTCGTCTCGATCGACCCGGCGACCGGCCAGATCCGCGCCATGGCGATCGCCCAGAACAAGAAGCCGATCTCGTTCGACATCGCGGCCGACGGGCAGCGGCAGGCCGGCTCGACGTTCAAGGCGTTCGTCCTGACGCGGGCCGTGCAGCGCGGGATCAACCCCTGGTCGACGAAGTACCTCTCCGCGCCGTTCCTCGAGCGCGACAACACGCGCATCCAGACGTACGAGCACACCTACTCCGGCCGGATCCCGATCACGCAGGCGACGCTTCTCTCCGACAACACCGTCTTCGCCCGGCTGACCCTCGACCTGGGGCCGAAGCCGATCGCCGACCTCGCGCACAGCATGGGAGTCCAGTCGAGGCTGAAGCCGGTCCCCACGGTCGGGCTCGGAGTCAATGCGGTGAGCCCGCTCGACCTCGCGAGCGCGTACGCAACGCTTGCGAGTGGCGGTGTCGCGCGGCAGCCGAGCATCGTGAGCAAGGTGCTCTTCCGCGGCGGCCAGACGGAGAACGCCGCGAACAGCTCCGGCAAGCATGTGATCGATCCCAAGGTCGTCGGCGTCGTGACGCGGATCCTCGAGCAGAACGTCCAGCGGGGGACCGGGACGGCCGCGGCCCTCGCCGGCCGGCCCGTCGCCGGCAAGACCGGGACGACGGACAGCTATGCGGACGCCTGGTTCGCCGGCTGGGTGCCGCAGCTCGCCACCGTCGTCTGGGTCGGCTATCCGACGGGCGAGCGCCCCATGCGCGGCGTGCACGGGATCGCGGGCGTCACCGGCGGCACGCTTCCGGCCCAGATCTGGCACACGTACATGACGGACGCGCTACAGGGCCAGCCGGTGGAGCAGTTCGCGAGCCCGGGGACCCCGCCGTACAAGCGGTGGTGCGGGCGTTACCAGTTCGCGCGCACCTGGAAGGACGCGCGCAAGGGCGGCTGTAAGCACAAGAAGCACCACAAGAAGAAGCACAAGCACAAGAAACACAAGACGACCACGACGACTCACACGACGACGCGGAGGAACTCGCCGACAACCACCGAGGTGCCTGTGCCGCCGACCACCACCGCGCCGCCTCCGCCGCCGACCACGACGGCCCCGCCGACGACCACCGAGCCGCCCCCGACCACGACGACGACCACGACGACCACGACGACCACCACCACTACGCCGACGACGACCAGCGGCCCGCCGTGACGCGCGGGCGGGCGGGCCGAAGCCCGCCCGCCTCCGCAGGACCTACGCGGCCCGCTTCTTCCCGAGCATCTTCTCCCACCACTCGTTCTCGTCGACGAGGGCGGCGGTGACCTTCGGCCCACTGGGCCAGCGCGGCAACGTCACCCGGCGCTGCTTTGTGAGCTCCTCGAGCACGAGCGCACGCAAGGTGTGAAGCCGCTCGTGCTGCGCTGCGACGTCGCGGGCCAACTCGGCGCGCTCGACCTCGCGACGCGTGATGTCGTACTCGACCTCGAGCAGCGTGTCCCTCTGGCCGAGCTCTTCGATGGTGGTGGACATGCGGCGCTCCTCCTCGATTCGCGGTGGTACCCGGACGCCGCAGGTGTCCTGCGCCAATCGTCGTCAGGATCGCGCTGCCGGACAATCCCTCGAACAAGCGTTTCTCAAGTTCCGCGCCTCGCAAGCCGATAGAAACCGCGTGATTCCGCTGCGGCCGGTCGATTCACGGGCATGAGCGCGTCCTCTGAGCGGATGCCTCAGCGTCAGCTCGGCGAGCTCATGACCGAGCTCGGGCTGATCAGCGAGGAACAGCTCGCGACCGTGCTCGAGGTGCAGCAGCGGTCGAAGCGCCCGTTGGGGCAGATCATCGTCGAGCTCGGCTTCGCCTCGGGTGCAGCCGTCGCCCACGCCCTCGCGATGCAGAGCGGCGGCGCGCTCAGGACCGAATTCGGCTTCGCGCTCGGCGTCAGCGCGGAGCACGGCGAGAACGAGAGTGACGAAGGGCCTGCCGGCCTGCCCAAGCTCCGGCTGGCAGCGACGGCCGCCCAGCCTCGGGTCTCGAAGACCGAGGAGACGCCGGTCGAGGAGCCGCGGATTGACAGCACCGAGCGCGACGAGCCTTCCGAGGTGCCCGTCGCGCTCAGCGAGCTGCCGGTCGTAAGCGAGCCGCTCGAGATCGAGCCGGTCGAGCCGGTCGACGAGGTCGAGGAGATCGAGGAGGCCGCCGAGACGTTCGAGGTCGAGCAGCCGTTCGAGCTCGAGACCGAGACCGAGACCGTCGAGGACGCAGAGCCCGAGCCGGAAGACGTCCCGTTGGAGGAAGTGGCCGAGACGGAGCCCGAGGTCGAGGTCGCCGAGCCGCCGCACGCCGAGCCGGAGCCGGGCGAGCTCGAAGAGCTGCGGGTGGAGATCGGACGGCTCGAGGCCGCGCTCGCCGAGGCCCGGATGGCCGCGGCCGACCAGGAGCGGCTGCTGGTGGACGTCGAGAGGCTCGATACCGCGCTCGCCGAGGCGCAGACGACGCACGAACAGACCCTCGCCCGGCTCCGGGAGGAGCAGGAGCACGCGACGGCCGAGCTCGAGCGCCTGCAGGGCGTGGCGGCCGAGCAGGAGCGGCTGCTCGCCGACGTCGAAAGACTCGAGGGCGGCCTGGCCGAGGCGCACAGCTCACACGACGAGAATCTGAGCCGGCTCCGGGAGGAGCACGAGCACGCCACGGCAGAGCTCGAGCGGCTCCAGACCGCGCTCGCCGAGGCCCATTCCGCCGCAGGCGACCACGAGCGCCTGCAGGCCGAGGTCGAGAGGCTCGAGACCGCGCTCGCCGAGACGCACACGACGCACGAGCACGAGCTGACCCGGCTCCGGGAGGAGCACGAGCACGCCACCGCAGAGCTCGACCGCCTCCAGACCGCGCTTGCCGAGGCCCATTCCGCCGCCGGCGACCACGAGCGCCTGCAGGCCGAGGTCGAGAGACTCGAGACCGCGCTCGCCGAGACGCAGACGACGCACGAGCACGAGCTGAGCCGGCTGCACGAGGAGCACGAGCAGGCCACGGCCGAGCTGGACAGCCTCCAGACCGTGCTCGCAGAGGCGCAGTCGACGAACGAGCACGAGCTGAGCCAGCTGCAGGAGAAGCACGCGCACGCCACGCAAGAGCTCAACGACCTGCAGGCGACGCTCACCGAGGCTCAGACGACACACGAGCACGAGCTGGGCCGGCTGCGGGAGGAGCACGCGCACGCCACGTCAGAGCTCAACAGCCTGCAGACGGCGCTCGCCGAGGCGCAAACGACACACGAGCACGAGCTGGCCCGGCTGCACGAGCAGCACGAGCACGCCACGTCAGAGCTCAACAGCCTGCAGACGGCGCTCGCCGAGGCGCAGACGACGCACGAGCACGAGCTGGGCCGGTTGCAGAAGAAGCACCGGCAGGCAAAGGAGGAGGTCGACGGCCTGCAGACGGCGCTCGCCGAGGCACACGCCGCGACCGCCGAGCACGAGCGCCGGCTCGGTTCCGAACAGGAGCGCCACGCTGCCGAGCGGGACGAGCTCGCAGCCCAGAGCGAGAGGCTCGAGGAGGCGCTCGGCTCCGCGCTCGAGCGGCTCGGAGCCGTCGGCCCCGCCGTGGAGGAGCGCGACCAGCTGCGAACGGAGGTCGAGCAGCTCGGAAACGCGCTGGCCGAGGCGCAGGCGGCGGCCGCCGGCGAGCAGGAGCGTTTGCGGGGCGACGTCGAAAGGCTTGAGAATGTCCTGGCCGAGACCCGCACGGCACACGGACAGGAGCTGGAGCGGTTGCAGAAGGAGCACGAGCACAACGGCGCAGAGCTCGAGCGCGTGCAGACGGCGCTCGCCGAAGCGCAGACCTCGGCCGCCGAGCAAGAGCGCCGGCTGGCCGAGGACGAGGAGCGGCACACAGCCGAGCAGAGCGAGCTCACCGCCCAGCGCGACCGGCTCCAGCAGGAGCTCGGCGCGACGCTCGAGCAGCTCACCACACTTGGCCCCGCCGCCGAGGAGCGCGACGAGCTGCGGCACGAGGTGGAGCGGCTCGAGGCCGCGCTCGCCGAGGTGCAGGACAACTCGGCGCGGGAGCTGCGCAGCTACGCCGAAGACCGCGACCGGCTGACCGCCGAGCTCGAGGACGCCCACGAGCTGCTGCGCCAGGCGGAGCAGGTGCGGGAGTCCGTGATCGCCCTCACCGCGGAGCGCGACCGGGCGCTCGCGGAGCACGAGCAGCTCCGGAACGCCGCGGCCGAGGCCCGGGAGGCAGCCGAAGAGCAGAACCGCCTACTGGCCTCCGAGCAGGAGCAACACCACCACGAGCGGCAGTCGCTCCTGGCCCAGCGCGAAAGGCTCGAGCAGGAGCTCGGGAAGACGCTCGAGCAACTCGCCGCGGCCAATACCGCCGCCGACGAGCGGGACGAGCAGCTCCGGCTGGCCGCAACCGAGCTTCGCACCGCGCTCGACGACGCGCATGCGGCGGCCTCGACGGGCGTGCAGCGGCTCGAGAAACTGCGCCGCCTCGCGGCCGAGCTCGCGTCCGGCGGCGACGAGCCCGCCGCGGAGCCCGAGAGTCAGGTCGAGATGGAGGTCGAGGCCGAGACCGAGCAGCCCGAGGCGGAGGCCGAGGCTCCCGAGATCGAGGAGATCGCGGAGATCGCGCCGGAGGCGCAGTCGGAGCCGGTCGACTACTCCCTCTTCGTCCCCGGGCCCAACGGCTACGAGCTCGTTCCGCAGACCGGCGTCCCGCCGCACGCGGGCCAGACGGTCGAGCTGATCCTCCCCGACCGCGACGAGCCTGTCCTGTTCGAGGTGGTGCGCAGCGGCCGGACGCTGCCCGGCGGCGACGTCTGCGTCTATCTCGCGCAGGTCTGAGGCGCTTCGCGCCTAAAGAAGGGCGCAAACGCGGCCGATAACTGCGCCGATAAGCGAATTGGAGGCCTGTTGTGGACGACTACTACGAGAGCGAGACGATGTGGGGCGAGGAGCAGCGCGTGGAGCCCGGCGACGAGCGCACCGCTGCGATCGAGACTGCGAGGAGCTGGGAGCTCCCCTACCTGGACGAAGAGACGCTGATCGTCGACGGCGAATCGGCCACGCGCGTCGGCGGCGAAGAGCTGGCACGCATCGGCGCCTCGCCGGTGCGCTGTGGCGACGGGAACATCCGCGTCGTCCTCGCCGACGCCACCCCCGAGCGCATCGCGGGGATCCGCGAGCATTTCTCCGGCGGGATCGAGATCGGGGTGGTCACGCCCTCGACGCTCGCGTCCCTGCTCGACGGCGCCTCGATGGCCGTCGCATCGAACAACCACGACTCCGTGGCATCCGGCGCGGCCGCTGCGGCGCCCGTCTGGGGCAGGTCGCTCGAGCGCGTCCTCGGCCTGTTCGACGCCGAGGCCACGCGGTTGCACGAGCTGCGCGCGAAGCTGCAGGAGCTCGGCGGCGAGATGGCCGCCCGCGAGCAGCGCGTGCAGGAGCTCGAGGCGGAGCTCCAGCGGATCCGCGTCGAGCGCCTCCGCGACCAGGAGGCGGTCGACCGTTTCAAGCACGACCTGTCCGACCGCAACAGCCGCCTCGAGCGCGCCCTGTCGAAGACGCAGGAGCTCGCAGCGATCATCCAGGGCGGTCACCTGCGGTGAGGACCGGGCCGGCACGGACGCTCGCCGCGGCGGGCACGGCCGGCACCGGGGCTGCGGCGGCCGGGGCTGCGTACCTCGTTGTCGGCGGCATCCCCGGGCTGCTGTACGCGGCCGGGATCGCCCTCGCAGCGTTGTTCGGCGCTGCGGCGATCTATGCCGGCCGAGACAAGCAGGATCCCGCCCTCCTCGCCATCCGCGAGCCTGCCGCCGCGGAACGGCCGAAGCTCTGGGGCCGCAAGTCCCGCCTGATCGCGGAGCTCCAGGTCGAGCTGGAGACGACCGCCGGCGAGCTCGAGGAGCACCGGCACGCGTGTGCAAATCTCGCGGCGCAGCTCAGCCGAGAGTCCGAAGCCGCCCGCCGGAACGAGGCGCGGCTCGAGCAGCAGATCCGGGAGCTGGAGACGGAGCGGGACGGCCTCCACGAGCTCGTCGCGCAGGAGCGGGAGCGGTTCGAGCAGACGCTCGACCAGCTCGGCGGCGGGATCGGCCGTCACGAAAGCGAGATCGCACAGATCGAGCGCGAGCTCGAGGCGCTGATTGCGCGGTAGCGGAGGTTCGTCCGAAGGAGGGATCGGCGCCAGGGCGTCCGATGCCGAATCAGACGGACCACGAGACCAGGGAGAGTCGGGATGCTGCTGAAGATCTTCATCGTCGGCGCCCTCGCCATCGGGCTGATGGTGGCCATCCGCGACGGGCGCGTGCTGAGAGATGCCGGCCTGCTCCACACCTGCAACCGGGTCACCCTGAACGGGAAGGTGCAGCCGACCCTGATGTCGTGCTCCAAGGGCCGCCTCGACGGGTTTCCGGACCTGACGAAAAAGTCGTGCCGTCTCCTCTCGACGCAGCGCCAGGTGGAGTACTGGCGGTGCGTGGAGCCGGTCGTGTCGTCGCAGTCGCCGAACGGATGAGTCGCGCCATGACCCTCCCGGGGGATGACCCGCTAAAGGAGCGGCCGCTTCCGGCCGATTGAAAGGCTGCCGATGGACCTCGAACTCATGCTCAGGCGCGCCGTCGAACTCGGCGCCAGCGATATCCACCTCAAGGTCGACAGGCCGCCGATCGTCCGCCGGGACGGCCTGCTCGGCGAGCTCGAAGGCGAGCCCGAGTTGAGCGAGCGCGATCTCGAGCTCGCCCTCGAACAGGTTTGCACCGAGACACCGAAGCGCCTGCAGTCGTTCCTCGAGACCGGGGAGCTCGACAGCGCCTACTCGCCCAAGGGCCTGCCGCGCTTCCGCGTCAACGGGTTCCGCCAGCGCGGCTCGATCTCGATGGCCTTCCGCGTGATCCCACGCGATGTTCCGAATTTCGCCGACCTGTCGCTGCCGGTGGGCGTACGGCGCCTCGCCGAGGAGCACCGCGGGCTCGTTCTCGTCACCGGCGCGACCGGCTCCGGGAAGACGACGACGCTCGCAGCGATCCTCGACCACATCAACCGCTCGCGGCGCCAGCACATCGTCACGATCGAGGATCCGATCGAGATCGTGCACGGCGACCACGGCTGCATCGTCAACCAGCGCGAGGTCGGCCTTGACACCGCCTCCTTCGCGCAGGCGCTGCGCCGCGGCCTCCGCCAGGACCCAGACGTGATCCTGATCGGCGAGCTGCGCGACGCCGAGACGGCGGAGACGGCGTTGAACGCGGCCGAGTCCGGCCACCTCGTGCTCTCGACGATGCACACGGTGGACGCCTCGGAGACGATCGGCCGTATGGTCGAGTTCTTCCCGGCCGTCAAGCAGCAGCTGATCCGCTCCATCCTCGCCGGCGTCCTCCGGGGCGTCATCAGCCAGCGACTGCTTCCCCGCCTCGACGGCGGGCGCGTTCCGGCCGTCGAGGTCATGGTCGGAAATGCCCGGATCGCAGACCTGATCCGCGAGAACAAGCCGGACGAGATCACCGGCGCGATCGCAGAGGGCGATTTCTTCCAGATGCAGACCTTCAGCGCCGCGCTGATCCACCTCGTGCTCGAGCAGAAGGTCGACCGCGAGGTGGCCGCCAACGCCGCCACGAACCGGCACGACTTCCTGATCGCGCTCGAACGCGCGCTGAAGGAGCAGACCGTCGCGGCCGGTCCCGGCCCGTCCTCCGAGCCCGAGCCTGAGCCCGGGCGGGAGGAGGAGCCGGAGCCCGCGTCCGAAGAGACCGACGCGCTCCCTCGGCTCCGCGTCGCCGGCCAGTAGGAGCAATGAGACGTCTCATCCCCATCCTGGGGGCAGTGCTCGCACTGGCCCTTTCGGGCAGCGCTGCGGCGGACACATTCGTCGTCGCGCATCCGCAGGCGACTCGCAACGCCGGCTTTTCGGCCGGTGCGCCCGTCGCATTCACGTCACGGCCGGCGGCCCCTACGTCCTTTGCCGCTCTCGAGGGCATCTGGCAGGCGGCGGGAAGCACCTATGGGATCCCGTGGGAAGTGTTGGCGGCGATCAACAAGGTCGAGACGAACTTCGGCCAGAACCTCGGGCCGAGCTCTGCCGGCGCGATCGGCTGGATGCAGTTCATGCCTTCCACGTGGGCACGCTGGGGGATGGATGCGAACGGCGACGGCGTCGCCGATCCGAACAATCCGACCGACGCGATCTTCAGCGCGGCGCGCTACCTCGCGGGCTGCGGCGGACAGTCCAACATCGCCGCTGCGGTCTACTGCTACAACCACGCAAGCTGGTACGTGAACGAGGTCCTCGGCCTCGCCGCGTCGTACGGCCGCGGTGGCTTCGGCCCCGACCTCCTCTCGACGAGGCAGCTGCAGTCGCAGATCGACTCGGCCCGGCAGCGGGTCGCGGCGTCGAACTCGCAGCTCCTCGCAGCCCGCGGCCAGGCGAGGAAGCTCGCCGGCGCCGAGCGCAGCGCCCTCCGCAAGGCGGAGGCCGCGCCCTTCCTTTCTGCGCAGCTCGAGGCACGCAAGCACGCGGTCCTGATCGGAGTGCGCCGGCACGCCGCCATGCTCCAGGTTTCCCAGGTGCGGTCGCGCCTTCGCGCCGCCAGGAGCAGGCTCGGCGACGTGCAGAACCAGGTCGGCGGCGCCTCGTTCGCTTCGGTTGCTGGGCAACAGCTTCTCGCGACCCAGCTGCTGTCCGGACAGAGCGGAGTCGTCTCGCTCGCGGTGCAGTACCTCGGCGTCCCCTACGTGTGGGCCGGCGCGAGCCCGACAGGCTTCGACTGCTCCGGACTCGTCGAGTACGTCTACGGGAAGCTCGGCGTCTCGCTACCCCACAACACGGTGCTGCAGTGGAACGACCCACGCGCCGTCTCGGTGCCCAGGAACCAGCTCCAGGCGGGCGACCTCGTCTTCTTCAACGGGCTCGACCACGTCGGGATCTACGTCGGGCACGGGTATTTCATCGACGCGCCGCACACGGGCGCGTTCGTCCGCATCGACAGCCTCCACGAGGGCTGGTACGCCGCCAATTACGACGGCGCGAAGCGGATCGTCGGGGCACCCCTCGCCAACCTCCCGCAGGCCGGCGACGCGTTTGCCTTCTCCACCGGGACCGACGGCGCCGGCTTCTCGTCGGACGTCGTTTACTTCACCCATTAGAGGGGTCGAGCGGATGACCGGACCTTCCGATGCGAAAGCCGTGTCCGGACGCGTCGTCACGCTTCCCCGCCTCACGGCTGTAGGCGCTGCAGGGCTGCTCGTCAGCGCGACGATCAGCCTCGCCGCCGACAAGCCGAGCGTCGCCAAGCCGGCGTCCCACCGGGTTGTCCAGAAGGTGCTCACCGTGCCGGACGTGCGAGGCCAGCTGTTCGTGTTCGCCTCCGGGACGCTCGAGGACGGCGGTTTCGGGTGGAAGGTCAACGGCGGCGCAGGCGGCTACCCGTCCAACGTCGTCGTCTCTCAGTCTCCGAAGCCGGGCGCGCACGTCATCGACACCGGCGCTCCGGCGATCACGCTCCACCTCCTCCGGAGGGGCGCACAGCTCGGCGAGCCCCAGAACCGCTCCCCGTACGGCGCAAGCGTCATCCGGCGCACGGGCTCGGGCGGCAGGTCGTAACGGCTATGGCTGTGCGCCGCCGACCGGGCGGAACGAGACTCCGCGACCAGGCGGGCCAGGCATTGGTTGTGGCCGTGATCGTCATGGGCATCCTCGCCGTTGGAGTCAGCACCGTCCTGACCTTCACCGCCGGGAACCAGCGCAACGCCGGCTATAGCAAGTCCGCGCAGATCGCGACCGCGCTCGCGTCGAGCGGAATCGACAACGCGGCCGCCGTGCTCTCGACCGCAGCCGTCCCTGGCAACGCGAACAACACAAGCCTGATCCCGAACCCGAACACCTGCACGAGCTCACTGCTTCCAAGCACCTCGGCCACCGCCACCTCCACCACGTATCCGACCGGCACGGTCAAGTGGTGGGGCGGGTTCGCCAACGCGTCCGACTGCCAGAACTGGATCTGGACGGTCCACTCGCAGGCGACCGTGACGAATCCGACGGGACCGACCGCCGCGGCGATTGTGAAGAACGCGACGGCGCAGGTGCAGGTGCACGCCCCGAATCCAGGGAGTTTCCAGCTCGGCGTGTGGAACGTGATCTACTCGCCGTACGGGCCTTCGTCCGGCTGCGACACGTCGTTCGGTCAGGGCGTCACGATCTCGGTCCCGGTGTACGTCGGCGGCAACCTCTGCATGGGCCAGAACTCGGTCATCACCAAGCCGGTCTGGGTAGGCGGCTACCTCTTCTTCCAGAACAAGCAGTCGTCGGTGGGCTCCTCGAGCTCACGGGTCAACTCCGCCCACGTCGGCGGCTACTGCCAGGTGCAGAACGGTGGCACCCAGGTCTTCCCCTGCAAGAGCGAGTCCACCAACCCCAGCACCAACATCTGGGTCACTGGATCTCCAACAGACCTCAGGGGCGCGGCTTCCGACTTCGTCGGCGTGACGGCCCCGACCATCTGCTGGGGGCCGAACACCTGCACCGGCGATCCGGCCGGCGGGTGGTACAGCGTCTCCTCGCCGGGGCCGTTGCACCCGTGCACGACCGTATCCGGTACTCCTCCGACCTTCGACACCGACACGACGATGAACAACAGTGTCCCGACGACCTTCAACCTCACACCGGCCGCGAGCTACACATGCAAGACCGCGCAGGGCGAGCTGTCGTGGAACGCCGCAACGAAGATTCTGACCGTCGCCGGCACGGTTTTCATCGACGGCAACGCCACCATGAGCGGCAGCGCCACCTACACCGGCTGGGGCAGCGGCGGCGCGTGCACGAACAACGGCGACTGCCAGGCAGTGCTCTACCTGAGCGGGAGCTTCAACATGACGAGCTCGACGTTGTGCGCGATCAAGAGCGGCAACAGCTGCGACTGGGCCAATTGGGACCCGAACAAGAAGATCCTCTTCATCGTCGCCAACGGCGCGGCCGGCATCTCGGTCAACACGACCTCCGCCTTCCAGGGTGGGTTCTATGCCACAAACACGGTCAGCACAGGCCAGCAGGCAGTGACGGAGGGGCCGCTCGCATCGGGAACCCAGGTCGTGAGTCTCGGGCAGCAGGCTGGGGGGACGTACCCGGCGATCACGATTCTGCCGCTCTCGATCCAGGAGCCTCCGGGCAGCTTCTGGATCTCGCCGGCTTTCAACTACAGCCAGTAATGCGGCTAGGCGCTCAAGCAGCGCCCTCCGGCTGTCGATAACGAGACGGATGGACTTCGTCCTCCCTCTCGTCTTCGTGCCCGGGCTCGCGCTCGGCAGCTTCCTCGGCGTCGTGGCGGCTCGCGTGCCGCTGCGGCGCTCGATCGTGTACCCGGGCTCGGCCTGCATGAGCTGCGAGACGCCGCTGCGCTGGTACGACAACGTTCCCGTCCTTTCCTACGCAGTCCTCCGCGGGCGCTGCCGCCGCTGCGGCACCCGCATCCCGCCACGCGACCTCGCGATCGAGCTCGCGACCGCAAGCCTCCTCGTCGGCTGCGTGCTCGCCTTCGGTTTCACGCTGAAGGCCGCGGCGGCCGCGATCGCGTGCGGTGCCCTCGTCGTCGTGACGGCGACCGACCTCGAGAGGCGGATCGTCCCGAACAAGGTCGTCCTTCCCGCGGCAGTGGCCGTGCTCGCGCTGAACACGGTCGCGCATCCGTCGCCGGTGTGGGCGATCGGTGCCGTCGGCGCGGCGGGATTCCTCCTGCTGGCGGCGCTGGCCTACCCCGGCGGGATGGGGATGGGAGACGTGAAGCTCGCGCTCCTGATCGGCGCCCTGCTCGGCGCTGTGACGCCAGTCGGGATCATGCTGGGGCTGCTCCTGGCGCTGGTGCCCAGCGTCGTCCTGATCGCCCGCCACGGCAAGGGCGCCCGGCGGCTCGCCATTCCGCTCGCCCCTTTCCTGGCCGCCGGCGCGGTCGTGGCCCTCTTCGCCGGCAGCCACATCCTCCACGCCTATCTCGGGACTTTGAAGTGAGAAGACTGCGGTGTCTGCACAGCCTTTGAATTCGGGCGACGGCCCAAAGCCGACTGCCCCGGCGCCGATCTCGCAGCTCATGGGCGAGCTGGTCGTCGACCTGCTCGAGACGACCGGGCTCATTCCCGAGGCGAAATTCGAGGCGCTGAGGGAGGGCGTGGCGCACCTGCCGGTCGTGCAGGTGCTGATCAACGAGGGGCTCGCCTCGAGCGAGGCGATCGCGCGCATCGTCGCCGCCCAGCACGGGCTGCCGGTGGTCGAGCTCGGCAGCATCGGAATCGATCCCGAGGCCTCGAGCTCCGTGCCCCTGCACGTCCTCGAGCAGGTCCAGGCCGTGCCCTACTCCTTCGAGGACGGCTCACTCTGCGTCGCGATCGCCGATCCGCAGAACGTGCATGGAATCGATTCGCTGCGCCTCGCGAGCCGCCACCCCATCGCGCTGCGCGTCGCCGCGGGCGAGGAGATCGCGACCGAGCTGGGACGGCTCGCGCGGACGGCAGAGGCCTTCGGCGCACGCTCCGGGCTGAGCGAGGTCGCCGAGTTCGAGGTGATCGACGAAGACGAGCTGGACGACCTCGAGGTCGACGACGGCATCTCCGACGCGCCGCTCGTGCGCCTCGTGAACTCGATCATCTTCGAGGCGGCCGAGGACGGCGCCAGCGACGTCCACTTCGAGCCGCAGGCCGATGCGCTCGTCGTCCGCTTCCGCATCGACGGTGTGCTCCACGAGACCCAGCGCATCCCGAAGCGGAGCGCGATCGGCGTGACCACCCGACTCAAGGTGCTCGCGAAGCTCGACATCGCCGAGCGCCGGAAGCCGCAGGACGGCCGCATCTCCCTCTCGGCCCAAGCCGCAG
This sequence comes from uncultured Actinomycetes bacterium, assembly GCA_963825805.1. Classification (GTDB taxonomy): domain Bacteria; phylum Actinomycetota; class Thermoleophilia; order Gaiellales; family Gaiellaceae; genus Palsa-739. Next base: position 139,546 of record CAWGVE010000015.1, on the reverse strand, counting down.
GCCGGATGCTCGACGTCCGCGTCGCGACGCTGCCGAGCGTCGAGGGAGAGTCGGTCGTGATGCGCCTGCTCGACAAATCGAAGGAGCCGCCGACCCTCGAGCAGGTCGGTCTCGGCGGTGTCATGCAGGAGCAGCTCTTGAAGCTCATCAAGCGGCCGACGGGCGCGCTGCTCGTCACCGGCCCCACCGGCTCCGGCAAGTCCACGACGCTCTTCGCCGCGATGGCGGAGATCAACCGCCCGGAGATCAAGGTGATCACGGTCGAGGACCCGGTCGAGTACCGCCTCGCCGGGCTGAACCAGGTGCAGATCAACCAGCGCGCGGGGCTGACCTTCGCCACCGTGCTGCGGTCGATCCTCCGCTCGGATCCCGACGTCGTCATGGTCGGCGAGATCCGCGACGTCGAGACCGCGAAGATCTCGATCGAGGCGGCACTCACGGGGCACTTCGTCCTCTCGACCCTGCACACGAACGACGCGCCGAGCGCGCTCACGCGCCTCAACGAGATGGGCGTCGAGCCTTTCCTGACGGGCGCAGCGGTCACCGGCGTCCTTGCCCAGCGGCTTGCGCGCCGGCTCTGCGAGCACTGCAAGGAGCAGTACGTGCCAAGTGAGGAGGAGCTCGCCTCGGCGCAGTTCCCCGAGGAGCACCGCAAAGGGAAGACCGAGCTTTTCCGCCGCAACGGCTGCGTCCGCTGCCGCCAGACCGGCTACCGCGGCCGGATCGGCGTCTTCCAGCTCCTGGCCATGAACGAGGAGCTGTCGGCCCTGGCGGCGCGAGGCGCGAGCCACGAGGAGCTCGAGCGGGCAGCGATGAACGGCGGGATGAGGAACCTCTCGGACGACGGGATCGAAAAAGTTGTGGCCGGCCTGACCTCGCTCGAAGAGCTCGCCCGCGTCACCACGATCTAGGCGGCACTTGCGGCCCTCGGGGCGCCGTGACATCCCGCTGCTCCGGCGGTTCTTCGAGCAGGAGCAGGCGGCGATCGGCCCGACGATGGAACAGGTCGCGACCGGCCAGCCGCTACTGGTTCTTGAAGCTGAAGCGCTTCTGCCGGCTTGCCGCGGCGAGATCCTCCAGCGAGGTCGGCGGAGGCGTGAAAACGCCGGGAGGAGTCGGCTCCGCCTTCTCGGGCTCGGCCTCGGCTGCGGGCTCGGCGTTTGCGGCCGGCTCCGGCTCTTCCGGAACCGGGTCGGGCTCCGGCTGGGGCTCGGGTTCGGGAATCGGCTGGCTCGCGGTCGCGGCGGCCAGGATCTGCTCGGCTTCACGACGCGCCGCATCCGCGATCTCCCGGGCCTCGGCGTGGGCCGCCTCGATCGCCGCCTCCGCGTTCGAGCGGGCGCTCATGAGCACCTTCTCGGCCTCTTCGCGCGCGGCCTGCAGGACCGGCTCCGCCTCGGAGCGAGCGGTCTCCGCTTCGGAGCGAACGACCTCGAGCTCGGAGCGGGCCGCGTCGGCCTCGGAGCGGGCGGCCTCTGCGACCGCCTCCGCCTCGCTGCGCGCGGCCGCGACGATGCTCTCGGCCTCGGCCCGTGCCTCCTGCTGCAGCGCCTCCGCGCGCTCGGTCGCGCTCGCGATCGTCTGACTCGCCTCGCCGTCGGCCCCCGCCAGGCGCGCCTGCGCCTCGCGCGTGGCATCGACCGCCTGCTGCCGTTGCTCGTGCAGCTCCTGCTCGATCCGGGTGATCTCCTGCCGCGCCGCCTCGAGATCGCGCTTGAAGTGATCGAGCGCGACCTCGCGCTCGTCGGAGGCGAGCTTGCGCAGGCGGATCTCCTCCTCGACGCGCGCGAGCCGATCCTTCGCCGTCTCCTGTGCGTCGCGCTCGATGCGGTCCGCCAGCTCGACGGCTGCCCGGACGAGCTCGAGCGCCTCGAGCCGCGCCGAGCGGTTGTCGGACGTGAAGCTGGGCGCGCCGGCGTCGGGAAAGTCGGGGTTCGGGGGAAGCCGCTCGAGCTGCGGCAGCGCGATTACGTCGGCGCCGGGCTGGGCCTCGTGGCCCGAGAACTCCTCCTCTTCCCTCTGCACCGGATCCACCGCGTTCCCCGTCCCGCCGGTCAGGCGTGGATCTCGCAGCCCAGATAGACGAGGGCTTCGACGGCCTCGGTCACGAACGTGCTCGCCTGCTGGGCGTCGGCGAAGTTGTAGGAGCGCGGCTCGGCGTCCTCCCGGCCCTCCACCTCGACTTCGACGACGCAGGCGTCGCCGAGGTCGCGTGCCCGCATCGTGACTACGGGACGTCCGAAGCGGCTGGCGCTGCGGACGAAGAGCTCCCGAGGCTCGGGCTCGGCTGCCTGTGAGCGGCCGCCGCGCCTCATCAGCGCGCGTCGGCTACGGCCTGTTCGACGACGCCGCTGTCGGCGAAGCCGTGGGACTCGAAGGAGATGAGATAGGGCCGCCTCACCACGAGGACGACCGGCGTGTTGACGACCCCGAGCTTGCGGAGGGCCGCGGTGCCGGGCCGCTGGCGGAAGGCGTCGACGGCGACGAAGCCGGCGCTCGCTGCACGCGCGCCCGCCTGCGCCTCGGCATTGGCGATCTGGTCAACCTCGGAATGCGGAGCGTAGAGCGAGACGACGACGACGCGGTTCTTGGCGAGCGCCCGCGCAACCGGGATGGGCATGCCGTGCTGGATGGCGACCCTCGTCACCGACGGCGTGGCGGCGCGGGTGTGCGCCTTGCTCGGCGACGGCGACGTCGTCTTCGTGTGGGCGGGAGTCGTGACGGAGGGGGTGGAGCTCGACGTGCCCGGCGTCGTCGACTTGTGCCGCGTGACGACCATGAAGGCGCCGGCGCACAGGACGATCAGACCGAGAAGGACGACGAGCCGGATCTGGCGCGTGCTCAGGGTCGCGTTCATGGCTTTCCTATCGGCAACGTCGGAAGCACGGGACTCCCTGAAAAGGGGGATACCTGCGATGCCGGACCAAAAAAAGAGGGCGCGGTCTCCCGCGCCCTCGCGTAGTAGAAATGTGCTCCCGAGCTAGCCGGTCGGGGTGGTGCAGGAACCGGGGTCGTTCGGGTCCACCGTGCCGCCCGGGCCAAGGACCTTCGCGGAGTGCGTGCCGTTGGTGGCCGAGATGCAGTAGTGGGTGGCGTCGCCGAACACCTTGATAGCGGTGCTCATACCCGAGTCGTAGGCCTTGAAGGCCGCGGTCGGGACACCGGCCGCGTCGCCGAGACCGGCGTACGTCGGCTGGGGCAGCTGGTCGCCGTAGAAGGCCTCGACCGACGGAATCGCCTCGCGCACGTTCGACGCGGCGGCCGTCTTCTGAGCCTTGTCCCTGAAGCCGAGGTAGGACGGAACGGCAATCGCAAGCAGGATGCCGATGATGATCAGGACGACGAGAAGCTCGATCAGCGTGAAGCCGCTCTCGTCCCGCGTGTTGATCCTCTGTCTGAGGGTATTCAATGCAATCTCCTTTTGGACGGGTACCCAGACCCGACCTCTATCGGCATCGAGCTCGGGGCCTCGTCCCCCCGACCGAGGGATTCGCTCCCCCGCTGTGGGGGAGGCCTCGGACAGGCAGCGGCTTCTCTCCCTCACCTGAGGGATTCCAGCCGGGTGCCCTAAAGCGGGCGACGGCACCCGCCGATAGCTCGCTCGCATGACGCCGCAACCCTTTTCCGTCGACACGCTTCTCGAGCGCGTTGCAACAGAGGACGCCTCTGACCTGCACGTCACCGCAGGCTCGCCGCCGCTGCTGCGCATGCGCGGCCGGCTGGCGCCGATGGAGGACTTCGAGCCCTTCGCGCCGGAGGAGACGCGCGACCTTCTCTACCGCATCCTCTCCACGGAGCAGCAGAAGCGGCTCGAGATCGACCGGCAGCTCGACCTTTCTTACTCCGTGCCGGGCGTCGCACGTTTCCGCGTCAACGTCTACTTCCAGCGCGACAGCGTCGCAGCCGCCTTCCGCCTCGTGCCGAGGCTCATCAAGTCGGCGGACGAGCTCGGCCTCTCCCCCGTGCTCCTCGAGCTCGCGAAGGAGCCGCGCGGCCTGGTCCTCGTGACGGGCCCGACCGGCTCAGGTAAGTCGACGACGCTCGCCACGATGATCGACTCGATCAACAGCACGCGGTCGGAGCACATCGTGACGATCGAGGATCCGATCGAGTTCCTCCACTCCCACAAGACCTCGGTCATCAACCAGCGCGAGGTCGGGTCCGACGCGAAGGGCTTCGCCGAGGCGCTGCGCGGAGCGCTCCGCCAGGACCCCGACGTGATCCTCGTCGGTGAGATGAGAGACCTCGAGACGATCTCGACCGCGCTGACGGCCGCCGAGACCGGCCACCTCGTGCTCGCGACCCTGCACACGCAGAGCGCGCCGAGCACGATCGACCGCATCATCGACGTCTTTCCGTCGTCCCAGCAGGGGCAGGTGCGGATGCAGCTCGCCGCCTCGCTCCAGGGGATCGTCACGCAGACGCTGCTCCCCACCGCGGACGGCCGTTCCCGCGTGCCGGCGCTCGAGATCCTGCTGCCCGACGACGCCGTCCGGAACCTGATCCGCCAGGGCAAGACCGAGCAGATCTACTCGATCATGCAGACGAACACGACGCGCGGCATGCAGACGATGGAGCAGGCGCTCGCCGACCTGACCGTGCGTCGTGTGATCAGCCGCGAGACCGCCAACCAGGTCACGAGCCGGCGCGAGGAGTTCGAGGCCCTGCTCGAGCGGGCCGGCCTCGCACCGCGCAACGACAACCATCTTCCCGAGGCCCTCCGCGGTCTCCGAGTCGCAGGAGCGAACCAGTGAGCGTCACCGATTTCCTGAAGAAGGACATTTCCTTCAAGCGCAAGCCCTCGCCCAAGGCGAAGCCAGAGGCTCCGAAGGCGGAGACCGAGGCGCCGCCGGTCGAGACCGAGACATCGCCGCAGAACCCGGCACGGAAGCGCAACCTCTCGCTGCCGAAGTCCGGACGGAAGCCGCGGAAGACGTCGTCCTCGCTCTCGGGGGGTCGGCACAAGCAGATCGTCGGGCTCAAGATCGGCTCGTCGCAGCTGTCCGCAGCCGTCGTCGTCAACAACGGCAAGCCGACGCTCGTCAAGGCCGCGCGGCACGCACTCCCGGCCGACGTCGTCGCCGCCGGCGAGGTGCGGGACCCGGAGGTCCTCGCGCACGAGATCGCAGCCTTCTTCGACGAGGCCGACCTCCCGCGCAAGAACGTGAGGCTCGGCATCGGCAGCAGCCGCACCGGAGTCCGCGTCTTCGAGCGCCCCACCGTCGACGACCCTGCGCAGCTCGCCAACGCGATTCGGTTCCGCGCCTACGAGACGCTGCCGATCCCGATCGAGGAAGCGATGCTCGATTACCACGTCGTCGAGGAGACGAACGCTCCCGATCGCGTGCTGCTCGCCGTCGCCTACCGCGATCTCGTCGATCGCTTCGCAGCGACCTGCGCTACGGCGAAGATCGAGCTCGCGGGCATGGACATGGAGGCCTTCGCGCTGCTGCGCGCCGTCGGCGGCGATCCGCTCGGGCCCGGCCAGCGCGACGAGGCAGCCCGCGTCGCCGTCTCGGTCGGACACGACCGCACCACGGTTGCGGTCTCGGACGGACGCCTCTGCGAGTTCACGCGAGTCCTCGACTGGGGCGGCGCCCGCGTCACCGAGGCGATCGAACGCGCCCTCGAGGTCGACACCGCGGAAGCCGAGCGGCTCAAGCGGACGCTCGACATCTCCGCCGGCGCGACGCCGCCCGACGAGCGCACCACGCTCGCGACCGAGGCGGTGCGCCGCGAGGTGCACGGTCTGGCCCGTGAGCTCGCCTCCTCGCTCCACTTCTACCAGGATCAGCCGGACTCGCTCGGCTTCGCCGAGATCACCGTCACCGGCGGCGGCTCCCATCTCCAGGGTCTCGCCGAACAGCTCGAGGAGCTCGTCGGCATCACCATCCGAGTCGCAGACCCCTTCGCACGCGTCGGGTCCGGGCACGGCATCAGCACGGGTGGACAGGACGGCTCTCTCGCCGTCGCAATCGGACTGGGAATCGAGGACTGATGCGCGCCGTCAACCTTCTCCCCCGCGAACAGGTCGCACAGAGGCGCGAAGCGCGGAACCCTGTCGCGGTGGTCGCCACGATCGGCGGGGCCGTGGTCCTGCTCGCACTCGTCGCCGGCTTCCTGCTCGCGAACCGCAGCGTCGACCGGCAGCGGCAGGCGCTCGCCTCCGCCAGGGCCGAGCTCGCCGTCACCCCGGCGAAGAAGATGTCCGCGCAGACGCAGGCCTTCCGCTCGACGGTGCTCACCCAGCGGGAGCAGCGCTCGCTCGCCCTCGCTTCCGGCCTCGGCGCGCGCGTCGCCTGGGATCGCATTCTCCGCCGCATGGCGCTCGTCATGCCCGACGACGTGTGGCTCACGAGCCTGGTCGGGACGATGCCTCTCGAGTCGGCGACGTCCACCACCACCTCGGCCGCGGCGACAGCCCCGAGCGCTCTGCCGCCCACGGCGACAGCTATGACGCTGCAGGGCTACACCTACAGCCAGGCCGGTGTGGCACGCCTCCTCGAGCGGCTCCAGGTCCTGCCCGATCTCAAGAACGTCCAGCTCAAGCAGAGCGCCACCTCGAACGTCGGCGGCCAGAACGTCGTCAACTGGACGATCATCACCGACATCCGCAAAGGAAGGGGAGCCTCGTGACCGCCCGCCTCGCGAGCCTGCCGAAGGCGGCCCAGGTCGCGCTCACCGTGGGTGGGCTCCTCCTCGTCGCCATGGTCGGCTACTTCGCCCTGGTCGCGCCGAAGCATCACACGGCCGCCAGCCTGAAGAAGCAGACCGCCGCGGTGCAGGCGCAAATCGACCAGAACCGCTCGACCGCGTTCACCAAGGCGTTGCCGGCGGTGCGCTCGGCGAGCGTCTTCAGCCTGACCCAGGCGATGCCCAGCCAGCTCGACACCCCTGAGGTGATCCTGCAGTTGAATGCACTCGCCCACGCGTCCGGTATCTCGTTCGATCAGATCGAGCCCGGGACCGGCGGTGCGGGCAGCACGGCCGACCCGGCGTCCCCGTTTGCCGCCTATCCCATTCAGGTCCAGTTCAGCGGCAGCTTCTACAACCTGGTCACGTTCCTGCAGCGGGTGCGGAACCTCGTCCGCGTCCAGCACGGCAACCTCTTCACCTCCGGCCGCCTCTTCGACCTGAGCGACATCACGTTCGCGGCCGGCTCGAAGGGGTTCCCGCAGATCCAGGCGACGCTCGTCCTGAACGAGATCGTGCCCCAGACGCCGGCGGCGACGACCCCGACGACTCCAGGCTCGACAGACACGACCTCGACGACCACGACCGGCACCACGACCACGACGTCGAACCCGACTTCGGCTGCGCCGAGCACGAGTGGAGGAAGCTGATGAGCCGCAAGAAGAGAATGAAGGACATCAGGGAGGCCAAGGACCGGCGCGCGAAGAAGCTCGCCGTCGGCGGTGTAGTCCTGCTGGTAGCCGTCCTCGCCTTCGAGGTGCCGAAGGTCCTCAAGCACGGCGGCAGCAGCAACTCGGCGGCCCCGGCCGTGACAACGACCGCCGCGACCGGCACTCCGACCGCGCCTGCGACCACGGCGCCGGGCACGGCGGCGGCTGCTGCGCTGCCGACGGCGGCCAGCACGAAGTTGCCGGACTCGGACCGGGCTCCGAAGGTGTCGAAGTCGCAGCTCTTCTCGTTCAGCCACTTCGCCGGCAAGGACCCCTTCGTCCAGCAGGTCTCCACCGCAGCGTCCGGGACGTCGTCCGGAGGGACCACCGGCACCTCGGCCTCCGCGGCAGCGGCTGCGGCCGCTGGGGTGATTTCGTCGGTACCCACGCACACGGCGTCGGCGTCGCTGGGCCAGGGCGCGTCACCGGCCCGCACGCTCGCGAAGACCGGGGCCGTGACGGTCTCGGTCAACGGAACGGTTCAGACGATCCGGGTGGGCGCGAGCTTCCCGAGCTCCAACCCCCTCTTCAAGCTCGTCTCGGTCGCGCACGGCGTCGTGAGGATCGGCATCGCCGACGGCTCCTACGCGAGTGGCACGCAGACCGTCGCCCTGACGGCCGGCCGGACCGTGACGCTCGTCGACACCTCTGACGGCGCTCGCTACAAGCTGCGCCTCGTCTCGGGCGCGTGAACTAGCCGATGGCCGGATACGCCTACACCGCGATCAGCATCGACGGGCTCGAGTCCGCCGGCGAGATCCACGCCCCCGACCTCGAGTCCGCCCGCGAGCAGCTCCGCATCCGCGGCCTGCTGGCACACAGCCTGCGCGAGCTGCCGTCGGCGGGCGATGAGGGCCTGCGGACGGCGTTCAAGAAGATCAAGCCTCGCTCGATGCAGGTCTTCTCGCGCCAGTTCGCGACGATGATCGAGGCCGGGCTGAACATCGTTGCCGCCCTGGTGATCCTCGAGGAGCAGACCGACGACGTTTATCTCGCCGAGATCATCGGCGAGCTCCGCGCCGATGTCGAGGGCGGCCTCCTCCTCTCGCAGGCGATGGCGCGCCACCCCAAGGTCTTCAACCAGCTCTACGTGTCGATGGTGCAGGCGGGCGAGGCGTCGGGACTGCTCGACAACGTCCTCGACCGGGTCGCCGAGCAGATCGAGAAGGAGACGAAGCTCAAGCGCCGCGTCAAGGGCGCGATGATCTATCCGACGGTCGTCTTCACCTTCGCGACACTCGTGCTCTGCGCCATGCTCATGTTCATCGTCCCGATCTTCGCGAAGATCTTCACCGAGCTGAACGGGCACCTCCCGATGCTCACGCAGGTCGTCGTGAACGCCTCCAACGTGCTACGGAACGACTGGTTCATCGTCTTCCCGCTGGCCGCGGCAATGATCTGGGGCTTCTTCCGCTGGAAGAAGACGGAGAAGGGCCGGCAGCAGTGGGACGCGTTCAGGCTCCGGGTCCCGCTCAAGATCGGCGAGGTCGTGCTCAAGATCACGATGGCGCGGCTGCTGCGCACGCTCGCGACCCTCGTCGCCGCCGGAGTCGACATCATCAAGGCGCTCGAGATCGCCGGCTCGACGGCGGGCAACTGGGTCGTCGAGCGCGCGCTGACCGAGGTGCGGGTGAAGGTCCAGGAGGGCGTCCCGATCGCGGAGCCGCTGACCCAGGATCCGCTCTTCCCGCCCATGGTCAGCCAGATGGTGAAGATCGGCGAGGAAACGGGCGAGCTCGAGAAGATGCTCAGCAAGATCGCCGACTTCTACGAGGACGAGGTCGACGCGGCGATCCAGTCGTTGACCTCCATCATCGAGCCAATCATGATGATCGGCGTCGGCCTCATGGTCGGCATCATCATCATCGCGATGTACCTGCCGATGTTCAAGATGATGCAGCTCATCAGCAACTCCGGCTGAGCCGGTCGTCGGTCGGTTGGTTGGTTGGTTGTTCGTTCGGTCCGACAAGACCGTCGCCTACTTGGGCGTTACCAACATCGCTCTTACAGTGAGATAGTCGTTACGCGTGTAGCGAGGCCAGCAGCATCGGAAGTAGATCGTCTCGACTCCAAAGTTCTTGATGGGCTTGTCGACTTCGCTTTTTGGCCTCTGTGGATGGGCCGCCGGCTTCCTGACGAACCGGTAAGTTCGCCACACCCCATTCCACTTGATCTTTGCCAGATAGCCCGGCTTGATCAGGTAGAGGCGGTAGAACGGGCCGTGGGCGCCATAGCCCGGCACCGGCGTCACATCGTGCGCGTCGATAACCATCGTCAAGCCCATTCCGGGCCTAGTTGCATAAGCCACATCCCAGATAGGCCGCTTGCCAGATCGCAAGCTCTCGTGCGGATCGGCTTGTCGACAATGTGGAGAAACGTGATGGTCAGGCGAGCTGTGTTCCGTGACGCTGGGCTCGCCGGGCAAGGTTGGCCGGCGATACCGCTAGGCGTCGCCATGACCAGCGAGGCAAGTCCGACAGCGACAGTCAGCAGGACTGCTTTCATGCTGGGTCTCACGCGCCGCATGCCGCCTCCCCGAGTTCCGGGTTACGACACGCACCTTACGGCCGACTTACCCTGGGTTCAACCCTCGGGAGACGTGCCTGCCGGCCGATTGCCGGATACCTCAGGCGGCGCGGCGCGAGACCCGGTAGATCGCCCGGATCGCGACGCCCTCGAGGCCGCGGGCGACCCCGGGGTCCGGCAGGTCGCCGACCAGGAGCTTCGCAAGCGCGCGGAAGGTGACCGGCAGCCGCGCGAGCGCATACGTCGTGCCGGGATACCGCTCGAAAGCGCGTTTGGCTCCCCAGCCCGCACGGGTGATCGGGGTGATCTCCCGCTCGACAGCCTCCTGGTACGGCTCGAGCGACTCGCTGCGGCCGGCCAGCACCGCGAGCGCCGCCTCGGTGACCAGCCGCGCCGAGAGGAATGCCTCGTACATCCCGTCGCCCGTGAAGGGGTCGACGAGCCCGGCGGCGTCCCCGATCACCGCGGTGCGGCCGCGGGCGAGCCGGGTGCCCGGCATTCGCTGCGGCAGGCGGTAGCCGCGGGTCTCCCGGGCCGCGTCGGGGTCGATGCCGTAGGCCTCGCACATCCGGCGCAGCTCGGCGCGCAGCCGCGGCCCCTCCTCCGCGTTGCCGCCCACGCCGACGTTCACGTGGTCGCCCTTGGGGAAGACCCAGCCGTAGCCGCCGCGGATGACCGCGATCTCGAGCACCATCGCTCCCGCGAAGCGCGGCTCGTATGGATAGTTCGCCTCGAGCGCGACGCCGTGCACGATCTCCTCGGCGAGGCCGAGCTGCTTGGCCGAGGCGCCGTTGCAGCCGTCGGCGCCGATCACGATCCGCGCGTCGAGCTCGCGCGCGTCGGCCGTCTCCCCCTCCCTCACCTCGGCGCCCGCCTCGGCCGCCTTGCGCACGAGGAACTCGTCGAGCCGAACCCGCTGCGTCATGTACGCCAGCGGCTCGCGCGCGCGACGGCTGAAGCGATGCCGGTAGCGGAGGCCGAGATCCATCCGATCGACGACGTCCTCGACCACCGGCTCGATCGAGAACGGAAGCATGCGCGCGGCCCGGCCGGTGACGCCCCCGCCACACGGCTTGTCGCGCGGGAACGTCGCCTTGTCGAGCAGGAGGACGCTGGCGCCCGCGGTCGCGAGGCGGTACGCGGCGGTCGAGCCTGCCGGCCCGCCTCCGATGATGGCGACGTCGTGGGCTGCCACGGCCGCAAAGCTACCGCCGGGAGGCGAATGCCACGAGTGCGACACACGAGCGAAACACGCCGCTGACCCATCCTGGCCGTCCGAGGCGGCCGGGGCCCGGAGCTACAATGGCGCTCCTCGTCGGGGGTGTGCCCGAGCGGCCAAAGGGAACGGGCTGTAAACCCGTCGGCTCAGCCTACGGAGGTTCGAATCCTCCCGCCCCCACTTTTTCACTGCTGTGACCCGCGCGGCTCGCTCCGCGGAGGGGCCCCGACATGCAGCCGGCGGGACTCTGTTAATGATTCGCGACCCCACCCGGCCTGCCGTGCGTATTCCGACGGAGAGTGGGACCGACACCTGGAGGGGTGTAATGCGGAGATTGATGCGACACCGGCTCGTCCTGTCGCTGTTCGCCGTGAGCATGGTCGCGCTGTTCGTGCTCACCGGCAACGTCGCGGCCGGAGGGAAGTCGGCAGCCAAGCCGGGCGGCATGGAGGTAGCCGCCGACAAAACGGCCTTCTTCGACAGCCGGCAGGCCCCGGCAGCTCAGCTCAAGCTCGATGCCCGCGCGGCGGCGCTCGACAACAGTCCTCCCGCGGCGACGGCAAATCTGAGGGACTCGCTCGGAGTCGAAGGGTTTGCCCACCTCGATCCGCTGACGGGCACCGTTCAGTCCGTCGGGCGCACCGACGGCTTCCTGACCGGCCCGAGCAGTGCATCGGCCTCGAGCATCGCGCTCGGCTACGTGACGAAGAACGCCTCGGCGTTCGGGCTCACCGGCCAGGGGCTCAATGCGTTGTCGTTGCGGCAGGACTACGTCTCGATCGACGGGACGCACCACCTGTCGTACGTGCAGAAGATCGACGGCATCCAGGTCTTCGGCAACGGCGTGAAGGTGAACGTGACGAAGGACGGCCAGGTGATCAACGTGGTCGGCTCGCCGCTCGCGAACACCTCCGTCGAGGACGCCTCACCGAGCATCGGCGCCGGAGAGGCGATCGCGCAGTCGCGCCTCGCCGTCGGCCTGGCCCCCGGTGCGAACAAGTCCGACTCCGCCGGCCCGGTCTGGTTCCGGACGCTCGGCGGCACGCGCCTCGCCTACGAGACGACCACGGGCAGCGGCGCGCAGATGTACCAGAGCGTGGTCGACGCGCAGACCGGCAAGGTCATGTATCGCCGGAGCCTCGTCAACAACGCGAACGGGAACGTGCTCGACTACTACCCGAACGCGGCGCACGGCGGCACGTTCCACACCGTCAACCTGAACCAGCACGGGTGGCTGAAGAAGAACGCGCAGACGCTCTCCGGGCCGAACGTCCACGAGTACTCGGACGTCAACGACAACAACACGGACGACTCGAACGAGAACACGGTTCCCGGCGTCTACACGATGACCACGTTCAACCCGTCCGCGTGCGTGCCGGGCTTCCCGTGCACATGGGATCCGGAGACAGCGAACTCGTGGCAGACGAACGAGAACCAGAGCGCCGTCCAGCTCTTCTACTTCATCAACACGTGGCACGACCACCTCGCAGCGCCTCCGATCGGCTTCACGAAGAAGGCGGGGAACTTCGAGGGCAACGACCCGGTGCTCGGGGAGAACCTCGACGGCGCCGCCGTCGACTCGGGACTGCCTGACGGCGCCCACATCAACAACGCCAACTTCGCCACTCCGCCCGACGGCCAGTCGGGCCGGATGCAGATGTATCTCTTCCACCAGCCGCATTTCTCGTTCCCGGACGAGGATCCGTTCATCGCGGCGATGGGCTCAGACGAGGCGGACATCGTCTACCACGAGAACACGCACGGCCTCTCGAACCGGCTCGTCGTCGACGCGAACGGCAACTCGACGCTGGGCAACGGCCAGGCCGGCGCCATGGGCGAGGCGTGGAGCGACTGGTACGCGATGGACTACCTCGTCGACAAGGGCCTGCAGACCGACACCTCCGCCCCCGGCGAGGTGCGGATCGGCAACTACGTCGGCTGGGGCAACGACCTGATCCGCACGCAGCCGATGGACTGCCCGGTCGGCTCGACCTCGTCCAACTGCCCTGGCGGGGACACGGGTCACACGGGCGGCTACACGTACGGCGACCTCGGCCACATCATCGGCCAGGTCGAGGTGCACGCCGACGGCGAGATCTGGGGCGAGACGCTCTGGGATCTCCGGAACGCCGTCGGCTCGAAGACCGCCGAGCAGCTCGTGACGCGGGCGATGGAGTTGTCGCCCAGCAACCCGTCGATGCTCGACGAGCGGAACTCGATCCTCCAGGCCGACCAGGTCGACTTCCGCGGCAAGTTCCACAACACCATCTGGTCGGTGTTCGCGCACCGCGGGATGGGCTACTTCGCCGGCTCGCTCGGCGGAGACGACTCGCACCCGGTGCAGGACTTCTCCCTGCCGCCGAACAAGCACACGAAGAAGGGCAACCTGACCGGGACGATCACCGACCAGGACACCGGGCTGCCGATCATGGGCATCGCGGTCACCTTCGGCGGCCACGCGTCGGGCTTCCCGGGCGATCTGGCCGCAGTCAGCGACCAGAACGGCAAGTACACCGTGAAGAACATCTTCTTCGGCAGCTATCCCGACGTGTCCGCGTCGGGAGCGGGCTACAACGCGGTCGACGTGCCGGGGACGATCACCATCAACCAGAAGACCACCACCCAGAACTTCCAGCTCAGGCGTGACTGGGCGGCTCTCAGCGGCGGTGGGTCGATCACGGACTTCTCCGGGCCGGACTTCAGCAGCTTCGGCTGTGGGCCGAGCAGTGCGATCGACCAGTCGCAGGGCAACGGCTGGGACAGCGTGACGAACAGCGCGGGTGTCGACGACGGCACGACCTCGCCGGAGCACATCGTCGTCAAGCTGCCGGTCGCGGTCGACATCAGCGAGATCCAGGTCAACCCGTCGAACACGTGCGGGGATCCGGGCAGCTCGTCGGTGCGCGGCTTCACCGTCGAGACGTCGACCAACGGCACCACGTTCACGCAGGTCTCGACGGGCGCCTTCTACGCTGCCAGCCGCGGCCATCTGAACACGATCTCGCTCAGCGGGCCGCGGGCCGGGATCCAGTACGTCCGGTTCACATTCCTCAACCCGCAGGTTCCGCTCGCGGGCTTCGGTGCGTGCACCGATGCCTCGAGCTGCGGCGCCGACCCGAACGACAGCTCGGGCGTCGCCGCCCACTGCGGGCCTGGCAAGGACAACGGGTTCGGGGCTGCACGTTCACGGACATGTCGGAGATCGAGGTCTTCGGCCACCCGTCCGGCTGACGAAGCAGCTGCTTCCGATCGACGCGAAGGGCCGCCTCCGGGCGGCCCCTCGCCCGCTCAGCGCACGACGAAGGTGACGCGGAAGAGATGCGGCGAGCACACGCCCGGGTCGCAGGTCCCGGGCTTGCCGTAACCGACGGCCGTGACCACGGTCTTGCCGCGGGCCTGCGCGATGACGGCCCACGCCTGGTAGCCCGGGTCGCGGATGAACGCGATCGGGACGAGGCGGAGGGCGGTTCCGCGGACGCGCGGCTTGACCCAGTGGTACCGCTCGCTCAGGTGGAGCTGGAGCTGCGCACCCTTGTGCGTGGTGAGCGTCGCGCCGTTGTTCCGCAGCGTCACGATCTTCGGCGCCGGCGCTGCCTGCGCGGAGAGAACTACTGCGAGCGAGGCGACGACAGTGGCAATTGTCACGTAGCGACGCATGCCGCACTCATACCCCACTCCCCTGCAGGATATTCACCGCCCTCGCCACGACCATGATGGCGAGCGAGAGACTGATCGCCGACTGGACGAGCATCAACATCTTCGCCCAGCGGCTGAGCGGCATCGTGTCGGTCGGGCTGAAGGCCGATGCGTTCGTGAACGAGACGTAGAGGTAGTCGAGGAAGAGCGGCCGCCAGCCGCCCTCCAGCAGCACCGGCTCCGTCTGTTGGGGGAAGAGAAAGTCGCGCTGGGCGGGCGCGCAGCGGGGCCGGTCGAGCGGGCCGCCGCCGTCGAGCTGCCAGTACCAGAGCGCAAAGAGGAGAACGTTCACCACCCACATGTGGACGGCAGCACGGAGCAGCGTGTTCGCGGTCGCGGACGCCCCGTTGACGAGCAGGTGGATCAGCAGCACGATCGAGGCGGCGTTGGCCGCACTGACGATCCCGATCGCCACGAGCCCGAGCCGGCGGCGGGTCAGGTGAAGCGTGCGCGGCCCCCAGTCGAGGGCGCGCGCGACCCTGCCGCTCGTGCGGATGACGCCGAGCGCGATGAGGACGATGACGGTCAGCACCGGGACGATCCAGCGGAAGGCCCCGAACGCCCCTCCCCCAGCCCCCTCGATGAAGCTGGACGGGAGGTCGGCGTAGAGCCCGGCCGACGCGATCAGCGCCAGAGCGGGCCACAACGGCGACTCGCCGAGCTCCTCGTTGTCAGCCAGCGCGCGCCGGACTTCCATCGCGGTGAGGCTACGCAGCGCGTCGGCGGGAACCGGCCTGCGGCGGGGCTACACTGCGGGCTCACCAGCCCTCTTAGCTCAGCTGGTAGAGCACCTCCATGGTAAGGAGGGGGTCGACGGTTCGAGTCCGTCAGAGGGCTTGAAAAGACCTGCAAACAGCGATTTCGCGTTGTCAATGCTGAATCGCGGGTAAGGCGCCACCTGAGCCCTTGCGATTTCGCGCCTCTGGCGGCCCCAAGGTCACAGTGAGGTCGCACCTGCTCCGACTGGATCATGGTGGGTTGTCGACGCCAGGTGAAAAGACGCTCGCCCGGTCAGCGTTCTAGGCCTGCGAGAGCAGGTTCGCCCCGATTGGGTGACGTCGATGGCGGTTCTGCGATTAAGGATCCCTTTGGATCAAGCGAGAGGAGAAAGCTATGCCCTTGCTGCGTGGCCGTCATGAGGACGGCGGAACGAAATACCGGATGCAGGAAAAGCTGTTCGCCATCGGTGACGACTTCTGGATCGAGAACGAACAAGGCGACCGCGCCTTCAAGGTCGACGGCAAGGCCCTGCGAATCCGAGACACCCTCGTGCTCGAAGACAGCACCGGCGCGGAGACGTACACCGTCCAGGAGAAGAAGCTCCACATCCGGGACACGATGGATATCGAGCGTGGCGGGAACACCGTCGCGACCGTCAAGAAAGCGTTGATCACACCGCTGCGCGACCGCTTTTCGATCGAGGTCTCAGGAGGCCAGGACATGGAGGCGAAGGGCAACATTGTCGATCACGAGTACAAGATCGAGCGCGGCGGCGACAAAGTGGCCGAGGTCTCAAAGCGCTGGTTCCGAGTCCGGGACACCTACGGAATCGAGATCGCGCCAGGACAGGACGACCCATTGATCCTCGCCGTCACAGTCTGCATCGATCAGATGTCACGCGGCTAGCGCGCCGAGTGACGCGATTAGTCCTCTCTCCGGAGGGCTCGCCGAGAATCGCGGCATGGACGCTGGGGCCTTGCCTCCAGAGGCGCGCTGACCCGGGCGTTTCGCGCGTCCGATTTCATGCGAGAGGGGTGATGCACGCGTCGTAGCGGCGGAGGCTTCATAGGCGCACATCGGATTGATTGCGTCTAGGTCGCACTCTCCGGCGCCCGCGTACAGGGGACGCCCGACCGGAGGCTCGATCCCCGGTGCAACGGTCCGCCGACGGGGCCAGCTGGCTTCGTGCCATGACCGGAGAGGAGCGATCATGTGGTGGGGGATCGGATTTGGCGGGTTCTTTCTGTATCTGGTCTTGGTGTTCACGCTCGGCTTGATGACGCTGCGGAACGGGCACGGGTGGATGTTTTTCCTCGGGATCTTTTTCCCCATTCTCTGGATCTTCGGCGCCTTCATGAGACCGTCGCCGGCGGCGGCGTAACAGGACGGGGAGAGCCGGGCGGTGGCCGAGGAGCCGCGTTCGACCTTGACCGGCGGAGCTGAAGAACCGGCGTCCAGCCCTGCGGCCGGCCGCCCGGAGGTGGATCGCGCGGAGAGCGCGGAGACGCCGCTGAGCAGCGGTCGTGTCAAGGCGTTGCAGGATTGGCTGACCGGCCGTGCCGATACGCGGCTGGGCCGGCTCGCGTTGCAGTGGTTCCGGGCGTATTTCGCTGCCAGCCGCAACTCGGGCTGCGCGGCGACCATCTACTCGGTGCTGTCGGTCTTGCCGGCGGTGCTTGTCGCCGTCGCGTACTTCCACTCGTCGGGTAGCAACGCGAACGCCTTCGCGGCCCGCTTGGTGACACATCTCAGGCTGACCGGATCGACTGCCACCCTCGTCGCGAACACCTTCGGGAGCGCGTCGGCGAACAAGCTCGCGGCCACTCTCGCCGTCATCGTCAGCTTCCTGCTGTGGGGAATCGCGATCGGTCAGATCTACCAGGACGTCTACGCACGGGCCTGGCGGATCAAGGTCGGATCGATCGCCGACCAGGCGATGTTCGCGATCTTCTTCTTCGTCTTCACCGGAGCCATCGCTCTCATGGTCGTCTCGGCCAGCCACTTCCGGGCTCAGGGGTGGCTGGTTCTCATCCCCGTCTGGCTCATCGGGTCGACGGTCTTCTGGCTCTGGGTTCCCTGGTTTCTCCTGCACCGGAAGATCGGCCTGCGCGCTCTGCTGCCCGGCGCGCTGCTGGCCACCCTCGTCGTCGGCGGCGCAACGGCGTTCGCACCGTGGGTCGTGTCGCCGACGGTGAATACGAACGGAAGGGCGTTCGGTTCGTTCGGGGTCGTGGCGACGATGGTCGGCTACGTGTTCGTGATGATCACGCTGTCGCTGGTCTGCGCGGTGTTCTCGCCGGTCTGGGCACGGTGGCGGGAGAGCGAGCGGCAAGGTCTCGACGCCGCCGAGGCGGGGGCAAGCGAGAAAGCGATGACGTGACGAGCTCGCAGCGCCCTCGGCTCGCCGGTGCCGGCCGCGCGGTTCGTAACGTGCAGCGACCGAATCCGATCGAGCGGCGCATGTCGAAGTTCCTGCAGCAGCCGCCCTCGGTACGTGCCGCTGCGGGCGTGATCGTCACCGCGACGGCGATCGTCGTCGTCGGCAGCGGGATCTTGATGAGGCTGCTCGACCATCACGAGTACGCGAACGTCTGGGTCGGTATGTGGTGGGCGCTACAGACCGTGACGACGGTCGGGTACGGAGACGTCACCCCCGCGAAGCCGATCGGTCGAGCGGTGGCGGCGTTCGTCATGCTCGAAGGGATCGCCTTCCTGGCGATCATCACCGCGGCCATCACCTCCACCTTCGTCGCTCGAGCGGCGAGCGAGCGGGCGGCCACCGAGGGCGCCGACGAGGCGGCGTTCGAGCAGCGTGTGGAGGCCCGTCTCGACGAGTTCGGGCGTCGCTTCGACGAGCTGGAGGCCATGCTGCAAGACCGCGGTGGCCAGTGATGGCTGAACCCGCGTCGGACAGCGTCCCGGCGCCGGCTGATGCGCCGGAGCCGAACGACCGCCGTTCGCGGAGAGAGGCGCTGGCTGCCGGCAGTCGGGGGCTCATCCGGGCGATCCGAGAGGGTGACGAGGCGGCTGTCGAGGCTGCGGTTGTCCAGCTCAGCCAGTCACGGCGGATCTTTGCTCCGCTCGTGTTCGCGGTCGGAGCGTTCGCAATGCTGTTCGAGGGCCTGAGGCTGCTGTTTTCCAACTGGCGGCTCACGCTGGTGCAGATCCTCCCGGCGATGTGGATCTGGGCCGCGATGCTCGACCTCAAGGCGCATGCGTTCAAGGGGCACACGTTTCGCACCTGGGGAAGCACCCAACAGCTCGTGCTGTTGGTGGCGATCACGCTCGTCACAGCGGCCTGCTTCTACCTCAATGCCGTGTTCGCATTCGCGATTTCGGAGCCGGGAAAGCCAAAGGTCCGGCCGGCGTTCAAGCGCGCGCGGAAGAATCTCGGTGTAGTCCTCGGGGTCGGGATCGTCGTAGGCGTCGCGCTCGCCCTCGCGACCATCGTCGTTCCCCGCTGGGGCCGGTTCTGGTTCTCGCTCTCACTCGGGATCGTGATCGGCGTGATGATGCTGACCTACGTCAGCGTCCCCGCGCGTATCGTCGGGATCCGCCCCACGGGCTCCCGCCGCGACAAGCTGGCCGCCGGGGTGATCGGCGGCACGCTGGGAGCGCTGATCTGCACGCCGCCCTACGTGATTGGACGAATTGGAGTGCTGCTGCTCGGGTCGCCCGTCTTCTTCCCTCTCGGCATCATCCTGCTCACCGTCGGACTAACCCTCCAGGCCGGTGCCACGGGTGCGGTGAAGGCGATCAAGATGAGCGCCAAGCTCGCCGCGGGCAGCCTGCCCCCGGCGGCCCAGGCGCCGACCCCCGCAAGTGGAGCCGGCCGGGCGTGACGTCGACGCGCGCGTCGTGAGCTCCGCTCCAACTCCTCTCGATCCTGCGGCCCTGATCCGGAGCCGCGACTACCGCGTGCTCTTGGTGCTGGCCGCGCTGGTCGGATTGCTGGTCTCGGCCGCGTCGTGGTGCTTCCTCGAAGGGGTCCACGAGCTGCAGGTTGGGGTATACGAGGATCTGCCGAGGCACGTCGGCTACGACACGGTCCCGGTCTGGTGGCCTCTGCCGTGGGTGGCTCTCGCAGGGCTCCTGACGGGGATCGCGATCACCCGTTTGCCCGGCCGCGGCGGTCACGTGCCCGCCGACGGGCTCAAGACGGGTGGACCCCCGATCCGTCCGATCGACCTACCAGGGATACTGCTGGCTGCGGTCGCGACGCTCGGCCTAGGGCTGGTGCTTGGACCGGAGGGGCCGCTGATCGCGCTTGGCCTCGGGTTGGGAACGATCGCGATGCGCTTGGTCAAGCGCGACGCGCCCGACCAAGCCGTCGGCCTGATGGCGGCGGCGGGAAGCTTCGCCGCGGTCTCGTCGATCTTCGGCTCGCCGGTGATCGGCGCCGTGCTGATCATCGAGGCGACGGGGTTGGGTGGGCCGACCCTGCCGCTCGTGCTCCTGCCCGGCCTGCTCGCCGCGGGAGTCGGGTCGCTCGTCTTCATCGGCCTCGGCTCCTTCTCGGGCTTCAGCACGGCCGCCTGGTCGTTGAGTCCGTTCCCGCTGCCCTCGTTCGGCGGACCGGGCTGGGGCGACTTCGCCTGGACGATCACGCTGGCGGTCGCTGCCGCCCTCGTAGTGTTCGTGATCATCGAGCTTGCGCGGGCCGCCAAGCGGATGGTGGATCACCGCCCCTTGCTCCTCACGGTCGCCGCCGGGCTCGCCGTCGGGGGTCTGGCGATCGCATTCGCCGAAACGAGCGGCAAGACAGCCGAGGCCGTGCTCTTCTCCGGTCAGGAGTCGTTCGGCACGCTGTTCGGAGGAGCGGCGACGGTGTCGCTCTCGACGCTCGCGCTCTTGCTTCTGTTCAAAGGGGCCGCCTGGTCGATCTCACTGGGGGCGTTCCGCGGCGGCCCGACCTTCCCAGCGATCTTCCTCGGCGTCGTCGCCGGGCTCATGGCCGCGCACCTGCCCGGATATGCCGAGACCCAGGCCGTGGCCGTACTCGTCGGCGCAGCCTGCGTCTCGGTGCTCAGACTTCCGCTCGCCTCGGTCATGATCGCCTCGCTCCTGTGCGCGAAGGCGGGGCTCGCCGTCGCACCGCTGATCATCGTTGCGGTCGTGATCGCCTACCTGACGACCGAGGCGCTGACCGCGTTCGTCGACACCCGAACAGCCCCGCCGGCGATGCCTCTCGGTCGTTCGTCCCGATCGGATGAAGCCCCGACGCGAGCCGTGGATCAGAGTCGGCCACACGCTGCCCGGAGGCCCAATGACTGATACTCCGACCGACGTCCTCGTCGCCGGTTACCAGGACATCGATGAGGCGACTCGAGACTTCGAGGCGCTCGTCACGCTCGTCAAAGAGAAAAGCGTCGAGATCGAGGGCGTCATCCTGGTCACGCACGCCCAGGACGGCAGCGTCGCCGTGCGCCAGACGGGCGACAACCTCGGTCGCAAAGGGATGGGCTGGGGCGGCGGGGTCGGGCTCGCGGTCGGGTTGTTCGCCCCGCCACTGCTTGCCTCGGTCGCGGTCGGTGCGGTTGCGGGCGGGGTGATCGGCAAGTTCGTCGACCATCGGGTCGAGAACCAGATCCACGACCAGATCGGTGAGAACCTGCCGCCCGGCTCGGCCGGGATCATCGCCGTCTTCGACGACGAGCAGCGGCTCGGCGTCGAGCAGGCGCTCGCGGGGGCGCAACTTCGGTCCGTCGTTCAGGGCGACAAGAGCGGCGTCGGCGCGCTGAAGGAGTCGCTGGCCGAGGCGATGGGGAAGTTCAGCCCCGACCGGACTGTGCTTCCGCTGCCGGACCCGAACTTCGGCGGCACGATCGGGCGCACCGTCGACACCTCCGTCGCCGACTGGACGATCAACATGACGCCGAAGCCCCCCGACGGCGCGCCGAACGTGCTGCTCGTCCTGCTCGACGACGCCGGCTTCGGCAACCCGGCCACCTTTGGCGGCCCGATCTCGACGCCGGCGATGACACGGGTCGCCGAGCAGGGCCTCACCTACAACCGCTTCCACGTCACTGCGCTGTGCTCGCCGACCCGGGCGGCAATGCTCACGGGCCGCAACCACCACACGGTCGGTTTCGGCTCGATCGGCGAGCTGCCCGCTCCCTTCCCCGGCTACACGGCAAGCGTGCCGAAGGACTGTGCTCCCTTCGTTCGCACGCTGCAGGCGAACGGCTACAGCACCGCCGGCTTCGGCAAGTGGCACCTCACCCCAGATCACGTCCAGGGCGCGGCCGGCCCCTTCGACCGCTGGCCGAACGCCTGGGGGTTCGACCGCTTCTGGGGCTTCCTCGGCGGCGAGACCGGCCAGTACGACCCGGTCATCACCCAGGACAACACGACGCTCGGAGTCCCCTCGGGCGAGGACGGCAAGCAGTACTACCTGCCCGACGACCTCACCGACCAGGCGGCGCGCTGGCTGCACGAAGTCCGAGCCCAGGACCAGACGAAACCCTGGTTCATCTACTACTCGACCGGCTGCGCGCACGCACCACATCAAGTGACCAAGGATTGGAGCGAGCAGTACCGCGGCAAGTTCGACCAGGGCTGGGACGTCCTTCGGGAGGAGACGTTCGAGCGACAGAAGCAGCTGGGCGTGATCCCGGCGGACGCCGAGCTGACGCCCAGACCGGATGCGCTTCCCGCCTGGGACTCGCTCTCCGCGAACGAGCGAAAGCTGTACGCACGGCAGATGGAGGTCTACGCCGGCTACCTGGAGAACGCCGACTGGAACGTCGGGCGGCTGCTCGACGCGGTCGAGGAGCTGGGCGAGCTCGACAACACGCTCGTCATCTACATCTTCGGGGACAACGGCGCCAGCCTCGAAGGCACGCTCACGGGCACGTTCAACGAACTGACGATGCAGAACGGGATCGCGCTCACCCCGGAGCAGCAACTCTCGCTGATCGACGGCTATGGGGGCCTCGACGCCTGGGGGACGGACGCGTTCGCGCCGCACTACGCCGCGGCCTGGGCCTGGGCCGGAAACGCGCCGTTCCATTGGGGAAAGCAGGTCGCCTCTTACCTCGGCGGCACGCGCAACCCCATGGTCGTCTCCTGGCCGCAACGGATCAAGGACAGCGGAGGGCTGCGCTCGCAGTTCACTCACTGCATCGATATCGGCCCGACGATCCTCGAGGCGGCCGGCCTCCCGGAGGCGAAGATCGTCGACGGGACCGATCAGAAGCCCCTGGAGGGCACGAGTTTCCTCTACAGCTTCGACGATGCCGCCGCTCCGGAACAGCACACCGTGCAGTACTTCGAGATCTTCGGCAACCGGGCGATCTACAAGGACGGCTGGTGGGCCGCCTGCATGCTTGACCGGATCCCGTGGGACGCTTCACCGCCGACGATGGCACGGTTCGCACCGGGCACCTACGACCCCGAACAGGATCGCTGGGAGCTCTACTACCTCCCCGACGACTTCAGCCAGGCGAACGACCTCGCGGCCGAGAACCCGGAGAAGCTCGCCGAGCTGAAGGAGCTGTTCTGGGAGGAAGCGGAGAGACACAACGTCCTGCCGCTGCTGGCCGGCTTCTCGGTCTTCTTCGGGATCCTGCCGCCGCTGCCGACCATCACGACCCAGACCTTCTACGGCGACGTCCAGAACATCGCCTCCGGGATGATCCCTCGCGTCTACGGCCGCTCATACGCCATCGAGGCCGAGCTCTCGATCCCGAGCGAGGGCGCCGAAGGCGTCATCGTGGCCGAGGCCGACGAGATGGGCGGCTTCTCGCTCTGGGTCGACGAAAAAGGACTGCTCCGACACAGCTACTCGATGATGGGTGTCGAGCAGTACAAGCAGGTCTCGACCGAGCCGATCCCGACCGGAGACGTGACCGTCCGAATGCAGTTCGACGCAGATAGGCAGGAGCCGTCGGCCGGAGGAACCGTCTCCCTCTACGCCAACGACGCGAAGATCGGCGAAGGCCGGCTGGAGAAGACCGTGTTCTTCCGCTTCTCCGGCTACAGCGGCATGGACATCGGCCGCGACAACGGCCTTGTCGTCGACCGCGCCTACGCGGGCAAAGCACCATACGCCTTCACGGGAACCGTGAGGAAGGTCGTCTTCGACCTCAAACCCGGCAGCCACGACGACGAGAAGGCGCTCCACGAGTCCAACGCACACGTCGCCGCAGCACACGGCATCAGCGCCTAGCGCGGCGATTCAGGGCCGGACGACGCAGCGGAAGCCGATGTGGCCGGTCGAGGTGTCGACCGTTTCGGCCTGACGTGCCGCGGGCCGGTAGCGAAGGCAGTAGTTCGGGGCACAGAGATGGGAGCCGCCCTTGATCGCCTTCCGCGGAAACCGATCGTGCTCGGTGTGCGGGTTCTGCGGAGCGCAGCACGGAAGGACGCTCGCGCGCGGCGACAACTCGAACGGGTCGCTCGTCCACTCCCACACGTTCCCCGCCATGTCATAGAGCCCGAAGCCGTTCGGTGGGAAGCGCTCGACAGGCGAGGTTCCTTCGTAGCCGTCGGTGAGGAGGTTCTGCCACGGGAACTCGCCCTGCCAGGTGTTCGCCATCATCCGCCCCTTCGGTGCGAACTCCTCGCCCCAGGTGTAGGTCGCGCCGTCGAGCCCGCCCCGGGCGGCGTACTCCCATTCGGCTTCGCTGGGGAGCGACTTTCCGGCCCACGTCGCGTAGGCCTCGGCGTCCGAGTAGGCGACGTGCGTCACAGGATGCAGTTCGCGACCACCGACCGTGCTGCCGGGTCCGTCGGGATGACGCCAGTCGGTACCGGGCATCCAGCTCCACCAGTTGCGAAAGTCGCGGAGGTCGACGGGGCCGTCCGTCTTGCGGAAAACCAGGGACCCGGGAACGAGGAGCTCCGGGTCGGCGTCCGGATACGCGTCGGGCTCCGGCGCCTGCTCGGCCCACGTGACGTGGCCCGTCTCCTTGACGAAGCGACGGAACTCAGCGACCGTCACGGGGTGGCGGTCGATCGAGAAGCTGCCGACGGACACCTCGCGCACCGGCCGCTCCTCGGGGTAGAAGCGATCAGAGCCCATACGGAATGTGCCGCCCGGCAGCTCCACCATGTTTTTGAGGACGGACACAGCGTTTCGGCCTGAAGTCTCTCTTCGTCAGCGGTGCGCGGATCTCATCGTCGCCAGCTCCTCGAGCCTACTCGCGAGCATCAAAGAGGATATGAACGCTCCGGCAATGCGGAAGGACAGATGAAGGAGACCACGATCACGGCAACCGGTGTCATCGACACCTTCCTCTTGCTGCTGGTCGGGATCGGCCCGAAGCTCGCGCTCGTACCTTTTCTGAAGATCACCGCGCCGCTCGACGCGCCCACCCAAGCGCGCGTGCGAAGGAAGATGCTGCTCACAGCCGGAACGGTGGCGTTGGGCCTCGTGATTCTCGGCGAGGTGCTTCGACGACTTCTGCACTTCACCGTGGAGTCGCTCTCGATCGCCGGCGGCGTCATTCTCCTCGTGCTCGCCATCCAGATGGTGCTCGAAAACGGATCCCAGGACGCATGGAGCACGAGCGACTCCGATCCAATGAGGTTGGCGACGGTTCCGCTCGCCGTGCCATACCTGCTCAACCCGGTCGGGATCGTCGGCCTGGTCACCATCTCGGCCGAAGCCGGCTCGGTCAGCGTGTTCGCTGCCGAGATCGCCGTCCTGTTGGTCGTCTTGTCGATCGACGCCGTCGTCTTCCGTTGGGCCGACCGGGCGGGCGATCGGCTCGACGAAGATCGGTTGCTCGTGGTCGAGAAAGTCTTCGGCTTCCTCGTCGCCGCAATCGCGGTCCAGCTCGTTCTCGACGGACTCGAAGGGCTAGGCGTGATCGGGCACCTGCCGCACTGAAGCGCGCGGCGTCATGCGATTTTGTGGCGTCTCATCGTCCCTATCGGGTGATGCACCGGGTCGATGTCGCCGCAAGGGTCGGGTCTTAGGCGGGTTGCCCGAATAACTCAAGGGAAGGAGCGTCCGGGTGGCCGAAGGCCTATCGGCGGCGGAGGTCGGAAAGGAGATCGCCGAGCACCACGAGCACACCGCCGACCACGCTCGCCGCGACCGCTGGATCGCGATCTTCGAAGCGGTGCTGCTCTCCGTCGTGGCCCTGCTGGCGGCCTGGTCGGGCTACTCGGCGGCCAAGTGGGGCACGGAGTCGTCGCTCTCGCTGGCGCACGCATCGGCAACGCGAACCAAGGCAAGCCTCGCCGAAGTCCAGGCGACCCAGATCCGCACGCTCGACTCGGTGTCCTTCAACGCGGCGGAAACGGCCTACACCGCGCACGATCCCAAGCTGTTCCGGCTGGCGGTCAAACGGCTCCGTCCCGGCTATCGGCCGGCTTTCGAGGCCTGGCTCGCTCTCCACCCCTTGAAGAATCCCAACGCTCCACCGGACCCGTCATACCTACCGCAGTACCGAATCCCGCAACAGGCCCAGGGGATCGCGCTGAACGCCAAGGCCGACGCCTACTTCAGCGAAGGAGAGTCCGCGGCGGCAACTGCCGACAAGTACGTGCGCCTCACCGTCTTCCTCGCTGCGGTCCTCTTCCTGGTCGGGATCGGCAGCCGCTTCCCCGTGCGAGTCGCACGCTACGGCCTGGTCGGTGTTGCTGCCGTGCTCCTCATCGTCTCCGTGGTGCAGCTCCTCGGCCTGCCCGGGCCACCCTCGTAGGTTGACATCCCGCGGGAGAGCCAGCATGACAAGGGCCTCCGAGCAGCCGCCACGACCGCTATGGCGGCGGCTGCTCAGGCCGATCCAGGATTCGTGTTGGTCTCAGGTCTGGCGATCGATTTGCGCGGCCGCCGCTCCTTCGGTCTCGTGAGTAGTCGTGGCGTCGGCGGGCGGCCCAGCCGAAGGGAGCGCGACGGTGATAGACAGGCCGCCGTCACCACGTGGTCGGGCGGTGGCACTGCCACCATGGACTGCCGCGATTGACGCGACGATGGTGAGGCCGAGCCCGAACCCTTCGTGGGAGGTCCGGTCGTCGAGCCGCTCGAAGGGCTGGAAGATGCGGTCGGCGTCCTCCGAACTGACTAGGGGGCCGGTGTTCGCCACGGTCAGCTCGCTATTCCCCGCGACGGTGCGGGTGCTGATCCAGATTTCACCGGCGGCGGTGTTGTAGCGGACTGCATTGTCGACGAGGTTCGCGACAAGGCGTTCGACAAGCACCGGATCGCCCGAGATGACGGCGGGCTCGAGTTTGGCGTGAACCCGCCGGTCGCCGCAGGCCGGCGGTATCGAGGACGTCTTCGGCAACGGTGGCCAGATCGACCTCGTCGCGGACGGTGAGGCCGCGCTCGTTGCGCGCGAGGATGAGCAGCGCGCCGATCAGGTGCTCGGCGTGATCGACGGCGGCGCGAATGTCGGCCGCCATGCCACGGAGGTCTTCACGACTGCTGTCGGGGTTGTCCAGTACGACGTCGACCGTTGCGCGCATGACGGCGAGCGGCGTGCGCAGTTCATGGGAGGCGTTGGCGATGAACCGCTTCTGGCCTTCAAAGGCCGTCTGGAGCCGGTCGAGCATCTCGTCGAAGGTCTCGGCCAGTTCCTGGAGCTCGTCGCGTGGCCCGCGAAGCGCGACCCGCGCAGACAAGTTTCGTTCCGAGGCGGCGCGGGCGGCCGCGGTGATCCGGTGCACCGGGCGCAGCGCCCGACCCGAAGCGATCCAGCCGAGAACCGCAGCGAGGGCGATAACCACGGCAAGCGTGATCAGCGAGTACTGGAGGAGGTGCGAGAGGGTGACGTCGCGCTGGTGCCGCGCGCCCTGAAGCTGGAAGTACGTATTGCACTTGGCAAGGAGCCGGCCGTTGGGATGGGGGCTCAGTTGTTCTGACCGGCAGCGCGCCAGGAAGCTCGCCGGAGCGTGTTGGCCCTGCCCCTGCGGCTCCAGCTGCGCAACGAGGATGTAGCTGACTGCTACGACGATCGCTCCGCAGACGGCGAACAGGCCGGTGTAGAGCAGGGTCAGACGGGCGCGGACGGTCAGCCGCGGACGGCGGCTCACATCCGGTATCCCTTGCCGATCACGGTTTCGATCAACGGTGGTTCGCCGAGCTTGCGCCGCAAGCGAGTCAGCGTGACCGAGACGATGTTGCTGAACGGGTCGAGCTCGGCATCCCACACGTGCTCGAGCAGCTCTTCCGCACTGACCACGGCACCGTCCGCCGCCACCAGCATCTCCAGGATTCCGAACTCCTTGCGCGTCAGGGACAACGATCTCGAGCCGCGGCTGGCGCGGTGCCGGGCGCGGTCGACGCTGAGGTCGCCGCGGCGCAGGACCGGCGGCGCGGACGGCGCCCGGCGCGAGAGCGCCCGCACACGGGCGACGAGCTCGGCGAACACGAACGGCTTGCCGAGGTAGTCGTCCGCGCCCAGCTCCAGGCCATCCACCCGGTCCTCGACCTGAGCGGCAGCGGTGAGCATGAGGATCCGCGGACCGGAGCCCGCGAGCCTGCGGCACACCTGGTCACCGTGCACGAGCGGCAGGTCGCGGTCGAGCACGATCACGTCATAGGCCGTCTTCGCGGCTGCCTCGAGTGCCGCCGCGCCGTCGGACGAAGCGTCTACGGCCATCCCCGCCTGACGCAGCCCCTGAACGATCCGGCCGGCAAGGGTCACATGGTCCTCGACCACCAACACCCGCATCGACCCAAGTATGCGCCGGTGGACGTGACATCCGTTCGACACCGCGCGTAGCGCTGATGTCATCGGACGGGGCGTAGAACTGCAGGCATGAACAACCTGACGGCGGATCGGGTCGTCACGTCAGGCGGCAAGTCGGCGACGCAGCACGGCATCCGAGCGGCATGGACGGAAGCCGCGCTCGCCGTAGCCGCATTCGCGGCGTTGTGCGCGGTGGTCCTGTCCGTCGCGCCCCAGGCCGCCGAGCCGGATGACGGCGCCTACCACGCATCGATCGTGGCGATCACCGAAGGGCATTTCGTGACGTTGTCGCTCGCTCAGGCCGAGACCCTGGCGAGGAAGCTGGACGACAATCCGGCCGCGCCCCCAAATCAGTGGGTCGAGGTCGGCGACGGGCGGTACATCAGCGAGAAGGACCCCGGATACCCGTTCCTGGCGGCGCCGTTTCAAGCACTCGGCATCAACCGTTGGGCGCCTCTGTTCTTCGGGGCACTCGCCTGCCTCGGGCTGTTTCTCGGCGCGCGGCGCTGGCTCGGGCGCTTCGGCGGCCTCGCAGCGGTCGGCCTCTACTGCTCATCCGGAGCCGCGCTGGCGTTCGCCTGGCGCGACTACATGCCGACATTCACCGACGCCTCGCTGGTCGCGGCCGGCTCCGGCGCCCTGCTGTGGGCGATGCTGGCAACCGAAGCCAGTTGCCGGCGACGAACCTGGGCCGGCCTCGCCGGTTTCGCAGCGATCGAGATCGCAACCTTCGTCCGCTACACCAACATCGTGATCCTCGGCTGCGCGGTCGTGGCCGTGGTTGCGGCGTGGCGGCTGCGAGCCGCAAGGCTGCCACTCCGCACGCTGTGCTGGTGGCTTGCCTCGGTAGCCGCCTTCGGCGCCGGCCTGGCCATCTTCGACGACCTCGTCTACGGCGGCCCGCTGACAACCGGTTACCCGCCCGGCGAGGTCACGTTCGCCCTCGGCGCGATCGGGCCGAACCTGCGGAGCATCCCCGCGCACCTGCTACAGGCCATGCCGATGCTGGTGCTCGGACTGATAGCGCTGGCCTGGATCATCCTGCGGTGGCTCCTGCTCCGCCAGGCCGACGGCGACACCCGCGCGGTGGCCCGTCGCGACCTATCGGTCGGTGCCGCCCTCGCCGCGTCGTGGTTCGCAATCTGGGGCCTGTACTCCGCGTACACCTGGACGACCGACCCGACCTCGGTCACGGTGCAGGTAGTCAGGTTCTACGTTCCCGCGCTCGGCGCGATCGCGCTGCTCGGCGCCTGGCTGGTGACCAGAATTCCCGGCCGTGCATGGCGAGTCGGCCTGACCTCAGCCGTCGTCATCACGGCGATGTTCGGCGTCGGCGTGTGGTCCTTCTACGCCATGTACGCAGCGTTCGGCGTCCCTCTGAGTGGCTAGCGGCTCAGCGTCGGACGTAGCGCACGTGCGTTGCGAGCGGCGAGTGGATCACCTCCACCGGCTCGAGGCCGGGATCGGGGACGCCGTCGAAGAGGCGCTCGCCGGCGCCGAGCAGGACGGGAGCGAAGTCGAGCACGAGCTCCTCGATCACCCCTGCACTCAAGGCTTGACGCACGGTGGACGCGCCGCCTGCGATGTCGACTCCCCGGTCGCCCGCGGCTTCCGAGGCGCGCGCGAACGCCGCGTCGAAGCCGTCGGTGACGAAGTGGAATGTCGTCCCACCCGCCATCTCGACCGGGTCGCGCTCGAAGTGCGTCAGGACGAACACGGGTGCGTGGTAGGGCGGGTCGTCGCCCCACCAGCCGCGCCAGTCGTCCTGCCAGGAGCCGCGAACCGGCCCGAACATGTTCCGACCCATCACGTAGGCGCCGCGCGGGCGCAGCAGCAAATCGCGTGCCCGGCTATCCGCGTCGTTCAGCGGCTCGTCGAGATGCCAGTGATGAAGGTCCATCCCGCCGCGGCCGAGCGGCTGCTCGAGACTCTGGTCAGGTCCTGCGACGTAGCCGTCGAGCGAGATCGACATGTGACATGTGGTGGTTGCTTCCATAACCGCTAAGACCGCATTCCATCTGAGAAGTCATCGCCGCCGCCGCAGTCAACGGCTTCCGGGCGTAATTGGCGCCTGCAGGGTCCGCTGCCGTAGATCCGGCGTAGCCGGCCGGCCGGCGATGCGGTCGACCATGGCGTCGGCGGCCGCAAGTCGTCGCCGGGCTGGCCCCGCACGACCCCGGTGATCGGCGGCAACCTTGCCTGCAGCGGGAATTCCTCCGTGAGCGGCGGGCCGGACACGGTTGCCGGAGCGAAGTCGGGACAGTGTTCGGGTCTCTGAGCTAGGGCGACGCGCCGCCGGCGCTCGAGCGGGTGGCGGCGGCGCGCCGGCGACCTGCTAGCTGTTTAGGCAACAGGCCCGACGGGGTATCCCCCGCTATCGCCTCCACGCCGTCGGGGGCTCGACAACGGGGGGAACCCACATGCAAAGGCTGGTCCACGGCTTCGCGGCGGTCGCCGTGCTCACCGCTGCGCTGCTCGTCAGCGCCGGCGGCGCATCCGCCACAACGAGCTGGACCGCGACGAAGACGCTCGCCGTGCCTCTCGCGGGGACGCCGGCGGGCACGCTCGCCTCGTCCACACCACTGAGCGTGAACGTCGCACTGCGGCTTCGCAACGCAAGCGGCCTCGACAACGCGATCGCCCAGGGCGTCACGCTGACGCCCGCGCAGTTCAAGGCCGGCTACGCCCCGAGCGACGCTTCGGTACAGAGCGTCGTGGGCTATCTCACGCAGCAGGGATTCACCAACGTCCGCGCAACCTCGAACAACCTGTTCGTGAGCGGCGACGGCACGGCCGGCATCGCGTCGAGGGCGTTCAACACGACGCTCTCGAAGTGGACGGTGAACGGGAAGACGCTGTACGCCAACTCGACGGCCGCCCAGGTGCCGTCGTCGCTGAACGGCGTCGTGCTCTCCGTCATCGGGCTCAACGACGCCGTCGGCATGCACGGCGACGCGACGATCGGGATCCCCAACTACCTCGTTTCGTACGACCCGCAAGGCTTCTGGGCCGCGTACGACGCCGGCTCGACGCCGACGGGCTCGGGCTCGCAGATCGCGATCTTCGGCTCGGGCAACATGAGCGGCGTCGTCTCGGACCTCCGCACCGAGGAAGCTGCCACCGGCCTTCCTCAGGTGCCGGTCAGCGTCGTCTACACCGGCGGCGTGACCCCGGCGGACGGCGCGGACGAATGGGACATGGACACGCAGTTCTCGACCGGCATGGCCGGCGGCGTGTCGCAGCTCGACATCTACAGCGCAGCGTCGCTCAGCGACGCCGATCTGACGCTGACCTTCAACCGGTTCGTGACCGACGACACCGCGCAGGCCGGCAGCGCCTCGTTCGGCGAGTGCGAGGTCTTCCCCGCTCTCGACGGCTCGATGGCCGCCTGGGATCAGATCTTCCAGGAGGCGGCCGCGCAGGGCCAGACGGTGTTCGCGTCGGCCGGCGATACGGGCGGCTTCTGTCCGGTCGGGACCGCCGTGAACGGTGTTCCGGCGGGCGCGCCCGACGTCAACTACCCGGCGGCGAGCCCGTGGGTCGTCTCGGCCGGCGGCACGACGCTGCTGACGAACTCCGACGGCTCCTACGACGCCGAGACCGCGTGGCTCGCGGGCGGCGGCGGCCAGAGCCTGTTCGAGCCGCAGCAGTCGTGGCAGGGCGCCGTCTTCAGCGACCCGATCGGCAAGTCGGTCCCCGACGTGGCGATGGACGCCGACCCCGAGAGCGGCGCCAACGTCTACGTCGACGGCGCGCCGGAGGGTGTCGGCGGCACGAGCCTCTCGTCGCCGCTCACGCTCGGCGTATGGGCCCGGCTCGAGTCGGCACACAGCAACGGCCTCGGATTCGCGGGACCGGTGCTGTACGGGCAGTCAGGATCGGCAGGGTTCCACGACATCATCCTCGGCGACACGGGGCCGTATCCGGCGACACCGGGATACGACCTGGCGACGGGGCTCGGCACGTTCGACGTGTCGGCGATGAACAACCTCGTCGGCGGCTGAGACGCTCTACCGGCCGGGGGCCTGCGAACGCAGGCCCCCGGGCACCGGCCGACCACCCGGAGCTTTAGTAACGGCCCGGCCGCTCCCCCAACGGGCGTCGCCGTCCGAGGCGCTATTCGGTCGCGCGGAAGCAGCCGTGGATGTGGTCGTTGACCGCGCCGACGTTCTGCATGAAGGCGTACACACTCGTAGGCCCCACGAAGCGGTATCCCTGCGACTTCAACTGCTGCGCGAACGCCTCGGCCTGCGGAGTCGACTTTGGTAGGTCGGCGAGCGACCGTGGTGCCCGCTTGCGCGTGATCTCGTAGGACTTCGCGAGCGCCACCAGGCCCGGCGACCCGGACATCATCGCGCGGGCGTTGTCGACAGTCGCCTCGATCTTGGCGCGATTGCGGATGATCGACGCGTCCTGTACAAGCCGGTCGACGTCCGGCGCGGTCATCGCGGCGACCTTCGCGACGTCGAAGCCCCGGAATGCCTTGCGGAACGCGTCCCGCCTCCCGAACACGATCGACCAGCTCAACCCGACCTCGAAGACCCCCAGGGTGAGCGCCTCGAACATCGCGGACTCGTCGTAGGTGCGGGTACCCCAGACCTCGTCGTGGTACCGGCCCAACGCTGTATCGCCGGCACCAGCCCAGGCACAGCGTGGGCTCCCGTCGTGCCCGATGATCACGTCGCGGCTCATCCGGGGCCTACACGCCGATCATCGGGATCAGTCGGCCTCCTCGAGGAATGCGTGCACGTCGGCGGCGAACTGGCTGTGGTGCTGGAAGAGAAAGCCGTGGGCCGCGTCCGCGTAGATCGTGACCCGCGCGTCCGGCAGGAGTCCCGCCAACAGGTACGAGTAGCGCGGGAGGATCATCGGGTCGCTGTCGCCGTTGGCGACGAACACGGGGAGATCGATCGCGGCGACCCGCTCGAGCAGTGCGTGGTTCGGGATACCCCACGCGCAGACGGCGTCGTACTGCGCCTGGCGGGTCTCCCAAGTCGTCGGTTCGTCTCGGTTCGTCGTCCTTCCCGAAGATGCGCCCGGCGGCCTGCTGGCCGGCTTCGCGACTCGTGTCTGTGGGGGCGAAGAAGACGGAGATGTATCCCTGCGGAGTCGTCTCCGGCGCACCGACCGCACCGATGACCTCCGGCGCCCAGCCGTGCATCCCGGCCGCACCCTGCGGTGCCGAAGACGCGAGCACGACGCGACGCAGGAGGTCGGGGCGGATGAGCGCGATCTCCTGGGCGACGAAGCTGCCGATCGAGAAGCCGAGTAGGTCCACCCGCTGAAAGCCCATCGCCTCGATGAACGCGATCGCGTCGTGCGCCATGGCTTCGATGGTGTTCGGTGTCGTGCCGGTTGTGGCGCCGACGCCGACGTTGTCGAACGTGACCACGCGTCGACCAGCGGCGAGGGCGTCGACCAGGGCGGGGTCCCAGTTGTCGAGGTTGCCGCGGAAGTGCTGGAGAAGGACGAGCGGGACATCACCGTCACCGACGTCGCGGTAGGCGTACTCGATCCGCGTTCTCGGCCGTGACTCGTTGGGTCGATGCGGCGGTGTATGCGGCCTGCGTTGCGGCGCTCATCTGATGGCAGCTTGGCCGACTGCCTCGGCAGCCTTCTCGACGAGATCCGCGACCTCTTGCGGATGCGAGACCATCGCCACGTGGCTCGAGGGCACCTCGACGGTGGTCGCTCCCATCCGCGACGCGAACATCCGCTCGACGTCCGGCGGGATCGCCTCGTCGTTCTGGGCGACGAGATACCAGGACGGCAGCGACTTCCACGCGGGGGCGCCCATCACCTCGGTGAACGCGGAGGATGCGAGCGGCTGCTGAACTGCATACAGGACTCGGGCCCGGGTCGGCTCGAGGTCTCCGGCGAAGTGGCTGACGAAGTCGTCCTCGGAGAGCCAGCCGTAGCCGCGCGAGTCGGTGAACAGGTGCGCGAGCGCAGGTGTGACCGGCCCCTGGGCAAGGAGCGCTCCGAGCGACTCGCCCTCGTCGAGGCCGAACGCCGCGATGTAGACGAGCCCAACAACGTTCAAGGCGTCCTCTCCGAGCGCGGTCATGATCTGGCCGCCGTACGAGTGCCCGACGACGATCGTCGGACCATCCTGCAACTCGAGCACCTGGCGCAACCGCGCGACGTCGTCGGCCAACGAGGTCAGCGGAAACTGCGGCGCTCGGACCTGGAAGCCGTCTGCTTGCAGACGCTCGATGACGGAACCCCAGCTGGACCCATCCGCCCACGCGCCGTGAACGAGAATGATGTTGGGACGATCGCTCACTTCAGCCACTCCCTTCCTGCTCGTGATTGATGCAGGTGACGCTACGTCCCTCGCCCGGTCGCGAGAAAGTCCGATCGGCGCGGCGATCAAGTCCTGATCGCGCTTAATCCGAGGGGAGCTCGGTTCGGGCAGCCCTGCGCGCCAGCCATCCTTGTTCATCCCGGAGGCGGCACGCAGTCTCGATGAGGACGGCGATTCCGTCGTTCGGCGAGAGCGATGAAACGAGATCGATCGGCAAGGCCAGCGGCGGGTCGAAGGGAACGGCGACGACGCCCGCGATCGGCTCGTCCTCCCAGTCGGCGACGATCGGCGCCACGGCCTCGCCCGCCGCAACGAGCGGAAGCCGGTGGTCCCACGCCGCGCCCGGTGTCTCGAGCGTCCGCTCGAGCTCGAAGCCGGCGGCTCGGACGACGGCCCGAAGCCAGTCGTTGAGGGCGCTGCCGCTCGGCTCGCGCGGGAGCAGAACGCGTTCGGCGGCGAACGCACCGATCGGAATCGCATCCGTGCGGGCGTAGCGATGCGAGGAGGGCACGGCCGCCAACAGCGGCTCGTCCCTGAGCGCGTCGACGCGAACGCCGTAGCGGCGCGCCGCCGCCGGAGTTTCGACGACGGCGGCAGCATCGAGGTCGTGCGCGGCAACCCGCCCCAAGAGCTCGGGCGTCGTGTCCTCGTCGAGCCGGATCGCCAGGTCGGTGCGACCCGACGCCAGCGCCTCGACCACACGCGCCGCGGTCGCGCGGCTGAGCGGCCCGTACCCGACCTTCAGCACGCCCCGATCGGGCCTTGTGGCACGCCGTGCCTCCTCTATTGCGCCGTCGATCTCGGCGAGGGCGCGCCGCGCCCCCTCGAGCAGGGCGAATCCGGCCGGCGTCAGTTCGACATGCCGCGTCGTCCGAACGAACAGCGCGACCCCGAGCTCGCGCTCGAGATCGCGGATGGCGCGCGACAGCGGCGACTGTGACATGTGCAGACGCTGTGCAGCGCGGCCGAAGTGCAGCTCCTCCGCGACGGCGACGAAGTACCGCAGCTCACGCAGTTCGACCGGTACATCCACCGCTGCGGATACTGACGCCGCTCCAGGGGTAATGCCCGATGAACAAGCGGCGGAGGCCTCGGGTCTGGGTAGCGTGCCCATATGGAGTACGTGAACCTCGGCCGGACCGGCCTGCGCGTCTCGCGGGTCTGCCTCGGGATGATGAGTTACGGCGCGAGCGACGAACGGCCCTGGGCGCTCGACCAGGAGACGGCCGAGCCGATCGTCCGGCGGGCGGTCGAGAGCGGCATCGTCTTCTTCGACACCGCAGACGTCTACAACGGAGGCGAGAGCGAGGTGGTCACCGGCCGCCTGCTGAAGCAGCTGTTCGCGACGCGCGAGGAGTACGTCGTCGCGACGAAGGTGCACGGCAGGACGATGCCCGGCGTGAACGGCGCGGGACTCTCCCGCAAGCACGTCCTCGCCTCGATCGACGCCTCGCTGCAGCGCCTCGACCTCGACTACGTCGACCTCTACCAGATCCACCGCTGGGACCCGCACACGCCGATCGAGGAGACGATGGCGGCGCTACACGACGTCGTCCGCGCCGGCAAGGCGCGGTACATCGGTGCGAGCAGCATGTTCGCCTGGCAGTTCGCGAAGGCCCAGGCTGTTGCGCCCACCCGCTTCGTGTCTATGCAGAACCACTACAACCTTGTCTACCGCGAGGAAGAACGGGAGATGATCCCGCAGTGCATCGACCAGGGAGTCGCCGTGCTGCCCTGGAGCCCGCTCGCCCGCGGCCTGCTCGCGGGCAACCGCACACGGGAGGGCGAGCGGCTGACGACGCGCGCCCGCACCGACCCATTCGGCGACAGCCTCTACACGCCGGAGGTCGATTTCGCCGTGGTCGACCGCGCTGCCGAGGTCGCCGCCGCACGCGGCGTGCCGGCGGCCCAGGTCTCCCTCGCCTGGCTCCTGCACAGGCCCGGCGTGACCGCGCCGATCGTCGGCGCGACGAAGCTCGAGCACCTCGACGACGCAGTCGCCGCCGAGCAGCTCACGCTCGACTCAGCCGAGATCGCGCGGCTCGAGGAACCGTACGTTCCTCACTCGATAGCCGGACACGCCTGACCCGAGTAGCAGGCGATCGGTCTCGGACCGCTAGGGTCGGTGGGCGCGTAGACCTAGCGCGGAAGCCGCCGGGGCTCCGAGAACCTCCTCTTCGACTTGCAGACCAGGCCTTAGTGCATCAAGAGCGCTTGCCGCTGCGCTCCCTGAATGTCTAAGCAAGAGCTCTCGAGAGGAGAACCACGGAGGCGACCAACCTCGACCCGCTGCACCTCTTCCTGACGGACATCGGCAAGGTCGATCTGTTGACGGCGGCGCAGGAGGTGGAGCTCGCGAAGCGGATCGAGCGCGGCGACCGGCGCGCGAAGGACGAGATGGTGGAGGCGAACCTGCGTCTCGTCGTCTCGATCGCGAAGAGGTACCGCAATCAGGGCTTGCCGTACCTGGACCTGATCCAGGAAGGGACGATCGGGTTGGTGCGGGCGGTCGAGAAGTTCGACCACCGCCGCGGGTTCAAGTTCTCCACCTATGCCACCTGGTGGATCCGGCAGGCGGTGACTCGAGGGTTGGCGGACAAGGCTCGAACGATCCGCATGCCCGTGAATGTGGTCGAGAAGCTGCACAACATCCTCCGGTGCGAGCGGACCTTGCGTGCGGAGCTGCGCCGCGATCCGACGCCGGCGGAGATCGCGGACGCGGTGGGTCTACCGCTGGAGGAGCTGGAGCAGATCCTGCGCACCGCGAGGACGCCGGTGTCGTTGCAAACGCCGGTCGGCGACGAGGAAGGCACCGAGCTCGGGAATCTCCTGGCCGACAAGACCGCGCAGCTGCCCGAGGATGCGGCGGAGAGTGTGTCCCGGATGGCGGCTTTGGGAGGCTGCCTCGACTTCCTCGACGACCGCCAGCGCACGGTGCTCGAGCTTCGCTACGGCCTCGACGGTGGACGCCCGCACACGCTCGAGGAAATCGCACTCGTCTTCGACGTGACACGCGAACGTGTCCGCCAGATCGAGACCCAGTCGCTCGCGAAGCTCGCGGCGCTCGCCGAAGCCCAGCAGCTACGCGCACCTGAGCTGTTGTCACAGGCGGTCTAGGAATGGCCGGGAACATCTCCTGAAGGCGGCAGCTTCAGCGGCGGCGGCGCCGGCGGCGATCGAGATCGCTGCTCCGATAGCGCTCGAGCGCAGGTACCGGTCGCTCGTCGATGCACTTGTACGGCTGCATCGCTCACGCCGGGGCCGTTGGTCGCTGGCTGCGGGGTCGGGAGTCACCGTGCTCGTGCTGGCGTTGCTTGCCGCGCGGCACTTCGCCACCAGCCCCTGGCCGCTGTCGGGCGGACAGCCCGGCGTGCTGGCTGCGGTCTGCGTGCTGCTGCTTCTCGCTCAGGGCTTCAAGGCGTGGGGATGGGGGCGGCTGTTCACGGCGGGCGAGCGGCCGCGGCCATTCGCGCTTGCCGCCGGCAACGGCGGCGCCGCCCTCACCGGTGTCCTGCTTCCCGGCCGGTTCGACGACGCGATGCGCGTCGCCGTCGTTCGCCGTTACCCAGGCTGTCGCGCCGGGGTGCGCGCACTGTGTCTCTCGCTTGTGATGCTCGGCCTGATCGACGCCGTCGCACTCGCGCCGCTTGCCGCTGCGGCCGCCGTGCTGGGCGGCGGGATCGGCGTACGCGCCGGGCTCGCGGTCGTCGCTGTCGCGGGCGTTGCGGCCGCGGGCCTGCTGGTCGCCCTGCCTCGCCTCGCCGCAAGCAAGCGAGCCCTGCGCTTCCGGCTCGGCCGCTGGCTGAGCCCGCGCACAACCTCGAGGCGACACCTGTCGGAGGCGTGGGCGCTCGTGTCGGCCTGCTGGGTGCTCCGCGCGCTCGCCTCCTTCCTCCTTCTCGGGACGCTCGGGGTCGGCTTCTCGTTCCCGCTGGCGCTCCTCTTGCTCTGCGCGGGCGCGGCGGCGGCAGCGGTGCCGATCGGCCCCGCGGGAGCGGCGACGCAAGTGGGCGCCGGCGCCGCGGCGTTGATCGCTTCCGGCGTAGGGGGCTCGCAGGCGCTCGCGGTGACGCTCTCCGTCGGCACGCTCGGCGTTCTCACCGGCGCTGCAATCTTCCTCGCTGCGATCGTCTGGCGCGCCGGCCTCTTCGTGGCGACCCGGCGGCCGGTCTAGTCGCGCATCCGCTCGGCGACTTCGCCCGCTTCACCGGTCTTCTCGACCACCAGGTAGTCGTCGTGGGTCTCGACCGCCCGTTCGAGCTCCGGGTCCTGGTGGCCGGGGAGGACGAAGAAGAGCCTCGGCTGCTCGCGTACCCGCTGGTAGGTATCGAGGTCGACGGTGAGCTGCTCGGTGCAGCCCTCGTCGGCGCATTCGCAGATGAAGACGGACTCGGTGATCGTGCCGCCGTGCCGCTCCTCGAGCCGCGCGATGTTCTCGTTGACCTCACGGAACAACGCCTCGTTACGAGCAGCCCGCTGTTCCCACAATGACACGACGAACGCGAGGTTAGTCGTTATGCGGCAACGGCAACAGTCGTTTCACCGAACGATGGCTGTTCGCGTAGAGAGGCGAGAGCGAGCGGAAGGAGACGGGGCCTTGGATGCCCGTGCGGCGAACGACCGGATCGCCGAGAAAGCGGAACAGCTCCGCTTCAACTCTCGCGTGCCGATGAAGTGCGAATGCAGCGCCCCCGGCTGCCGCGAGCTCGTGATGATCGCGCTCGACGACTATCGCGCGATCCGCCGTGCCCCCAAACACATCCTGACCGCTCCCGGCCATCACGGCTGAGCGCGCGGACATGCTGCGATACTCGCGCTCGTGGGTGAGATCGATCCCCTAGGCACGCGCAGGCAAGGCCTCGACGCGTTCCTCGACCAGAAAGTCGCAGAGGGTTACGTGATCGAGACCCGCACCGACACCCACGCGATCATCGCGCAACGCCCGAAGGGTCTGAAACGCTTCACCCGGGACGCGGACCCCGGACGCTTCGTGGTCGAAGTCGACGAAGATGGAAGCGCGACGATGCGTCCGGCAGAGCCACGACGCAGTTGAAGCCACTCGAGGAGGTCAGAGCATGACGAGCAAGGACAAGAACACGAAGAAGAGCATGGAGAAGAAGCCGGCTCAAAAGACGCTGAAAGAGAAGCGGCAGGCCAAGAAGGCGAAGAGGTAACGAGCGCCGCCGCCGAGGTAGCGCCTACGCGGCGGTTGCCTCGGCGTCGAGCTCGCGCACGAGCCGGTCGACGCTCTTCTCGATGTCGTCCCGGATCGCTCGCACGCGCTCGAGCGGCAGACCCCTGGGGTCCTCGAACGCCCAGCTGATCCGGCGTACGCCCGGGGTGACCGGGCAGACCTCTTCGCTGCAGGTCGAGACGGCGACGTCGGCCCAGTCGAGCGCTTCCCGGTCGAGCTTGCGGGGCACGTGGCCGGATGCGTCGATCCCGATCTCGCGCAGCGCCTCGACGACCTGCGGGTGCGGTGCGTCGCCGGGCTCGCTGCCGGCCGAGCGCGCCTCGTGCCGGCCCTGCGCCTTCTCGCGGAAGAGCCGCTCGGCCATCACGCTGCGGCCGCTGTTGGCGACGCAAACGAAGAGCACGTTCATGCTGCCCTCTCCGTTTGCTCGACCTCTGCCTGCAGCTCCGGCCGAGCCTGCTCGCCGCGCACGAACTGGTAGGCGAGGCCGCCGAGCGTCGCGCCGACGACCGGGGCGACGATGTAGAGCCAGAGGGCATGCAGGTCGCCGGAGACGAGCGCCGGGCCGAGCGAGCGCATCGGGTTCATCGAGGCGCCGGTGACCGGCCCGCCGAACATCGCGTCGAGGAGGATCGTGCCGCCGATCGCGATCGCAGCCGCCTCCCCCACCGCGCGCGTGTCGGTGGCGACGGCGAGGATCACGAACATCAGGAAGGCGCTCATCACGAGCTCCCAGAGAAACGCCTGGCCCTGCGACCCCGACGGGAAGGTCGCGCCGACGTGGGCGATATTCCCGAGCGACGCGCGCAGCAGCGCAGCGGCGCAGACAGCGCCGACGAACTGCGCGCCCCAGTAGGCGACCGCGCGCGGCCACGGGAAGTGCCGGGTGAGCGCGAAGGCGAACGTGACGGCGGGGTTGAAGTGGGCTCCGCTGATGTGGCCGACCGCGTAGATCCCGAACATGATCACCAGCCCGAAGCTGATCGCGACCCCGACGTGACCGAGCTGGTGCGTCTTCGCGTCGACCATGATCGCGCCGCAGCCGGCGA
Source organism: uncultured Actinomycetes bacterium (assembly GCA_963825805.1). Classification (GTDB taxonomy): domain Bacteria; phylum Actinomycetota; class Thermoleophilia; order Gaiellales; family Gaiellaceae; genus Palsa-739. Next base: position 98,785 of record CAWGVE010000015.1, on the reverse strand, counting down.
AGACGAGCGCGAAGGTGCCGATCGCCTCCGCAGTGAGGGCCCGCCACAGCTCGCGGCTCATGCGGCCACTCGCTCCGGGGACTCGGCGACGAGCGCGGCGATCTGGTTGAGGACGCCGTCGACGAGCGCGTAGTAGGAGTAGCGGCCGCGCCGCTCGCGCGCGATCACGCCGGCGTCGACGAGTTGCTTGAGGTGATAGCTGATGTTCTGCTGCGGCAGCTCGAGCTCGGCGGCGAACTCGCAGACGCAAACCGGCGCGCCGGCGCGCGCGAGCATGTTCAGGATCTTCAACCGATGCCGGTCCGCCACCGAGCGAAGCAGCCGCTCCAGCTCGGCCGCCTCCGGGTCGCCGAGCGACGAGCCGGCGACCGGCGTACAGCAATCCACAGGGAGACGATCCACAAGGGGATCTTTGTGCATCCCGCGGCGCAGCGCAAGCCCCGAATTCGGGAAAATTCCGGATTTGCTGCTAGGCTCGGTGGAGTATCTGAGCGAGTACCGGATGCACGCGGTGTGCTTCCTCTGCCCGTTCCTGAAGAGCAGAGGAGGTGTTTCATCTATGGCAACCGGAACCGTGAAGTGGTTCAACGCCGACAAGGGATATGGGTTCATCACCCCCGACGGCGGCGGCGAGGATCTGTTCGTCCATCACAGCGCGATCGTCGGCGAGGGCTACAAGACGCTCGCTGAGAACGCGAAGGTGCAGTACGAGCCCGAGCAGGGCGAGAAGGGGCCGCAGGCGACGAACGTCTCGCCGACGTCCGCCTGATTCGAGAGTGGTCAGCTGCGGCGTCGCTCGAGGCTGCAGCTGCCGCTCGACTTACTGAAAGGAGCTGCGGATGGCTGCCAAAAAGCAGCAGACGCATGCAAAGCGGGCGCGCGAGCTCGCGGTCAAAGAGCGCCGCGAGCGCAAGGCGGCGAAGAAAGCAGAGCGCGCAGCCGCCGCCGCCGAAGGTCTCCCGATGCCCTGGGAACAGGACGAAGAGGACGGCGACACCTCCACCGAGATGCCAGAGGACTCCACTCAGACGCCAGGGGACGAGAGTGAAGCGGGAATGGCGCCCGTCGAAGCCGGTTGAGCACTCCCCGTAGCGAAGGTGGCATCCCCCACCGCCGTGAACGGCTGACCGCAACGAAGGGCGAGACCTGGGCCGGCGCGAACGAGGCCAAGGACGAAAAGCTGCAGCGCCACACCCTGGAACGGCGCGCGCGCGCGCAAGGGTTCGAGCTGCGCCACTCGGATGCCGGGTACGCCCTGCTCAACCCGGAGCGCAAGCGAGTCGACGATCGCAACGACCTGACCCTCAAGGAGGTCGAGTCGTGCCTCGCACGGAGCTAGAGCAGGCAGACGATGCACGCTCGCTGGCGCTCGACACCTTCTTGAGAAAGCGCGAGGCGGAGGGATACCTGATCGAGACGCGCAGCGGCATGCGCGCCGTGATCTCCCGTCGCCGCCGGCTGAACTTCGTCCTCCGCCTGGTCGCGCGCGGAAACGGGCAGCGCCGATTGCTGGTGTCGGTGGACCAACACGCCGACATCACGAGCGTCGCGGTCGAGCCTGTCGCTTAGCCGACTCGAACGACGAAGAACGCGATCGCGACGTACTGGCACGCGAGCGCGACCAGCGTCAGCGCGTGGAACATCTCGTGGTAGCCGAAAACAGCCGGTAGAGGGTCCGGCTTGCGCCGCGCGTAAACCACCGCGCCGGCGGTGTAGGCGAGGCCACCTGCCCCGAGCAGGACGACTGCCGCCGGGCCGGCTGTTTCCGCGATTTGCGGCATCGCGAATATCCCGACCCACCCGAGGGCGACGCCCACGACGGCGGAGACCCACTTCGGCGCAGAGTCCCAGAAGAGCTTGGCGAGGATCGCGGCCGCGGAGCCGCCCCACACCACGCCGAGGACGACGTGCTGCAGGCTGCCGTGAAGCGCGAGCAGGCCGACTGCCGTGTAGGTGCCCGCGATCAGGAGGTAGATGCCGGCATGGTCGAGGTGCCGCATCCGCAGGCGGGCGCGAGGGCTCCAGGTGACACGGTGGTACAGCGAGCTCGCGCCGAGCATCAGGACAACGGCAGCCGCGAAGACCGCGGCCGCGACGAGCCGCCGCCCGTCGACCGTGGTGAGGAACACGGCGCCCACCGCGCAGGCGACGACGAAGCCGCCCAGATGGAGCATCCCGCGCAGGGCCGGCCGAGCCGGCTGAGCCGTCTCAGACAACGACACCTTCCTCCCCGCGGGTGACCGCGACCTGCTGCACGATCCAGGCGTCCGCCGCCTCCGGCTCGATCCCGCGCGAGGCGGCGATCTCGGCTGCGAGCAGCCTGCGGGCCTTGCGGAAGTCCTCGTTCGCCAGCGGCCTGCCCGAAGAGCGCTTGCTCGACGCCGTTGTGAGCCGCCGCTCGCGTTGCAGGCCGTCGCGGACGATCTCCGCCAGTCCGCCGACCTCGCCGGCGGTCAGCTTCTCCTGCACGAACCGGCGGCGCTGCGGCCATGGCCCGGCCGACGGCGCGACGTCTGCGCGCAGCGTGAGCCGAACGTCCTCCAGCTCCGGCTCCCCGGAGAGGCGGCGCAGTGCCTCGCGTGCGCGGACGAGCGGCAGCGTCACCCTCAACCCGTTCTCCAGGACGAGGATGATTCCCGCCGGCTGCGCCCCCTCGGCGGCGTGCGCGGATTCGATCCGCCCGATGCCGTGCGACGCATAGACGACTACGTCGCCGACCGCGAGGCGCATGAGTCGCCCGTCCACGCTCACGCCTCCGGTGCGCCGTCGAGGCGCGCCCGCCTCCTGAGCACCTGGTTCGCTGCCCCCAGCACGCGCATCCGTGCCCGCTGCTCGTCGTTCCCGGCTCGCTGCTGCAGGGTTGCCGTGCGCATTGCCGCTGCGTCGCGGCGGAACTGCGCGTTGTCGCGGTCGAGAGGCTGCATTGCGCCTCCGATCCCGCCACGCCTCGGCGGCCTGCGGCCGGAAAGTCGCGACGCTCGTGTACTCCCACCCTAGCGGGGCGGAACGCCGACTACGACTCCGATCCGCGGCTCGCGCCGACCGGGCGCGATGACGGATACTCGGAACGATCCGGCCGTGGAGGAGTCGACGTGACGGCGACGAGCGCAACTCGCGAGCAGCAGGTCGAGCAGGCCGAACGCTCGTGGCACCTTGCGCTGCTGACGAAGACCGAGCTCGGCCGGCGAAACCGCCGGCCGGTGGACACGGTCGCGCTGATCGTCGGAGCCGGCGTGGCCGGGCTCTCGGCCGTCATCGTCTCGTCCGCGCCGAAGCAGGACCACGAGGTCGCGCACGCGCTGATGACGATCCTCGGCTGGGCGGGAGGCCTCTGGCGGACGGCGTTCGTCGCGCTGCTGGTGCTCGCGCTCCTCGTCGTCGTCGACGTGCTGCTGCGGGCACGCTGGGATCTCGCCCGCGATCTTCTCGTCACGGTGGTGCTGCTCGCCGGGGTCGCGACCCTGGTCGGCGGGAGCGTCACGTCCAACTGGGCCCTGGTGGAGCGCCACCCGCTGGCGGACTGGGGTTACCCGGACCTGCGCCTGGCACTGGCGACCGCGGTGCTCGTCGTCGTCGGGCCGGAGCTCGTGCGCCCGGTCCGACTCGTCGCGATCTGGCTCGTGCCGTTTGCGGCTGTCGGTGCGATCGCGTTCGCGGCCGCGCTCCCCTCGGCCGTCCTGGCGGCTCTCTCGCTCGGGCTGGCTTGCGCCGCGCTCGTGCGACTCGCCTTCGGAACGGCGGCAGGTGTCCCGCCCACGGCGGACGTCAGAGCCGACCTGACGGTTCTTGGCGTCGACGTGGCCGACCTCCGCCCGTCGCTACGGCAGCGGATCGGCGCCGCCGAGTACGTCGGGCACGACTCGGCGGGGAGCCCGCTCAAGGTGCGCCTGCTCGGTCGCGACGCCCAGGACACCCAGCGGTGGGCCCGCCGTTGGCGCACGCTCGCGTACCGCGACCCACCGAGGAGCGTCGTCGGCGTCGGGCGCCTCGAGCAGGTGGAGCACGAGGCATTGGCCACCCTGATGGCAGCGCAGGCCGGAGTGCGGGCCCCCGAGGTCGTCACGGCCGCGCTCGGCCCGAGCGGCGACGCCCTCGTGGTCACGCGTCAGCCGGAGCTCGAGCCGCTCGAGACCCTGCCGGCCGACCAGGTCGGCGACGAGCTGCTCGGGCGGCTCTGGCGGGAGGTCGGCCGCGTGCAGGCGGCCGGGATCTCGCACAACAGGCTCAACGTGGCCAACGTGCTCGTGGTCGACGGGGCGCCGCTGCTGGTCGACTGGTCGGCCGCCACGCTCGGCGCGCCGCAGTCGGCGCTCGACATCGACGTCGCGGAGCTGCTCGTCGCGTGCACCGTCCTCGTCGGCCACGATCGCGCGCTGAAGAGCGCGATCGCCGCTGGCTGGCGCGAGGCAATCGGACGCTCGCTCCCCTACCTGCAGCGAGCTGCGCTGACGCCGCACCTGCGCGACCTCGCCCATTCCCACGAGGTCGATCTGAAGGAGCTTCGCGCCGCCGCCGCCGCCGCGACCGGGCAGGACACGCCCGAGGTGGCGCCCTTGCGCCGGATCCGGCCCAAGGACCTGCTGCTGACTACGGCGCTCGTGTTCGGCGCGTACCTGCTGATCAGCAAGCTCGCGTCGATCGGCTTCGGAACGATCGCGCACGAGCTCCGCCAGGCGGACATCGCGTGGGTCGTCGTCGCCCTGCTGCTGGCGCAGGCGACGTTCGTCCCGTCAGGTATTTCGATCCGCGGCGCCGTCCTGACCCCGTTGCCGCTCCTCCCCTGCGTTGTGCTGCAGTCGGCGATCAAGTTCATCAACCTGACCGTTCCCAGCTCCGCGGGCCGCATCGGGATGAACCTCCGCTTCCTTCAGCGGCTGGGGACTCCGCTCCCCGAGGCGGTCGCGGCCGGCGCGGTGGACGACGTCTCGGAGAAGATCGTGGCGGCGGCGCTGTTCCTGCTCGTGCTTCCGTTCGTGCACGTCAACCTGCAGACGAGCCAGTTCCACGGAGTCGGGCCCAACAGCCGCCTCCTCCTCGTCCTCGCAGCAGGGCTCGCCGTCGGGCTGGCCCTGGTGCTCGCCACCCCGCGGTTTCGCGCAAAGTTCGTCCCGCCGCTCCGGCAGGCGCTCACCGGCCTGTGGGACGTCGCCCGGAACCGCGAGAAGCGCATGGAGCTATTCGGAGGCAACATCGGCTCCGAGCTCCTCTACGCGATCGCGCTCGGCGCCACCTGTCTCGCTTACGGCGTGCATCTGAACATCGGCGAGCTCGTCCTCGTCAACACCGCAGCCTCGGTGCTATCGAGCCTGATCCCCGTCCCCGGAGGAATCGGCGCCGCCGAGGCAAGCCTCTCGGCCGGCCTCATCGCCCTGGGCGTCGACCAGTCCACGGCGTTCGCGATCGCGATCACCCAACGCCTCTGCACCTTCTACCTGCCGCCGATCTGGGGCTACTTCTCACTGCGCTGGCTCACGCACAAGGGATACGTGTGACTCAGGCGGCCGGAGCGTCCAGGACGCCTTCGAGCCAGCCGGCGACGGCCTCCGCCACCTCCTGCCAGTCGGGCGCTGCCATGTGCAGGTGCGGCCGCCCTTCGAACTCGAGGTAGTCGGTCTTCGCCGGCGACTTCTCGTAGCGCTTGTAGGCCGCCTTTGCGAGCGAGGCGGGGACGGTGTGGTCCTCGCCCGCGCCGACGATCAGCAGCGGGGAGCGGTCGGCGTTCTTGAAGTGAACCTCCGTCGGCGGATGCAGGTGGAAGTTCGCGAATCCGGCCTCGTAGAAGATCTGCCCGGTCTCCGGGACCGCGTAGCGCTCATAGGCCGCGGCCGCCGCATCGGGCGGGAACGTGTTCACGAACGCGTACGTGAACTCCTCGGGCGTCAGCGTGACGACGCCGTGCCACTTCGACGGGTGCGCAAGCGCGGGCGCGCCCGCCTTCAGGGTCGAGAACGGAAGGACGAGGATGCCCTTCGGAGGCGCCGGGCTCATGGCAACGCCGGCGCGGCCGAGGCCCCGGTCGAGCAGCAGCTCGACGAACAGGCCCCCGTATGAGTGGCCGATCAGCACGGGAGGCTGGGCGAGCTGCCCTTCTGCGAAGCGAGCTTCGCCTTCGTCGTGGCCGTCAAGACGAGCGCCTTGCCCGCCGTGGACGTGGTAGAGACGTCGAGGTGGACGTCCTGCTTGCCCGAGCCACTCAAGCGTATTGGTGCCGTCGGGCGGTGTTGTAGGGAAGCCCGGCCCACGCCGGGCTTCCGTACGATCGAGCGACTTGGGGAGGAAGTACATCGGGTTCGGGATCTTGAACGCCCTGTCCTCGAAGCCGAAGCTCAGGTCGCTGAACTGGTCTCCGAAGTTGCCGACGATGTCGTAGCCGAGCGACTCGATGTGCTGCCGCGTGAGCGACTTGTACTGATCCGTCGTGCATGATGCACCGCCGCAGCCGGCCAGCCATGGAGCCGTCACGTCCTTGAGGTACAGCTGCGAGTCCGGCACCGCCGGGTAGCCGACATTCAGCAGGTTCGTCTTCGTGCCGGCGAGCTGGGAGATCGGCCTACCGGTCAGGAAGACCGTGTAGCCCTCGGCCTGCGCCTGGTTGACGAGGGCCGGCATGCCGAACACGGCCGGTACGTGTTCAGCGTCGTGTCGTCGATGTCGAACACCACCGCCGGCGTCTTGGACGCCTTCGGCCCGTGACCGTTGAACTGCTTGATCGCGTGATCCAGGTAGTGCCCGGCGTCCTTCTCGATGCCGGCCATCTCCGTCGCGTAAGCGCTCGTCGGCGACGCGAAGTGCAGGAACGTCGCGCCGTTGACCGGATCCGGGACGGTCGAGACGGTGTCCCCGTAGTACTTCTTGATCGCCGTCTTGACCTGGTCGACGTTCTGGATCTGGTCGGCGCTCGTCGGATTCGCCGGCGGCGCCGGCACCGCATGGCGGACCGCAATCGCGCCGGCGACCGCGACCACGAGCGTCGCGCACAACCGTGACGATCACGAGAGCGACGAGCCGAGCAGGACGCATACGCCTCAACGAGGCGAGTGTGGTTCGCATAGAACTCTCCCCCTTACGATCGAGTTTGACCAGCGCGCAGCCTTTCAGGAAGACCGAGCGGCGGCAACTGCGAGCCGGTCTTACCTAGAAGGCATCTCAACCGCCCGACGCCGTCTAGGTGACTCAGCGCCGCACGTAGCGCCGCACGTTGACACGCACGTTCAGCTCGGGGCCTTGCTGGCCCAACGGGTCGAGCAGCCAGAAGAGCCCGCTGTGGCCGAGTGGAGCCACGCGAGCTCGATCTCCTGCGGCTCGGCGCCTCCGCGAGCAAGCGAACCTCAAGGTCGGTCGGGAGCGGCTCGTCGAGGTGGTAGAAGATGGGTGGGCAGGCGCTCGAGTACGAAGAACACATCGGCGGCGCCTCGGGGCGGGCGTCTCCCGGAGTGCGGGCCGGGCTCGTCAAGCAGCAATCACCCGGTCGGGATGATGCCCCTGCGGGCCGCGGCGCGGACGATCCGGCTGTTGCCCTGACGCCAAGGAGGATCACCTGATGAACGACGAGATCGAGCTCGGCCCCGTCGACTACCTGATCGTCGAGTGGCCGGCCGGAACACAGCCCAACGGCGAGGGGCTCAAGCTGCTCGCCGAATTCACGGACCGCGGGCTCATCAACGTGCTCGACCTGGTGTTCGTGCAGAAGAACGAGGACGGCAGCGTTTCCGGCCTCGCGCTCATGGACCTCGACTCCGACGGCGACCTCGACCTCGTGCAGTTCGACGGGGCTTCGTCGGGCCTGCTCGGCCAGGACGACTACGACGAGGCGGGCTCGGCGCTCGAGCCGGGCGCTTCGGCGGCGATCCTGCTCTACGAGAACAGCTGGGCGCGGCCGTTCGTCAAAGCGATGAAGGGCGCCGGGGCACAGCTCATCGCGAGCGGCCGCATCCCGGCAGCCGACCTCGCCGACGCCGTCGAGACCCTCGAGACCGCAAGCGCCTAGGAAAGGGAGTCAGAGATGCCATTGCTAAGAGGAGTTGCCCGCGTCGCCGTGATCTCGGGGACGGCGACCGCCGTCTCGAACCGCGTCTCCCGCCGCCAGGCGAACCGCTGGGCCCAGGACGAGCCGCAGCAGCAGTACGAAGAGGCGCCCGCCGCCGCGCCGGCGGCGGCAGACCCGCTCGACCAGCTCAAGCAGCTCGGCGAGCTGAAGGCGCAAGGAGTTCTCACCGACGCCGAGTTCGAGGCCCAGAAGGCCAAGATCCTCGCCGGCGTCTAGACGGGACGGCGGGGGCCGGGCCTGCTACATCGGCCCCCGCTCTTTACGCGTGCACTCCAGGGTCGTACGCTTCGACAAATGACGCTGTGCCTCCAGTGCGAGGCCGAGAACCCGCCCGGGCAGCGGTTCTGCGGCCAGTGCGGTAACCCGCTCGCCGCGGGGTGCCCCGCCTGCGGTGCCCAGAACACGCCGGGAAACAAGTTCTGCGGAGCGTGCGGAACCACACTCACCGGCGAGCCGGCCGCCGCGGCCGCCGAGAGCGGGATGACCGAGCCCGCGGCGGCTCCGCAACCGGCGTCGGAGCGCCGTCTCGTCTCGGTGCTGTTCGCCGACCTCGTCGGCTTCACGGCGGCGTCCGAGAAGCGCGACGCCGAGGAGACGAGGGAGCTCCTCTCCCGCTACTTCGACACGTGCCGCCGGCTGATCGAGCTGTACGGCGGAACGGTCGAGAAGTTCATCGGCGACGCGGTGATGGCCGTCTGGGGAGCCCCGACGGCGACGGAGGACGACGCCGAGCGGGCCGTGCGCGCCGCACTCGACCTCGTCACCGCTGTCTCGGCGCTCGGCGACGAGGTGGGGGCGCAGGAGCTGAGAGCGCGGGCCGGGGTCTTGACCGGCGAGGCAGCCGTCACGATCGGAGCCGAGGGGCACGGGATGGTGGCCGGCGACCTCGTCAACACCGCGTCCCGCATCCAGTCCGTGGCCCAACCCGGCACCGTCTACGTCGGCGACTCGACCCGCCGCACGACCGAGCAGACGATCGTCTATGAGGATGCCGGCTCCCACGAGCTGCAGGGAAAAGGCGGCCTCTACCCGCTGTACCGGGCTCTGCGGGTCGTCTCCGGCGCACGCGGCGCACTCAAGTCGCAGGGGCTCGAGGCGCCCTTCGTCGGCCGCGACCGGGAGCTGCGGCTCCTCAAGGACCTCTTCCACGCGTCGACCGACGACAGCAGAGCGCACCTCGTCTCGGTCACGGGAATCGCCGGAATCGGCAAGAGCCGGCTCGCGTGGGAGTTCTTCAAGTACCTCGACGGGTTGCCGCAGCTCACGTACTGGCAGCGCGGCCGGTGCCTCTCCTACGGCGAGGGAGTCACCTACTGGGCGCTCGCCGACATGGTGAGGATGCGCTGCCGGATCGCAGAGGACGAGGAGCCCGGCTCCGCACACGGCAAGCTCGAAGCGGTACTCGTAGAGCACGTGCTCGACGAGGAGGAGCGCCGGTTCGTCGAGCCCCGCGTGGCGCACCTGCTCGGGCTCGAGCAAGGCCCGCGCTTCGACCGCGACGACCTGTTCGCGGCGTGGAGGCTCTTCTTCGAGCGGCTGGCCGACGCGGAGCCCACCGCGCTCGTGTTCGAGGACATGCAATGGGCCGACGACTCCCTCCTCGACTTCATCGACTACCTGCTCGAGTTCTCGCGCGAGTCGCGCCTCTTCGTCCTCACGCTGGCGAGGCCCGAGCTGCAGGAGTCGCGGCCGACCTGGGGCGCCGGCCGCCGCAACTTCACCTCGCTCTACCTCGAGCCGCTCCCGGCGGCCGCGATGGAGGCGCTGCTCTCCGGGCTCGTTCCCGGCCTGCCCGACGAGGTTCGAAACCAGATCCTCGAGCGCGCGGAAGGCGTCCCGTTGTACGCGGTCGAAACGGTGCGAATGCTCCTCGATCGTGGGGCACTCGTGCAGGACGGTCCCGTCTACCGCCCGGCCGGCCCGATCGAGGCGCTCGAGGTGCCCGAGACGCTGCATGCGCTCATCGCCGCGCGGCTCGACGGGCTCTCCGCCGACGAGCGCCGCGTGCTTCAGGACGCCGCGGTCCTCGGCAAGACGTTCACCAAGTCGGCGCTCACGGCGCTGTCGGGTCTTGGGCCGGACGTGATCGAGGTCCTGCTTACGTCGCTCGTCCGGAAAGAGGTCCTCGCGCTCCAAGCCGACCCGCGTTCGCCGGAGCACGGCCAATACAGCTTCCTGCAGGACCTCATCCGCCACGTCGCCTACGAGACGCTTTCGAAGCGGGAGCGCCGGGCGCGGCACCTCGCTGCAGCCGCGCACCTGGAGTCAGCCTTCCCGGACGAGGAGGAGATCGTCGAGGTGCTTGCGTCGCATTATCTCGAGGCGTACACGTCCGCTCCCGACGCAGACGACGCGAGCGAGATCAAGACCCGGGCGCGCGAGAAGCTCGCCCGCGCCGGCGACCGCGCCGCTTCGCTCGCGGCCGCACGGGAGGCGCAACGGTACTTCGAGCAGGCGGCGGAACTCACCGAGGACGACGTCATGGGCGCCGGCCTGCAGGTCCGGGCCGGCCAGATGGCGGTGCGGCGGGTCAGGTATGACGAAGGTCGAGCTCTCTTCGCCCAGGCTCACTCGACCTTCCAGTCCGCGGGGATGAGCCACCCGGCCGCACGCGTCTCGGCCCGCCTCGCCGAGGTCGACTTCTACGAGGGCCACGTTGCTGAGGCCGTCACCCGACTCGAACAGGCGTTGGAGACCCTCACGAGCGAGGACCCCGACGGGGACGTCGCCGACGTGGCTGCGCAACTCGGGCGGTTCCTCGCCCTCTCCGGACGGCTCGACGAGGCGTTGCCACAGCTCGAGCACGCCCTGGCGCTCGCCGAGGCCCTCGACCTGCCGGAGGTCTTCGTGCAGGCGCTGATCAGCAAGGGCACGCTCCTCGGGCGCATAGGCAGACGGGAAGAGGCGGAGATCCTGCTCGGGGCAGCGCTCGAGCGCGCGGTCGCCGAGGATCTTCTGACTGCCGGTCACAGGGCGGCGAACAACCTCGCGGCTTTCCTCGAGGCCCGCGACGCCTTCGCGGAGTGCGTGCTGGTCAGCGCGCGGGGGATCGAGATCGCCCGGCGGATCGGCGATCGGCGGACGGAGGAGTTCATGCGCGCCGGGAACGTGTCGACGGACGTCGCGCTCGGGCATTGGGACGAGGCTCTTGCGATTGCGGACGACATCGATCCATCCGCGCCGTACGCCGTGCAGGCCGCGTACGTCGTGGAGGTCGAGTGTCGGCGCGGCAGGGTGACCGAGGCACGCGAGCGGCTCGGCCGATACACAGCGGCGCACGAGGTGGACGATCCGCAGATCCGCACGATGTACGCCCTGGCGGAGGCGATCGTCTTCCGAGCCGAGGGAAACGCCCGTCACGCGCTCGAGAAGACCGAGCAGACGTTGGAGGAGGCCCTGAGCCGGGTGGGCATCGGGTTCATCGGCGTGAAGGTGCTGCTCGTCGAGGCGCTCGAGTGCGCCTTCAAGCTGAACGACACGTCGAAGCTCGAGGAGCTGCTCGGCCGGATCGAGGGGCTCCGGTCGGGCGAGCGGTCGCCGATGCTCGCCGCTCACGCTGCACGCTTCCGCGCGAAGCTGGAGCGCGATCTCGCCGGTGCCGAAGTCGGCTTCCGGCGCGCCGAGGAGATGTTCCGCGGATGCGGTCTCGTCTTTCCGCTCGCTGTCGCGCAACTCGAGCACGCCGAGCGGTTGGCGGCTGAGGGCCGGACCGCGGATGCCCGGCCGCTGCTCGAGGAGGCGCGCGAGACGTTCGAGCGGCTCGGGGCATCCCCCTGGGTGGAGCGGACGCTTACGGCACAGCCGGAGGAGCAACCGCTCGCCGACCTGATCGAGCGCTGAGCACTCAGCCGGAGGGCGGGATGTTGATGTTCATCCGGAACAGGTTTTCCGGGTCGTACATCGGCCTTGAGCGCCCGTAGGCGTTCGTAGTTCTCGCCGTAGCCGGCGCGCGCGAGCGCTTCCTTCTCCTCGCCGAATCCCGGGAAGTTGAGGTAGACGCCGCCCGTCGAGAAATGCTCCATCGCGTCCCAGACCTCCCTGGCCCAGGCGATCGCCTCGTCGTTCTGCGCCGGATCGGTCCAGTTCGCCTCGGCGGTGACGAGGAATTCCGCGTCGCGGCCGCCGTACGCGGTCTCGGTCTCGCCGACGCGGCTCATCGCTCCACCGTGGTGCCAGATCACGATGTCGGTGAGCGGCGCCGGCCTGCGCCCGGCGAGCTCCACGATCTCGCTGATCGCCTCCTCCGACAGCTCGGCGAGCGCCCGCGACTTCCAGTAGCGGAGCTCGCCCTTGGGGAAGATCGCGTCGAAGCCGCTCTGCAGGCCGAGCCACGGCCAGGGGCCGCTCGCGTCGACGAGCGGCTCCGCCAGCTCGCGGAGCGGCTGCACGATGCGCTCGCCCTCCTCGACCGGGCCGCAGTAGGCGGCAGCGACGGCGACGATCGGCGCGCCGTGGAGCTCGGGCGGGAACGGCTCGGCCGGCGGCAGGCTCCAGCAGATCGCGAGCGAGCTCAGCTCCTCGGGCGCTGTGGCCATGAAGTCGCGCCAGGCCGGCAGGACCTTCGGTGCGTCGGCGAACGGGTAGAAGATCGCCCCGACCATCACCATCGGGCCGACCGGGTGCGCCTGGAACTCGAACGAGGTGACGACGCCGAAGTTGCTGCCGGCGCCGCGGACGGCCCAGAACAGGTCCTCGTTCTCGGTCGCGCTCGCCTGCCGGAACTGCCCGTCGGCGGTGACGATGTCGACCGAGAGCAGGTTGTCGATCGAGAGCCCGTGCTTGCGGCGGAGATGCCCGACCCCGCCGTGCAGCGTCAGCCCAGCGACGCCGGTCGTCGAGACGACGCCGCCCGGTACGGCGAGCCCGAACAGCTGCGTCTCGCGGTCGAGGTCGCCCCAAGTGGCGCCGCCCTGGACGCGGACGGTCCCGGTCTCCGGGTCGACGTGGACGCCCCGCATGTGCGAGAGGTCGATCACGAGCCCGCCGTCGTTGACGGCGTTGCCGGCGACGTTGTGCCCGCCGCCCTTGACCGAGAGCACGAGGCCCTGCTCGCGCGCGAAGTTGACCGCGTCCACGACGTCGGCGGCGCCGCTGCACTGCACGATCAGCGCGGGGCGCCGGTCGATCAGGGCGTTCCAGATCGAGCGCGCCTCGTCGTAGCCGGGGTCGCGCGGCGTGAGCACCGGCCCCCGCACCTGCGCTGTAAACCCTGCCACCGCCTCCGCGTCGAGTTGCGCGTCTGCCACCAGCTGGTCCGTCATCGTTTTCCTCCCCTGAGATACGGCACGAATTGCGCCCGAGCATACGCCGGTGGCCCATTACGGGTGGCTTAAATCCGAAGCGTCGCCGGGGCCGTAGAGGAGTCCGTGGCCATCGCGGCACGCGCACCCGAGAGCAGCGGCGCATCCGAGCAGACCGAGGCGCTCTACCGCGAACACGGCGCGGCGGTCGCAGCGCTCTGCCGCTCGCTCCTGCGCGATCGCGGCGAAGCCGAGGACGCCACCCAACAGGTCTTCCTCTCCGCGCATCGCGCGCTCCTCAAGGGCACGGTGCCGCGCGAGCCGCTCGCGTGGCTCCTCACGGTCGCCCGCAACGAGTGCTACGCGCGCTTCCGCGAGCGCGCGGTGACACCGGTCCCGGCCGGCGAGGCCGCGGACGGAACGACCGTGGACGCGTCGGTGCACGTACTGCGGGCAGGCGAGCTGGCGACCATGTGGGACGAGGTCGAGCGGATGCCGCGGGCGCAGCGCGACGCGTTCCTCCTGAGGGAGATCCGCGGGCTCAGCTACGGCCAGCTCGCGACCGAGCTCTCGCTCAGCGCAGCCTCGGTCCGCTCGCTCCTCCTGCGCGCCCGCAGCCGCCTCCGGCACCGGCTCGGCGACGTCGCCGCCGGCCTCGGCGGCGCGCAGTGGGTGCAGGCGCTGCTTCGCATCGCCGGCGGTGGAGACGGGCCGTCGCCGGTCCCCGTCGCGGCGAAGGCGACTGCGGTCAGTCTCGGCGCCCTCGCGCTCGTCGGCGGGGGAAGCGTGCAGCGCGCGGTGCATCACGCCTCGACGCCGCGTGCCCGCCCGGCGGTGCACCACCACCGGGCCGAGGCCCACTCGCGCGCTGCAACCGTCTTGGCGCCGGTAGCCGCCGCACCCGCGCCGCGCGAGGACCGAACCTCCGAGCGCTCGCACCGGCGCCATGACGAGTCCGGCGGGCCCGGCGGCTCCGGCTCGCATGGAGGAAGCGACGACACCGTCGTCTCGGCGCTCGGCGGCGCCTCGGAGAGCAGGCACGGCGGGAGCGCGAGCACCGCGCCGTCCGGGAGTGAAGGCAGCGGCAGCGGTTCCGGCGACACGACGACGACTACGGCGGCGACGTCCACCGAGAGCGGCTCCGACGGCGGTTCCGGCTCGACCACGACCACGTCCTCAGGCTCGGGCAGCTCCGGTCGTGACAGCTCCGGCTCGAGCGGCACGAGTAGCTCGGGGAGCTCGGGGAGCTCGGGGAGCTCGGACGGCGGCAGTGGCAGCGACGGCGGCAGCAGCCACGACGGCGGCAGCGGCAGCGACTGAAAAACCGGGCGCGACTTTTCCGCGCCGAACGTCTCTTCCTCGGTGAGAGACCAGACCCGACCAAGGAGGAACGATCGATGAAACTGACAGCTCTGCTTGCCGTCGCGGCCTTCCTGCTCCTCGCCGGAGCGGCGACGGCCGCACCAGCGACCAGCAAAGGCGCGACCCTCAAAGGCACCGTCGTCGGGAAGCACGCGCGCAGCGGAACCGTCGTCCTCGCCGGGCCGAAGCGGCTCGGCGTCACCGTTCGCGTCTCTCCCCGGCGCGTCCGGCTCGGCGACCGTGTCAGCGTCGCCGGGAAGCGGCTCCGCGACGGCACGATCCGCGCGTCGCATCTGCGCGTCCTCTCCCACGTGAAGACGGCCCGGATCCACGGGGTCGTGGTCAAGAAGATCGCGCGCGGGCTACGGGTCGCGAGCGGCCACAGCGTCCTCACGATCCATACGAGCCGCCGCGCCCTCTCCTCGGAAGGCCACGGCCCCCGGATCGGCGCTGTCGGCGAGTTCGAGATCGAGATCGAAGACGAGGGGCTCTTCGAGCACGGGTTCACCCAGGCCACGCAGTCGGGCACCGTCCGGATCGAGGGACACCTGGTGAGCGTCTCGCCGCTCGTCGTGTCCCTCGAGGGCCTGCCGATCACGATCACGGTTCCGAGCGGCATCACTCTGCCGCCCCTGACGCCCGGCGAGGAGATCGAGCTGACCGTGCAGACAGGCGCCGGCAACACGTTCACGCTCGTCTCGATCGACGACAACGCGGATCAGGCCGCCGAGGAAGTCGAGGCGAAGGGCTCGGTGGTCACGTCGACTGCCACGCAGATCGAGATCGACGCCGGCCACGCGATGCTGACGTTCACGGCGCCCCACGGAGTGACGCTGCCCGTGCTCGCGGCCGGCACGCTCGTCGAGGTGCGCGGCGTCTCGATCAACGGCGTCCTCACCGTGACGCGCCTGAAGGTCGAGGACGGCGGCGACGGCGGCGGTGACGGAGGCGGCGGCGGCGGTGGTGACGACGGAGGCGGCCACCACTGAGCAGGTAACGAGCCACTGCGCCGGGCCAACCACCCGGCGCGGTGGCTCCCTTACTGCGGGCTGCCCGCGACGGCAGCGCCGACGATGAGCGGCTGCACGAACTTCGGCGCCTTCGGCGTCGTCGCGTGCTCGAGGCGAGACACCTCGAACTGCTCCGCCTCGATCGCGGAGAGCGTGCGCCGGTTGCAGTCGCACCCGACGACGAGGCGGTTCAGCCAGTTCATCCGGTCCTGGAAGCGGGCGAGCCCCGGGTCGTCGGCGCGCACGTGCTCGATGAAGAGCAGCCGGCCGCCGGGACGCAGGACGCGGCGAGCCTCGCGCAGCGCGCGCGGCTGGTCGTCGACGCCGCAGAGCACGAGCGTTGAGACGACCGTGTCGAAGGAGTCGTCCTCGAACGGCAGATCCTCCGCCGGCGCCCGCAGCACCTGCGCGTCCGGCGCGTGCTCGTGGACGGCGCGCTGCAGCCGGCGGAGCATCGGCGGCTCGGGGTCGGTGAGAACGAGCGACTCGACGCTCCCGGCGTAATGCGGCAGGTTCACGCCGGTGCCGGCGCCGATCTCGAGCACGCGCCCGCCGGCGTCGGCGAGCAGGCCCTGCCGCAGGTCGCCGAGACCCGCTTCCTCGCTGCTGCGCGACATGCGGTCGTAGGCCGGGGCGAGGATCGTCCACCGCAGGCTCATGTGGCGACCTTACGCCCGCATGGGGCGGGAGCTACCCCAAATCGCATCGGCATGCAATGGTTCGGGGCGGAGTCCCCGGGAAAGAGCCAGCGATGATTCGAGTCCTCGTCGCAGACGACAGCGTCTCGTTCCTCGCCGCCGCGGCGAAGGTGATCGCCGCGTCGGAGGGATTCGAGCTCGACGCCCTCGCCCAGAGCGGCGAGGAGGCGATCGAGCTTGCGACTGCACGTTGTCCCGACCTCGCCCTCATCGACGTCAACATGCCGGGCATCGGCGGCCGCGAGGCGGCCGAGCGGATCGCCGCCGCGAGCTCCGACACGGCAGTCGTCCTGATGTCGGCCACGCTCGACTTCGTGCGGCCGCTGGAGGCGCTCGACAAGCGCGATCTATCTCCCTCCACGCTGGCGGAGATCTGGGACGAGCGAGCTACTTCTCGTTCACAACGCGCCGCTCAAGGCGGCGGGCGATGAAGAACCCTGCGGCGGTGAGAAGAATCACGCCGCCTGCAGCGAGGAGCCCGAAGGGGCCGATCAGCTTCGCGAACGCTTCGCCGAGGAAGTAAGCGAGCAAGCCCACGAGCGTCGCCCAGACGATGCCGCCGGCGGCGTTCCAGCCCAGAAAGCTCCACCAGTGCATGCGCGCAAGCCCCGCGCACCACGCCGCGGTCACCCGGAGCACGGCGACGAAGCGGCCGAGGAACACGGCCTTGCCGCCGTGCCTGGCGAAGAACCGCTCGCCTCGCGGCAGATAGCGCTCTGCAACGCCGCGTGTCAGCCGGTAGCGGTCGAGCAGCGCGCGCCCCCCTTTGCGCGCCGCGAGGTAGCCGAGGTTGTCGCCGATGATCGCCGCCGCGGCCGCGACCACGATCACGGCGACGATCGAGAGGTCTCCCTGCGACGCGATCACGCTGCACGCGATCAACGCCGTCTCGCCCGGCACCGGCAGCCCGAACGACTCGAGCGCCACGAGCCCGAACAGGAGCGGCAGAGCCCAGTCGTTGTGGGTGTGGAGGAAGCTCGTGATCGAGGCGAGCACCATCACCTTGAGGCCCTGCGCCTCAACCTAGCGGTCGGCAGGACGAGGGGCGTGTGCCTCCCCTGCTCGACGGTGCGGACCGGCTGTCGCACCCCCGGAGCTCCTGCGAGATTTCGGAGCGATGGAACCGAATCCCGACGAGACCAGGCCGTCCGGCGTCGCGGACGCGATCGGCGGCGCCGCGGTCTACTCCGCTCGGGTCGCTGCCCGCGCCTGGCGCGGCCGGCTCGAGACCGCGATCGAGGAGCTCCTGTCGACGCCCGAGGTCGGGCGGGTGCTCGATCGTGCGCTGGCAAGTTCGCTGCCGGAGGAGGCGACGCGGTCGCTGGTCCGCCACGGGGTCGCCGAGCGGATCGTCCGCGAGCTCGCTGCGTCGGGCGAGCTGGAGCGCATGATCGACCAGGCGCTCGCGAGCCCCGAGACGCTCGTGCTCGTCGATCGCGTGCTCGCGAGCGAGGCGATGGGTCACGTGCTCCAGCGCGCCCTCGCCGGGCCGGAGGTCCGCGCCGCCATGGCGGCGCAGTCCGCCGGCCTCGCCGAGCAGGTCGCCGGTGACGTCCGTGACGGCGCCGCCGCCGTCGACCGCAGGCTGTCGAGCGTTCGAGCGCCGACGGAGTTCGCGGGAGTGGCCAGCCGCGGCATCGCACTCGTCGTCGACGCGCTCGCGGTCGTCACGATCTCGCTGGCAGTCGGCGCGGCGGCCGGCCTCGTCGGGGCGCTGGTGGGCGGCATCCGGCCGCACTGGCTCGCCGGGACGCTTCTGGGGCTCGCCGGGATCGCGATCGCGGCCGGCTACTTCACGCTCTTCTGGCAGACCGCGGGCCAGACGCCCGGCATGCGCCTCATGCACGTGCGCGTCCTGCCCGCCCGCGGCGACCGGCGCATGACCATCTGGCGGGCGCTCGTGCGGACGCTCGGACTGGCACTCGCGATCGTCCCGTGCTTCCTCGGCTTCGTTCCGGCCCTCTTCGACCCAAAGCGCCGCGCGCTGCCGGACTACCTCGCAGGCACCGTGGTCGTCTACGACGACGGCGCCCGCGAGGCGCTCAGATGACGCCGTCCGGAAAGACGCCCCTCGGCAGCAAGGCGCGCGCCGTGAGACCGACGAACCTGATCGAGCGTCGCATGACGAAATTCATGCGCGAGCCGCCGTCCGTCCGGCTGGCCGCGAGCGTGATCGTCACCGCCACCTCGTTCATCGTGGTGGCCGGCGGCGTGCTGATGCGCGTTTTCGACCATTCCGAGTACAGCTCGGTCTGGCTCGGCATGTGGTGGATCTTGCAGACGGTGACGACCGTCGGCTACGGCGACTACGTGCCGAACAACACGGTCGGCAAGCTCATCACGGCGTTCGTGATGCTCGAGGGCATCGCGTTCCTGTCGATCGTCACCGCCGGGATCACTTCGGTCTTCGTCGCGCGAGCCGAGCGAGAGCGGGCGTCCGGCGACGATGCCGCAGCCGACGACGCACAGGCTGCAGTCTCGACGCGGCTCGACCGCGTCGACGCACAACTCGCACAGCTCACCGACAGCATCGCGCGGCTCGACGCGCTGCTCCGCACCGACCCCGGTGGTAACTGATACCGGATCCTCGGTCAGCGCTTCGCGCGCTGCCGTGCGACCAGCGCCGCGACGAGCGCCGCCGCCACGGTGACCACGAGCTTGACCGCCTTGCCGCCGCGCAGCTTCGACTCGCCTCCCGCCCTCGGCGCCATGTCCACCGGGACCTCCTCGAGGCGCAGTCCCGCCTCGACCACACGGATCAGCGCCTCCACCTCGGGCGCGCCGCTCGTATACGGCCGGGCGAGGAGCGGCAGCGCCTTCGCGTTCACCGCGTAGAGCCCGCTCGTCGCGTCCCGGAACGGCCGCCTCAGCACGACCCCCACCGAGCGCCGCAGCAGGCCGGTGCCGAAGCGCCGCGCCGGGCTCGGCCGGTAGCGGTACGCGGCGTAGCCGTCACCCGAGACGAAGCGGGAGCCGACCGCGACGTCGCACTCGCCGCTGCGCACGTAGCCGAGCAGCCGTGCGAGCTCCGCGGACGGATGCTGGCCGTCGGCGTCGACCCGCCCGCAGAACGCGTAGTCGTGCTCCAGCGCCCAGCGATAGCCCGAGGCGATCCCGACGCGGAGGCCCTGGTTCGTCCCGAGCGAGAGCACCTCCGCCCCGTGCTCGCGCGCGACGTCGGCGGTGCGGTCGGTCGAGCCGTCGTCGACGACCAGGACGTCCACGTCGGGCAACTGCTTGCTCAGCCCGTCGAGCACGGCCGGCAGGTTCTCCTCCTCGTTCCAGGCGGGGATGAAGACGAGCGTGTCGCTCACGGCAGCCTCCGAGCCAAGTCTGAAGCGGCCAGCTCGGCGCGGGCGGCGTGGAGCTGGAAGGGGAGGAACGGGAACGCCAGCAGCTCCCACACGACCGCGCGCGCCGTCGGGGCAAGACGCGCGGCGCGGAAGGAGACCTCGACGCCGGAGCCGCGGTAGAGCCGGCGGAAGAAGAGTCGCGTCCGGACGAGGTGCGGCGGCGCGCAGATCACGACCGCGGTACCGACCCCACGCTCGAGCAACAGCGGCAGCGTGCGCGCCGCGTTCTGGGCGGTCGACGTCGCCGTCGGCTCGACGACGAGCTCGACGGCCGGGCCGCGCCAGGCGTCGCGCATCTGCTCGGCCTCGGAACGACCGCCGGTCGGCGACCAGCCGCTGAAGACGACGACGTCGGCGCCCGCGCTGCTCACGAGCTCCTCGGCCTCGAGCACGAGCCGCATGCAACGGCCGCTGATCCGGTGCACGCCGTCCAGGTCGAGCCACCCGTGGCCGGGGACGACGATGGCTGTCCGGTTCCCGGCCATGACGGCTCGATCATCGCTGCGGCACGGGCTGCGGGGCCGGAGCCGGCGTCGCCGGCGACCCGCGCTCCTCCTCGAGCAGCCTCCGCCAGCCCATGAGCACGCCGTGAAGCGTCTCGGCGCCGATGAGCGGCTGCTCCGGCGCGGGCAGCTCCGCCGGGTGGAGCAGGAACGCCCGGGTCTGGGAGCCGCCGAGCCCGCCGTGGAACGAGATCAGCTCCTCGAAGGCGCAGCCCTCGTCGAGGGCCGGGTCGTAGAAGCTGCCGACGAGGAGGTCCGGCGCGTGCTCGAAGCGGTGGGTGCGAAGGAGGTGCCGAGCCGCCGTGACGGGGAAGCGCGCGAGCGGGTCCTCTCCCTCCACGCGGTCCTCCTCGAGGTAGCGGGCGCCCTCACCGCCCACCACGACTGCGCCGTGCGCGTCCGAGGCCACGAGCACCCAGCCGACATGCGGGTGCGCCGACAGTGCCGGCAGCAGCTTCGGATGTCGGGTCTCGAGCTCCTCGCGCGTCAGCCGGCCGTCCTCCTCCATCAGGTAGACGAGACCGAGGTTGCCCGAGCCGAGGACGACGACGTCCCGGCCCGAGACATCGCTCTTCGACGGCTTCGCCTTCCGTCCCGTCGCTTCGGCGGCCGCGTGGCCGACCATCGCCTCCTGCTCGTCGCCGCCGGCGAGCGCGCTCACTCCGCCGTGCTCGAGGTTGCGTTGCACCAGCTCGTCGAGCCCGTAGCCGTTGCGCTGCTTGAAGGTGGCTCCCTGCGTCTGGCCGTGATCGGAGAGGACGACGAGCTCGTACGGGCGCGCGGCGTAGCGGCGGGCGCGCTCGATGCGGGCAAACTGCTGGTCGAGCTTCCGCAGCGCCTCGAGCGTGTCGTCGCGCTCGAGGCCGGAGTGGTGCGCGACCTCGTCGTAGCTCGAGAACGTCGCGTAGATCGCGGGCCTCCCCTTCATCATGTCGGTGAGGACGCCGTAGACGATCAGGTCGCGGACGATCACACACATCGTCGCGCGCAGGAACGGATAGACGCCGCCCCGGTGGCCGCGGGGACGGACGTCGCGCCGCCGCTGCTTCGCGGCGGCGACCCACTCCACGATCACCTCCCAGCCGAAGAGGACGAAGGAGCGCGCCACGTTGAAGCCGTTCGCGAGGAAGGCGCGGTAGCCGGGGTTCGACGAGCGCTCGGCCTCCATCCGGCTGACGGTGAGGATCATGTGGTCGGCGCCGCCCGAGAAGAGGTTGCCGCGGCTCGCGCCGCCGCCGGTGAGCAGGCCGGGCGCCGTCGCGTGGCGCCGCTCCAGCTCGGCGCAGTCCTCGGGCGAGGAGCAGGTGACGAGCGCCTGCCGCTCCTTCTCGACCCAGCGGAAGGCGACGATGTCCTCGTTCGAGCCGAGCAGGATCCCGGCCTGCGAGGCGCCGGTCTGCGAGGAGAGGTCGGGCTCCCATTCCGCAAGCCGGTGCGTGCGGTCCTCCAGCCAGCGCGCCAGCGTGGGCGCGTGCCCGTCGCGCATGGCCCCCTGCAGGACCGGGAGCGCCAGGCCGTCGATCTCGAGGAAGACGATCCCCGGACGGTCGGTCACGACCCGGTCGCCCGAGCGACGGGCGATGCGCTGCACGACCCGGAGCGAGTAGATGTCGTCGTCGTTGGTGCCGAACAGCACCGAGAGGACGACCCCGACCGCCGCCGCCGCGAGCGCGACGCCGAGCGCCGACCAGAACGAGTCGATCTTCAGACCCTTGCTGAAGTGGTCGGCGACGAGCAGCATCAGCGCGTCGACGGCCAGCACGAGAAAGAAGCCGAGCAGCGCCGTGAACGGCAGGCGTAGAGCCGCGATGAGCGGCGGCAGGACGGCGTTCAGCACGGCGAGTACCGCCGCCACGACGAGCGCGGCCCGGAACGTCGAGTCCGAGGCGCCGGGAACGAGCTCGGTGGCAACGAGCAGCGAGGTTGCGCCGAGCAGCCACGAGAGCACGAGCTGCCCGGGCCGGAAGCGAGGCTTCTCGGGCGTCCAGCCCGGCGCCTCGCCGTACGCCGTGCTCACGGGGCGGGCTGCTCCGCGTCAGCGGAGCGTGCTGCCTTCTTCGCGCGGCGCTTCTCCGTCTCTTCGGCCTGGCGGCGCTTCGCGTCGGCGTACGAGTCGGACACCAGCTGCTTGCCGCCGCTCCAGCCCCAGGCCCAGATCATCAGGACCAGCGCGAAGACGATGTTCCAGGCCGTCCCCACCAACTGTTGCGCGACGGAATACGCCGTCGCCTGCTGCGGAGACGCGACGTGCTGAAGCGAGGCGACGTTCCAGGCCTGCGTCACTCCCACGCCGCCCGGCGTGAACGAGGTGACGTTGGCGAGCGAGTTGCCGCCGGCGACGTGCATGATCGTGTCGAAGCTGACCGGGATCCCGTAGGCGTGCAGGAAGACGCCGATCGTCGACAGGCTCGCGGCCCAGCCGATGAACGACGGCAGGAAGACGCGCCCGAAGAAGGCGCGCGGCTTGCCGAGGATCGCGCCTCCCTCCTTCGCGTTCTCCCACCACGAGAGGACGCGCGGCCAGAAGCGGCGGACGAGCATCACGATCAACAGGGCGCCGCCGCCGAAGACGACGATCGTCGCGGCGACGTGCTCGTGCACCCAGCTGAAGGAGATGTCGAACGAGCCGCCGACCGTGAGGAAGAGGTAGAGGTAGACGAACGTGCCGGAGCACGTGAAGAAGATCTTCTCCACCGCATAGGCGCCGAGCACCGCGGCGAAGCTCATCCCGATCAGGACGGTGAGCATGATCAGGAACACGAGCGTGCCGATGTTGGCGGGCAGGATCCCGTTCAGCGCGACCGAGACCGCGTAGCCGGCAAGGATGTCCCGCCACTTCGTCCGCTCCGGGTACGCGAAGTGGAGGATCGAGTACCAGGCGAAGGCGGTGGCGCTCGTCTGGACGATCATCAAGAGACACGCGCCGATGAGCGACGCGACGGAGATCGTCGTCATCGTGTCCCACAGGCTGGAGAACCAGCCGCGGATGTCCCAGCCGAGCAGGTTCGCCGCCGCGCCGATGACGACGACGATCAGCGCCGCGGTCACCCAACGGCGCCACCTGGGCCGCGGTACGGAGGTCGGCGCTTCCTGAGCGGTGGCAGTCACACCACGCGTCCGGTCAGACGGCCTGCGGGCGGGCCGGCGGAATCACCGCGCCGATGAGCCAGAAGATCGGGATGAAGATCCCGAAGATGAACATGATCCAGTGTCCCTTACGCAGACAACTCAACCCCAGGACGAACAGAAGGACGAGGTAGAGAAGAGCCCCACCCGCACCGATGCCCCACCACATGAGCGTGTTCCTTTCCGAGAAGGCGTTGTCTCGCGCGACCCTAGGACGGCGGCCGGTCCGGGGCATCGTCCCGAGGGGATGAGGCGCTGACGGCCAGGCGGGCGTAGCGTCGCTGTACCCCATAGTGGCCACCCAGAGCGACAATCCACCGACGAAGCAACTCGAGGAGATCGGGCCCGTCCAGATCCTCACGGTCGTCTTCGACGGCAACCACTTCAAGGGCGAGATCCTGCCCGAGCTCGAGCGGCTCAAGACGCTCGGCCTGATCCGCCTGATCGACCTCCTCGTCGTCCGCAAGGACTCGATGGGCGCGGTCGCGACACTGACCGCGACCGACCTCGAGTGGGAGGAGGCGGCGGACTTCGGCGCCATGGTCGGCGGGCTGGTCGGCTGGGGCGTTGCGGGCGCAGAGGGCGCGGAGATCGGCTGGATGGCCGGCGCCGCCGAGAGCGCGGAAACCGGTCACACGCTCGACGAGGACGACCAGTTCGCGCTCGTCCAGGCGATTCCTAACGGCACGTCCGCGGCGATCGCGCTGATCGAGCACGTCTGGGCGAAGCCTTTGCGCGCGGCGATCAAGCGCGCCGACGGCGTCGAGGTCGCGAACAACTGGCTGCGCGTCGAGGATCTGATCCGGATCGGCCTGTCGAAGGCGTCTGTGCCGAAGGACGACGCGCCGGAGCCGGACGCGTGACCCGCCGCCGGCTGCGGCCGCTGGTCGCATCCGGTCTCGTCGCCGCCGCGGCGTCCCTCGCCGCCGGTTGCGGCGGAGGCGGCTCGCTACCCGGCACCGCCGGCTCCGTCACCCGCACGACGCCGACACGTCCGGCGCTCACGCGCACTGTGCCGACGACCGCTCCCGTGACGACCACTCCCGCCACGACGGCGCCCGCCGAGACGGTCACCACCCCTGCGCCGCCGGCCACCGTCACCGTCGTCACCACCGCGCCGGCGACCACGGCGCAGAAGACGGTGACGCACGCTCAGACTCAGACCCAGACTCAGACCCAGACGCACACGGAGACGAGGGTGGTGACGCAGCCCGCGACCACGACGGAGGGCGTCAACACCACGGCCGTCGTCGCAGGCGCCGCGGCCGCCGCCGCCGCGCAGAACGAGGAGCCCGAAAGCACGCCCTGGGGCTGGATCGCCTTCGCGATCCTCGCCGCGGGAGTCCTCGGCGGCGTGATCTTCTGGCTGATCCGCCGCCACCGCGGCGGCGGAACGCCGAGCCCTCCGCCGGCAGTGCCCTAGCGACGCCGGGCGAGGCGCCTGGCCCTGCGGCGCGCGACCCTGCGTGTGGGACCGAACATCGTTGCCACCTCTCTACGGCGCGACCGTCGTCCGCTTCTCCTGTTGCTGGAGCTGCTTCGCCTCCTCGGCGCTGGCCAGCCCGAGCGCGAGCAGGTCGTAGGGGGAGATCATCCCGTCGGCGATCCGGTAGCCGCCCGCCCGTGCGACCGCGTCGCGCAGCGGCACCGCCCAGTGGTGCTCGAGCAGGATCAGCGCGGCCGCCGAGCCGTTGGGGATCTCCTCGATCACGTCCCACTCGACCTCGTCGTCGAAGACCTCGATCCCGCGTGCGGCGGCGTCCTCGGCGCCGATCTCGGCCGCGGCGTGCAGGTCCTCTTCGCCCTCGATCCCCAGACCGACGAGCGCGGCCACCTTGCTGCCGAGCTCGATCGCCTCTTCCTTCGTGAGATCGCTCAGGTGCTGCACCTCGATCTCGCCCCGGGCGTCCTTGTGCACGGCAAGCGCGTCGATCACGCGCACCGTGTCGCTCGCCCGCAACCTCTCGAGCTCCCGCGTGACCTCGCCGTGGAAGCCGGGGTTGTCGAATCCGAGCACAAGCAGCTGGATCGGCCCGACAGCCATCCGCCTCCTCCTTCGTGGGACGAATCGAGTCCGTCTGGAAACAGACTCGGGCCCGAGACGGCGCACGGCCACGGCGCGGGCACGTCACGGGCGGGAGGCAGGCACGACCTGGGTCGCGTCACCCCGGCGGGATGAGGCACGGGCGCCGCCCACGGACCAGGCTTGCCGGGGAATGACCGCGATAGAGGACCAGGCGGACGGAACCGGGCGCGCGCACCTGAGAAACGCGCTCGCCACGCCGCGCTGGCTGCGTGACGTCGGACGGAGCTCCTGGTTCCTCGTCGGGATGCTTCTGGTGGTCATAGGCCTGATCTGGCTGCTTGCCGAGACGTACACGATCGTCGGGCCAATGGTGGCCGCGCTGATCGTCTCGGTGGTCGGGATGCCGCTCGTCCGCGTGCTCGACCGGCACATGCCGCGCGCGCTCGCGGCGGCGCTCGTCCTGCTCGCGGTCGTGGCCGTCGTCGTCGTCGTCGTCGTGATCGTCATCGCCGGCATCACCGGCCAGAGCGCGGAGCTCTCGGCGCAGGCAGCCGGCGGCGCCGACCGGCTCCAGGGCTGGCTGAAGAGCCTCGGCGTCGACTCCTCGAGCGCGTCCGGCGCCACCTCGACGGCGAAGCACGCGACCTCGCAGGCGATCTCGACGCTCGTGCACGGCGTCGTCCACGGGCTCCGCGGGCTCGCCTCGGTCCTCTTCGGGCTGTCCTTCGCGGCGCTCGGGACGTTCTTCCTGCTCAAGGACGGCCCGCGGATGCGCCGGACGCTCGACCGCCACGTCGGGCTGCCGGAGCCGGTTGCGCGCACGATCAGCGGCTCGGTGATCACCTCGCTGCGCGGGTACTTCCGCGGCGTCACCATCGTCGCCGCTTTCAACGGCGTGGTCGTCGGGCTCGCGGCGCTCGTCCTCGATGTCCCGCTCGCGGGGACGATCGCCGTCGTGACCTTCGTCACGGCGTACATCCCGTACATCGGCGCGATCGTCGCCGGCGCCTTCGCCGTCCTGCTCGCGCTCGGGGGGCAGGGCACCGGCGTCGCCGTGGCGATGCTCGTCGTCGTCATCCTCGCGAACGGCCTGCTGCAGAACCTCTTCCAGCCGTTCGCGATGGGCGCCGCGCTGCACCTGAACCCGCTCGTCGTGCTCGTCGTGACGATCGGCGCGGGCTGCCTGTTCGGGATGCTCGGGCTCGTGCTCGCGGCCCCGCTCGTCTCCGCCGCCGTGCGGATCGCGAAGGAGCTGGACCGGCCGCTCGACTCGCTCGCCGCGCCGCCGCCGGCGGCCGAGGGGGACACGCTCATCCGAACGGGATGATGTGTGCGGCGCTGGGCGCCGCCATCGTGAACGAAGCCGTGGAGCGAGGACCGGGGCGCCGCCGCGGCCGGCAGGCTCCGGCCCCCGCTCCGCAGCTCGACCGAAGGAGGACCGATGTCGGCCATGCGGGAACCCGCCTCTCGTCTCTCCGGAGAGGGGATCCCCGGCGACGTCCAGCGTGCGCTCGACGACGTCAACGTCCCGAGCTACGCGATCGACCGCTTCGGGGTCATCCGCTGGCTCAATCCCGCCGGGCTGAAGCTCCTGGGGGACGTGCGGGGGCGGCAGCAGTCGTCGGTCGTCGCGCCGGAGCAGGTGCGCGAGGCGAGGGAGTCGTTCACCCGCAAGGTGCTGGGGACGGAGCGCTCGACCGACGCCAGCGTCGTCGTGCTCGGCCCCGACGGAGAGCGCCTGCAGGTCGACATCAGCTCGGTTCCCCTCCACGACGGAGGCCGGATCGTCGGCGTCTTCGGCATCGTCGCGATCCGCGAAGACTCGACCGCGCCGGGCCCCCACCCACACCTCACTCCCCGGCAGAACCAGGTCCTGCACCTGCTCGCGCACGGACGCTCCACCGTGCAGATCGCCGAGGAGCTCCATCTCAGCGTCGACACCGTCCGGAACCACATCCGGCGGATGCTGCGCGCCCTCGGCGCGCACTCGCGAATCGAGGCGCTGGCCGTGGCACATCGCGAGGGGATCCTCCGCTCGGATTGACCCAGCTGCACCAACCGAACGGCCCGCGGCCGGCCCTACCGTCCAGGTCATGCGGTGCACCGAGTGCGGTCGCGAGAAGCAGCCCGACGAGCGGGGATGGGTGACCGTTCTCTCGCCCTCCGGCGAGCGGCGGGTCCACTACTGCTGCGACTGCATGGACGAGCTCGTCGGCCGCCGAGCCGGCGTCGAGAACGACCACGCCGCGGACAACTAGGAGGGCTTCAGACCGCGGCGGGAGCGGCGGGCGTGAAGGTGCCCAGCTCGTCCGGCCCCGGCTGCACGACGCCCCAGCTCGCCTCGGGAACCGGATTCCACACGCCCGGCAGGTCGCCGAGCGGCTCGGAGACGACGACCCTGGTCTCCTCGTCGAAGTCGCCGAGGCGCGGGTCGTCGGGATAGAGAGCCTTCAGCGTGTCGTACGAGGTCGAGAAGTAGAGCGACCGGGACTTGCCCTCGCTCGAGTAGCGGAAGGCCCAGAGCCGCTCGCCGTCCGTCGTCGCGATCGTGCCCTGGAACGGGTACTTGACGCTCGTGCCGCTGGCCGATCTCCTCGACGAGGCCGATCGCGCGCTCGACGGCGGCCGGCGGGTCGTCTTCGAGACCGAGCGTCAGGGCGAGGAAGAAGAGCGCCTCCGAGTCGGTCGTTCCCTCGATCAGCGGGTACAGCGCCGGGTCGACGGCCAGCACGAGGTCGCGCTTGAGGGTGAGCCAGTCGCCGATCAGCCCGTTGTGCACCCACAGCCACTTGCCGTAGCGGAACGGATGGCAGTTCGTCTGCTGGACCGGCGTCCCCGTCGTGGCGCGGACGTGCGCGAGGAAGAGGTGCGACTCGATGTGGCCGGCGAGCTCCCGCAGGTTGCGGTCATTCCAGGCAGGCTCGACGCTCTTGAAGACCCCCGGCTCGCCGGAGGCGGAGTACCACCCGATGCCGAAGCCG
Source organism: uncultured Actinomycetes bacterium (assembly GCA_963825805.1). Taxonomy (GTDB): domain Bacteria; phylum Actinomycetota; class Thermoleophilia; order Gaiellales; family Gaiellaceae; genus Palsa-739. The sequence goes on along the minus strand of CAWGVE010000015.1, from coordinate 70,439 downwards.
TCTCCGTTCGTCGGCTCGGCGCCCATGCGCGAGCTGAGGCTCTGCTCGATCAGGGAGTGCTGCGGCCCGTACAGGACCTTGTCCATCCGGACCGGCTTGCCGTAGTACGCGAGCCAGCGGCACATGCTCCGAGTCTGCCGCCTCGAGCGCCGGCCGACAGGGGTGCGGAGCCGACGCCGTGCCGCGTGCAGGCACGACGACCCCGCGCGAGACACCTCGTTTACGATCGCCGCGTGGCGGAGCCCGGGGAGCGGACGGTGTGGAGCTTTCCCGAGGGCTCCGTCGGGCATGACCAGAGCGTCAAGAACTACGCCGTCGAGGCGACCGACGGCTCCGTGGGCAAGGTCTCGTGGGCGACGTACAAGCCCGGCGAGAGCTACCTCGTCGTCAGCTACGACGACACGCACCACGTCGTCCCGGCGGGCGCGGTGAAGGTCGTCGACCACGAGCGGCGCGCGGTGACCCTCAACGTCACGGTCGCAGAGGTGAAGGCGACCCCGACGCACGAGACCCCGGACGCGCCAGTGGACTGGGGCTACGTCGACCAGTTCGAGCGCGGCATGCTCGGCGGCGGCTTCGTCTGGCCCTATACGGACGTCTGATCCGGAGCCGCCTGCTGCGCGCCCGGCTGCACGGTCGGGATCTTCTGCGCGAGGAAGAGCGCGATCACCACGGCGAGCGCCAGCACCGCGAGCGCCGACTCGAGGCCGGCGATTCGAGCGTCCTGATAGGCCGTGACGGCGGCGTCGGACTGCTCCGGCGGCACGTTCGCCTTGTCGAGCGCCGCGTTCAGGTCGGCGTCCGAGATGAAGGGCACCCCGCCCCCCAGCTTCACGTGCGCCTGGGACTTCACGCTGGCCGGGATGGCATCGCTCTTCTGGATGTTCGCGTTGAACGTCGTGCTCAGCGTGGCGATGAGGATCGCGCCCGCGAGCGCCGTCCCGATCGAGGCGCCGAGGTTCGTCATCGTGTTCTGGACGCCCCCCACCTCTGAGGCCTGGTCGTCGGGCACCGCCGAGACGGTGACCGCCCCGAGCTGCGAGGCGAGGGCGCCGATCCCGAGCCCGATCAGGAGCAGCGGCACGAGCACGACCTCGGGGCCGGAGTCGACGTCGAGGGCGCCGAGCAACACGACGGTCCCGGCGAAGAGCGCGAGCAGGCCGGTGCGCACGATGAGCCGCGGCGAGGCCGTCGGGAAGAGGCGCGGCACGCCGATCGCGGCGGCCAGGAGCGTGATCGAGAGCGGCAGGATGCGGACGCCGGTGTCGATCGCCGACAGCCCGAGCGCGACCGAAAGGTAGAGCGGCACGACGAAGAAGATGCCGGCCTGCACGAGGTACTGGAACAGGAACATCGTCAGGCCGCCCTTGAGCTGCTCGTTCCGGAACAGGGCGCGGCGAACGAGCGGCTCTCCCCCGTGCGCCTCGACCCGGTCCTCCCAGCGGAAAAAGATCCAGAGGACGAAGAGGCCGCCGAGCAGCAGCCAGATCACCGGCGAGAGCCCGGCCCAGCTAGGGCCTCCCGAGCGCGGCTGGATCCAGCCCCACTCGCCCGAACGGAGGATGCCGAAGACGAACAGGCCGAGCCCGAGCGCCGAGAGCCCCGCGCCGACGAGGTCGAGCTTCGGCTGCTCGGTCGCCGGCGAATCGGCGATTCGCCGCGCGAGCACGAGGATCACGAGCACGACCACCACCTCGCCCGCGAAGACCCACCGCCAGGAGAAGTACGTCGTGGCGAAGCCGCCGATCAGCGGCCCGACCGCAACAGCAACCGCGCCCGCCGCGGCGACCATCCCGTACGCCGCCGGCCGGCGCACGGCCGGGAAGTTCGAGGCGACGAGGGCGACGATCGCGGGCAGGATCAGCGCCGCCCCCACGCCCTCGAGGAACGACCAGCCGAGTAGCAGTACCGGGAGATTCGGAGCGAGCGCCGTCGTCAGCGAGCCGCAGCCGTAGATCACGCAGCCGATCGAGAACGCCCGCTTGCGCCCGATGATCGCCCCGACCTTCGCGCCGGTGATCATCAGGCACGCCATCACGAGCGTGTAGGCGGTGATCGCTCCCTGGATCCCGCTGACCGTCGTGCCGACGTCCTTCGCGACGGTCGCGATCGAGACGTTCATCACCGAGCTGTCGAGGGTCATGAGGAACTGACCCGCCGCGAGCGTCAGCAGGACGGCCCCACCGGCTGCGCCGGCCGCAGCCGCCTTGCTCCCGGCCGGCGGAGCGCCGGCGGCTGACGTCTCGCTCAAGTCCGGACTCGCACCGGGTCGGGCCGGTTCGGTGCGGGCTCGGGCGCCGGCTTGGGCGTCCGCTCCGGAACGGGATCCCGGATCGGCTCCACGACGATCTTCCGCTGCGGCTTCCCGATCTCCATCGCCGGACGGATCGCACCACCGGCCGCTGCGGCCTGCCAGGGGGTGCGCACCCCCTGGGAGGCAGGACGGCGCGATACCTTCTCGGCGATGGCCACGGCGTCGCAGCCGCCGGTCCCCGCGGAAGCGAAGCCGGCGCGGGGGAAGTTGCCCTGGCGCGTGATCTTCCGCTGCCTGCTGCTGCTCGCGACGGCGGTCTCGCTGTACCTGCTTTTTCCGAGCCTCGTCGCCCTCTTCACGCAGTGGCACTCGCTCGGCGAGCTCGACCCCTGGTGGATCCTCCTTGCCCTCGTCTTCGAGGCGACGAGCGTCATCTCGCTCTGGGAGATGCAGCGGATCGCGCTGCGGACGCCGAGCTGGTTCGCCGTCGGAACGGCGCAGCTCGCCGGCAACGCCGCGGGCAACGTGATCCCCGGCGGGGCCGCGACCTCCGGGGCGTTCGCCTACCGGATGCTCGTCCGCTCCGGCGTGCGGGGCGACGACGTCGCCGGCGGGCTGGCTGCCGTCTCGATCGCGAACACGGCCACGATCCTCGCCTTCCCGGTACTCGCCCTGCCCGCGATTCTCGGCGGCCTCAAAGCGCCGCGCGGCCTGCTCACGACCGCCTACATCGGCGCCGGCGCGTTCGCGCTCGCCATTTTCGCCGGGCTCGCGGCCTTCCTCTGGGACGCGCCGCTGCTCACGGTCGGCCGCGCGGTCGACGCCGTCCTCAGGCTGTTCCCGAGCAAGCGCGACGCGCACGGTGCCGGTGAGCGCCTTCTGGCTCAACGGGACGGATTGCGAGCTGCGTTCGGCGCGCGGTGGCCCTTTGCGCTCTGCGCCGACATCGCCAAGCCCGGCTTCGACTACCTCGGCCTCCTCTGCTGCCTCGCCGCGGTCGGAGCCCGCCCGAATCCGTCGCTCGTCGTGCTCGCGTACTCGGCCGCGATGCTGCTCGCGCTGATCCCCTTCACGCCGGGCGGGCTCGGCTTCGTCGAAGCCGGGCTCACCGGGCTGCTGACCCTGGCCGGCACGACCGCCCACCAGGCCGTCGTCGCGACCCTCGCCTACCGGCTGATCGTGTTCTGGCTGCCGCTGCCGCTCGGCGGGGTCGCGTTCCTGCTCAACCGCCGCCGCTACGGGACGGCGGACGCGTCGGCGTCGGCGACCTCGCCGTAGGCCGCGAGCCTCTCGCCCACCATCGCCGCGTCGTCGGCGCCGACGAGCAGGCACAAAAGCGCGCCGGCGGGCTGCAGCGACTCGCCGAGCTCGCGCAGGCGCGCATCGGGAAGGCCGGTGTCGCGTGCCGCCCAGACGCCGCCGCCGAGCATGCCCAGGAGGGCGCCGCCGACCGGGCCGCCGAGCAGCATCCCGGCGACGAAGCCGACCGTGCCCCCGGCGACCACGCCTTCCCCGGGCGCGACCTGGTGTGTCTGGCGCAGCTCGACCTGGCCGTGCTCGGTGCGGGTGACGATCGCCGTGTCGCGGACGCCGTCGAGCCCGCGGGTCTCGGCCAGCGCGCGCTCCGCCGCCGCGAGCGAGGAGCAGGAGACGACGACGAGCCGCGTCCGATCCGCCACGCCGACAGGTTCCACGAGCGAGCCGCGGAGGACCGACGTGCCCGCCCCACTGACCGGGAGTGGGCGCCAGCTATGGCCCGAGCCGCCGGGCGCAGACAATTCAGGCAATGGGAACCCTTTCGTTTCAGTACGCCGTGGGATTCGCAGTCACGTCGTTTGCGGGCGTGCTGATGCTCAAGTACGGCAGCGCGATGCGCGTGCTCGAGCGGCGTACGCGCCGCTGCCGGGTCTGCGGCGGAGTTCCTCGCCGCAGCTGCAAGTGCGATCTCGACTGACCACTGTGTGATTCACCAGCGAAGAGCCCCGGGCGCGACGGCGCCCGGGGCTCTTGACGTACGCAGATCGGTGCCGGGACGTCAGGCCGTGCTGCGCCTCCCGCCGTAGACCGCGAGCGCGTAGATCACGAGGATGTCGCAGGCGAAGATGATCAGCGTCCAGAGCTGGAAGCCCTGAGCGGACGAGAACACCGCGATCGCGTTGAGCCCCGCTGCGAAGATCCCGAACCAGCGCGCCCACTGCGAGCCTGCGAGCACTCCTCCGGCGGCCATGATGGCGAGCACGCCGACGATCAGCGTGATCCAGGCCCACGTGCGCAGGTCGCTGAACACGTAGGTGGCGCCGGCGGCGTAGAACTTCGACTTCGACAGCCCCACGATTCCGTCGATGAGGCAGAGGATGCCCACCAGCCCGAGCATGCTCGCCGCGAAGGTGAGCCAGCCGGAGCCTGCAACGTCGTCGTAAGCCGCCTCTTGCTGGACTGCGGTTGCCATTGCCTTTCCTCCTTGTGCAGGTCCGGGAGACCATCGCACCTGTCTCGGACGATGCAGAGGAAGCCCGTGCGAGACGGGCGCGGGTGCGCGCACGTCCCGGCAGGCGCCCTCGTGCTGCAAAGCTTCGGTCGACAAGAGAGGAGGAGCAGATGCCCCCCGCCACGACCGCGACGCCGGGCCTCTCCGACGAGGACGTCCTGCAGTTCATGGAGCTGCTGAAGGGCGCGGACAGCGTCGAGCTGAAGCTGACGGTGCCGGAGCCCCACCAGCGCTCCACCGTCACCGCGCTCGGCCTCGATCCGCTCGAGGCGCAGATCCGCCAGGTCTTCTTCTTCGACACGCCCAAGCTCGAGCTCGACGCCAAGGGCGTCGTCGTCCGCGCGCGGCGGATCCAGGGCAAGGGAGGCGACTCGATCGTCAAGCTGCGCCCGGTGACGCCGAGCGAGCTGCCGGCGGAGCTGCGCCGCTCGGGCGCCTTCCGGGTCGAGGTGGACGCGCTGCCCGGCGGGTTCGTCTGCTCCGGGACGCTGAAGGGGTCGCCGGATGCCGACGAGGTGCTCCAGGCAGCGAGCGGGAAGCTGCCCGTGCGAAAGCTGTTCTCGAAGGAGCAGCGCCAGCTTTTCGCCGCGCACGCGCCGGACGGGATCGCCCTCGACGACCTCCAGGTGCTCGGGCCGATCTTCGTCCTCAAGCTGCGGCTCGACCCGCCCGAGCTCGGGCGCAGGCTCGTCGCCGAGATGTGGATCTACCCCGACGGCTCGCGCATCCTCGAGCTGTCCACCCGCTGCAACACGAACGAGGCCTTCCAGGTCGCCGCCGAGACCCGCGCGTTCCTCGTCCAGCGGGGCGTCGACGTCTCGGGCGAGCAGGAGACCAAGACGCGCAAGGCGCTGCGGCACTTCACCCGGGCGGGAGCGGACGCGAAGGCGTGAGCGCGCCCGCGGGAATCGTCCCGCGCTGGGAGTGGCGCACTTTCGGCGAGACGTTCGGCGCTGCCGAGGAGCTGCTCGCCCGTGGCGAAGCCGGGCGCGTGCAGGAGAGCGACGAGATCTACCTGCTGTCGGAGGACAGCGACGCCTCGGTCAAGGTCCGCGACGGCCTGATGGACGTGAAGCGGCTCGAGGCCGTCGACGGCAACGGGCTCGAGCAGTGGCGCCCCGTGCTGAAGGGCTCCTTCCCGCTCGCCGCGGCGGACGTCGCCACGGTGCTGGACGCGCTCGGCGTTCCCGCCCGGGAGCTCGCGCGCGACGCGTACACGCTCGAGCAACTCGTCGGCGAGCTCGTCCGGCCGGAGCCTTCCCTCTCGGACGTGGCCGTGCACAAGCGGCGGGCCCACTACGAGCTCGGCGGCTGCATGGCCGAGCTGTCGGAGGTGACGGCCGGCGGGCGGGCGGCGCACACGATCGCCGTCGAGGCCGAGGATCCGGCGCTCGTCTTCGCGGCCGTCCGCGAGCTGCAGCTCGCCGACCGGCCGAACGTCTGCCTGGCACGCGGGCTCAAGACCCTGATCGGCTTCGAGCCCGTCTGCTTCGCCGTGATCGACGTCGGCACGAACTCCGTCAAGCTTCACGTCGGCGAGCGCCGCGCCGGAGACGCCTGGCGCACGGTCGTCGACCGCGCCGAGGTGACGCGGCTGGGCGAGGGCCTGGCCGAGACCGGCGCGCTGCAGCCGGAGCCGCTCCGGCGCACCGCCGACGCCATCGTGGGCATGGTCGCGGAGTCACGCGCGGCCGGCGCCGCCGAGATCGCGGCCGTCGCGACCGCCGGAATGCGGATCGCGGACAACCCCGCAGAGCTGATCGACGCGGTTCGCGAGCGCTGCGGCGTCGGGATCGAGGTCATCTCCGGCGAGGAGGAGGCCCGGCTCGCGTACGTGGCTGCGACGTCGGAGCTGGATCTCGGGCAGGGCACGCTCGTCGTCTTCGACACCGGGGGCGGCAGCACCGAGTTCACGCTCGGGCGGCCCGCAATGGTCGAGGAGCGCTTCAGCGTCGACGTGGGCGCGGCGCCCTTCACCGAGCGCTTCGAGCTGGACGGCGTCGTCTCGGAGGAGCAGGTCGAGCAGGCCCGCGCGGCGATCGGGAATGAGCTCGGTCGTCTTTCCGGCTGGCCGCAGCCGGCCGCGCTCGTCGGCATGGGCGGCGCCCTGACGAACCTCGCCGCCGTGAGCCACGGCCTCGCGACCTACGACCCGGACGTCGTCCAGGGCACCGTGCTCGACCGCGGCGAGATCGATCGGCAGATCGAGCTCTACCGCACGCGCACCGCCGACGAGCGGCGCGAGATCGTCGGCCTGCAGCCGAAGCGGGCGGAGGTGATCCTGGCCGGCGCCTGCATCGTACGGACGGTGCTCGACACGCTGCACTGCGACGAGCTGACGGTCAGCGACCGCGGGCTGCGCCACGGCCTCCTCGTCGAGAGATTCAGTGCAGGACCTCGGCTTTGAGCAGGACGACGAAGAGCCCGATCCCCACGTTGACGGCCACCGCGACGGACACTCCGCCGAGCCCGAGCCGCTCGATTCGCGCGTAGCGCACCCCTTCCACGGCGAGCGTGGCGAGCCCCAGGCCGAGCGCCAGCCAGATCGAGGCGGTCTCGTCGAAGACCCCCAGCCCACCGAGCGTGAGCGCGATACAAGGCGGGATCGCGGCGAACAGGATCCCCAGCTCCCGCCCGGCCAGCGTCCAGACCCGGCCCGCGCTCAACCGGCGGTCCTCCGAGAGGCTCTCGGAGAGGCCGTGCGTGTAGACGTGGGCGATCCAGAGGACGACCGCCGTCGACGCGACGAGCTCCTCGACCGTCCACGGACTGTCGGGGAAGGCCCCGCCGTACGCCGTGACGGTGGCCATGGCGGTGATCGTCCCGAAGACGGTGCTTGCGATGCGGTCGTCGATGCCGAAGACGAGGTGCCCGGCCCTCCGCGAGATGCGAGTCCGCTCGGATTGGGCCTCCGCCATCGTCAGCGGGAGCGTCGCCCACCGCAGCCTGCGCAGCATCGTCCTCTCCGGGTGATGCCGCCGCACTGCGTGGAGCCGACGCTCCGATCATGAGCACGGTCACCGCTCCCTCGCTGGGGGCACAGTCCGAGGTGGGAACGCTGCGGACCGTCCTCGTGCACCGTCCCGACCTCGCCCACGAGCGGCTCTCGCCGTCGAACTGCCGCGAGCTGCTCTTCGACGACGTGATTTGGACGCGCCGCGCCCGCCAGGAGTTCGACGCCTTCGTCGACGTCATGCGCGAGGCCGGCGTCGAGGTGCTGCTGCTGCACGACCTGCTGGCCGAGACGATGGCCGACGCCGGCGCGCGCGAGTGGCTGCTCTCGCGGCGGCTGCGGCCGGAGGAAGTGACAGCCGTCTTCTCGCGCGAGCTGACCGCGTGGATGACCGAGATGCCCGCCGACGAGCTCGCCACTCGCCTCACCGGCGGGGTCACGGCGGGCGAGCTGCCGGGCGAGATGGGAGCGCTCGTCCAGCGCGCGATGCGGCCGGGCGACTTCGTGCTCGCCCCGTTGCCGAACCACCTGTTCACGCGCGACACGAGCGCCTGGATCTACGGCGGCGTCTCGATCAATCCCATGTACTGGCCCGCTCGCCAGAAGGAGTCGCTGAACATCGAGGCCGTCTACCGCTTCCACCCGCGCTTCCGCAGCGCCGATTTCCCGATCTGGTTCGGCGGCGTCGACCACGACTGGGGCGGCGCGACGCTCGAGGGCGGCGACGTGATGCCCGTCGGCAACGGCGTCCTGCTCGTGGGCCAGGGCGAGCGCTCGAACGCGCGCGCCGTGAGCCTCCTCGCGCAGAGCCTGTTCGCCGCCGGCGCTGCCCGGCTCGTGATCGGGGCGCAGATGCCGCGCGAGCGCGCCGCCATGCACCTCGACACGGTGCTCACGTTCTGCAACCGCGATGTCGTGACGATCTACGAGCCGGTCGTCTCGCAGATCCTGCCTGTGCTGTACACGCCCGACGGCGACGGAGGCGTTGCGGCCCAGATCTCCGAGCGGCAGTTCCTCGTCGAGGTGCACGAGGCGCTCGGGCTCGAGAAGCTCGACGTCGTCACGACCGGCGGCGACGAGTTCGAGGCCGAGCGCAACCAGTGGGACGACGGCAACAACGTCGTCGCCCTGTCGCCCGGGGTGATCGTCGCCTACGAGCGCAACGAGGCCACGAACCTCAAGCTCGAGCAGGCCGGCGTCGAGGTGCACACGATCGCGGGCCAGGAGCTCGGCCGCGGCCGCGGTGGCGGCCACTGCATGACCTGCCCAATCGTGCGCGACGCGTGAGAGGAGACGACAGAGCATGAGCACCGTCATCGAGGCGCCCAGTGCCGTGGACAAGCAGTGGTTCGCCCTCGAGGGTGAGGCCGTCGCCTCCGAGCTCGGCGTCGACACCGGCGCGGGGCTCGCGCCGGCCGAGGCCTCCTCGCGGCTCGAGCGGTACGGCCCGAACGCCTTCGTGGCGACGGCGACAGAGCCGCGCTGGCACGCCTTCGTCCGCCAGTACCGCGACCCGATGCAGATCGTCCTGCTGGTCGCCGGCATCGGCAGCATCTGGCCGCTGAAGGAGCTCGGCACCGGGCTCGTCCTGCTCTTCCTGACGCTGTTCAACGCCGTCCTCGGCCTCAACCAGGAGGGGAAGGCGGCCGCCGCCGTGGCGGCGCTGCAGAAGATGATGATCGTCAAGGCGAAGGTGCGCCGCGGCGGCCAGCTCGCCGAGGTGCCCGCGGAACAGCTCGTCCCGGGCGACGTCGTCGCGCTCGAGGCCGGCGACGTCGTGCCGGCCGACGGCCGGCTGCTGAAAGCGGCGACGCTCGAGGTGGACGAGTCGGCGCTGACCGGCGAGAGCATGCCCGTCTCGAAGGGCGTCGAGACCGTCACGCAGGCCGACGCGCCGCTCGGCGACCGGACCGACATGGTCTACATGAACACGAACGTGACACGAGGCGCCGGCGAGCTGGTGGTGACCACGACCGGGATGTCGACCGAGGTCGGCCACATCTCGCACATGCTCTCGCAGGAGACCGAGTCGGCCTCGCCGCTGACGAGGCAGCTGAACAAGCTGACGAGCCAGATCCTCGTCATCTCGGGCACGGCGCTCGTCATCTCCGTCGCCATCAACGCGTCGCGGCCGGAGAACACGTTCAAGGAGGTCTTCCTCGCGGCGATCGCGTTCGCCATCGCGGCGATCCCGACCGGCCTGCCCGCGGTGGTGACCGCGATCCTCTCGATGGGCACGCAGAAGCTCGCGCAGGCGAACGCGATCATGAAGCGGCTGCGCTCGACCGAGACGCTCGGCTCGACGTCGGCGATCAACTCCGACAAGACCGGCACGCTGACGCTCAACCAGATGACGGCAGTGGAGCTCGCGATCCCCGGGCGGCGCTACTCGATCGACGGCAACGGCTACTCGACCGAAGGGCTGATCAAGAAGGTCGCCGGGCAGCCGGACGTCGATCTCGAGCCGTTCATGCAGCCGCTGATCCTCGCCTGCGACGCAGTCGTCCACGACGGCGAGCTGATCGGCGACCCGACCGAGGGCGCCCTGGTCGTGCTCGGCGAGAAGTCCGGGCTCGACACCGCCACGACGCGCGAGACGTATCCGCGCCTCGCGGAGTTGCCCTTCGACGCGGCGTACAAGCTGATGGCGACGTTCCACCGGATGAAGGACGAGTCCGGCCAGGACGTCGTCCGCTGCTTCGTCAAGGGCGCGCCCGACCAGCTGCTCGACCGGGGCACGACGACCCTCGCCGCCGACGACCTCCACTCGATCCCCGTCGACGACGAGCTGCGCAAGCGCTACGAGACCGAGAACGCGCGTCTCGGCGAGCAAGGCCTCCGCGTCCTGGCGACGGGGCGGAAGGACTTCGACCCGGGCTCGTTCGACCCGAACGCCGACCTCTTGCCGCTGCTCGACGGGCTGACGCTGCTGGGGCTCGTGGGCATCGTCGACCCGCCGCGGCCGACGGCGAAGGATGCGATCGCGACCGCTCACGCCGCCGGGATCCAGGTGCGGATGATCACCGGCGACCATGCGGTCACGGCGGCGGCCATCGCCAACAACCTCGGCATCGAGGGCCGCGCGATCACAGGGGCGGAGTTCGGCGCGATGAGCGACGACGAGCTGCTCGAGCAGATCGACGGCATCGGCGTCATCGCCCGCGTCACGCCCGAGCACAAGGTGCGGCTCGTCGACATGCTGAAGCGGAAGGGGCACATCGTCGCGATGACCGGCGACGGCGTCAACGACGCGCCCGCGCTGAAGCGGTCCGACATCGGAATCGCGATGGGGATCACGGGCACCGAGGTCTCGAAGGAGGCCGCGTCGATGATCCTCACCGACGACAACTTCGCCACGATCGTCAAGGCCGTCGAGCTCGGACGCGGCCTCTACGACAACCTGACGAAGTACGTCCGGTTCCAGATGGGCGTGCTGTTCGGCCTCGTCTTCACCTTCCTCGGCGCCGCCATCGGCAACATCGTCGGCGGCGTCGCGTTCGTCCCGCTGCAGACGCTGTGGATCAACTTCTCGACGCAGGTCTTCCAGGCGGTCGGGCTCGGCTACGGCGAGCCGGCCGAGGGGCTGATGGCGCGGAAGCCGCGCGACCCCGAGACGCCGATCCTGCCGCGCTCGAAGCTGCTCTGGCTCGCGCTCGTCGGCGGCGTCATGGCCGCCGCCACGCTCGGCGTCCTCGCATGGGCCGACAGCAACTACACGCGGGAGGTCGCACGCACGATGGGGATGACCTCGTTCGCGATCGCGAACCTCTTCTATTCGTTCTGCGAGCGCGACGAGCGGATGTCGGTCTTCAGCCTCGACGTCCTGCGCGACCGGAGGTTCCTCATGTTCTCCGGGATGTCGGTGCTCGCGATCATCCTCGCCCCGCAGCTGAGCCTGCTCAACCGGATCCTCCAGACCACCCCGCTCACGGTGCACCAGTGGCTGATCTGCATCGTCGCCGCGCTCGCGGCCCCGGCGGTGACCGAGATCCGGAAGCTCAGGCTGCGCCGCAGGGAGGCGGGCGCCCCGTAGGCGACGGCACAGCCCTCGGCGGGCTAGCTCTTCACCCGGATGGGACGATGCCCCGAAGCGAGCTGCGGCGGGACACTTCGGCCGTGGCAGCCACGACTGCGCAAGTCCCTCCACCGCTGAGCAAGAAGCGCCGCATCCTGATCTGGACGCTCGTCGTCCTCGCGTCCGTCATCGCCCTCGTCTCGATCCTGACGACCTGGGTCAACCGGCAGATGCTCGACAACAGTGCCTGGAACAGGGCGACGACCCAGGTCATCGAGGACCCGAAGGTGCAGGCGTCGATCGCGACGTACACGGTCGACCAGTTGTACGAGAACATCAACGTCGCCCAGGCGCTGGCGAATCGGCTCCCGCCGACCCTCCAACCGCTGGCGCCGACCCTCGCCGGGGCCCTCCAGCAGCCGGCGACACGAGCCGTGACCGGCGCGCTCACGCGGCCGCGGATCCAACAGCTCTTCATCCAAGTGAGCGCGATCGCCCACCAGAAGCTCGTCAACGTGCTCGAGAACAAGACCGGGTACGGCATCTCCACGGGCAACGGCGATGTCACGCTCAACCTCCACCAGTTCGTCGTCGAGATCGGAACCGAGCTCGGGATTCCGCAGGACGCGCTTGCGAAGCTGCCGAACAAGGCCGGGACGATCACGCTGATGCGCTCCGACCAGCTGTCTGCCGCGCAGGCCGGCATACAGGCCGTCCGCGTCCTCAGCGTCTGGCTGCTGGTTGCGGTGCTCGCGCTCTACGGGATCGCGATCTGGCTCGCGCGCGGCGCCCGGCGCGCGACGCTGCGCAACGCAGGCGTCGGGTTCGCACTCGTGGGACTCCTCGTCCTCGTCCTCAGGCGCCTGCTCGGCAACTACATCACCACCTCGCTCGCGTCCCCGGGTTACCAGCCCGCCACGCACCGGCTGTGGCTGATCGGCACCTCGATCCTCGGCCAGATCGGCGCGGCGGCGCTTCTCTACGGCGCCATCGCGGTGCTTGGAGCGGTCCTCGCCGGGCCCTCGTCGCCCGCGGTCTGGCTGCGCCAGAGGCTCGCCCCAGTCCTGAACGAGCGGCAGGGGATCGTTTGGGGAGCCGTCGCCTTCGTCTACCTCCTGCTGATCCTGTGGGGCGGCACGCACGCGCTGCGGGTGTGGTGGGGCATCCTCCTCATCGGCGGCCTGATCGCGCTCGGAGTCGTCGCCCTGCGGCGCCAGACCCTGCAGGAGTTCCCGCCGGGAGGGGCGGTAGTCGTGCCCGCTGTGGCCGGCGTTCCCCCAACCCACGAGCCCGAGACCGCCGTCAAGAAGCCGGCGCACTAGAGAAGGGGGCCTTCGGCATGGAACAGGCACAGGTCGCCGGCACCTACGACTCGGCCGGGGAGAGCGGCACCTCGCTCTGGTGGATCCCGCTCATCTCGGGGTCGCTCTGGGTGATCTTCGCCCTCGTCGTCTTCCGCTTCGACTACACGACCGTCTCGGCGCTGTCGATCCTGGTGGGCTGCGTCTGCCTCGCGGGCGCCCTCTTCGAGGCGATGGCCGCGGTCACCACGCACGGGTGGTGGCGCATCCTCAACATCGGCCTTGCCGCCCTCTTCGCGATCGTGGGCGTCGTCGCGTTCGTGCACCCCGGAGACACGTTCGAGGCCCTCGCCTCGATCTTCGCCTTCTACCTCCTGCTACGCGGCACCTTCGACATCGTGGTCGCCATCCTCGTGCGCGGTGCCGAGCTCTGGTGGGTCGGCCTGATCTCCGGGACCGTGCAGATCCTGCTCGCCTTCTGGGCGGCCGGCGACTTCGGGCACAAGGCCTTCCTGCTGGTGGTCTGGGTGGGCGCGTCGGCTCTCGCCCATGGCATCGTGCAGATCGTGACCGCGTTCCGGCTGCGGCCGCACTCCGCCTAGCGAAAGGAGTTACGAATGCTCGCATCCAGCTTCTCGTTCTGGGACGCGATCTGGCTGATGATCGTCTTCTTCGCCTGGATCATGTTCTTCACGTGGGTCGTGATGCTGCTGATCGACAACTTCCGCCGCACCGACCACGGCGGTGGCGCGAAGGCCGGCTGGACCCTCCTGATCATCTTCCTGCCGGTGATCGGGGCCGTGATCTACACGATCTCGCGACCCGATAGCGCAGGGGGCTACGAGGGCTACAGCTACAGCTCCGCGCCGTCCGGGTCGACCGCCGAGGAGCTTTCCCGGCTGAGCGATCTGCGCGCTCAGGGCGCGATCACCGACGAGGAGTTCGAGGACCTCAAGGCTCGGACGATCGCCTCCTCATGACCCTGTGAGGGGACGCCCCGGCGCACGGGGCGTCCCCACTCCGGGGGTGCGCGGGTCACGCGGGGGGTATGCCCACCTGCATCCCGGCGACCGGCCTGCGCCCTTGGCCGGGGGCGGCCTCAGCCGCAGGCTGAACGCATGGGTGTGGTGGAACCGCTTACCCGCGTGGTCCCCGCGCCGCCTGACGCGGTCGTTCCGCTGCCGGGAGCCGGGCAGGCGGTCGTCCGGACGGCCCTCCTCAACAGGCTTCGCGGAGCGGCCGAGGGGACGATCGCAACGATCGTCGCGCCGGCCGGCTACGGCAAGACGACCTTGCTGGCCCAGTGGGCCGAGCGCACCCGCAGGCAGGTGCTCTGGGTCGACCTCGAGCCGGAGGACGACGACGCGGAGATCGTCGAGTCGCGGCTCGGGGCGGTCGCCGAGGAGCCCGGGCTGCTCGCGCTCGTCGACGACGTGCACGTCCTTCGCTCGGCGGCGGCGCTCGAGGCGCTCCGGCGGCTGCTCGCGCGCAGGGCGCCCGGCGCCACGGTCGCTCTCTCGTCGCGCCGGCCGCCCAAGCTGGCGCTCGCCCGTCTCCGGGCCCAGGGCCGCCTGCTCGAGATCGAGGCGGACGAGCTGGCGCTCACGAGCCGTGACGCCGAGACACTTCTCCGCCGCGCCGGCGTCCTGCTGCCGCCTCAGGAAGCCGAGGCCCTCGCGGAGCGGCTCGAAGGCTGGCCGGCCGCGCTCTACCTCGCCGCGCTGTCGCTGCGCGCCGGAGCCCAGGTCTCGGCCGTGGGCGGCGACGACCGGTTCATCGCCGACTACCTCGAGACGGAACACCTCGGCGTGCTGTCTCCCGCACAGCGTGATTTCGCGCTGCACACGTCCGTCTTCGACCAGCTCACCTCCGAGGCCTGCGACGGCCTGCTCGAGCGGTCCGACTCGCGGCGGATGCTCGAGTCGCTCGAGAGCGCGGGCATGATCGTTCCGCTCGACCACCGGCGGCGGCGTTACTGCTACCCCCGCCTCGTCCGCGACTTCCTGCGTGCGGAGCTCGAGCGGTCGGAGCCGGACGTCGCCCGTGCTTCCCACCTTGCCGCGGCGGAGCGGGCGGCCGAGGCCGGCGCGACGGAAGAGGCGATCGAGCACGCCGCAGCCGCCGGCGACCCCGCCGGAGTCGCGGCGTTCGCGGACCGGCTGGCCGTCTCCACCTGCGGGCGGGGGAGGCTGGACGCCCTCGAACAGTGGCTCGAGTTGCTCCACGACGACGCGGTGGTAGAGGCGCATCCCGATCTCTGCATCACGGCCTCGTGGCTGTACGCCCTCCGGGGCAGTGCGGCCGACGCGCAGCACTGGGCCGACGCCGCGACGCGCGGTCTCGGCGGTCGGGATCCTCGCCTCCACGTCCTGCAGGCGCTTCGCTGCCGCGACGGCGCCGACCAGATGCTCGACGACGCGAATGCCGCGTGCAGCAAGCTGCCGGCCGGGCACGCCTGGCGGCCGGCGGCGGTGCTCGCGCGCGGCGCCGCGCTGCTGCTCGCCGGCGATACCGAACGCGCCGAGCGCGAGCTCGTCGAGGCGATCGAGCTCGCCACCGCGGCCGGAGCGAGCGAGCTCGCGATCGTCGGCCTGTGTCTGCGCGCGACGCTCGCTTCCGCCGAGAACGAGCGCGCCGACGCCGAGGTCTTCACGGCCGAGGCCTCCTCGCTCTCGGAAGCCGAGCCGCCCACCGAATCGCTCGCCGCGCTCCTCCTCGAGGCCGTCGCCGCGCGCGACGCCGCACGTCGAGACGACCTCACTGCGGCGGCCGCCCGGCTCGAGCGCGCCGAGGAGCTGCTTCCGGTCGCGACGGCCGCGGTCCCGTGGCTGGCGGCGCTGGCTCTGCTCGAGCTCGTGCACGTCCGGCTCGCGCTCGCGGAGGCAGACGAGGCCCGCGCTCTTCTGAGGAGCGTCGGCGACATCTTCCGCGTCCGCCCGCGGCTCGGCGTCCTCGTGCAGCGCAATGCCGAGCTCGACCGCCGAACGCGCGCCCTCGCCGAGCCCGAGGGGCGCTGGGCCTCGAGCCTGACGCCGGCGGAGCGGCGCCTGCTGCCGCTGCTCGCAACCCACCTCTCGTTCAGGGAGATCGGCGAGCGCCTCTACGTGTCACGCAACACGGTGAAGACGCAGGCCATCGCCGTCTACCGCAAGTTCGGCGTCACGAGCCGGAGCGCCGCGATCGAGCGGGCCGTGGCGCTCGGATTGATCGACGAGGCCGCGACGATGCCGCCCGAGGGCCTGCGATGCGCGACGTGATTCACCCCACCCGGTTCGCATGACGCCTCGCCCGCGCGAATGCCTTAAAGTCGCGCCATGAACACCTTCTGGGCCATCGTCGCGAACGCGATGGTGATCGGCGGCGCGGTGGGCGGCGCGGCGCTGGGCTTCTACTGGTTCGTCGTGCTGCCGCAGAGCGTTCCCCCGCGTAACTCGCCCTCCGAGAAGGCGCGACGCGAGAACGCCTAGAGGCGTAGACTCCCGCCTTCCGAGGGGCTGGTGCACGGGAAGGAGCCGACACGGACGACGAGAGGCGAAGCGTGGGGCTGAGCCCTCCGGCCTCCCTCGAGGTCGAGACCAAGGGCCTCGAGCTCTTCTGCGAATGCAGCCGGCCCGACTGCAGGGAGACCGTCTCCCTGACGTCGGCGGCGCTCGAGGCATTTCGCCGCACGAACCGTCCTGTTCTGGCGCCGGGACACCGGGTCGGGCGCACCGACCAGGCTCGATTGCAGGCAGCGGCGTCGA
The DNA here is from genome assembly GCA_963825805.1 of uncultured Actinomycetes bacterium. Classification (GTDB taxonomy): domain Bacteria; phylum Actinomycetota; class Thermoleophilia; order Gaiellales; family Gaiellaceae; genus Palsa-739. The sequence continues at coordinate 53,685 of CAWGVE010000015.1, read as the reverse complement.
TCGAGGAAGCGCGGGCGCTCATGGCCGAGTCCGCCCACCAGCTGCAGCGCGCCCGCAAGGTCACACGCGCCCGCGTCCTGGCGGTCGACGACAGCAAGATCTTCCTGCGCGTCGCCGACTCCGTCGTCTCGGCGACGACCGGGCTGCGCCTCGTCGGAACCGCCGCGTCGGGCGAGGAGGCGATCCGGCTCCTCCCCGACCTGCAGCCGGACCTCGTCCTGCTCGACGTGCACATGCCCGGGATCGACGGTCTCGAGACGGCCCGCATCATCCGTGAGCTGAGGCCCCAGACGGTGATCGTCCACGTCTCGGCCGACCCGGAGGGGGTCGCCGCCGCCGCCGACGCGGTGGGGGCAGTCGCGATCCTGGACAAGGTGGACCTGAGCCCCGCGTCGCTCGACGAGCTCTGGCTCGAGCACGGCTCGCCCGACTAGCGCCGGCGCGGTCGGGGCGGATGCCTGCACCCGGCCGGGTGCATGACCGCCCTCTTTGCACCGGGCAGCCGCCGCCCGAGACTCCAGACAATGGCCTCGCTCGCCGCACGCCGTGCGCGCCGCCAGGGCCCACACATCTTCGACGGGCCTCTGCTCTTTGCGAGGACTCGCAGGGACATCGCCGAGCTCGTGGGCCTCCTGTGGCTCGCCGTCGAGATCTCGCGGCTCGGCCGCAAGCGCATGAGGGCGCCGGCGCCCTGACGCCGCCGGCGACCACTGGGGCGGTGACCTGGCTCGGCCACAGCTGCGCCGGGATCCGGCTCGACGGCCTCCTCATCGTCACCGACCCCGTCCTCCGCGAGCGCATCTTCCACCTCCGCCGCAAGAGCGCGGTCGACCCGGCGGCGCTCGACGGAGCGGACGTGATCCTCGTCTCCCACGTCCACTACGACCATCTCGACCTTCGCTCGCTGGACCAGCTCGACCCCGGCGCCCAGGTGCTCGTGCCGGCCGGCGCCGGCGGCCTCCTGCGCCGCCGCGGCTTCCGCTTCGTCCGGGAGGTGCTCGCCGGAGACGAGGTGGACGTCGGCGCGGTGCGCATCAAGGTCACGCACGCCGAGCACGCCGCGGGGCACCGCGTGGGCACCGCCAAGACCCTGCCGGTCGGCTATGTGATCGCCGGCACCCGATCGGTCTACTTCGCGGGCGACACCGACCTGTTCGACGGGATGGGCGGCCTGGGAAACATCCACCTCGCCCTCCTGCCCGTCGCGGGCTGGGGACCACGCCTCCCGGCGGGCCATCTCGACCCGGTGCGGGCGGTGGAGGCCCTCGAGCTGATCCAGCCGCACGTCGCGATCCCGATCCACTGGGGGACGTATGCGCCGTGGCGGCGCCCGCGCGGCGCCGACGCGCCCGCCACGGCCTTCGCGGAGATGGCCGCGACGATCGCCCCCGCGGTGGACGTGCGCGTCCTGCGCCCCGGGCAGTCGTGCCCGCTCGTCTGATGGCGAAGGCTCAGACGGCGGACAGGGCGTGCGGCGCGACGAGGTCGACCGGCACCCGGTACGCCTCGAGCGCGAGCAGGATCTCGTCGACGTAGGCGCGCCGCCGGAAGCCGCTCTGCACGACGGCCGCGGCCGGGACGAAGAGCTCGATCGGATACGCAAGCTCCCCACGCCAGCCCCGCTGGCCCTCGACGACGGATCCCCAGAGCGCGACGCGCCCGATCACGCGCTCGTCCCGGCAGAGCAGGGCGGGGCTCTCGAGGTACGCGCGGGCGGCGGCGACCGAGCTGACGCCGTAGATCCCGCAGCAGCAATCGAGGTCCGGCGGCCCATGGTCGTTCGGCTCGATCCGCCAGGGGCGCCAGCGGGGCCTGTGCCCCTGTGTGCACGTTGCCGCGAGAGGAACGGCCGGCTCCCAGACGGTTCCGGCGAAGAGGCTCATCAGGACGACGCGCCCCTCGCGCATGCCGACGCGCCACACGCGCCATGCCTCGACGGGCTCGATGTAGTCCGGGATCGGGCCGGGGTCGGTGTCCGCGAGTGCGAGAGCGCTCACGAGAAGAACGGCGCGCAGGCTGCTGCCTGGTGGAACGCCTTCTCGAGCTCGCTGCCCGGATCGAGCGACTTCAGGTCATTGACAGTCGAGGTGAAGCTGTCGGACATCGACGCGACGCTCGCCTTGACCGTCGCGACGTTGGCCTTCAACTGTGCCGGGCTCGTGTTGTTCGCATCCACGGCGTCGTTGATCTTGTTCTCGTCGCTCTTGAGCGTGGTCCTCAGCTTCTGGATGCTCTGCTCGGCTGCGGCGTTGGCCGTGGTGGGCGCCCTGCCGAGCGCTTGCAGAGACGATCTCAGCGCTTCCGTCGCCACCTGAACCTGGTGCCCCGCCACCTGCAGATCCGACGACGAGGGGCTGCTCCCGAGGCCGGCCTTGGCTCTCCCGATCGAGGCCTTCCACGCCCCGAAGGAGTTGCAGACGCCGTTCGCCCACACGACGGTGGCCGAGGCGTTGTCCGCCGTCGTCGTCGTGTCGCTGCTGCCGCTGCCTCCGCAGGCGCTCGCCGCGAGCGCGAGCGCCGCAACGAGGGCGGCGCCGGCGAGCAGCCGCACTCGCTTCGTGGAGCGAACGGATTCCATACGCGCATCGGATCAAGGAGGCGCGCGGCGTGCCAGGAGGCGCGCACCTCCCCCAGCGAAGGTGTACCTGCGCTAGCCCTCCGCCTCGGCCTCTACGGCGTCCGATCCGGTGTCGACGTCGGGCTCGGCGAGAAACAGCAGCGCCGCGCGGACACGCCGGCTCACGTTGTTGTCGTCCGTGAGGTCGAGCTTCGCGAAGATCGAGTTGATGTTCTTCTCGACAGCGCGCTTCGTGAGGAACAAGGACTCGGCGATTGCGGCGTTCGACTGCCCGGCGGCGACGCCGGCGAGCACCTCTCGCTCCCGCTTCGTGAGCTGGCTGAGCGGCGAGTTCCGCGCGCGCATCCGCGCCTCGACGAGCACGTCGACGACCTTCGGATCGACCACGGAGCCGCCGCTGGCCACCGCGCGGATCGCTTCCATCAGCTGGATGCGATGCCCGACCCGCTCCTTGAGCAGGTAGGCCCGGCCGGCCGAGCCCTCCTCGAACAGCCAGAGCGCGTAGTGCGGGCTCACGTATTGGCTGATCACGACGACGCCGACGTCGGGATGGCTCTCCCGCAACTTCGCCGCCGCCTGGACGCCCTCGTCCGTGTTCGTCGGAGGCATCCGGATGTCCGTGATCACGACGTCGGGCTTGTGCGTCTCGACCGCGCGCAAGAGCGAACCGAGGTCCGAGCAGTACTCGAGGACCTCGACCTCCTGTGCCTCGCGCTCGAGCGCGCTGCGAATCCCCTCGCGGATCAGGTACGCGTCCTCGGCGACCACCAGGCGGAAGAAGCCGTGCTCGGCCTGTGGCTCAGACGCCGAGGACATTCCGACCGCGCTCGCGCGCCTCGACCGGCAGGCGGCCCTCGACCGTCGTCCCCTCTCCCGGCGCGGATCTCACGCTGAGCAACCCGCCGACCGCGCCCATGCGGTCCGCCATGTTCGTCAGGCCGGCTCCTCTCGCCTCGAGCCGCCCGTCGAAGCCGACGCCGTCGTCGGAGATCGAGAAAGCGACCACGCGTCCTGCCTGCCACAGGCGCAGGGCTGCGACGGCCTCGTGCCCGGCGTGCTTGTCGACGTTCTGGAGCGCTTCGAGACAGCAGTAGTAGACAGCGGCCTCGCAATCCTCGGAGAGCCTGCCGACGTCCGCGAGGTCGAGCGCGACCGGCACGGTCGACCGGCGCGATGCATCCCGGAGGCCCGCGACGAGGCCGCCGTCGGCGAGGATCGGCGGATAGATGCCGTGCGCCACCGACCGCAGATCGTCGAGCGCATCGTCGAAGCCGGCGCTGATCCCGGCGAGCCGGCTTCCTGCGACGCTCTCGTCCTCGACGAGGTCGAGAGCGAGCTCGAGCTGGATCCGGAGCGCGACGAGCTTCTGCTGCACGCCGTCGTGCAGGTCGCGCTCGATCTTGCGCCGCTCGGACGAGGCAGCTCCGACGAGCCGGCGTTGCGACGCGCGCAGCGCGTGGACGGAGTCGACCAGGTCCTGCTGCAGCCGGCGGTTCTCGAACGCCAGCACCGTTGCGGCGCCGACGGCCTCCACGAGCTCGGGATCCTCGCTCAGCGCGGCGTCGTGGACGACGGCGAGGATTCGGGTGTCGCCGTGCCCGAAGGCGCGCCAGGTCACGCCCTCGCCCTCGGGCTCGAGGAAGACCCGCGTGCCGTGCCGGTCCACGAATTGCTCGAGCCGCGGCAGCCAGAAGACGAGCCGGGCCTGGGGATCGTCCAGCACCCGCCGCACGAGCTGCTCGACGGAGGCGACCGACGGCCGACCGACGAGCCGGCTTGCCATGAACTCCAGCGCCTCGCCCGCGTACGCGCGTGCGAAGAGCAGCCCCGCGATGAACCCGAGCGGGGCGACGATCCGCGTGCCGACGAAGATGGCGATCGCCCCGGCCCCGAAGGTGACGCCGCCGAGATCGGCTGCGACCGCATTGGCCGCGAACGCGGCGACGAATGGCACCGCGGCCGCATAGAGCGGCGTGAGCGTGCGCCGGTGCGGCCGGGTCGCGCGCGCGAAGTTCAGGCCCATGAACACGAGCAGGCCGGTCGCCCAGAGCGCCTGCAGCGTGGCCTCCACGTGGCGGAACGCGTTCGCGGTGCCGTCCGCGCCGACGACGAGCGCCGGATTCGCGGGGCACGTTCCGACACAGCGCCCCACGGCGGGCAGGCCGGGCACGGTCGCCGCGGTGAGGATCAACGGCAGCTCGCCGAGCACGAACGCGGCGAGCGCGAGCCAGATCACGATCCACGCGGCGCGGCTGGGGCGCGTGCCGGGGAACGCGAGCAGGAGCCAGGTCGCGCCGATCGCCGCGCCCCATCCCGCGAGGATGCCCACGAGGTACAGCGCCGAGACGGACGAGCCGGCGAGCGAGGTGAGAACCATCAGCGCCGCCTCGCCGAGCAAGAGCGTCCCGAAGGCGCTCGAGGGACGGGCGTGCCGCCAGAGCAGCCCGGCCAGCGCGTACGTGACGATGTTCGCGGCGAGCACGGCGGCGAACGCCGTCGGGTTCGACGCCACGCCGCCGGTCGAGACGATCACGACAGCCGCGCAGGCGCCCAGCACGGCGACCGCGGCGAAGGCGAGGTCCGACCTCCTCAGAGGCGTCCCGAATCCTGAGTTACGCGAGCCGATCTCGGCGTCCAGCGCCTCGAGGTCGAATTCGCTTCTGACGGCAGAACTGATCAAGGGGACGGCGTGCCCTCCCTCCCCGGTCGCGGCAAGCATCAGATTCTCACAACGGCAAACGTTTGACAAGTCACGTTTCTGCGGTGAGGGCCGAATGACCCGCCTGGGTCAGGCGACGGGAAGGCTACGCGCGCGACCCTGGCTGCATGGACTTCGACAGCCCCTTCGACGAGATCATCCTGTTCGAGATGCCCGGCGAGGACGAGGCCGCGCGGCTGTGGCTCCACCTGCAGCCCACCCGCAAGGCGTGGCTGCACCAGCGCGAAGACACCCACCTGGTCGTGGTCGTGTTGCGCGCCGAGTCCGCCGACCTCGCCCGGCTGCTGCGGGAGCTCGAGGCCTGGCTGACCGAGCGGGACGTGCCTCAGCTGCAGTTCGAGCTCGACGGGCGCACGTACTCGCTCCGCGGACGCCCTGCGTCCGTGGCCGGCAGCGCCTAGACCCTCCTACTTCTTGGGCGCGATCGCCTGCGCCTTGACCGTTCCGCGCAACATGGCGGACGGCGTGCGGGCCACGACGCTGGCATGCGACTGCGCGATCCGGATCGCCTGGCTGTTCGTCAGCGCGAGCGTGCCGTTTGTCGTGTTCGTGCAGCCCGTGCAGAGCACATGGACGAAGCGGGCGGCGCCGTCCCGAGCGGGGACCTGAAGCGAAACCGTGGTCTTTCCGCTCAGCGCCGGCAGGCTCACCTTCCAGCTCAACCGCCATTTGTTCCCGACGCGCGGGCTCGGCGACGGCTGCGCCGCCAGCGGCTGGCCGTGCTTGACGAGCAGCCCACTGAAGCGTCCGGCGGCGTTGGCCCCGGAAGTCGGTGCGAGACGCGCGTGGACCGAAACCGTCAGCACCGGCATAGAAGCGGCGGCGCTTCCGGCTGCGACCGCAGCCGCCACCAGTGCGACGAGCAACAACCTCGTTCCCGCCAATCGTGTCCTGATCATGGGTCACCTCCCGATCTCGGCGGTAGGCAAATCTTACCCTGGCACAGCCGGAATCAATCGTTATAGGATCGGGCGGCTTCGATAGGGGGTGTCGCCGGGCGCGGATAGTCCGCCACCGGTCACGGCCTGACACCGCAAGGGCAGGACCGACCACCAGGAGGGAGACATGAGGCGAGACGTAGCTCGGCGCCGCATCACAGCGCCGTTCGTGGGCCTCCTCTTCGTCGCCGCAGCGGCCATGTTGTTCATCGGCTCCGCGACGGCGGGATCGACGTCCACGACGTCGACAATGGGCGCGCTCGATTGCAACGGGTGGAGCCCGATCCAGCACTCCATCAAGACGACGGGAGCCTGTACCGACATCCGCGGGATCGTGGGAGTCAGGAACCACAACACGTGGGGCGGCCGCTTCTACGACAACGGCCACTACATCGGGCACGACGAGCCCGACCTGACCTTCCTGTCGCACAAGCCGGGATCCGGGAACGACGTGACGTGGAACGAGACGCTCCCGCAAGATCCGGTCGCGAGCCCCACCGTCGCCAACCCCGGGAGCGACGTGACGCACTGGTTCGAGCTCTCGGTGGCGCCGTGGTTCTCGATGGCGCTGTGCAACCCGAGGTCCTACCCGCTCAACCCGTGCACGCCTAACTCCGACGACAACGCCCCGAAGGGCCAGTTCACGGGCGGCGGCAGCTCCTTCCTGGAGGTCCAGTTCTATCCGCCGGGCCAGGCGCCGTTCTTCGACAACATCAGCTGCGACAACACGCACTGGTGCGCCTCGCTGCACATCAACGACCTCGAGTGCAGCTTCAACTTCGACAGCTGCAACGCGGGCTGCGAGGAGCCGACGAACTTCGCGTTCATCCAGAAGGACGGCACGCCTACGGGCCCGCCCGCCCCGCAGGACGCGAACCTCGATACCTCCACCCCCAACAGCCAGACGCTGCTGATGAGCCCCGGCGACCAGCTCCGGGTCCACATCTGGGACGCGCCGGTTCCGGGAGGTGGTGGCGCTCATGCGCTCGAAGTCCAAGTGGACGACCTGACGACCCACCAGACGGGGTGGATGCAGGCGTCGGCCCATAACGGCTACAAGGCGACGGGGATCGCCGACTGCTCGGACGGTCAGCCGTTCAACTACGAGCCGGAGTACAAGACCGCCGCCAAGCAGAACATCGTGCCCTGGGCGGCGCTGCAGACCGACATCAGCACCCAGTTCGAGATCGGGCACTTCACACCGTGCTCGTCCCTGGCGAATCCGGCCACCGGCGGCAACCTCGCCTTCACGGCAGGTGACCCGTACTGGTTCACCTGCGTCGGCCCCTACGAGGATCAGGCGGACGGCACCACCGACGAGGGGGCTGGGGGTGATGCGTTCTGCTACCCGGCGGGCGACCAGCACGAGACCTTGTATCCGCTGGGCAGCCACTCGTACAACGGCGGCGACGTACCGCCGAACACGATGGCCGGCTGCCTGAACTTCTTCGGCGACGACGAGGACTTCGACGGAACGCCCTACTGGCCCGACTGGCCGACCGGCGTCATGCCGACCCTCAAGAACCCGGGGAGCTTCGTCCAGGCGGCGCCGCTGTCGCAGAACCACAAGTACGAGCAGTCGTTCTTCCAGACCGACGTCGCCCTCAGCGAGGAGTCGTCGTGCAGGGAGAGCGCCGACACGAGCGGCTGCACCGTGCCGCCGCCCGGGCCGGGCAACTTCTATCCCTTCTGGAGCACGATGGGGAAGGGCAAGGACTGCTCGATCCTGTTCGGGAACGTCACGACCGGCCCCGGTGTGAAGAGCTACGGCGGGTCCGCGCAGTACGGGAAGGATCTCCGCAACGAGATCGGCTACGACGAGTTCGAAAGCAAGATCGGCCCCAACGTCTGCGGCTGATCAAGGTCCACACGGAGGGCCTGCGCGTGCAGGCCCTCCGTCTCCTCCGCAATCCGATCCGGGTCGAATCGCCTAATGCCTTTCGACCGGCCCCTTCCGGGTAGGCCGCTCGGAGGGGCCTGTCGCCTTTAGTTCGGGCGCTTCCCCAGCGACGAGCCCAGGTCCCGGACCTCCTTCGTGAGGGCCGCGATCTCCTCGCGGTCCTTGAATGCCGCCGCCATGTCGCGAACCTCCTGGGTGAGCGACAGGATCTGACTCGAGAGATCGAGCAGCTGGACGTTCTGCTTGTCCTCCTCCTTGACCAGCCGCCACTGCTCGTCGGCGATCACCTGGCGCTTCGCGTCGGCGCGGTTCTGGCTGATCAGCACGAAGGTCGAGAGGAAGATCGCCTCGAGCGAGACGATCATCGTCAGCAGGCCGTAGGGGTACTTCTCGACGCCGAAGCCGATCCAGCAGGCGAACCAGATCACGTGGACGTACACGAAGAGCATCGAGCCGCTGAAGGAGGTGATCGCGTCCGCGGCCCGGTTCTGCACCGCTGTGGCCCGCTTGCGCTCGTGCTCGAGCAGCGCGGGGTTGATGGGCTCGGCCAGATGAGGGGCCGGCCGCAAGAACTTGTGGAACCTGGCTCCGAAGGTCATGGCTGCACGTCCTCCGTCGTGGTCGCGCGTATTTTCACGTAACGATCGGGCAGCGGCGGTTGCCAAGCCCGAGACGAAGGGCGTAGGGTCGGCTTGCGGGGTCTCACGACAAAGGAGGTTTGTCGATGAGCACTGCCGTCGAGCCCGGAACGGCGATCCGGCCGTTCCACGTCGAGTTTTCCGAGGAGCGGATCGACGACCTGCGCCGGCGCATCGCCGCGACGCGCTGGCCCAGCAAGGAGCTTGTCGCCGACCGATCGCAGGGCGTCCAGCTGGAGGCGGCGCAGGCGCTCGCGCGCTACTGGCTGGACGAGTACGACTTCGGGCGGATCGAGGCACGCCTGAACGAGCTGCCGCAGTTCGTCACCGAGATCGACGGCGTAGACATCCACTTCATCCACGTCCGCTCCCAGCACGAGGACGCCCTGCCGCTGATCATGACGCACGGCTGGCCGGGCTCCGTCATCGAGCTGCTCGAGACCGTGGGGCCGCTCACCGACCCGGCCGCCCACGGCGGAAGCGGCGAGGACGCCTTCCACCTCGTTGCGCCCTCCCTGCCCGGGTACGGCCTCTCGGGCGAGCCGGTCGAGATCGGCTGGGACCTGGACCGGACCGCGCACGCGTGGGCCGAGCTGATGCGCCGGCTCGGCTACACCGGCTACGTGGCCCAGGGCGGCGATGTGGGCGCGGGCGTCACCGACGCGATGAGCCGCCAGGCACCCCAGGGCCTGATCGGCATCCACACGAACCTGCTCGTCCCGGCGCTGAACGGCCCGATGCCGGCGAATACGGACTCCGAACGCGCCGCGGCCGCCCAGATCGCCACCTTCCAGCGGTCCGGAAACGGCTACTTCGTCGAGATGGCCACCCGCCCGCAGACGATCGGCTACGCGCTGCTCGACTCGCCGGTCGCCCTCGCGGCCTGGATGATCGACCACGACACGGACGCCTACTACAAGATCGCGAGCGCCTTCCTGGAGGACAGGGCCTCGGGGAATCTGACTCGCGACCACATCCTCGACAACGTCACGCTCTACTGGCTGGCCGGCACCGGCGCCTCGGCGGCCAGGTCGTACTGGGAGGCCTACGGGGCGGATGCCCCGGCCGCGGGCCGGAAGGCTCTGCCGGCCACGACGATCCCGTTCGGCTTCACGACGTTCCCGGGCGAGATCTGGAAGACACCGCGCACCTGGGTCGAGGCGAGCTACCCGAACGTCATCTATTTCAACGAGGTCGACAAGGGCGGCCACTTTGCCGCCTGGGAAGAGCCCGAGCTCTTCACGACCGAGATCCGCGCGGCGTTCAGATCGCTGCGCCAGGGGAGGTCTTCATGAGCACCACCGTCGACACCGCCACCGGGATTCGGCCCTTCACCGTCGAGATCTCGCAGGAGCAGATCGACAATCTGCGCCGCCGGATCGCCGAGACGCGATGGCCAACCAACGAGCTCGTCCAGGACGGCTCGCAAGGTGTGCAGCTCGAGTTCCTCAGGGAGCTCGCGCGGTACTGGGCCTCCGACTACGACTTCGGGAGGCTCGAGGCGAGGCTCAACGCGCTGCCCCAGTACACGACCGAGATCGACGGGGTCGGCATCCATTTCATCCACGTCGAGTCCGAGCACGAGGGCGCCTTGCCGCTGCTCATCACGCACGGTTGGCCCGGCTCGGTGATCGAGATGCTGGACGTCATCGGCCCGCTCACCGATCCGACGGCGCACGGCGGCAGCGCCGAGGACGCCTTCCACGTCGTCATTCCGTCGATCCCCGGCTACGGCTTCTCTTCCCAGCCGACCGACGTCGGCTGGGACTCCGGACGCATCGCGGCCGCGTGGGCCGAGCTGATGAGCCGGCTCGGCTACGACCGCTACGTCGCGCAGGGCGGCGACCAGGGCGCCGGGGTCACCGACGCAATGGGCCGGCAGGCACCCGACGGGCTGCTGGGCGTCCACTTCAACTTCCTCGACGCGATCCCGAAAGAGCTCTTGACCGCCGGGTTCACGCCGCGGATCGTGTTCTCACACGACGAACGCGAGCAGCTCGGCAAGGTCGTGGGGGTCTTCATGCGCGGCTACATCTCCGAGATGGGCGAGCACCCGCAGACGATCGGCTACTCGCTCCTCGATTCGCCGATCGGCCTCGCGGGCTGGATGCTCGACCACGACGCCGACAGCTACGAGAAGATCTCGAAGGCGTTCCTCGAGGGGGAGCAGACCGGGAACCTCAGCCGGGACAACATCCTCGACAACATCACGCTGTACTGGGTGACCGGCACCGGAGCATCGACTTCACGGATCTACTGGGAGACCGGACGTGCGGCGACCGCCTCGTTCAAGGACCCGCCGCCGCACATGAAATTGCCGGCCGGGTTCACGGTGTTTCCGGACGAGCTCTTCCAGGCCCCACGCCACTGGGTGAAGCATGCGTATCACCACCTCGTCTACTACAACGAGGCTCCGAAGGGCGGCCACTTCGCGGCGTGGGAGGAGCCGCAGCTCTTCACCGAGGAGCTACGCGTAGCGTTCAAGTCGCTCCGCTGACCGGAACCGGAAGGAGACATTGAGCTCGACCGAGCCCGAGCCGACCAAAGCCGTCCCCCCATCGCCGCTGCGACAGGACAAGGGCCGCTGGCGAGTTTCGCCTGCGCCGGACGGCCGGGGCATGCCCGACGAGCACAAGCCGCCTCCGCCGCACCGGTTGCGGGGGTTCTGGATCTTCGCCGCGGTGCTGCTGGCGATCAACGTGCTCTCGGTCGTGATGACGCGGTCGACGGGGGAGCCGCGCGTGAAGGTGCCGTTCAGCCCGTACTTCCTCAAGCAGGTCGAGGCGGGGAAGGTGGCGTCCATCTCCTCCAAGGGCGACACGATCCAGGGGACGTTCAGCCAGAAGCTCACCTACTCGGCCGGCGGCAAGAAGGCCACTCCGACGACGCTCTTCTCGACCGAGGTCCCGACGTTCTGGGACAACGCGTCGCTCACGAAGCTGCTGCAGTCGGAGGACGTCCAGGTCAACGCCCAGAACCCGAACCCCGGGACGTCGCTGATCTCCGAGATCCTGCTCGGGTTCGGCCCGACGCTGCTGCTGGTCGCGCTATTCGTGTTCCTGGGCCGCCGGGCCGCGCGAGCCGGCGGCGGGCTCGGCGGGCTCGGGAACTTCGGCCGGTCGCAGGCGCGCCGGGTGGATCCGACGACGATCCAGGTCACGTTCGAGGACGTGGCCGGAATCGACGAGGCCAAGGCGGAGCTCGCCGAGATCGTCGACTTCCTGAAGACGCCCGACCGCTACGTGCGCCTCGGCGCGCGGATCCCGCACGGCGTGCTGCTCTACGGGGCGCCCGGCACCGGCAAGACGCTGGCCGCGCGCGCGGTCGCGGGCGAGGCGCACGCGGCCTTCTTCTCGATCGCCGCCTCGGAGTTCATCGAGGCGATCGTCGGTGTCGGCGCCTCCCGCGTGCGCGACCTGTTCGCCAAGGCCAAGGAGGCCGCACCGTCGATCATCTTCATCGACGAGCTGGATGCCGTCGGCCGCTCCCGCCAGGGCTCCGCGGGCATCACCGGCGCGAACGACGAGCGCGAGCAGACGCTCGACCAGATCCTGACCGAGATGGACGGGTTCGACTCCAACCAGGCGGTCGTCGTCATCGGCGCCACCAACCGCCCCGAGATCCTCGACCCCGCCCTGCTGCGTCCCGGCCGGTTCGACCGTCGCGTCGCCGTGCAGGCGCCCGACAAGAAGGGGCGCCGCAAGATCCTCGAGGTTCATACCCGAACGCTTCCGCTGGCCGACGACGTCGATCTCGAGGCGCTGGCGGCGACGACGCCCGGGATGGTCGGCGCCGACCTCGCCAACCTCGCCAACGAGGCGGCGTTGCTAGCTGCGAGGCGCGAACACGACAAGGTCGAGATGGCCGACTTCACCGACTCGCTCGAGAAGATCCTGCTCGGCGCGCCGCGCGGGATCGTCCTCGGCCCCGAGGACCGCGAGCGCACGGCCTACCACGAGTCGGGGCACGCGCTCGTCGGGATGCTGACCCCCGAGGCCGACCCCGTGAGGAAGGTCTCGATCATCCCGCGCGGCCAGGCGCTGGGGGTCACGCTCTCCACCCCTGACTCCGACCGCGTCTCCTACTCCACCGAGGAGCTCGAGGCGAGAATCAAGGTCTCGCTCGGCGGACGCGTGTCCGAGGAGGTCGTCTTCGGCAAGATCACCACCGGCGCCGAGTCGGACATCCAGCAGCTCACCGAGATCGCCCGGCAGATGGTGGGACGCTGGGGGATGAGCGAGAAGATCGGCCCCATCACCGTCCTGCCGGCGGAGGGACAGGGCCCGGTGTATCCCGGGACGAGCGAGATCTCGCAAGAGGCCCAGTCGCTGATCGAGGAGGAGGTGCACCGGATCGTCGAGGACGCGCACGCCGAGGTCACGCAGCTGCTCACGGAGCATCGCGAGCAGCTCGACAACCTCACCCACGCGCTGCTCCGGGCGGAGACGCTCGACGCTCCCGACGCCTACGAGGCGGCAGGAGTCCCGATGCGCACGGCCGAGCTGGAAGCAACCGTCGCCGCGGACCCGGCGTGAGCTTCTTCGGGGCGCGCCGGCATCCCGGCGTCACTCCGCTTCCGGTCGAGGGCCGGCTGCCGGGCTTCGACCGGGCGGCCGGGTGGCTCAACTCGCCGCCGCTCGGGACCGAGGAGCTGCGCGACAAGGTCGTCCTCGTCGACTTCTGGACGTACACCTGCATCAACTGGCTGCGCACGCTCGCCTGGGTACGTGCCTGGCACGAGAAGTACCGCGACCGCGGCCTCGTCGTCGTCGGCGTCCACACGCCCGAGTTCTGGTTCGAGCACGACGCCGACAACGTCCGCCGCGCAGCGACCGAGATGCGCGTCGAGTACCCGATCGCGCTCGACCCCGACTACGGAGTCTGGAACGACTTCGGCAACCGCTATTGGCCGGCCGTCTACCTCGCGGATGCGGAGGGCCGCATCCGCTACCACCACTTCGGCGAAGGCGACTACGACGAGTGCGAGCGGGCGATCCAGATGCTGCTGCGCGAGTCCGGCGTCGAAGACGTCGCCGACGACCTCGTCTCGGTCTCTCCCGAGGGATTCGAGGTCCAGGCCGACTGGGCGACCCTGCAGTCGCCCGAGACATACCTCGGCTCCGAGCAGGGCCGGGGCCATGCCTCCTCGGGCGGTGCGGAGTCGCTGCGGCTCAACCAGTGGACGCTCGACGGCGAGTGGAGCATCGAGCCCGGTGCCGTCGTGTCCGGCGAGCCCGGAGCCAGGATCGCCTTCCGCTTCCACGCCAGGGACGTCAACCTCGTCCTGCGACAACGAGACGCGGGAGCGCAGATCCCGTTCCGCGTACTCGTGGACGGAGCGGAGCCGGGCGACGCCGGAGGGGTCGACCTCGACGACGCGGGCCGGGGCCTGGTCTCCGAGCCGCGTCTCTACCAGCTGATCCGCCAGCGGGGCTCGATCGCCGACCGCACGGTCGAGGTCGAGCTCGACGCACCGGGAGCTGAGGCGTACGTCTTCACCTTCGGCTGAGCGTCACCGCGTGGTCGTGGTCGGCGGCGGCTTCGGCGGGCTGCAGGCCGTCGCGCGGTTGGCCCCGGCACCGGTGGAGATCACCCTCGTCGACCGGCGCAACTTCCACCTGTTCCAGCCGCTCACCTACCAGGTCGCGACCGGCGCGCTCTCGCCGGGCGAGATCGCCTATCCGCTCCGCTCGATCTTCAAGCGGCTCGGCAACGTGCGCGTGCTGCTCGCCGAGGTCGCCGACTTCGACCTCGAGGCACGCGAGCTGCACCTGTCCCCGGTCGAGGGCGTACCGGTCGCCGACCGGCTCGGCTACGACACCCTGATCGTCGCCGGCGGCTCGAACTACTCCTACTTCGGGCACGAGGACTGGCGGGAGCACGCGGACGAGGTCAAGTCGCTGGAGAGCGCGACTGCCGTGCGCAGCCGCCTGCTCGGCGCCTTCGAGGCCGCCGAGGGAGAGCCCGACCGCGCAGCCGTCGAGGCCTGGCTGACGTTCGTCGTCGTGGGCGCCGGCCCGACAGGGGTGGAGATGGCCGGCCAGATCGCCGAGCTCGCCCGCGACACGCTGCGCCACGACTTCCGGGCGATCGACCCGACCGGCGCCCGCATCCTGCTCGTCGAGGCGCTCGACCGGGTGCTCACGAGCTTTCCGCCGTCCCTCTCCGCCAAGGCCGAGCGCTCGCTCCAGCGGCTCGGCGTCACCGTCCTCACGTCGCGGACCGTCACGAGCATCGACGGCGAGAGCGTCACGATCCGCGACCCGGCCGGCGAGATCGAGCAGATCGCCACGCGCACGGTGGTCTGGGCCGCAGGGGTCACCGCCTCCACCCTTGCGGGCAGGCTCGCCGAGCTGAGCGGCGCCGACCGTGACCGGGCCGGGCGCGTCACCGTGGAGCCCGACCTCACGCTGCCCGGACACCCCGAGGTGCTCGCGATCGGCGACATGGTCCGCGTGCGCGGCGCCGACGGAGCCCTGGACCTCCCCGGCGTGGCGCCCGTCGCGATGCAGCAGGGCCGCTACGCGGCGCGCGTCGTCCGCGCGCGCCTCGAGGGAAAGACGACGAGCCCGTTCCGCTACCGGGACAAGGGCAACCTCGCCACGATCGGACGGGCTTCCGCCGTGGCCGACATCCACGGGCTGCAGCTGAGCGGCTTCCTCGCGTGGACGACCTGGCTGGTCGTCCATCTCTTCTATCTGATCGGCTTCCAGAACCGGCTGCTCGTCCTGATCCGCTGGTCGATCAGCTTCGTCACGCACGGCCGCGGCGCGCGCCTCATCACCGCGCCGGTCGACGAGGACGAGTTGGCGTAGCCTTCTGCGCTGGGAGTACTGTCGCCTGATGGCTATGCCCACCCCTCCCCCGAGCGCTGCGCTCTCGTCCTCCCAGCTCGCGACACTCCGCGGGCTCGGCGAGGAGCGGACCGCGCGAATCGGCGACGTCCTCTACCGCGTCGGCGACGAGACCTATCCGTTCATCGCGATCGAGGAGGGCGAGGTCGCGATCATCGACGCAGCCGGCAACGAGATCGTCCGCCACGGGCCCTCGGGCTTCCTCGGCGAGCTGAACCTCCTCTCCGGCCAGACGGTCTTCGTGACCGCCGTCGTGACCCAACCGCTGCGCTACATCGAGGTCGACCGGGACGTCCTGCGCAGCCTGCTGTTCCAGGACGCCCCGCTCAGCGACCTCGTGCTGTCGACGTTCATCGCGAGGCGCGAGGCGCTGCAAACGGTGGAGGGAATCGGCGTCGAGGTCGTGGGGCCGCGTAGCTCAGAGGCGACGATGCGGACGCTCGACTTCCTGCGGGCAAACCGGCTTCCGTTCACGTGGTCGGACGAGCAGCCGACGGGCGCCGAGCCTCCCCTCGTTCGGCTGCCCGGAGGCGCCGAGCTGCAGCATCCGTCCAGCGGCGACCTGTTGCGCGCGCTCGGGATCGGCCGCGCTCTCGAGCGGCGCGAGGACGTCGACCTGCTCGTCGTCGGCGCCGGCCCCGGAGGACTGGCAGCCGCGGTCTACGGCGCCTCCGAAGGGCTCACCACGCTCGTCGTGGAAAGCACCGCTCTCGGCGGCCAGGCAGGCTCGTCCCGCCGGATCGAGAACTACCTCGGCTTCCCCGCGGGGATCAGCGGCAACGAGCTGACGAGCCGCGCCGTGTCTCAGGCGCGCAAGTTCGGCGCGCGTCCAGCGACCCCCTTCCGCGCGACGGCGCTCGAGCCCGGGAACGGGCGCCACATCGTCCGCCTCGAGGAAGGTCAGGAGATCCACGCGCGGGCTGTCGTGCTCGCCACCGGCGCCGAGTACCGGCGCCTCCCGGTCGAGAGCATCCGCGACTACGAAGGGACGAGCGTGTTCTACGCCGCCGGGCCGCCCGAGGCGCGAGTCTGCGGCGCCTCGCGGGTCGCGGTCGTCGGCGGCGGCAACTCGGCCGGCCAGGCTGCGGTCTGGCTCGCAAAGGGCGGTGCGCTCGTGACCCTCCTGCACCGCCGCGCCGACCTCCGCGAGACGATGTCCGACTACCTGATCCACGAGGTCGAGGACGCCGGCGTCGAGATCCGGGACCGCAGCGAGATCGCCGAGCTCCATGGCAGCGACGGAAGACTCGAGGCGGTCACCCTCACCGACGGGACGCAGCTGCCGCTCTCGTTCCTCTTCCTCTTCCTCGGAGCCAAGCCGTGCACCGAATGGCTCGGCGACGCGGTCGCCCGGCACGCCGACGGGTTCATCCTCACCGGCGAAGCGGCCGGCGCCGAGCATCTGCTCCAGACCAGCGTGCCGGGGATCTTCGCCGCCGGCGACGTGCGCTCCGGCTCGACGAAGCGCTGCGCAGCCGCGGTCGGAGAAGGCTCGATGGCGGTGCAGTTCGTGCACGAGCATCTCGCGACGCAGACGGCGGGAGTCACGTGAACGCGCCCGTCTGCACCCACCTGGACGAGATCACGGTGCACGAGCTCCCGGCCGAGGTGGCCGGCTGCGAGGACTGCCTGCGGACTGGAGGCAAGTGGCTCCACCTGCGCATCTGCCTCGTCTGCGGCCACGTCGGCTGCTGCGACGACTCGCCCAACCGCCACGCGACCGCCCACTACCACGAAACCTCGCACCCGCTCATCCGCTCGCTCGAGCCGGGAGAGGACTGGAACTGGTGCTACGCCGACCAGGTGGGGCTCAGGATCCCGGGGATCACCGGGGAGACGCGCATCCCGCCCTCCCCGCTCCTGCAATGACCAGGACCTAAGGAGGAACCGATGTCGTTCGTCTCGCGCGGGTTCCACGGCCGCCGCAACGAGGACGTGGACTCCGCCCGCGTCCCGCCGGGGCAGTACGTGACTCCCGACTTCCCCGTCCTCTCGGCCGGCCCGACGCCGCGCACGCCGCTCGACCAGTGGGACTTCCAGATCGTGGGCGAGGTCGACGGGACGCACCGCTGGACGTGGGAGGAGCTCCGGGCGCTGCCGAGCGAGGAGATCACCCGCGACATCCACTGCGTGACGAAGTGGTCGAAGCTCGACACCGCCTGGCGCGGGGTCTCGGTCGACACGCTCCTGGACGGGATCGAGACCTCGGCCGAGTACGTCGTCGAGTACTCCGACGGCGGCTACACGACCAACCTCCCGCTCGCGGACGTCACGGGAGGCAAGGCCTGGGTCGTGTACGAGTACGACGGCGAGCCACTCCCGGCCGAGCACGGCGGCCCAGCGCGCATGCTCGTCCCGCACCTCTATTTCTGGAAGAGCGCGAAGTGGGTGCGCGGGCTGAAGCTGTCCTCGGAGGATGCGCCCGGCTTCTGGGAGACGAACGGCTACAACAACTACGGGGACCCGTGGCAGGAGCAGCGCTACTGGGGCGACTGAACTGGCTGCAGGCGGAGGTGGTCGAGCTCGTGCCGGAAACGGCGCGCACCAAGACGATCGCCTTCGACGTGGTCGGCTGGTCCGGCCACCGCGCCGGCCAGCACGTCGACGTCCGGCTGACCGCGGAGGACGGGTACCAGGCCGAGCGGAGCTACTCGATCGGGTCGGCGCCCGACGACACCCGCATCGAGCTGACGGTTGAGAAGCTCGACGACGGCGAGGTCTCTCCCTATCTGACCGACGAGCTGCGGCCCGGTGACCGGATCGAGCTGCGCGGGCCGGTTGGCGGCTACTTCGTCTGGGAGCCCGAGGTGGGCGGCCCCGTGCTGCTCGTCGGCGGCGGCTCGGGCGTCGTGCCTCTGATGGCGATGTTGCGACAGCGGGTCGCGTCGGGCAGCGAGGCCGACATGAAGCTCCTGCTCTCGTCGCGAAGCTGGGACGACGTCATCTACCGCGACGAGCTCGAACGGATCGCAGGCGACGGCGTCACGGTCGTCCACACGCTGACCCGCACGCAGCCGCCGGGCTGGACCGGCTATGCCCGCCGCGTCGACAAGACCATGCTGGAGGAGATCGCACCGCCTCCCGGCGAGCGCCCGCTCGTCTACGTGTGCGGCCCGACGCCGTTCGTCGAGGCCGTCGCCAACGCCCTCGTCGAGCTCGGGCACGCCCCGGAACGGGTCAAGACCGAGCGCTTCGGACCGACCGGAGGTTGAGATGGACGCCCTGATGCTCGACGGAAACGCGGTTGCCGGGCTCTTGCAGGAAGTGTTCGCCGTCGAGATGACCACAGCGGTCGAGACGTGCGACGGCTGCGGGGCGAGCGAGCCGGTCGGCGCCACGCACGTCTACCGCGGCGCCGGGGTCGTGCTGCGCTGTCCACACTGTGGGAACGTCCTCGCCATGATCGTGCAGGGCCGGTCGCAGACCTGCATCTCCATGTCGGGGACGCGGGCCCTCGAGATCAGCCGCTAGCTTCGGCCGCCCCGACCGGAACCTCGAGTAGCGGGGCGACCGCTTCGGCAGCCACCCCGCCACCCTAGGCGGCCTAGCCCTATTTCACGTCGTAGGGCGCGGTCGAGTCGATGACGTTGAAGATCGCCGCTCCCGTCGAGCCGGACAAGGTCTGGGTTCCGGCGACCCCGGTGACGCTGTACACCGATCCCGTGCCGCCGACGTCGGCCATCGGCACGGTCAGCGTGATCGTCCCGGAGGGCGTGTAGCTGCCCTTGATCGTGTGTGCGGGCGGGTACGCGATGATCTTGCAGTGCTCCTCGGGATTGCTGGGCGGGACGCCGCACACGCTGTCGCCGTCGTAGAACGTCGGCGTGCCGCCGGCGTCGGACTCCATCGCCGCGTAGAAGATGTGGCCCTGGCTCGCGGTCGTCGGGTGCGGGTTGGGCAGCTCCCAGCGCGTGAGCCAGATCGCGTCCTCTCCGCCGAGCGTCGGGTCGGGCGCGAGGCTGGCGAGGCTGCCGACCTTCATCGTGACGACGAAGTTCTTCCCGGAGCGCGTCACCGAGGAGTTGACGATTCGCATGTTCGAGCCGGGCGCCGCGGGCGTCTCGGAACCGGCCGCGGCGTAGTAAGCCGCAGGCGAGCCGGGCGCCGAGCCCGATCGGGTGGTGCCGGTTAACGAGGTCCCGTACAGGCCGGGGCCGCCGGTCTGCTGGACGAAGTCGACGAGCCCGGACGTCTCACCTCCGTTGAAGTCGTCGTTCGCTCCGTCCGCGTACACGATGTCGGCCGCTCCGCTCGGGTCCGCCTGCACCTGGATGAAGTCCACGAGCCCGCGGTCGCCGCCGGTCGTACAGGCGATTCCGAACTCGCAGATCTGACCGGTGTGGATCGAGTACTCCGACACCTTCGTGGTCGTGAAGCTCGGGTTGGAGTTTGCCGCGCCACTGCTCGTAACCGCGTTGATCGTCTGCGCCATGTAGACGTTCCACGTGCCGGTGATGAAGCCGGCGCCGCACGGCTCTCCGGGGCACGAGCCGAGCGTCGGAGTGCCGTACCAGACCAGGTCTACGCGTCCCGCGCTGCCCGCGGCGAGCCACGGGAAGACGTTCGTTTTCAGGCCCGGGACATGGCTCGACACGTTGATCGGCTTGGTCCAGGTGGCGCCGCCGTCGGTCGAGGTCGCCAGGTAGATCGTGGTCGGGCCGTCGACGTTCCCGGAGGAGTCGACCGGCGACTGCGCCCAGGTGACGTAGAGGTTCCCGGAGCGGTCGACCGCGATCGTCGCGAAGTCCTGGCCGTTGTTCACCGTGCTGTTGCCGCCGGAGTCGAGCGGCGAGACAACGACGTCCTCGCTCGAGCACGGCCCGGCCGAGTTGTACGGCTTGCAGAGGGAGATCGAACCGGAAGGAATCGGCGTGGCGACCGACTGCTTGTAGCCGCCGGGGAAGCGATCGACGACGATCGCGTTGTCGTTTCCGTTGCTGTCCCCGCCGCCGACGATCTTCCCGGACGCGTCGGTGAAAGCCGTGTGCACGAGGTAGAGGTCGCCGTTGCTCTGGTCGACCACGGCGCCGCCGACGATGCCGTCAGGCTCGATCTGTTGCCCGGGCAAGGGAGAGAAGTGCTGCGTGACCGCGTCCGCGGCCGACGCCTGAGTCAGTTCGAGAAGGTTCGACCCGACCTGGCCGAGGCCGCAGTGGTCCGGGTCACACTGTTCCGTCTCGTCCACCGTCATGTACACGCGTCCGTCGCTCAGCGGGTTGCCGTACGCGGCGAGCCACGGCCGGTCGACGCCGGTGTCGTTCGCGCTGTTGCAGGTCGTGACGAAGGAGTTGCCTCCGTCGACGGACACCGAGTCGCTGACATCGGTGAGTCCCTGGAGGTCGGCGAAGTAGAGGTTGCCGTTGTTGTCGTTGACGATGCTCGAGTCGCCGCCGCCGGCGCACGTCATGGCCGGCTTCCCTTCCGGAGGAGCCTCGTCGCCCACGAGGTGGAAGGTCTGGCCGCCGTCCTCGGACTTCCAGATGAAGCTCGTGGTATCCGAGAAGCCGTACGGTGCCGAGACATAGATGTCGTGCTTGCCTGCCGTGTTCAGCGTCGGCGAGATCGAAAGGCTCGGCTCACCTGACACCCGCTGGTGCTCGACGGGAACCGCGTGCCCGAACGTGATCCCCGGCCCGGCGCTTGCGCCCGAACCGAAGACGCTCGCAAACAAGAACGCCAAAGCGGCCGCCACCACGACGACCGGCACAACCCGCCGCAACTTCATCTCCCGACCTCCGCGCTCGCTAGTTCCCCTGGTCAACTCGCTGCTTTTCCGCCACGAAACCTGTCGAAACCCGATTGAACGTTCAGTCAGCTGAGTCCCCGCCTTCCCGCTATAGTGAACCCCGTGGTTCAGTATTCACCGAGTGTCGACCGCGCCTTCACAGCCCTCGCCGACCCCACGCGCCGCGCCGTCCTCGAGCGGCTCGGCTCCGGCAGCGCGACGATCAGCGAGCTCGCCGAGCCCTTCGGCATGTCGCTGACCGGGATGAGGAAACATGTCCGGCTGCTGGAGGAGGCAGAGCTCGTCACCACCGAGAAGATCGGCCGGGCGCGCAGGTGCATGCTCGTGCCCTACGCCTTCGAGGGCATCAGCACGTGGCTGCAGCGGCTCGACCGTTTCGCCCAGGTCGTCGAACGCACGAAAGGAGAACGATGAGCCCGAGCAAGAAGAGCGAAGGATTCAGCGCCGAGGAGAAGGCGGCGATGCGCGCCCGCGCCAAGGAGCTGAAGGCGAACGCGGAGGGTGAAGAGGCGGTGGCGGCCGCGCTGAAGAAGATGGCGCCCGCCGACCGCGCGATCGGAAAGCGCGTGCACCAGCTCGTCAAGGAGACCGCGCCGGACCTCACTCCGAAGACGTGGTACGGGATGCCCGCGTACGCGAACTCCGACGGCAAGGTGGTCGTCTTCTTCCGCGACGCCGGCAAGTTCAAGGAGCGCTACTCGATGCTCGGGTTCAACGAGACGGCGAACCTCGACGCCGGCTCGATGTGGCCGGTCGCGTACGCGCTGCCCAAGCTCGCGAAGGCCGACGAGGCCAAGATCCGCAAGCTCGTGAAGCAGGCGGTGAGCTGATGAACGAGACCAAGGTCACCACCCCGAACGAGCTCGAGATCCGCGTCGAGCGCATGTTCGACGCGCCGCGCGAGCACGTCTTCTCCGTCTGGACCGATCCGGAGCTGATCCCGGGTTGGTGGGGCGAGAGCACGGTCGTCGAGGAGATGGACGTGCGCCCCGGCGGCACGTGGCGGTTCAGGACGGAGTACGGCGTCGTCGAGGGCGAGTTCCGGGAGGTCGAGCCGCCGGAGCGGCTCGTGCAGACCTTCCAGAACCACCTGCAGACGCTGGAGTTCGAGGACCTCGGGGAGCGGACGAAGCTGACGCAGACGATGCTCTTCGCCACGACCGAGGAGCGCGACACGACGATGCAGTACGGCGTCGAGGAGGGGGCGAAGGGCGGCTTCGCCCGGGTGGACGCGGTGCTGCAGAAGCTCGCAGCGAAAAGCTAGGCAGGGGTCGCCAGCCGCTCTTCCACCTCGCTCGCGGCGCGGAGCCCGCTGCGCAGGGCGCCCTCCATCAGCGCGTGCCAGGGCCCTGCGGTGTGCTCGCCTGCGAAGGCGACCGGGCCGACCGGACGGGCGAGCGCCTCCTCGTCGAGCGGCGACGAGAGGGTGCGAGCCGAGTAGGCGCCGCGCGCCCACGGGTCGTCGTGCCAGGTGGCGAGCAGCGGCGGCCCGCCCGCGTAGTCGAGGTCGGGGCGGAGCAGCCGCACAGCCTCCGCCCAGCTCTCGGGCCCGAGGTCGACCTCGAGCCGCTCGAGCGCCGACGGCGAGCCCGCGAACGACGACGCCGCCGCGATCCCGTGCTGCGTCCACAGCCAGAAGCGCAGTGGCACCGAGAGCGTCTGGCTCGGCGGAACGGGCGAAGCGAGCGGGAGGAACAGCTTCGCCGCTTGCCCGTAGCGGACGGCTGCGAGCGCCTCGCGCTTCCAGCCGGGCAGCGGCGGGTCCCACTCGAGCTCGAGCGCGTGCGGCGCGGGCGTCGCGATCACGCAGGCGTCGGCGGCCACCTCGTCGCCGCCGGCCCGCACGACGACGCCGTCGGCAGACCAGGCGACGCGGGAAACCGGCGTGGACGTTTGGACTGCGAGCCTCTCCGCGAGCGCCAGGGCGATCCGGTCGTTGCCGCCCACGATGCCGTGGCTCGCGAAGTCGCCGAAGCCGGCGGCCGCCTCCGCCAGCGTGGCGGCGTCCTGGTCCTCGAGCTCGTAGCCCGAGGAGACGGCGAGCCGGGCCGCGACCGCTGCCCGCGCCCCGGCGGACGGAACGAGCCGCTCGAGCGCCTCGGCGATCGAGCCGCCGCCCGGCTCGCGCAGCGCCGCCTGCGCGGCCACGAGCTCCTCGCGGGTCACGGGCGGCCCGTCGCGCGGCTCGCGGTCGCCGTACAGCGTCCCCTTCTCGTACAGCTCGAGGCCGAGCCGCGCCGCCGTCGCGCGCAGAACGTCGTAGCCGGGCAGGACGAACTCCGCCCCGAGCTCGACGACGGCGCCGTTCTCGAGGCGGCCCGAGCGGACGCGTCCGCCCAACCGGTCTCGCGCCTCGAACACCGTCACCTCGGCGCCGCCGGCCGCGAGCGCCTCCGCCGCCGCGAGGCCGGCGAAGCCGGCGCCGACGACGACGACCTTACGGTCGGTCAAGTGCCGCGAGGTAGCGCTGGTCGAACAGGTAGGGCAGCTCGTCCTTCTCCGCGTAGACCCCGTGCGTGAAGGCACGGGAGCGCACCCCCTGCTGCGCGCGCTCGCAGACGACGTAGTCCTGGTGCGCGACGAGCTCCGAGAACTCGACCGTCTCGGTCGGGTCGAAGCCCGGCTCCGCCATCACCTCGGGCCGGAACAGGTAGTCGGTCAGCACCGTCGTGTGCTCGGGCCCGCGCGGCAGCATCCGCGTCGCGATCACGACCGTCCCGGTCAGATCGATGAACATGTTCGGGAAGACGCTCGCCCCGTGCATCGCGTTCGCCTGCTGCTCGGTCAGCCCGGGCATGATCGGGAGCGTCGTCGTCCCGGAGGCGGTGTAGCCGGCGCCTTCCAGCGAGACACCCCAGTCGTCGCGTCCCTCCTCGAAGACGAGGCCCTTGCGGAAGGTCGGCGCGACGGCCACCAGCTCGGGGTGGACGGTCGGGCAGTGGAGGCACTCGTTGTAGTTCTCGACGAGGATCTTCCAGTTGGCCTCGAGCTCGGTCACGGTCTGCCGAGCGGTGCGCAGCTCGTCCATCCGCCAGGGCTCGTACTGGAGGGGCTTGTCGCTCTGGTGCTCGAACGACTCGCGCACGCCCTCCTCGGGCTCGCCGAGATGGACGAACACGAACCCCTGCCAGACGTCGACGTGCACGGGCCAGAGGGAGAGGGACTCGCGGTCGAGCTCGTCGGGCGCCACGAGCGGCGTCCCGATCAGCCGGCCGTCGTACGAGTAGCTCCAGGCGTGGTACGGGCACTTGATCGCGCCCTTCGCGTGACCACTGGTCTCGGGGTCGCAGATGCGGGTGCCGCGGTGGCGGCAGACGTTGTAGAAGCCGCGCAGCTCACCGTCCTTGCCGCGCACCACGAGGATGCTCTCGCCGACGACGTCGACCGTGAGGAAGTCGCCCGGCTCGGGCGCGTGATCGGCGCGCCCGGCATAGAACCACTCGCGGAAGAAGATCTTCTCGCGCTCGAGCTCGAAGAGCTCCGGCGCGTGGTAGTGGCGCCCGGTGAGAGTCGGCCGGCCCGCGCTCGTCATGGCCCGAATTCAACCACAGCGGCGTTGAATCGCCGTTCGACCCTTGACACATGGTGCGCTGTCGGTTTGCATTGTGCGATCATCGCGAGCCTTGGGGAATCCTGATGCACCCGCGTGAACGGCCGACGAGCAGACGCCAGTTCCTGATCCGGTCAGGGGCTGTCGTCGGGGCGCTCTCGGGCCTCGACGCCCTCCTGAGCGCGTGCGGCGGCAGCGCGAATTCGGCCGTGAGCAGTGGGACCAACGGCACGCCGGGCGGGATCCCGCTCGCGCGCCGCGACCACCCGGTGACCCTGCCGCTCTACGCCGACAACAAGGCAATCGCCTCGGGGATGGATCCCGAGCCGGGCCCGCTCAACCTTTTCAACTGGGCCGCCTACATCAACCCGGCGACCGTGAAGAAGTTCGAGCAGCAGCACAACGTCCAGGTTTCGATCACGACCTTCGAGAACGAGGATGAAGCCATCGCGAAGCTCACTGCCGGCAAGGCGAGCTTCGACGTCTGGTGGACGACGGTCGACCTCGTCTCCCGCGCGGTGGCAGGGAAGCTGATCCAGCCGCTCAACCACTCCTACCTGCCGAACCTGGCGAACGTCTGGCCGGCGCTGCAGAACCCGTACTACGACCAGCACTCGCGGTACACGGTTCCCTACACCGTCTACACGACCGGCATCGCATGGCGCACGGACAAGGTGAAGAAGGCCCCGGCCGACTACGCCAACCCGTACGACATTCTCTGGGACTCGCACCAGTACGCCGGCAAGGTCGCGGTCCTCGACGACCCGCGGGAGGCACTCGCGATGGCACTGCTGCGGCGCGGCATTCTCGACGTCAACACCGAGGATCCCGCGCTGGTGAACCGGGCGCAGAAGGACCTCTCGCAGCTCACCTCGATAGCGAACGTCAAGGTCAACACGAACGACTACACCGACATCCCCTCGGGCTCGACCTACATCTCGCAGTCGTGGTCGGGCGACATGGCCGGCGCGCCGGAGTACCTGCCGAAGGGAGTCAAGCCCACGGTGCTTGGCTACTGGCGCCCCGACGTCCACTCCGAGACCCAGAACGACATGATCGCGATCCTCCGCGGGGCGAAGCATCCCGTGCTCGCCCACGCGTTCCTCGACTTCATGCTCGACAACCAGAACGGGCTCGAGAACTTCACCTGGAACGGCTACATCCCGCCGCTCACCTCGATCGACCCGGACAAGCTCGTCTCCCAGGGATACATTCCGGCGAACCTGAGCTCGACGATCGTTCGCCAGGCGGACTTCGCGAAGGGCGTGACGATCGACGCGCTGACGACGGAGGGACAAGCGCTCTGGCAGAACGCGTGGTCGACCTTCAAGGCCGGGTGAGCAGCGCCGGCGCCGGGAGCCGCAGATGACGCGGCGCTGGTTCTGGCCGTCGTTCGCCGTGCCCGGCGCTGTCTGGCTCGTCCTGCTCTTCCTCGTTCCGACCTACGCGGTGGTCGCGGTCGCATTCGGGACCGTCGACCCGATCTTCCAGAACCCGGTTCCCGCGTGGAATCCGCTCGACTGGCAGTTCGGCACGATGCGCTCGGTCCTCGCCGAGTTCAAGCCCGGCCACACGTTCTGGATCGTCTCGGTTCGGACGCTCGCGTACGTCGCGATCTCGGTCGCGGGCTGCCTGTTGATCGGCTATCCGGTCGCGTACTACCTCGCGCGCCACGCACGGCGCACGAAGGGGATCCTGCTCGTGCTGCTGATCATCCCGTTCTGGGTCAGCTACTTGATGCGGATGCTCGCCTGGATCGGGCTTCTGTTCCCGGACGGGCTCGTCAACCGGACGCTGCTCCACCTCGGGGTCATCTCGCAGCCGGTCGGCTGGCTCGACGGTCGGGCCTCGTCGGTCATCCTCGCCTTGATCTACGGCTACGTCCCGTATCTGATCCTGCCGCTGTACGCGGTGCTCGACCGGATCGACCGGAGCGTGCTCGAGGCCGGCCGCGACCTCGGGGCGAGCCCGATCCGCACCTTCTTCCACGTGACTCTGCCGCTGAGCCGGAACGGGATCCTCGCCGCGAGCGTGCTGATCACGCTCCCGATGTTCGGCGACTACTACACGAACGACGTCATCTCGGGCTCGCCGCACACCTCGATGATCGGCAACCAGATCAACCTCTACTTCCAGGGGGGCACGCAGAAAACCGTGGGCGCGTGCCTCGTGATCGTGCTCTCGGTGTTCCTCGCCCTGCTCATGTCGTACTACCTCTGGGCCACGGTGCGCGCGTCGGCGGAGACGAAGGAGTCGCTGCTGTGAGGCGTGTACGGGACTGGTTCGCGAACCCGTGGGGCCGGCCGCGCGCGCTCGGAACGATCACCTGGCTCTACATGGCGTGGTCGATCGTGCCCGTGTTGATCGCGATTCTCTTCTCCTTCAACGACGGCCGCTCGCGCAGCGTCTGGCAGGGGTTCTCGACGCGCTGGTATTGGGGCGACCCGAACCTGTCGGTGTTCCACGATCCGGCGGCGAAGAGCGCGCTCGAGCAGAGCCTCAGGCTCGCGGGGCTCGACATGCTGATCGCGGTCCCGCTCGGCGTCGGGCTCGCCATCGGCCTGACGCGGTGGCGGGGGTACGGCGCCAAGCCGGTGAACTACCTGATGCTCTTCCCGCTCGTGACGCCCGAGATCGTGATGGGGGTCTCGCTGCTGCTCGTCTTCGTGCTCCTGTACGGGATCGCGCTCGGGACGGAGGCGCAGGTCCTCGGCCAGGTCACCTTCTCGATCTCGTACGTGGTGATCATCGTGCGCGGGCGGCTGCTCTCGATCGGCCCCGAGTACGAGGAGGCGGCGCGAGATCTCGGCGCGTCGCAGTTCGCCGCGTTCCGGCTCGTCCTCGTCCCCATGCTCGCCCCGGCGGTCTTCGCCAGCTTCATCGTGGTCTTCGCGCTCTCGATCGACGACTTCGTCGTCACGGACTACCTTTCGGCGGGCTCATCGACGCAGACCGTCCCGATCGCGATCTACTCCAATGCTCGAGGCGGCACCACGACGCCCGCGCTCAATGCCCTCGCCACGGTGATGGTGGTCGTGACTCTGCTCGCTGTCGGCCTCGCCTACTTCGTCTACCGCTGGTCCGCGCGCTCGCAGCCCGTGAAGTCCGGCAGCGCTCTCAAAGAGATCGCGGCCCTGGAGGTATGAGGTGAGCACCGGAGCCGTCGAGCTCGTCCAGCTGCGAAAGCAGTTCGGCGACGTGACCGCGGTCGACGGGATCGACGTCTCGGTCGAGCCCGGCGAGTTCTTCTCGCTCCTCGGCCCCTCCGGCTGCGGCAAGACGACGACGCTGCGGCTGATCGCCGGCTTCGAGCGTCCGGACGGCGGGAAGATCCTGCTGGACGGCTCCGACATGGCGGCGACGCCGCCGCACCGGCGCAAGGTGAACACCGTCTTCCAGAGCTACGCGCTCTTCCCCCATCTCGACGTCTTCGACAACGTCGCCTTCGGCCTGCGGCGCGCGCGCGTGAAGAAGGGCGACCTCCGCCCGCGCGTCCAGCGCGTGCTCGAGGCGGTCCAGCTCGGCGGGTACGAGAAGCGGAAGCCTGCGCAGCTCTCCGGCGGCCAGCAGCAGCGGGTCGCGCTCGCGCGCGCGCTGGTGCTCGAGCCGGCCGTGCTGCTGCTCGACGAGCCGCTCGGCGCCCTCGACGCGAAGCTGCGCAAGGCGCTCCAGCTCGAGCTGAAGTCGATCCAGGAGCGCTTCGGGATCACGTTCGTCTACGTCACGCACGACCAGGAAGAGGCGCTGACGATGTCCGACCGGATCGCCGTCATGGCGCAGGGCCGCGTCGAGCAGATCGCGACTCCAGAGCGGATGTACGAGGAGCCCGAGACGGTCTTCGTCGCCGACTTCCTCGGCGTCTCGAACCTGATGCAGGTGACGGCGGAAGGCCAGGAGGGCAACGCGTGCCGGACGAAGCTCGGCGACTTCTCCCTGCGCGCCGGCTGCGGCGAGATCGGGCATCGCGGCGAGACACACGTCGTGATCCGGCCGGAGCGGGTTCTGATCGAGCCGTACGAGACGTCAGGCGAGAACCGCGTGCCGGGGATGATCGAGCGGGTCATCTACCACGGCGCGTCGGACCAGCTCGTCGTGCGGCTCGCGACGGGCGACGTCGTGCAAGCGCTCTTCGTCAACGACGGCACGCAGCGGGAGTGGACGCAGGGAACGCCGGTGCAGGTGCACCTCCCCGCCGAGGCGCTGCGCGTGCTGCCGGCGAGCAGCGGCGGCAACGGCGTCTCCGCGGCGCCCGAGGTCGCGCCCGACTCCGACGCGGCACTCGCCGGCGGGCCCTGAACCAACGGGGTAGGGCCGCAGCCGCAGAGGCTTTACGACCAGGCGAGCGAGCCGAGCATGTCCGCTAGCTCGTCCGGCTGCGTGAAGAAAGGCGAGTGGCCCGAGTCGAGCTCGATCACACGAGCGCCGTGGGCGTGGGCGGTGCGAATCTGCCAGTCGGGATCGACTGCGGCATCCCGCAGGGTTGCGATCACGACGTCGCTTTCCCCGAAGGGCGCGGGCACCGGCTCGAGCCGCGCTTGGGGCCGGAGCTGCGCGAACGCCCAATCGGACTGGGCGCGCGAACAGTCGGGGTACATTCGCGCGGCGGCGGTGTCGGCGTCCGGCCAGTAGGAGCGGCCGAGGGAGTCGCGCACCGTCCCGCCGAAGCCCTCGGCGAAGCACTCGTCTATCTCAGCGCGGGGCAGCGGCGGGAGCGCAGCGAGGTAGACGCGAGCACGGGCCTCGATATGCGGGATCGTGAATCCACCGAGCGAGTGACCGACGACGATCGCGTCCGGCTGTCGCCCGACGACCCGCGCATACTCGAGCGGCGTCAGCCCGATCTCGTCGCAGGGCAAATCCGGCGTGGCGACGTCATGACCACGATCCGCGAGCTCCTCGGCAAGCCGACGGAAGCACCAGCCACCATGCCAACCTCCGTGCACGAGCACGAACCGCGCCACGGAGCGAGTATCCGGCATGTGGGCCGCTCAGACTGACATTGAGCTCCGGAATGTCACCAGAGCGGCGGAGTCGGTTAGTCCTCGATCTGCGCCTTTCCGGCCCGCTGCGATGCATCGACTGCGGCCCTCATGGCCTCCAGCTTCTCCGGCGAATGACCGGCCCAGTCGGCGAGCTCACCAACGACGCGCAAGGGCTCACGGCTACGGAAGGACCGGGTTGGATTCCCCGGAAACTTCCTGTCGGTCAGGTTCGGGTCGTCCTCGAAGTCCCCGGTAGGTTCGACGATGTAGATTCGCGCCCGGTCCTCGCCGCCGGCGAGCTCGGCGCCCCAGACCGCGGCGTCGAGCGTTCCGGTGAAGTAGACGTAGTTCATCACGCGGCCCGTCTCGAAGTTCGATTCGCGCCCCGGAACAAGCAGATCGCCCACCGCGAGGTCTGCCTTCGTGCCGTGGAGGTACACGCCCCCCTCGTACGCCTCGAACGGCACAGGCTCGCGCGAGCCGTTCATGCGACGATGCTAGCGGCGACTGCGCGTTCGGGAATGACCCCCGAGCGGCAGGGCCGACCTATCCTTCTGATGATGGGCACGGACGCCTGCTGAGCGGTCAATCCGTGAGGGAGATCGAAAGCTCCTCATTCGTTGCTTCGCGACGGATCAGCAGCGATTTGGCTTCCGATGGGGGAGCAGGAGCGAAGTAGCCCTCGTAGCGGAAGACGCGCTGCCAGCCGGACAGAGCACTTCCGACCTCGCCACGCATCGTGTAGCTCGTTCCAACGTCATCAGAGACGAGCCAACTCAGGTACCGACCTCCGGGGCCTTCGTTGACTGGAGGTCGTTTGGATGTAGCCCAATGGAGGACCAGGCCCTGATCCCAGATCTCGACGCTGACTACCCAGGCTCCGTCGGCTATCTGCTCCGCAACAGGCACGACCCGACGCAATGCCTGTTCAGATGACTCTTCCCCAGGCTGGAAGCTCTCGCTCGTCTGGCCTGGGCCATTCCCGCCGATCGTTCGGATGACCCGGCCGCGCACCTTCTCCGCGTCAGCCCCGAAGTAGGTCAGGACCTCCACCGCACGGCTCTCGGTCTCGCGCAGGAGGCCGAGCAGGATGTGCTCGGTGCCGATGTAGTTGTTGTGGAGGGAAAGCGCCTCTTGCAATGAGAGCTCGAGCGTCTTCTTCGCGCGCGGTGTGAACGGGATCTGCCCGGCCACGGCCCCGTCCCCCTCGCCGACGATGCGCACAACCTCCGCCCGCACCCCTTCCAGGTAGATGCCTAGAGACCCGAGCACCCGCGTCGCAAATCCTTCCTCTTCGCGGAGCAGCCCGAGCAGGATGTGCTCGGTGCCGATGTAGTTGTGCCTGAGCGCACGCGCCTCGTCCTGAGCTAGGACGACCACCTGCCGGGCGCGTTCGGTGAACCGTTCGAACACCGAAACGGAGACTACTGGCGGAACGATGCTCGGCTGGGCCAGCGATGCGGAATGACCCCCGAGCAGAGGGTTCTCGGACGTAGGCTTCCGTCCGTATGAAGATCCTCGACAGGATCAGGCGCATGATTCGGCGGCGGCCGCCCACAGAGAAGGAGATCGCTCGCGCGCAGGCGGAGATGATCCGCGAGGAGCAGATACGCCGGGATGGTGAGGCGGGTCCTTACATCTGAGCGGGCGTCGTTATCAGCGGCTCGACTGCACCGCACAGCTCAGGTGAGATATCCGAGGGCTGGGCCAGTGTTCGCGAATGACCCCTGAGCAGAACGCGCCGGGCGAGGTGGCGGCTAGACCGCAGAGTTGAGCAGTTCGGCTTGCTCGCTTTCCGGCGGGAAGCCGTACGCATAAACGAGCAGGTCTTCATCGCCGTGGTTCGCGGACTGCAGCGGCACACACGGGTCGACCCGGATGAGCCCACCAGCCGGCACGTCTATCTGCTCTGGCGGCTCGCCGACGTACAACGAAAGCGTGCCAGCGAGAACGACAAACGTTTCCTCCTGCATTTGATGCCGGTGGCGGCGTCCCTTCGCGCCGGGCTCGTAGCGCCAGACATTGCCGCGCACATGCGCGAAGCCCGCGCGGTCGCTCAACTCGGCGACGTGTCGCGCCGGCTCGCCCGGCTCGTGAGGACGCGTGAGCCACTCGAACTCGTCGGGTCGAACAACGTCATAGGCCACTCGCACGAGTCTAAGGGCACTCGTTTAGGCCAGTGTCCCGGAATGACCCCCTGACGCTCGGCTTACTCGTGTCGGCTAAGCAGCGTCTACTTGGTCCGCGACCTAAACCAGACGTAGCCGACACACAAGAGGACAATCACGACGCCGCCATAGACGCCGCCGGGGCATGAGTGACTGCCACGGTGCAACACGCGGCCATCGTTCCCCAAGGGTACGCCGGAGAGAGACGGTGGGCTGGGCCAGTGTTCCGGAATGACCCCCGAAGACGTCAGTTCGCGAGGGTGATCAAGAATTCGTCGTCCACACCGTCGCGGCGGATGCGGAGCGAGGTGGCCTCTGGCGGAGGAGCAGGCTCGAACTTGACGTCGCCGTGGAAACCACGTTGCGGGCCGCCGCTCGCGCTGTCGCCGACCTGCGTGAAGCTCGTACCGGCGTCGTCAGATATGTGCAAGCCGCCATGTATACCTCCGAAGGGCGGCGTAGGCGCGGGTCGCTCGGACTTCGCCCACCGGAGGGTGACGCCGTGCTCCCAGACCTCGACGCTGACGATCCATGTGCCGTCCGAGAGCTGCTCTGCAACCGGGATAACTCGGCGCAAGTGGATTTCGACCTCTGGCGGACCGCCTGCGCGCGCCGGTGGAAGGCCGCCGGAGAGCATCGAGATGACGCCGTCGCGGATCGTCTTGGCGTCAGCGCCGAAGTCGAGCAGGACCCGCGCCGCCACTCCTTCGTTCTCACGCACAAGCCCAAGCAGGATGTGCTCCGTGCCGATCCAGTCATGGCCGAGGGAAAGCGCTTCGCGCAGAGAGAGTTCGAGCACTTTTTTCGCTCGGGGTGTGAACGGAATCCGGGGTCAGCCGCGACCGCCTCGTGGGCCTGAGGGACATCTCGCGCCACACGCGCCCGCGCCTCCTCGATCGGGACGCCAAGAGAATGGAGCAGTTGCGCCGCGAGACCCTCCTGCTCGCGAATCAGTCCGAGCAGCAGATGTTCGGTCCCGATGTGGTTATGGCCGAGCACCCGCGCCTCCTCTTGGGCGAGCACCATGACCTGCCGAGCTCGCTCGGTGAACCGCTCAAACACCTAAACGGAGCCTACTGGCGGGACAACGCTCGGTTGCGCGACCGTCCTCACGCCTGAGCGCTAGGTTGACTCGCTGGGCTTGTCTCGGCCGCATCGGGGGCGGATGATGGCTCGATGGTTGCGCAGCCGTCGGGGACGGTGACGCTGGTCTTCACCGATGTGGAGGGCTCGACGCGGCTGTTGCGGGAGCTCGGTCGGGACGCGTACCTCGTCGCGCTCGACGAGCAGCGGCGGATCGTGAGGGCTGCCTGCGCGAGGCACGACGGGTACGAGGTCGACAGCGCTGGGGACGGCTTCTTTTACGCTTTCGCTTCGGCGGGCGAGGCGGTTGCCGCGGTCGAGGAGTCGATGGCTGGTCTGGCGGAGACGACGATCCGGATCCGGGCCGGAGTCCACACCTGTGCCCCGGGTCTCGACCCCCCGAAATACATCGGTCAGGACGTGCACAAGGCAGCGCGGATCATGGGCGCGGGCCACGGCGGGCAGGTGCTGCTGTCGCAGGCGACCCGCGGCCTCGTCGACGGGCTCGAAGTCCTTGATCTCGGCGACCACCGATTGAAGGACTTCGACGAGCCGGTGCGGCTGTTCCAGCTCGGGGATGCCAGGTTCGCGCCGCTGAAGACGCTAAGCAACACGAACCTGCCGAGTGCCGGCGTCGTCGTTCGTCGGACGCGAGCAAGAGGTTGCCGATATGACGTCCCTCCTCCGCGACGGAGGAGGGAGGCTCGTCACCCTGGCGGGGCCGGGTGGATCGGGGAAGACGCGCCTGGCGATCGAGGCTGCCGGCGGAGGTGATCGGCGACTACCCGGACGGCGTCTTCTGGGTCGGGCTGGCCAGCCTGCGCGACCCAGCGCTCGTCGTCGATACACGGTCGCGCAGACGCTCGGTTCGAGAGACGGGGTCGCCGAGCGAGATCGGCGAGCGCGAGCTCCTGCTCGTCGTCCTCGACAACTTCGAGCACGTGATCGACGCCGCCGCCGAGCTCTCGGTGTTGCTCAGGCGCGTGCCACAACCTGCGCCTGCTCGTGACGAGCCGGGAGCTGCTGCGGGTCGCAGGGCGAGGTCGAGTACCCGGTGCCGCCGCTCGACGAGTCCGATGCGGTCGAGCTCTTCTGCGCCCGCTCGCGGCGTCAAGCCGACGACGAGATCGCCGACCTTTGCCGCGCATCTGGACGATCTGCCGCTCGCGGTCGAGCTGGCGGCGGCACGGACGCGTGTCCTGTCCCCGGCGCAGATCCTCGACCGCCTCTCGCAGCGACTCGACCTCTTCAGGGGCGGCCGCGATGCCGACCCGCGCCAGCAGACGCTGCGGGCAACGATCGAGTGGTGCTTATGAGCTCCTCGACGAGGCAGGAGCAGCGAGCTCTTCGCTCGGCTCTCCGTGTTCGCGGGCGGCTTCACCGCTCGACGCCGCCGAGGAGATCGCGAGCGCCGATATCGACACGCTGCAGTCACTCGTTGACAAGAGCCTCGTCCGCCGCACCGGCGAACGCTTCTGGATGCTCGAGACGATCGGGAGCTGGCCCGTGAGCGCCTCGAAGGGTCGGACGAGGCCGAGGCGATCGGACGCTGCCACGCGGAGTGGTTTCTCGCTCTGGCCGAGGAGGCTGAGCCGTTCCTGAAGGGAGCGAAGCAGCCGGCCTGGCTGCAGCACCTCGAGGACGACCACGACAACATGCGCAAGAGCCTCGCTGGTTCTTCGACCACGGCGAGCCCGACCTCGCGGCCAGACTCGCGGGCGCGCTGTGGCTGTTCTGGTACATGCACGGCCACGTCAGCGAGGCTCGCCGCTGGCTCCGGCGGGCGCTCGACGCCGGTTCCACCGAGCCCTCTGAGGCACGCGCGAAGGCGCTCGACGGCGCCGGTTACCTGGCCGCAGAGCAATACGACGAGGAAGCGATCGTTCTGCTCGAGGAGAGCCTCGCATGCGCTACGCAGATCGGAGCGACCTCGGCGGCGGCGATCGCGGCAGCTCACCTTTGCGGCGTGCGTCCGGATGCGCGGGACGCAGCCGATCGCGAGCTGGCGGTGGAGGCGGGGCAAACGGCGATTACGCTCGCCCGCGAGGCAGCCGACGACTACGCGCTTGCAATCGCGCTGAATAACCTCGGCGTAGCCACCACCATGGTGCTCCGCGACAGGGAGCAGGCGAAGACGTACTACGAAGAGAGCCTGGAGGTACGCCGACGAATCGGAGACGTTTCCAGGATCGCGCTGTCGCTCAGCAATCTTGGTTGGGTCGCACTCGATGATGGCGATGTCGGCCGCGCGGCGTCCCTCTTCGCCGAAGCAGCCGAGATCGCCGGCGGGATCGGCGACAAGCGTCACGTCATGCGCGCGCTCGCAGGACTGGGCTGGGTCGCATACTCCGAGCAACGCTACGAGGAAGCCGAGTCATCTGCGCGAGAGAGCCTGCGCCTCACACGAGAGCTCGGCATGAAAGGTTCCATGATCATTTCGATGTTCTGCCTTGCCGGAACCGCCGCGGATGCAGGAGACGGTGCCCGTGCGGCGCGAATCGCAGCGGCGGCAAGCCGCCATGACTCGCTTCTCGGCGCCGCTGATCCCACTGACGAGGCCCGGTTTCGGGCAGTCATCGACAGCGCGCAATCCGCCTGTGACCCGCAAACGTGGAAGCGCGCCTCAGCCGAAGGCCGGGCGATGAGTCTCGACGAAGCCGCCGCATACGCGCTGTCCACCGCCTAAATAGCCGCCCCGGCCGGCGGGCACCGAGGAAGCTCGCCTGGGCCGAGCGTTCCGGGCTGACGCCCGAACTATGCCGAAAACGCTGGTGCGTACTGGAATGGCCCGGCGATGTGCGTTGCGTACGCGCGGAGGGGCCGAGCTTGAAGGGCATCGCCCCACTCGCGGTTTGGCGGAACCACGCCGAGTTCGACGGCTGGGCGGAACCCGAAGCGTCTGTAGTACTGCGGCGACCCGAGCAGGACGACTAGCGGAACGTCAGCCGCTTCAGCCGCGTCGAGAAGCGCGTTCATCATGGCGGTGCCGAGGCCCTGGCCTTGATATTCCGGGAGGACGCCGACCGGGCCGACTGCGACAACGGAGTGCGCACCGACCTTTGCGCGACTCGCGGTCACGTGACCGACAACCTCGTCGTCGGCTAGGGCGACGAATGTCAAAGCTCGTCGATCACGTCGTTCGCCTCGGAGAGTGCGACGAAAAGACCCGCTTCGCCCTCGGGGCGATCCAGTCGCTTGAAGGCCTCGGCGTAAACATGCTGGGCCGCTTCGTAGTCGCGCGATTCGTGCCGTCTCACTGCCACGCGACAGATACTCGCATGAGTATCAGGGCACTGGGTTCGCAGGTACCGTCGCGATCGATTGCTGCGCCTCCCGTGAGGGTCAACGCTGAGCGACTAGGAAACAGTCCGCTCGGCTGGGCGACCGTCCTCTCGCCCGACGGCAACGCCCGCTCAACCGGGAGGAGAGGCGAGCACGATGCGCGCGTCGAGACCGATGGCGCCTTCTCGACGCACCAGAAGCGGGTTTACCTCCACCTCCGCGACCTCGGGATGCGCGGCGGCGAAGCGCGAGAGCGCGGCGACGGCGCGGGCCGCGGCAATGACGTCCAGCGGCGGGCCGCCGCGGGCGCCCGTGAGCAACGGCGCCGAGGCGAGCGAGCGGACGAGCTCCTCCGCGACCGACTCGTCCACCGGCGCCAGCGCGACCGCCGTATCGCTCAGCGCCTCCGCGTGGATCCCGCCCGCGGCGACGACGACGAGCGGCCCGAAGCGGGGGTCGCGCCTGCGCGCCGGCGAGGAGCTCGAAGCCGGACGCCACGTCCTCTGCCGCCTCGACCGACAACGACTCGGGCGAGAGCCGGGCAACGAGATCGTCGAGCGCCGCCTCGAGCTCGTGCCTCGTCGCGCAGGCCGAGCGCGACGCCGCCCGCGTCCGACTTGTGCAGAAGACCGAGCGCCTTGAGCACGACGGGGTAGCCGATCTCGGAAGCCGCGGCGAGCGCCTCGTCGCGGCCCCGACGGTCCGGGCTTCGCCGAAGGGGATGCCGGCCTCCGCGAGCGCCGCCCGCGCGGCCGGGTAATTCGCGTCGGAGAGCGGAGACGCCGGCGCCGGCAGCGACGGCAGCGCGGGCGGGACGGGAGCGGCGTCCGCGGCGAGCGTCGCGACCGCGTCCACCGCGGACTCGATCGCGCGGTACACCGGCACTCCCGGCGGCCCGCAACGCGTGCGCGGGCGGCGCGTCCCAGAACATCGTGTGGACGACGAGCGGCTTCCCGCTCTCGGCCATCGCGTCCGCGAGCAGCCCGCGCCACCTCTCCCTCGCGCGTGTCGCCCCGAGAGCGCGCTGTAGCCGCCGAAATACGCGCTGAAGAGGACAGCGTCCACGTCGTCCGCCTCGAGCAGGGCGCGCGTGGAGCGGGCGAAGCTGAAGAGATCCTGCTCGCCTGCGCCCGCCAGGTCGACGGGGTTCGCCGTCGACGCGGTCGGCGGCAGCAGCCTCGCGCAGCGTCGCCTGGGTCGTCTCCTCGAGCGGCTGCAGCTCGATCCCACGCGAGCCGAGCAGGTCGCTCGCGATCGCTCCGTAGCCGCCGCCGTCGCCGACGACCGCGACGCGCCGGCCGCGGGGCCGGTGCGGCGCGAGCAGCGCCTGCGCGGCGTCGACGAGCTCCCGCGGCGTCTCGACGAGGTGAATCCCGCCGGCACGGCACGCCGCCTCGACGGCGTCGCGGCCGCTCGTCAGCGCGCCCGTGTGCGAGCGGGCGGCACGCTTGCCGGCCTCGCTGCGGCCCACGGTGAGGAGGACGACCGGCTTCCCGGCGGTCCGCGCCGCCTCGACGAACGCGCGGCCGTCGCGGAAGTCCTCGCAGTAGACGCCGATCACCCGCGTCCCCTCGTGCCCGCCCAGCGCGGCGACGAGCTCGGTCGCGTCCACGTCGGCCTGATTGCCGATCGAGACCGCGCGCGAGAAGCCGAGGCCGACGTCCTCGAGCAGGAGCCCCGTCTCGAGCAGGACGTTGCCGCTCTGCGAGACGAAGCCGACCGGCCCCGCGGGCAGCGGGGTCGAGGCGAGCTGGAGCTCGGCCGCGCCGTCGACGAGGCCGAGGCAGTTCGGCCCCACGAGCACCGCCCCCGCCGCCCGCACGCGCTCGACGAGCGCCTGCTCGCGCGCGCGCGCCGTCCTCGCCGAGCTCGGCGAAGCCCGCCGCGATCGCAACGAGCGCCCGCGCCCCCGCCGCGAGCGAGTCGTCGACCGCCTGCTCGAGCCCGTCCGCCGGGACGCTGAGGACGACGAGCTCGGGCGGCTCCGGCAACTCGGCGAGCGAGCGGTGGACCGGCATCCCGTGCACCTCGCCGCCGTTGCGGCCGACCAGGAACACGCGCCGGCGGTGCGCCCCGAGCGCCGCGTCGCGCGCGAACCAGTAGCCCCACTTCGCCGGGTCGGCCGAGACGCCGACGATCGCGAGCGTCTGCGGCTCGAACAGCGGCGTCAGGTCGCGGCTCACCGCACGCCGATCGAGCGCCCGGCGCGCTCCGGACGCGGCATTGCGCCGTGCCGGTGCGTGAGCTCGGCGACCCGGGCCTGCACCGGATCCCGCATCGGCGCGGCGCGCCCGCTCACGGTGTCGACGTGCAGAAGCATCTGCTCGGCGGTCGCGACCGGGTCCGATTCGGCGTCGCGGAACAGGACGTGGAAGAGGTGCAGGCGCTTCTCGTCGGAGTCGAGCACCTGCGTCGTCACGTGCACGCGGTCGCCCGCCTCGAGCTGGCGCAGGTGCGAGAGATGCGTCTCGACGGTGAAGAAGCTGCCGCCGCTCGCGAGGTAGCCGGAGTCGACGCCGATCTCGGCCAGCAGCGCGTCGGTGGCGTCGGCGAAGAGCTGGAGGTAGCGGCTCTCGTGGACATGGCCGTTGTAGTCGACCCACTCCGGCGGAACGGGTCGCGCGGCTGCCTCCGCCCCGCCGAGTAGCTCGCGCTCCCACGCGGCGAGCGTGCCACCGGCGCCGGTTTCCTCCACGCGCAGCGCCTGGAGGAGCCGGACGAGTGTCCGGTCGCGCAGCCGCTCGAGCTCCCGGGCCGAGACGCCGCCGGCCTGCTCGTCGGACTGTGCGGCGATCGTCTCCACGAGCTCGTCGGTCAGCTCGGGCACGTGGGTCAGGTGCGTCCACGGCCACTCGAGCGCCGGGCCAAACTGGCGCAGGAAGTGGCGCATCCCCTGCTCGCCGCCCGCGATGCGGTACGTGAGGAACGTCCCCATGAACGCCCAGCGCAAGCCCGCGCCGTAGCGGATCGCGTCGTCGATCTCCTCGACGGTGGCGACGCCGTCGTTGACGAGCCAGAGCGCCTCGCGCCAGAGCGACTCGAGCAGCCGGTCGGCGAGGAAGCCGTCGATCTCGCTGCGCACGACGAGCGGCTGCAGCCCGACCGAGCGGAACAGCGCGGAGCGCGCGGTCGACCGTCTCCGGCGCCGTTCGCCCGCCCGCGCAGAGCTCCACGAGCGGGAGCAGGTAGACCGGGTTGAACGGGTGCGCGACGCAGAACCGCTCGGGCCGCTCCATCTCCGCCTGCAGCTCGCTCGGCCGCAGCCCCGAGGTGGAGGAGCAGACGAGCGCCTCGGGCGGCGCGGCGCGGTCGGCCTCCGCGAGCAGTCCCTGCTTCAGCTCGACCCGCTCGGGCGCGGACTCCTGCACGAGCTCCACCCCGGCGACGGCCTCCTCGACCGAGTCGACGACGCGCAGCTCTCCCTCCGGGGGCAGCGGCGCGAGCGTCAGTTGCCCGTACGCCGCGCGCGCGTCCTCGATCACCCCGGCCAGGCG
The DNA here is from genome assembly GCA_963825805.1 of uncultured Actinomycetes bacterium. Taxonomy (GTDB): domain Bacteria; phylum Actinomycetota; class Thermoleophilia; order Gaiellales; family Gaiellaceae; genus Palsa-739. Next base: position 13,753 of record CAWGVE010000015.1, on the reverse strand, counting down.
ATCCGCGGCCTCCGGCGCCGGGTCGTAGAGCCGGACGTCGCAGCCGTTGAGGACGAAGCGGGCGGCCCAGCCGGCGCCGATCACGCCGCCGCCGAGAAGACCGACGGAGCGCGGTCTAGCCGACACCGACCCGCAGCGCGAGCTTCTCCCGCACCTCCTCCGGCCCCAGCACGCGCACGTTCATCCGCTCGAGGATCTCGACCGCGCGGGCCACCAGCTCGGCGTTCGTCGCGAGCCGCCCGCGCGAGAGGTAGAGGTTGTCCTCGAGCCCCACGCGCACGTTCGCGCCCACCAGCGGCGCGAGCGCCACGAAGGGAAGCTCCATCCGCCCGATCGAGAACGCGGAGAAGACGGCGTTCTCGGGCAGCCGGTTGACCATCGCGAGCAGCGTGCCGAGGTCGTCGGGCGCACCGTAGGGAATGCCGGTGCAGAGCTGGATCAGCGGCGGATCCTCGATCAGCTCGTCGCGGATCAGCTCGTGGACGAACACGAGGTGGCCCGTGTCGAAGACCTCGAGCTCGGGCCGCACGCCGAGCTCCCGGACCCGCGCGGCCATGGCGCGGAGCATCGCCGGCGTGTTGACCATCACGTAGTCGCCGCCCGCGGCGAAGTTCATCGTCCCGCAGTCGAGCGTGCAGATCTCGGGGCGCAGCTCCTCGACGTGGGCGAGTCGCTCGGCTGCGCCGGCCATGTCCGTTCCGGCCTCGTCCGGCGGCAGAGGCGCGTCCTCGCCGCCGAGCACGAGGTCGCCGCCCATCCCGGCCGTGAGGTTGAGCACGACGTCGACGTCGGCGGCCCGGATTCGCTCGACCACCGCGCGGTAGAGCGCGGGGTCGCGTGAGCCGCGCCCGGTGTCGGGGTCGCGGACGTGGATGTGCGCGACGGCTGCGCCCGCGCGCGCCGCCTCGATCGCGGCGTCGGCGATCTGCTCCGGGCGTGACCGGGACGTGCTCGCTGCGGCCGACGGTGTCCCCCGCTCCCGTGACCGCACAGGTGACGAAAACTTCCCAAATCACGGCATCCTCCGTTCGAAATGCGAACTGCCGTTGCACATCCTGCGATGGTCGTACCATAATCGAGCGCAATTCGATGGTGCAAAGCGCCCCCACGCGTGTGCACGACCTCGATTCGCTCCGCGCCACCGCGCAGGCGTTCGCGCGGGACGAGATGCGGCCTGTGGCCCTGCGCTACGACGAGACGGAGGAGTACCCGCTCGACATGCTGCGGCGGGCGGCCGCGCTCGGGCTCACGTGCTACGACCTGCCGGCCGAGCACGGCGGCGGAGGCGTCGAGGCGCTCCGCGACCGCTGCGAGGTGATCGAGGAGCTGGCGTGGGGCGACTCCCCCATCTTCTGGGTGATCGCGCAGGGCGGCTTCTTCGCCGGGCCGCTGCTCGCGCTCGGCTCAGAGGAGCAGAAGCAGCGCTGGCTGCCGCCGGTCTGCGCCGCCGACCCGCCTGCGTGCGCGGTCGCGATCACCGAGCCCGAGCACGGCTCCGACGCTGCGGCGATCGAGACGACCGCCGCACGACGCGACGGCGGCTACGTCCTCAACGGGCGGAAGAAGTTCATCGGCAACGGCGACATCGCAGACGTCTGCATCGTCTTCGCCACCGTCGAGCCGGGCAGCCGCTCGCGCGGCATCACTGCGTTCGTCGTCGAGCAGGCCGACGAGGGCTTCGTGCGCGGGCCGCGGCTGCCGAAGATGGGCAGCCGCTGCTTCCCCGCCGCCGAGGTCGCCTTCGAGGACTGCTTCGTGCCGGAGGACCGTCGGCTCGGCGCCGAGGGCGACGGCTTCCGCGGCCTGATGTTGGTGTTCGACGTCGCACGCGTCCAGCTGGCGGCCGGCGCGGTGGGGCTCGGGCGCGCGGCGCTCGAGCTCGCGGTGGACCACGCGAAGGAGCGGGAGGCGTTCGGCCGGCCGATCCACGAGTTCCAGGCTGTCTCCTTCCGGCTCGCCGACGCGAAGCTGAAGCTCGAGCAGGCGCGCCTCATGACGCACCGCGCCGCCGAGCTCGCCGACGCGGGGCAAGCCTTCTCGACCGAGGCGGCCATGGCCAAGCTCGCCGCGTCCGAAGCGTCCGTCTTCGCGACCTCCGCCGCCGTGATGACGCTCGGCGGCGCCGGCTACATCCGCGACTCGCTCGCGCAGAAGTGGTACCGCGACGCGAAGCTCGACGAGATCTGGGACGGGACGAGCGACATCATGCGCCTCCTGATCGCGAAGAGCCTGTTCGCATGAGCCGCGACCCGCGCTACGACGTCCTGTTCGAGCCGGTGCAGCTCGGGCCGGTGACCGCGCGCAACCGCTTCTTCCAGGTACCGCACTGCAACGGCATGGGCCACCGCGACCCGACCGCGCACGCGGTCATGCGCGGAGTCAAGGCCGAGGGCGGCTGGGCCGTCGTCTGCACCGAGGAGGTCGAGATCCACCCCACCTCCGACACGAGCGGCTACATCGAGGGACGCCTCTGGGACGACGCCGACATCCCCGCGCACGAACGGCTCGTCGAGCAGGTGCACGCGCACGGCTCGCTCGCCGGGATCGAGTTCGTGCACAACGGGATGGCCAGCGCGAACCTCTACGGCCGGATCCCGCCGCTCGGGCCGTCGCACCTGCCGGTCCCGGGCCACGAGCCGATCCAGGCGCGCGCGATGAGCCGCGAGGACATCGCTGATCTCCGCCGCCGGCACCGGCAGGCGGTGCAGCGCTCGCTGCGGGCCGGCTACGACCTCGTCTACGTCTACGCCGCGCACGGGCTGTCGACGCTGCAGCACTTCCTCTCTCGGCGCTACAACCTGCGCGAGGACGAGTACGGCGGCACGCTCGAGAACCGCGCGCGGCTGCTGCGCGAGGTGCTCGAGGACACGCTCGCCGAATGCGAGGGCCGCGCCGCCGTCGCGTGCCGCGTCGTGATCGACGAGCTGCTCGGCGAGGAGGGAATCGAGCGCGCAGAGATCGAGCAGCTGTTCGCGCTGGTGGGGGAGCTGCCGGACCTCTGGGACGTGATGGTCGGCTTCTGGCCCGACGACTCGCGCAGCTCGCGCTTCACGCACGAGGCGTGGACGGAGGAGCACTTCCGCGGGATCAAGCAGCTCACGTCGAAGCCGCTCGTCGGCATCGGCTGGCTGACCTCGCCGGACACGATGGTGCGGCTGATCCACGACGGCGTGATCGACCTGGTCGGCGCGGCGCGCCCCTCGATCGCCGACCCGTTCCTGCCGGTCAAGATCGAGGAGGGCCGGCTCGAGGACATCCGCGAGTGCATCGGCTGCAACGTCTGCGTCACCGGCGACTGGACGATGACCCCGATCCGCTGCACCCAGAACCCGTCCATGGGCGAGGAGTGGCGGCGCGGCTGGCACCCCGAGCGCTTCCGGGCGGCGGGGTCGGACTCGAAGGTGCTCGTGGTCGGGGCCGGGCCGGCCGGCCTCGAGGCCGCGATGGCGCTCGGCAAGCGCGGCTACGAGGTCGTCCTCGCCGAGGCGAGCCGCGAGCTCGGCGGCCGGGTGCTCCGCGAGGCGCGCCTCCCCGGTCTCGCCGCCTGGATCCGCGTCGCCGACTATCGCCGCGGTCAGCTCGCCAAGCTGCCGAACGTCGAGCTCGCGCTCGAGAGCGAGGTCACCGCCGACGAGGTGCGCGGCTACGGCTTCGACCACGTCGCGGTCGCGACCGGCGCCCGCTGGCGCGCCGACGGCGTCGGGCGCTGGCACACGCGGCCGCCGGCCCTCGATCCCGCGGTCGAGACGCTGACGCCCGACGACCTGATGGCCGGACGCCGGCCGGCCGGCGAGACGATCGTCCTCTTCGACGACGACCACTACTACCTCGGCGGCGTCCTCGCGGAGCTGCTGGCGGCCGAGGGGAAGCGCGTCACGCTCGTCACGCCCGCGCCCCGCGTCTCGGAGTGGAGCGTGAACACCATGGAGCACGAGCGGATCCATCGGCGGCTCGTGGAGGCCGGCGTCGAGCTCGCGACCGCGCAGACGCTGCTCTCGGTGGAGGGTGGGACGGCGCGGGTGGCCGACGTCTACACCGGCCGCGACCGCGAGCTCGAGCTCGACGGTCTCGTCCTCGTGACGGCGCGACTGCCGAACGACGCACTCGCCCTCGAGCTCGGCGCGACGGCGATCGGCGACGCCTACGCGCCCGGCACGATCGCGACCGCCGTCTGGGACGGCCGGCGCTACGCGGAGGAGCTCGACGGCGAGCCGCACGGCGACGCGGTCCCGTTCCGCCGCGAGGTCGTCCAGCTCGCGCCGGCCGAAGTGGAGGCGCTCCGATGAGCACGACCGAGCCCCGCGCGAAGACGATCCAGTCGGTCGACCGCGCCGCGGCCCTGATCAAGGCGATCGCCGACAGCCCGCACAGCCCGACGGTGAACGAGCTCGCCGCCGCGTGCGGCCTCAACCGCAGCACGACGTGGCGGCTGCTGGCGACGCTCGACAGCCACGGCCTGATCGAGCGCGACCCGATCAGCCAGCGCTACAGCCTCGGCTACGCCTTCCTCCGCATCGCCGCCGGCGCCGACGTCGACCCGCTCGTGCGCCGCGGCCGGCCCGTGCTCGAGGAGCTCGCGCGCGAGACCGGCGAGGCCACGAACCTCGCGGTCGCGCGGCGCTTCAGCCTCGTCTACGTCGACCAGGTCGATCCCCCGCACGTGATGGCGCCGAACTGGTACGGGCGGACGGTGCCGCTGCACGCCACCTCGACCGGCAAGGCGTACCTCGCCTTCCTGCCGCCGGAGGAGCAGGAGGCCGTGCTGCCGCGCAGGCTCGAGCGCTACACGAAGACGACGGTCACCGACCGGCGCACGCTCGGCGAGGAGCTCGCGGCCGTGCGCCGCGACGGCTACGCGGTGTGCGTCGGCGAGCTCGAGGAGTCGCTCTTCGGCGCCTCGGCGCCGGTGCTCTCCGAGCAGGGTCGCCCGGTTGCGATCGTCAGCGTCTGGGGCACCGAGCACCGCCTGCCGCGCGAGCGGCTGACCGAGGTGGGCCGACGGGCTGTCGAGGCGGCCGACGAGCTGAAAGAGTTGCTCCGATGAGCGTCGTCGAGGTGGCGCGCGAGGGCGAGGTCGCGATCCTCCGGCTGAACCGGCCGGAGAAGCTGAACGCCATCTCCAGCGAGGTCGAGCGCGCGCTGCACGAGGCGCTCGGGTCGGACGACGTCGGGACGAGCGGCGCCGTCGTCGTCGCGGGCGAGGGGCGCGCCTTCTCGGCCGGGGCCGACATCTCGGAGTTCGAGGGCCGCTCCCCCGAGGACGTGCTCCGCTACTACCGCGAGACGGGCGGCGTCTACGAGGAGCTCGCCGCGCTGCCGCAGCCCACGATCGCGGCCATCCACGGCTACTGCCTCGGCGGCGCCCTCGAGCTCGCGCTCGCGCTCGACTTCCGGATCGCCGACGAGACGGCCGTCTTCGGCTTCCCCGAGGTCTCGCTCGGGATCCTGCCGAGCTCCGGCGGCCTGCACCGCGCCACCCGGCTGCTGGGCCCGGCGCGCGCGAAGGAGCTGTTCCTGCTCGCCGAGCGGTTCGGCGCCGACGACGCGCGGCGGGCGGGAGTCGTCACCGAGGTCGTCGAGGAGGGGAAGGCGCTCGACCGGGCGCTCGAGGTGGCCGTCCGGCTCGCAGCGCTGCCGCGCGAGGCGGTGGCGGTGACGAAGCAGGCGATCGAGGCGGTGAGCGCGTCGCCGCGCGAGGCGGCGCTCCTGATCGAGCGGCTCGCGTACGCGGCGCTCGCCCAGACACAGGCGGCGCGCGACGCTGCCGCCGGGTTCGGCACGCAGTGACCCACGAGAAGGAGATCGAGATCCGCTGGCGCGACCTCGACGCCTTCAACCACGTCAACCACGTCGTCTTCCTCACCTACCTCGAGGAGGTGCGCGACGAATGGCTGGGCCGCGTGCTCGGCGACGCCGAGCTCGTCTGGGGCTACGTGATCGCGCGGGTCGAGATCGACTACCGGCGGGAGCTGACGCTCGAGGACGACGTCGTTGTTGCGCGCTGCTCGCTCGAGCGGCTCGGGACGAAGAGCGTCACGACGAGCGAGTCGGTCGCCACCCGCGACGGCGAGACGGTCGCGGAGGCGAAGGCGGTGCTCGTCGCCCGCGACGAGAAGACGGGCAGCTCGCGCGTGATCTCCGACGGCGAGCGAGCCGCCTTCGAGCGCGCCGCCGTCGAGGCGTAGGGGTGGGCGAGCGCCGCAGTATCGGCTCGGGATCCGAGTGGGAGCTGCGCGGCGGCTACAGCCGTGCGGTCGTCGCCGGCAAGCAGGTCTTCGTAGCCGGGACGGCGCCGATCATGCCGGACGACGCCGACCCGCCCGGGGACGCGTACGGCCAGGCGAAGCGCTGCTTCGAGGTCATCGCAGCAGCCCTGCAGGAAGCCGGCGGAAGCCTGGAGGACGTGGTGCGAACGAGGATCTTCCTCACGGATGCGGCAGCACGCGGCGGAGGTGCTTCGCGCCCACCGCGAGGCGTTCCCGCACACGCGGCCCGCCACCAGCGGCCTCGTGGTCGGGCTCCTCGACCCGCGGTGGCTGGTCGAGATCGAGGCGGACGCGCTCCTCTCCGACTGATCACGCCGGCACGGCGAGGCGGCGCAACGCCTGCTCCAGCTCGTGCGCAGCAGGCCCGAGCTCGAACGTCGTCCCGTCGACCGAGGCGACCGGCATCACCTCCCGGATCGACGAGCACAGGAACACCTCGTCGGCTTCCAGGAGGCGGCCGAGCGGGAACACGCCCTCGTCCGTCTCCCGCTCCGCGATCTCGAGCAGGAGCCCGCGGGTCACGCCGGCGAGGATGGGCAGCTCGAGCGTCGGCGTGAGGAGGCGGTCGCCCTCGCGCCAGAAGACGTTCGCGGTCGGAGCCTCGAGCACGGTTCCGTCGTAGCCCACGAGCAGCGCATCGTCGGCCCCGCCCGCGATCGCCGCGTCCTGGGCGCCCATGTTCTCGGCGTAGCTCGTCGATTTCGCGCCCGCGAGCGCGCCGGTCGACCAGGAAACGGTCGCCAGCCGCAGCCCGCGCGAGCGCTGCTCCTCGAGCTCCGGGTCGATCGGCGCCGCGGTTGCCACGAGCGCGCGGCCGGTCCAGTAGAGCCGCAGCGCGAGATCCTGCTCCTCGCACGCGCCGACGACGAGCCCGGCGAGCCGCTCGCACTCCGCGGCGTCGGGCGGCGGCAGCCGGACGCGCTCGGAGGAGCGCGGCAAAGCGGGCGAGGTGCCGGTCGAGCAGGAACGGCCGGCCGCCGTACACGCGCGCCGTCTCGAACACGGAACGGCCGCGCAGAAGCGCCTCGTCGTCCGCCGCGAACACCGGCTCGCGCGGGTCGACGAGCCCCCGCCCGGCAACCGCAACGGCGCAGACACGTCCATCACGCGAGGGCGAGCAGCGGGCGGGCCTTCACCCACGACTCCTCGATCTCGGCGTCGGCCTCCGAGTCCCAGACGATGCCTCCGCCGACCCAGAGGTGGATCTCGTCGTCCACGACGGCGAAGGTGCGGATCGTGAGGGCGAGGTCGAGGTCGCCGTTCGCGTAGATCCGGCCGAGCGCGCCCATCGACGCGCCCCGCCCGACCGGCTCGAGCTCGGCGATCAGCTCGAGCGCGCTGCTCTTCGGGCAGCCGGTGACCGAGCCGCCCGGCAGCACGGCGGCGAGCAGGTCGGTCAGCGTCACCTCGGGCCGCAGCTCGCCTTCCACGGTCGCAACGAGGTGCGTGACGCCGGCGAGCTGGCGCTCGACGAGCAGCTCCGGCCAGCGGACGCTGCCGGGGACGCAGACGCGCGAGAGGTCGTTGCGCTCGAGGTCGACGATCATCACGTGCTCGGCCGCGTCCTTCGCCGACTCGATGGGCACGCCCGCGGGACGCGTCCCCTTGATCGGCATGGTGCGGACGACGCGGCCGCGCTTCTGCAGCAGCAGCTCGGGCGAGGCGGAGACGATCGTCCAGCCGTCGCCCTGCAGCGCCGCACCCTCGAGCGGCCGCAGCGGCGCGAGCGCCGACGCGAGCGCGAGCGGGTCTCCGGCGAAGTCGGCCCTGAGGTGCTGGACGAGGTTGACCTGGTAGACGTCGCCCTCGCGGATCGCCTCACGCACGGTGCCGATCGCGGCGGCATAGGCGGCCGGGCTCCACGTCTCCTGCCACTCACCGGTCCTGAAGGAGCCCGTGGACGACTCCGGCGGAGCGAGCGAGTACGCGACCTTCGGCAGCGGGCACGGCTCGGGCGCCGAGGGAGCGCAGGCGCCGTAGCCGACGAAGACGCGCGCGACCTCGAACTCCTCCTTCGCCAGCGCGGGCTCGAGCTCCGCGAGGGAGCCGAGCTCCACCGTCACTTCGGCCCGCGGTTCTGCACGTAGAAGTAGCCGTAGCGGCCCTTGATGCAGAGGTTCCCGCGGGTGACGTCGTGGTCGTCGGGAGAGCTCACCTTGACGATCGCGTCGTCCTGCACGTGGAGGGTGAGGTTGCAGCCGACGCCGCAGTAGGGGCAGACCGTCTCGACCTCGGTCTGCTCCTCCTCGCGCCACTCGCCGGCCTCGCGCAGGTCGAACTCGCTCTTCGCCATCAGCGCACCGGTCGGGCAGACCGCGACGCAGTTGCCGCAGTAGACGCAGGCCGACTCCGGCAGCGGCACGTCGAGCTCGGTAGAGATGTGGGCGCCGAAGCCGCGCCCCGCGACGGTGATCGCGAACGTGTTCTGGTGATCGACCCCGCAGGCCTCGACGCACTTGTAACAGAGGATGCACTTGGAGTAGTCGCGGACGTAGAGCTCGTTGTCCACCTTCACCGCCTGCTCGACCGTGAGCGAGTCGGGGCCGAACCGGCGCGGGCTGCGCGTCGTAGCGCTCGATGTACGCGAGCGCCTCCGGCGCGGTCGAGAGGTCGCAGGCCGAGCCGAGCAGCTCCATCACCAGCCTCCGGCTCGTGCGCACGCGCTCGGAGTCGGTGTTCACGACCATCCCGTCCTCGACCTTGCGCGAGCACGCGGGGACGAGCACGCGCGCGTTCTCGACCTCGACGACGCAGACGCGGCAGACGTTGACGGGCGTGAGCGTGTCGCCGTAGCAGAGCGTCGGCGTGTCGATCCCGATCTGCCGCGCGGCGTCGAGGATCGTCGCGCCCTCGGCGACCTCTGTCGTCACGCCGTCGATGGTGATCTTCACGCGAGCACTCCGAGGTTGTGGATCGCCGAGTCCACGGCGTTCGCCGCAGTCTGGCCGAGGCCGCAGATCGACGCGTCGCGCATCACCTGCGTCAGGTCGGCGAGCACCGCGATCTCGTCGCCGATCACCTTGCCGGAGGCGAGCCGGTGGAGCGCCTCCTCCTGGCGCACCGTCCCGATGCGGCAGGGGACGCACTGGCCGCACGACTCGTCGCGGAAGAACTCGGCGATGCGGAGCACGGCGTCGACGAGGTCGGCCTGCTCGCCGTAGACGATGACGACGCCCGAGCCGAGCGTGGCGCCGGCGTCGCGCGTGCCCTCGAACGAGAGTGGCACGTCGAGCTGGTCGGGGCGCAGGAACGAGCCCGCAGCGCCGCCCAGCAGGACGGCTTTCGGCGGCTCGGCGCCCGCGAGCTCGAGCAGCTCCGAGAGCGGCGTGCCGAGCTCGAGCTCGTACAGGCCCGGCCGGGCAACGTGGCCCGAGACGCAGAAGAGCCGCGTGTCGCGCGCGTCCTCGCCGAGGACGATGGTCGGCACGTTGAGCAGCGTCTCGACGTTGTTCACCACGGTCGGCTTGCCGTAGAGCCCGACTTCGACCGGGAACGGCGGCTTGTTGCGCGGCTCGCCGCGGTAGCCCTCGATCGACTGGAAGAGCGCGGTCTCCTCGCCGCAGACGTAGGCGCCCGCGCCGATGCGCAGCTCGATCTCGACCCCGACGTCCGAGTTGTCGATCGCGTTCTGCAGGCGCTCGTGCGCGAGCGGGTACTCCGCGCGCACGTAGATGAACGCGCGCTCGCAGCCGGTCGCGAAGGCGGCTATGCCGATCGACTCGACGAGCCCGAACGGGTCGCGCTCCATCAGGATCCGGTCCTTGAACGTCCCAGGCTCGGACTCGTCGGCGTTGACGACGAGGTAGTGCGGGCGCACCGGCTGCTGCGCGACCGCCTCCCATTTCCGGCCCGGTCGGGAACGCCGCGCCGCCACGGCCGAGCAGCGGCGACTCCTTGACGAGCTCGATCACGGCCTCCGCCCCGAGCTCGCGGGCGCGCTCGAGCGCGCGGAGCTCGGGCGGCTGCGACGTCGGGATCGACGCCCTCGGCGATCCGGCGCAGCAGCTTCAGCCCCGAGGTCTGCGGCAGCGGCGGCTCGTCGGCGGGCAGCTGCTCCTCGCGCGGCTCCGGCCCCGCGACCGTCCGCAGCGAGGCCGGCGCCCGCTCGCACAGCCCGAGGCACGGCGACGGGAGCGCGCCCTCGGGCACCTCGGCGCCGGCGAGCCGGCAGGAGAGGTCGGTGCAGACGTGGAGCACCTCCGCCGGCCGCTCCTCGAGCGCGAGCAGCGCGTAGAACGTCGCCACCCCGTACGCCTCGGCCGGCGGCACGTCGAGGCGGCGCGAGACGTAGCCGAGCGCGCCCGGCGTCACCCAGCCGACGCGCCGCTGCGCGGCCCGCAGCGCCGGCAGCAGGAGCTGGCGGCGCGTCCGGTCGCGGCGCGCGACCCGGTTCCCGTTCGCCGCCTCGACGCCGACGACGGCGTCGATCGCCTCGCGCTCGGCGTCGGCCGGCTCGGCGTCGAGGAGCTTGAGGTCAGGCAACGGGCTCCAGCCGAATCGCGGTCGCCTTGAACTCCGCCGTGCCCGACTTCGGATCCGTGGCGTCGATCGTGAGCACGTTCGTCGCGACCTCGTCGGGAAAGTGGAGGTTCATGAACGCGAGGCCGGGCCGCAGGTTCGCGTCGTAGCGCGCGGGCGCCTCGACCGAGCCGCGCCGCGAGACGACCCTCACCCGCGCGCCGTCGGCGACGCCGTAGCGCTCGCCGTCCTCCGGCGCGAGCAGGATCGCCTCGCCGCCGACGTGGAGCGGGGATGCGTAGCCGCCGGTCTGGACGCCGGTGTTGAACGACTCGAGCCGCCGGCCGGTGGTCAGCCGCAGCGGGAAGTCGTCGTCGAGCGCGTCTACCGGCGGGTCGTGCTCGACCGGCTGGAACGGCGCGGGCTGCTCGACGACGTCGTCCCAGAGCCGGCCGTGGATGAAGAGCGAGCCGGGATCCTCGTCGTCCAGGCACGGCCACTGGATCCCGCCGAGCTCCTCGAGCCGCGTGTAGCTCATGCCGGCGTGCATCGGCGAGAGCGAGCGGCACTCGTTCCAGACGTCCTCGGCATGCGGCGAGCCGAGGTCGTGACCCATGCGGCGCCCGAGCTCGTAGACGATCTCGATGTCGTCGCGCGCCTCGCCCGGTGCGTCGTACGCCTTGCGCACTCGCTGCACGCGGCGCTCGCTCGAGGTCACCGTCCCCTCGACCTCGCCCAGCGTCGCCGCCGCGGGCAGCACGACGTCGGCGAGCTCGGCGGTGCGCGTGACGAAGAGGTCCTGGACGACGAGATGGTCGAGCCCTGTGAGCAGGCGCTGAGCGCGCTGCTGGTCGGCCTCTCCCTGCGCCGGGTTCTCGCCGACGACGTAGGCGGCGCGGAACTCTCCGCGCCTCCATCGCCTCGAACATGCCGGTCAGGTGGAGACCGGGCTGCGCCGGCATCGACGAGCCCCACGCGGAGTCGAACTTCGCGCGGATGCCGTCGTCGAGGATCTCCTGGAAGCCGGGCAGCTTGTTCGGGATCGCGCCCATGTCTCCCCCGCCCTGCACGTTGTTCTGGCCGCGCAGCGGCTGCAGGCCCGAGCCCCACTTGCCGACCTTGCCGGTCAGCAGCGCGAGGTTGATCAGCGCGAAGACGTTGTCGACGGCGTTGTGGTGCTCGGTGATGCCGAGCGTCCAGCAGAGCTGCGCGTTCTGCGCGCTGCCGTACGCGTGGGCGAGCTCGCGGATCGCGTCGGCCGGGACGCCCGTCACGCGCTCCGCCTCCTCCAGCGTCCACGGCTCGACCGAGGCGCGGTAAGCCTCGAAGCCCGTCGTCGCGCGTTCGACGAACTCCATGTCGGCAAGGCCGGCAGCGATGATCTCCCGCCCGACCGCGTTCGCCAGCGGGATGTCGGTGCCGACGTCGAGGCCGAGCCAGAGGTCGCCCCACTGCGCCGAGGGCGTCAGCCGCGGGTCGACGACCATCAGGCGCGCGCCGTCGTTGACGGCCTTGAGGACGTGGTGGAAGAAGATCGGATGCGCCTCGCGCGCGTTCGAGCCCCAGAGGACGATCAGGTCCGCGGCGCGGGTCTCCTCGTAGGAGCTCGTCCCGCCGCCTGCACCGAACACCGTCGCCAGACCGACGACGCTGGGCGCGTGTCAGGTTCGGTTGCAGCTGTCGACGTTGTTCGTGCCGAGAACGACCCGGGCGAACTTCTGCGTCGCGAAGTTCAGCTCGTTGGTCGCCTTGGAGCAGCTGAAGACGCCGGTCAGCGCGCCTTCGTCGAGCGCCCTGCGGAAGCCGGCCGCGGCGCGGTCCAGCGCCTCGTCCCAGCTTGCAGCGCGCAGCTCTCCATCCTCTCGGACGAGCGGCGTCGTCAGCCTCTCGTACTTCATCGCCATGCCTTGGAATCTAGAGCAAGAGACGGCGCATGACGTCGACGTCGATCCTGTCGAGCAGCTCGTCGGCGGCGACGAGCCGGTGGGGCTCGAGAGTCGTGCGCATCGCGAGCACGCGCCCGACGCCGGCCGCGCGGGCCGATGCGATGCCGGCCTCGGTGTCCTCGAAGACGACCGCGTCGGCGGGATCCACCTCGAGAAGCGCCAGCGTCTTCTCGTAGCCCTCGGGATCGGGCTTGCCGTGGACGACGTCGTCCGAGCTCACGATCGCGCGGAAGCACGGCGCGATGCCTGCGGCCTCCACCACGGGCTCGATCTCGTTTCGGGCAGCGCCCGAGCAGATGGCGAGCGGCACGCGCTCGGCCGCGTAGCGCACGGCGTCGCGGACATGCTCGTGGATCGTCGATCCGTCCGAGGCGGCTGCGCGGTATCGGCTCTCGCGCTCGGCGATCACCGCCCGCACGTCGGGGTGATCCTCGCCCAGCCACGCCGTCACGATCTCGGGATCGGAGAGGCCCGCCAGCCGGTCGAAGTACTCCTGGGCGGAAATCGGCCGCCCGTGCTCCGCGAACAGGTGCATGAAGATCTCGCAGAGGACGGGCTCGTCGTCCGAGAGCGTTCCGTTGAAGTCGAAGATGACGGCGGAGACGGGCACCTAGTCGTCGCGCTGGACTTCCTCCAGCAGCCGCTCGAACTGCGGCCCGTCGAGCTCCGCGACGGCCCGCTCGTACTTCTCCATCGCCCAGCCCCAGAAGTCGAAGTCGATGTCGGAGATCCCGTCCTGGATCGACCCCCAGAGCGTCCAGCCGTACTTCGACATCAATCCCCAGAGCCGGGCTCGCGCGACCTTGTTGCGCAGCGGGCGGCCCCAGTAGGCGGCGACGAGCTCCTCCAGCTGCTCGTCGGAGAGGTTCGACTCGCTCCACACGTTGCCAAGCTCGAACGAGGCCTCGTTGTTGCCGGAGTACTCGTAGTCGATCAGGCGCATCTCCCCGTCGACGCGGATGAAGTTCTCGGCGAGCAGGTCGTTGTTGCAGGGCACGGCCGGCTCCGGACGCAGGCGCATGGCCCGCTCGAGCTCGCGGATCCTGGGCTCGAGCTCCTCGTATCCGCCGGGCAGCCGGAAGC
>CAWGVE010000014.1:0-50811 GCA_963825805.1 uncultured Actinomycetes bacterium | reverse complement strand
TCGCCCGGCACGTCGAGCGCGTGATCCGCGGCACGACCTTCCCGGCGGGGAACCTTCTCGGGCCGGGGCACGTGCAGTGGGACGTGAAGGGCGACACGACGTTCGGGCCGTACGACGAGCGGACGCCGTTCGCCGAGGTCGAGCGCCTCGCCGACGCCTGCACGCGCGCCGGGATGCCCGCCCAGGCGGTCGAGGACGCACGCGGGCCGCAGTGGCGCAAGGTCATCTTCAACGCCTCCACGAACCCGATCGGGGCGCTGACCGGCCTCACCCATGGGCGCGTCTGCGAGCGGCCCGATCTGCGGGCGCTCGTCACCGGCCTCGTGGACGAGGGGAAGGCGGTCGCGGCGGCGCAGGGAATCGAGCTCGACGCCGACCCCGAGGAGCTGATCGACCACGCGGCGCGGCCCGAAGTCGCCTACGACCACAAGGCGTCGATGCTCCAGGACGTCGAGGCGCGGCGGCAGACCGAGGTCGACTTCCTGAACGGCGGCATCGTCCGCTTCGGCGAGGAGCACGGCGTGCCGACGCCGCTCAACGCCGCGATCCAGGCGCTCGTGAAAGGGGTTGAGGCATCGTGGACGCAGAGCTGACGGCACGGCACGCGCGGGTGCGCGAGGCGCTGCAGCGGGACGGGCTCGACGCGGCGCTCGTCTGCGGCTCCGAGTACACGGGGTTCGAGGGAGCGGTCACCTACCTCTCCGGCTTCCAGATCGTCCACCGCTATGCCTACGTCCTGGTGCCCCGCGAGGGCGAGCCGGCGATCGTCTTCCCGGCCGAGGCCCGGTACGTGGGCGAGCACGGCGACTCGCAGATCGCCGAGCAGGTCTTCGCCGACCGGCCGGGCGAGTGGCTGGCCGAGCGCCTGCGCGGCAAGCGCGTCGGCGTCTACGGCCTCGACTACGTCACCACCGTCCGTGACTTCGTGGCTCTCGCCCACGAGGTCGAGCTCGTTCCGTGGGACGTGGAGTTCGACCTCGTGCGCGCGGTCAAGTCCGAGGCCGAGCTCGCCTCGGTGCGCGAGAGCGTCGAGATCAACGTCGCCGGCTTCCACGCCTTCCGCGAGGCCTGGGCGCCCGGGCGCAACGCCGCCGAGGTGCTCGCGCCGGCCGAAGAGCTGTTCGTCGAGCGCGGCTGCGGCCGGCTGACGATGAACATGGTCCTCGTCGAGGTCGAGTTCGCGATCGCCCGCGCCGACACCGTCTTCGGCGACTTCACGGTCCCCTCGCTCGAGATCGCGGGGCCGGGCGGCCACTGGGTCGAGGTCTCCCGGGCGCTCGGCACGCCGAGCGAGGAGGTGCAGCGGATGCTCGAGGCGTACGAGGAGTACTACGAGGTCGCGCAGACCGCCCTCCGTGCAGGCGCGACCGCGCACGACGTTCACCGCGCTGTCTCGGCAGGCTTCACGCAGCGCGGCTACCACCTCGGCCACGTCACCGGCCACTCGATCGGGATGACGATGATCGAGCACCCGCGGATCGGCGAGGGCATCGAGACCGAGCTCGCAGCGAACATGGTCTTCTCCATGCACCCGCACGCGATCTCGGCCGATGGTCGAGAATGCCTCTATATGCAGGACACCTGGCTCGTCACGGAGGACGGCGGCGTTCCGCTCGCCGGCCTGGAGATGCGGATCTGGTGAGCGCTCCGAACGCGGACGAATTCGCTCCGATCCTGCCCGGCGAGGGCGCGAGCGACTACGAGCGCTACCTCCGCACCGACGAGCTTCTCGCGCTCCAGAAGACGCCGGACGAGTGGGTGCACCGCGACGAGCTCCTCTTCCAGACCGTGCACCAGTCGTCCGAGCTCTGGCTCAAGCACGCCTGGATGGAGGTGGAGGAGGCGACGCGGCTGATCGAGTCGCGCGACCTCGCCGGCGCGCTGCGGCTGCTCTACCGCGCGAACCGCGCCGTGCGCTACGTCATCTCGTTCCTCGAGCACCTCGAGCTGATGTCGCCGTGGGAGTACCAGGAGGTGCGCCGCGTGCTCGGCCACGGCTCCGGCTTCGACTCGCCCGGCTTCCGGGGCATCCGGCATGTCTCGCCGGGCCTCTGGGGAGCGTTCGACGCTCTGCGTCGCGAGCGCGGTCTCTCGCTCCTCGAGGTCTACACGCAGGGCCGCGAGCACGAGGATCTGTACCAGCTCGCCGAGGCGCTGATCGACTGGGACGAGCAGGTCGGCGTCTGGCGCTTCCGGCACGTGAAGATGGTCGGTCGCGTGATCGGCGAGGACGTCGTCGGCACGCAGGGGACGCCGGTCGAGCTGCTCGCCGGGCTGATCAAGTTCAAGTTGTTCCCCGAGCTCTGGACGGTGCGCACCGACCTCACCGAGCTCGCCAAGGAGAGCGACTGACGATCCCGCTCGACGAGATCCGCCGTGCGCGCGAGCGGATCGGCGACGACGTTCTCCGCACGCCTCTCGTGCCGCTCGGCGTCGACGACCGGATCCGGCTCAAGCTCGAGTGCCTTCACCCGATCGGCTCGTTCAAGCTGCGCGGCGCCTTCTCCGCGATCCGCGCAGCCTCTGCCGGCGAGCTCGCGGAGGGCGTGGTCACCGCGAGCGCGGGCAACATGGCGCAGGGCCTGGCGTGGGCTGCGCGGGAGGCCGGCGTGCCTGCACGGGTGATCGTCCCCGCCGACGCCCCGCGCGCGAAGCTCGACCGGGTCGAGGCGCTCGGCGCCGAGCTCGTCCCGGTCACGCACGAGGAGTGGTGGCAGGCGATGGTCGACCGCGGGCGCCCGGGCGTCGACGGGCTGTTCGTCGCTCCCGCCGCCGAGGACGCGGTGATGGCGGGCAACGGCACGATCGGTCTCGAGATCGCAGAGGACGCGCCGGAGTTCGACTCGGTCGTGATCCCCTGGGGCGGCGGCGGGCTGACGACGGGCATCGCGAGCGCGCTGAAGGCGCTGCGGCCTCAGGTGCGCGTAGTGACGGCCGAGCCGGAGACGGGTGCGCCTCTCGCTGCGGCGTTCGCGGCGGGCGAGCCGCGCGAGATCGAGTTCGAGCCCTCCTGGGTCGACGGCGCCGGCGGCCGCGCGCTGCTGCCGGGGATGTGGGAACGCGCACGCGGGCTCGTCGACGAGGCGGTCGCCGTGCCGCTCGTGGAGGTCGAAGAGGCGGTGCGGCTCCTCGCTTCCCGCGCCCACGTCGTCGCGGAGGGCGCCGGCGCGCTCGCGCTCGCGGCCGCGCTGCGGCGCGACGACCGCTGCGTCTGCATCGTCAGCGGCGGGAACATCGACCCCGAGGTCTACGCCCGGATCATCAGTCCGGCAGCAGCGGCATAGAGAAGCCGGGGTCGCGGCCGAGCAGCACGGCGCGGGTGACCGCCGCGCTGCCGAAGCGGTCGCGAATCGTGTCGACGGCGGCATCGAGCGCGTCCTCCGGTCCGAGCAGGAGCTGACGGGTCCGGTCGTCCTCGAGCATCGCGACGGAGCAGCCGACCAGCGTGATCCCGCGCCGCTCGATCAGGGGCATCGCCGTCGCGAGCAGCGCGCGCGCCGTGACCAGGATCGCCTGCGTGTTCGCCGTCGCGAACGGCAGCGTGTGGGACCGCGTCGCGCGCTCGAAGTCCCCGAAGCGGAGACGGAGGACGACCGTCCGGCCGACGCGCCGGGCTGCCCGTAGGCGCCGCGTGATCCGGTCGACGATGCCGACGAGCGTCGCGTCGATCGACTCGGCCGAGTGGCGGCCTCTTCCCAGCGCGCGCTGGGAGCCGATCGAGCCGCGCCGCTTGCCCGGCTCGACGCGGCGGAAGTCGCGATTGTGCGCGAGGGCACTGAGCTGGCGCCCCATCGCCCGGCCGACCATGGCGACGAGGGTCGTCTCCGACAGGGCTGCGAGCTCGCCGACCGTGCGAACGTTCCACGCCTGCAGCCGTCGCGCCGTCGCCGGGCCGACGCCCCATACGCACTCGACGGGCAGCGGGTGCAGGAACGCGAGCTCGCGGTCCGGCGGCACGGCGATCAGGCCGTCCGGCTTCGCGACGCCGCTCGCCACCTTCGCGAGGAACTTCGTCCGCGCCACTCCGACCGTGACCGGCAGCCCGACGCGCTCGCGCACCGCGGCCCGCAGCCGCACCGCGATCTCGACCGGCGTGCCCGCGATCCGCTCCATCCCGCGCACGTCGAGGAAGGCCTCGTCGATCGACAGGCCCTCGACGACGGGCGACGCGTCCTCGAAGACGGCGAACATCGCGCGGCTCGCCTCGGTGTACGCCGTGTGGCGCGGCGGGACGACGACCGCGTCGGGGCAGAGGCGACGCGCCTGCCGTCCGCCCATGGCCGTGCGGATGCCGTACGCCTTCGCCTCGTAGCTCGCCGCCAGCACGACACCGCCGCCGACGATCACCGGCCGGCCGCGGAGCCGCGGGTCGTCCCGCTGCTCGACCGACGCGAAGAACGCGTCCGCATCCGCGTGCAGCACGAACATATGTTCGCAATGCTACAGGTGCGCCAGAGCGGTGTTGAAGCGGTCGATCTCGTCCGCGGTGTTGTAGTGGGCGAGACCCACGCGGAGCGCGCTGTCGGGATACGAGAGCTTCTCCCGCAGCCCGAGCGAGTACCAGTTGTCGTGCGCCCAGACGCCGAACCCCTCCTCCGCGAGCCGCTTCGCCGCGTCGGCGGCGTCGACGCCCTCGAGGTTGAGGAGGAACGTGGGCACCCGGCCGTCCATCGTCTGCAGCCCGTACACGGTCGCGCCGTCAGGCAGCCCGTCGAGGAAGCGCTGCCCGAGCTCCCGTTCGTAGGCGGCGATCGCCTCCATCCCGCCGATCGACTCGAGATACGCGATCGTCGCCGAGAAGCCGGCGAGGAGCTCGTACGGCGCCGTCCCGGGCTCGAAGCCGCGGCCGACCGGATCCGACGCCGCAGGACGCGCCTTGTACGGGCGCCACGACTCGAGCAGCTCGTGCCGTCCGTACGCGAGACCGAAATGCGGCCCGCAGAACTTGTACGCCGAGCAGATGAACACGTCACAGTCGAGCGCCAGTACGTCCACCGGGACGTGGGCCGCGTACTGGACGGCGTCGACCCAGCACAGCGCTCCGACCGAGTGCGCGAGCTCCGAGACGCGCGCCACGTCGACGATCGTGCCGATCGCATTCGACGAGCCGACGCACGCGACCACGCGCACGCGGTCGTCCAGCCGGTCCGCGAGGTCGTCGTAGTCGAGCCGCAGGTCCTCGGTCACGTTCACCCACTCGACCTCGAAGCCGCGGTCCGCGGCGAGCTCGACCCACGGTGCAACGCCGCCGTCGTGGTCGAGGCGGGAGACGAGGATCCGGTCGCCCTCGTTCCAGTCGCGCGCGGCGGTGCGCGAGAGCGCGAAGTCGAGCACGGTCATGTTCTGACCGAAGACCACGTCGTCGGCCGAGCAGCCGAGGAAGCGGGCGCCGTCCTCACGCGCCGTCGCGAGGATCTGCTCGACCCGCTTGCTCGTCTCGTAGTTCGCGCCGATGTTCGCGCTCGCCTCGCGCAGCGTGCGGGCGATCGCGTCGCCTACCTCGTCCGGCACCTGCGAGCCGCCCGGCGCGTCGAGGAAGACGAACCCGCCGTCACGCAGCGAGGAGAAGCGGGCGCGGACCGCATCGACGTCCAATAGGGTCGCCGCCATGGAGCGAGCCTACCCCCGCGTGATCCTCGGCTGTGGCAACTTCGGCGGCATCGGCTCGGCTCCCGCTGCCTTCGAGAAGGGCGAGACGCTCGAGCAGGCGCTCGAGCTCATGGACGCCGCCTGGGAAGCGGGCATCGACTGGTTCGACACGGCCGACGCGTACGGCGGCGGCCGCAGCGAGACGTACATCGGCGAGTGGATCCGCTCCCGCCGTCCCGAGGGCCTGCGCATCACGACGAAGACCTTCAACCCGATGGACGAGGGGGAGGATCGCGGGCTGGCGCCGGCGCGGGTGCGGCGGCAGATCGAGACGAGCCTCGGCCGGCTCGGCGTCGAGCGCGTCGACCTCTACCTCGCGCATGCGTGGGATCCGGACGTTCCCGTGGCGGAGGTCGCGGGCGTCTTCGCGGAGCTGGTCGCCGCCGGCAAGATCGGCGCCTACGGGCTCAGCAACGTCGACGGCGCCCAGCTGCGGGAGGCGCTCGCGGCGGGCGACTTCGCCGCCGTCCAGGCCTCGTACTCCCTCCTCGACCGCGAGGTGGAGGACGAGGTGCTGCCGCTCTGCGCGGAGCACGGCGTCTGGTTCCAGGTGCACTCCCCGCTCATGGGCGGCTGGCTGACCGGCAAGTACCGGCGCGACGAGCCGGCGCCCGAGGGCTCGCGGATGACGCTGCGGCCCGGCCCGTACGAGTTCCTCCGCACCGCTGCCGTCTACGACGCGCTCGAGGCGCTCGAGCAGCGCGGCGACCCCGCCACGCTCGCGCTCGCGTGGCTGCTCGCGGACGAGCGTGTCTCCGTCGTCATCGGCCCGCGCCGCCCGGCTCAGCTCGAACCGGCGCTCGCCGCGCTGGCGAATCCGCTCACGCCCGAGGAGCGCAAGGCGCTGACCGATGAGTTTCATCTCGTTCCCGGGTCGTGAGCACCACGGGCAACGAAAGGAGCGAGATGGAAGAGATGCTCGACGCCTATGCCGGAGCGGTCCGCGCGAAGGACGTGGATGCGTTCACCGCGCTGTACGCCGACGACGTCCGGACGTTCGACCTGTGGAGCGTGTGGTCGTACGACGGCAAGGACGCGCACCGCGAGATGGTCGCGGAGTGGTTCGGCTCGCTCGCCGACGATGAGCAGGTCGTCGTCGAGTGGGACGAGGTGCGTTCCCAGGCCGGTGACGACGTGGCCGCCCTCAGCGCGTTCCTCACGTACAAGGCCGTGTCTCCCGACGGTGCGGAGCTGCGCTCGATGAACAACCGGCTGACGTGGGTGCTCCGGAAGGACAGCGCCGGCGCGTGGAAGATCGCCCACGAGCACACCTCGGCCCCGGCCGGAGACGAGGGAAAGGTGCAGCTCCGCCGCTAGCGAAGCCGGCGAGACACCCGTCTCGCGGAGCCACGTCCTGGTGCCAGGCACCGGAACATGTCCGATAGCTCGCAAGCCGCTTGGCTCGGCGTTTTGCGGCCACCGCCGCCCAGACGGGACACGTCTCGGTGCCTGGCACCGGGGCATGTCCTCAAGGAGCGGTACGGGCCGCGGCCACGGCGGCGCGAATGCGCGCCGAGCCGTCACGGAGCTCGGGCGTCTCGCAGTGCGGCACGATCACGCGCTCGATCGGTAGCTCGGCGATTCGCTCCAGCGAGTCGAGGAGAGGCTCCCGCTCGGCCTCGTCCACGAACACGTGCATCAAGCCGTCGCGGCCGGTGAGGACGTCGCCGCTGACGAGCGTGGCCTGCCCGGGGATGAAGAAAAGAACCTGCTGCGGCTCGCCGTCCAGCTCCAGCGCCTCCACGCCGGCGGGCAGCTCCGCGATCGTCGCAGGGCTCGGCCGCTTGCGCCACTCGGCTCGCGGCGGCACCCACACCGACGCGCCGTACCGCTCGACGAAGTCCGCGGTGCCGCGGTAGTGCGCCGGCTGCGTCAGGAGAACGCGCACAGGCTTGCCCGCGGGGTCGAAGTCATCGTCGGGAGGCAGGAACGGATCGATGAGCACGACCTCGTTCTCCGTCTCGTACCGGACCACCGGCACGAGCTCGGGCCAGTCCTCGCCCGGCTCCCAGTCGGGGTGGGACGAGAGCCACCACGAGAGCGTTCCCACGGCTAGCGCTGCGCGAGCGGGACGAAGTCGCGCTCGTCGTGGCCCGTGTAGATCTGGCGCGGGCGCGCGATCTTCTGCTCGGGATCGGAGAGCATCTCCTCCCACTGCGCCAGCCAGCCCGGCAGCCGGCCGAGCGCGAACAGCACCGTGAAGTAGTCCGGCGGATAGCCCATCGCCTGGTAGATCAGCCCCGAGTAGAAGTCGACGTTCGGGTACAGCTTGCGCGAGACGAAGTAGTCGTCCTCGAGCGCGATCCGCTCCAGCTCGAGCGCGATCTCGAGCTTCGGGTTGAGCCCGGTCTGCGCGAACACGTCGTCGGCGACCCGCTTGATCAGCTTCGCGCGCGGGTCGTAGCTCTTGTAGACGCGGTGGCCGAAGCCCATCAGCCTCCCGTGGCCGGCCTTCACCGACTCGATGAACTCGGGCACCCGCTCGACCGTCCCGATCTCGTCGAGCATCCGCAGCACAGCCTCGTTTGCGCCGCCGTGCAGCGGCCCGTACAGCGCCGCGATCCCCGCGGAGACGGCCGAGAACGGATCGACCTGCGTCGAGCCGACGCCGCGCACCGCGTTCGTCGACGCGTTCTGCTCGTGGTCGGCGTGGAGGACGAGCAGGATCTCGAGCGCCCGCTGCAACACCGGGTTCGGCTCGTGTTGCCCGCCGATCTCGAACGTCATGTTGACGAAGTTGCCGATGTAGTCGAGGTCGTTGCGCGGGAAGACGTACGGCAGCCCGCGGCTGTGGCGGAAGACCCAGGCGGCGATGGTCGGGAACTTCGCGATCAGCCGCAGGCGCTGCAGGCGGCGGCTCTCCTCGTCGCCGATCTCCTTCGCGTCGGGATAGAAGGTCGAGAGCGCGGCGACGGCGCCGAGCAGCATCCCCATCGGGTGCGCGTCGTGGCGGAAGCCGTCGAGGAACTGCGTGACGTTCGTGTGCACGTAGGTGTGAACGCGCACCTCCTCCTCCCAGGCCGCGAGCTGGTCGGCCGTGGGCAGCTCTCCCTCGAACAGGAGCCACGCGGTCTCGAGGAAGCTCGCGTGCTCGGCGAGTTGCTCGATCGGGTAGCCGCGGTAGCGGAGGATGCCGGCGTCGCCGTCGATGTACGTGATCCCGCTTCGCGTCGAGGCGGTGTTGAGGAAGGCCGGGTCGTACGACATGAGACCGAGCCGGCGGAGGTCGGTGGCGTGGATCGTCCCGTCCGTGATCGGGATCTCGACCTCGTCCCCGCTGCGGTTGTCCCGGATGGTGAGCGTCTCTTTGGGCACGGCGGCACCTTAGAAGCTCAGCCCTGTTTGCAGTTCGGCAGGCGTGGAACCACGAGGCCCGGAATACGACTCGAAAAGGAGAATTCACATGGAGTTCCATTCGCTCAAGGACGTCCTGCAGGAGCAGCTCGAGGATCTGCACAGCGCCGAGGAGCAGCTTGTCCAGGCGCTTCCGAAGATGGCGCAGGCGGCTCATCACGACGAGCTGCGGCAGGCCTTCGAGAACCATCTCGAGGAGACGCGCGGGCACCTGAAGCGCGTCGAGGAGGCGCTCGGCGAGCTCGGCGTCCCGCATCCGACCGAGGTCTGCCAGGCCATGAAGGGCCTCATCGCCGAGGGCGAGGAGCTGATGCAGGCCGGCGGCGACCCGACCGCCAAGGACGCCGCCCTGATCGGCGCGGCCCAGCGCGTCGAGCACTACGAGATCGCCGCCTACGGCACGGCGCGGCAGCTCGCGGGCGACTGCGGCTACGACGGCATCAAGGACCTGATGGACCAGACGCTCGACGAGGAGTCGCAGGCCGACAAGCTCCTGACGAAGATCGCCACCGGCGGCATGTTCAAGGCGGGGGTCAACCAACAGGCGACGAACTAGCGCAATCGGGCCACCAGTAGCATCGGCGGCGTGGCAGCCACGCCGCCGATCGTCTGGACGCCGAGCGAGGAGCGGATCGCGTCCGCGACGATCACGCGCTACCGCGAGTGGCTCAACGAGACGCGCGGCCTCGAGCTCGACGACTACCACGACCTCTGGCAGTGGTCGGTCGACGAGCTCGAGGCGTTCTGGGCCTCGATCTGGGAGTTCTTCCAGGTCGAGGCGAGCGAGCCGTACGAGCGCGTCCTCACCCGGCGCGAGATGCCCGGCGCCGAGTGGTTCCCCGGCGCGCGGCTCAGCTATGCGGAGCACGCCTTCCGCGGACGCCGCGACGACGAGGTCGCGATCCGCCACGCCTCCGAGCTGCGGCCGCTCGGCGAGTGGACGTGGGGCGAGCTGCGGGCGTCCGCCGGCGCGGTCGCGGCAGCCCTGCGGGACGCAGGCGTCGAGGCCGGGGACAGGGTGGCCGCCTACCTCCCGAACATCCCCGAGACGATCGCAGCCTTTCTCGGCTGCGCGAGCATCGGCGCGACGTGGTCGAGCTGCGCGCCCGAGTTCGGCGTCCGCAGCGTCGTCGACCGCTTCGCCCAGATCGAGCCGAAGGTGCTCCTCGTCGTCGACGGCTACCGCTACGGCGGCAAGGACTTCGACCGGAGCGAGGCGGTCGCGGCCCTGCAGCGGGAGCTGCCCACCGTCGAGCGGACGCTCGTGCTTCCCTACCTCGCCGGCGCCCGCGGCTGGGAGCTGGAGCCCGCGGAGCTCGAATTCGCCCAGCTCCCGTTCGACCACCCGCTGTGGGTGCTCTACAGCTCCGGCACGACCGGGCTGCCGAAGGCGATCGTGCACGGCCAGGGCGGGATCCTCCTCGAGCACCTCAAGAAGCTGCGCCTGCACCTCGACGCGCGGGAGGGGGACCGCTTCTTCTGGTTCACGACGACCGGCTGGATGATGTGGAACCTCCTGGTCGGCGGCCTGCTGTCCGACGCGTCGATCGTCCTCTTCGACGGCAACCCCGCGCATCCCGACCTCGGCACGCTCTGGGACCTTGCCGACGCGGCCGGGATCACGTGCTTCGGCACGAGCGCCGGCTACGTCGCCTCCTGCCACAAGGCGGGCGTGGAGCCGCGGGCAGGCCGCGATCTCTCGCGCCTCGACAGCATCGGCTCGACGGGCTCCCCCCTCGCGCCCGAGGGCTTCGACTGGGTGCGGGAGAAGCTCGGCGAGGACGTCTGGCTCTTCTCCACCTCCGGCGGCACGGATGTCTGCACCGCTTTCGTCGGCGGGGTGCCGACGCTGCCTGTCTACCGCGGCGAACTGCAGGCCCGGTCTCTCGGCGCGAAAGTCGAGGCGTGGAGCGAGGACGGCCGGCCGCTCGTGAACGAGGTCGGCGAGCTCGTCATCACGGAGCCGATGCCGTCGATGCCTCTGTGTCTATGGGGCGACGAGGACGGGTCGCGGTACCGCGAGAGCTACTTCTCCACGTTCCCCGGCGTCTGGCGGCACGGCGACTGGATCGAGATCACCGATCGCGGCACCGCGATCATCACGGGCCGCTCCGACGCGACGATCAATCGCGGCGGCGTGCGCATGGGGACGAGCGAGCTGTACCGCAGCGTGCTCGCCCTCGACGACGTCCTCGACGCGCTCGTGGTCGACGTCCCGCAGGGCGACGGCAGCCGGATGACCATGTTCGTCGTCCTCCAAGATGGCGCCGTCCTCGACGACGCGCTCGAGGCCGAGATCCGGCGCAGGATCCGCGACGACTGCTCGCCGCGCCACGTTCCCGACGAGGTGCTCGCTGCTCCGGAGATCCCGCGCACGCTCTCGGGCAAGATCCTCGAGGTGCCGGTCAAGCGCATCCTCATGGGTGCTTCGCCGGACGAGGTGGCGAGCCGCGACTCGCTCGCCAATCCCGGCTCGCTCGCTTACTTCGAGGAGCTGGCCGCAGTTCGTCCAAAGGCCTAACTTCTGGCCGTTCCGGGGAGTCTCAAGCTTGTAATGGGTGGCAACAGCCACACCTTTCCTGTACCTTCCCCGCGTCCGTGACCGTCCGCGTCGACACCCCGTCTCAGGTCGAGGTTCCGCTCGAGGTCCCGGCGGCGCCGGCAGCAGTCAAGGCTCGTGGCTACTGGGAGCTCGTCTGGATCCGCTTCCGCCGCGACAAGCTGGCGCTCGGGAGTCTCGCCTTCGTCTTCTTCCTCTTCTTTGCGGCGTTTGCGGGCGCCCCGATCGCTTCCCATTTCCTCGGCCACGGCCCGCTCGACTTCTACGCCGCCGGCGTCGACCCGAACACGTTTACGCCGGTCGGCCCCTGGACGCACATCTCGACGGCCCTGTACGCCGGCCAGCCTGGCCACCACGGCACGACGCTCTACATCTTCGGCGGCGCCGACCAGCTCGGCCGCGACCTCTTCCTGCGCCTCCTCTACGGCGCGCAGGTCTCGCTCGAGGTCGGGATCTTCGCCACGATCGGCTCGGTGGGGCTCGGCGTGATCATGGGGCTCATGGCCGGCTATTTCCGCGGCTGGATCGACACGCTCATCTCGCGGATGATCGAGGTCGTGATGGTGTTCCCGTTCCTGCTCTTCATCATCGCGCTGCGGATCGTCGCCGGCCCGTCGCTGAACGACATCACCCTCGGCTTCCTCGAGCCGGGCGTGTTCATGCTGGCGCTCATCTTCACCATCTTCGGCTGGTTCTACCCGGCGAGGATCATGCGCGGCGTCGTGCTCTCGCTCCGCGAGAAGGAGTTCGTCGAGGCTGCGCGGATGACGGGCGCGAGCGACTGGCGGATCATGCGCTCGCACCTGCTGCCGCACCTCGTGGCGCCGATCATCGTCTACTCGAGCATCCTCGTCGCGCAGAACATCCTCGCGGAGGCGGGTCTCGGGTTCCTCGGGCTGGGCGTCGTCCCGCCGACGGCGAGCTGGGGCAACCTGCTGGCGGAGGCGCCGCAGTTCTACCAGACCGATATCTGGATCCTGCTCTTCCCCGGCTTCGCGATTTTGTTCACGACGATCGCGTTCAACCTGCTCGGCGACGGCCTGCGCGACGCGTTCGATCCCCGCGGCACGATCTAACTCTTTCGACAAAGCATCGTCTCACTACTCGCTGGTGTCTCTCACTCACCTCAACCGGGCCGTCCGTGAGGGCGGGCGGACCCGAGATGGAAGGAGTCTTATGCGCAGGAAGCACCTGCTCTCCCTGCTCATGTTGAGCATGGGAGTTGCGTTGCTAATCGCGGCGACCACCGTGGGGGTGGCCTCTTCTGCTACGCAGAAGGCCAACTCCTCGAAGGCGCTTCGGGGCGGCGTGCTCAAGGTCAATCAGTCGGCTGGTTCGTTCGACACGCTCGATCCGGGCCTGGCGTACGTCACCAACGACTGGGAGGTTCTCTACTCCACCGGTTTGAACCTCGTGAACTTCCCGAACAAGGCGGGCCAGGCCGGCTCGCAGCTGTTCCCCGAGGCCGCCAAGGCGTTCCCGACGATCTCGAAGAGCGGCAAGGTGGTCACGTTCCACATTCGCAGCGGCCTCAAGTTCAATGACGGCTCGCCTGTGACCGCTGCTTCGTACCAGCGGGCG
Organism: uncultured Actinomycetes bacterium; assembly: GCA_963825805.1. Lineage (GTDB taxonomy): Bacteria > Actinomycetota > Thermoleophilia > Gaiellales > Gaiellaceae > Palsa-739. Next base: position 37,667 of record CAWGVE010000014.1, on the reverse strand, counting down.
TGGGAGCGGATTCTGAGCCCGAAGATGTACGCGCAGTACGGCATCTTCGACCAGCTCAACAAGATGGTCGTCGGTGCGGACAAGTTCACCAAGGGAGGGGCAGCCCACATCTCCGGTATCTCGGCGCACGGGCTGACGCTGACGTTCCACCTGGTGCACTCGAACCCGACGTTCGTCTCGATCCTCGGCATGCAGTGGTTCAACGCGGTCAAGCCGAATATGCCGTACTGGAAGAAGAGCTCCAGCGGCGTTCTCAAGTACCCGTCGGCGGGCCCGTACTACATCGCCACGAACTCGCCGGGTCGCCTGGTGGTTCTCAAGAAGAACCCGCACTGGAAGTCGATTCCTCAGATCCAGGCGAACCCGAACCAGATCGTGATCCAGAGCTTCCCGAACTCGAACGGCGAGGCTTCGCTGCTCCAGGTCGAGAAGAACCAGGTCGACTTCGACATGGCCGGCATCCCGGCTGACGACGTCGCCAAGGTCGCGAAGCAGTACGGCGGTCCCAACAAGGGCCAGTTCCACGTCGGTGGGCAGTCCTGCATCATCTGGGAGGCCTTCAACAACGCGAAGGCGCCGACGAACAGCGCGAGCGTCCGCAAGGCACTGAACTACGCCATCGGCCGTTCTCCGATCGTCAAGCTGCTCGGCCCGTATGCCGGAACTGCGTCCGACCAGATCCTGGTCAAGGGTCTGCCGGGCTACAAGAAGTTCTCGGCCTACGGCAACTACCCGAACTTCGCCAAGGCGAAGGCGGTCGGTGGGGCTGCGCTGCACAACGCCGCGCCGCTCAACATCTACTACAACCAGGCCAGCGCCTTCCGCACCAACGAGGCGACGTTCGAGCAGCGGCAGCTGCAGGCGATCGGCCTTACGGCGAAGCTCGAGCCCTCGGATCCGCAGGACTACTACGGTCCGCTCGAGCGGAGGGGCACGGACTACAACATCGCCCACTCCGGGTGGTGCGCCGACTACTTCGACCCGTTCGACTTCATCAACGTGAACTTCGACGGTCGCTCCCTGCAGGCGACGGGCAATGTTGACTACTTCTACTTCAACAACTCGTCGTTCAACAAGCAGATGGACGCGGCGGCTTCGAAGTCCGGTGCGGCTCGCTCTACGGCGTACGCCAAGCTGGACAAGACGCTGATGACGAAGTACGCGCCGGCGTTCCCGCTCTACGTCCCGACCTTCCGGTACATCACCGCGAAGCGGGTCAAGAACGTGATCTACAGCAACTACTTCGGCTATCCGATCCTCAACGCACTGTCGGTGGGCTAGGACCTAGGCCGAATCGCACCAATCGCAGTAATCTGGAGGGGCGCCCACGGCGCCCCTCCAGAAATACCCCCTTCGAACGCGAAACGAGACAGTGCTCCACTTCCTCATCCGTCGCATCTTCTGGGCTTTCTTCCTGTTCATCGTTGCGACGCTCATCACCTACATCATCTTTTTCGTCATCCCGTCGGACCCGGCGCAGATCGCGTGCGGCACGCACTGCACGCCGCAGATCGTGGAGCACGTCCGCAAGAGCCTCCATCTCGACCTGCCGATCTACCAGCAGTACTGGATCTTTCTCTGGAACCTGATCCGGCACGGGTCGCTCGGCTACTCGTTCGCGAACGGCGCCACGGTGGACTCGATCATCAAGCAGGACGCGCCCGTCACGGCCTCGCTCGTGTTCGGCGGCGCGGTTTTCTGGCTCTCGCTTTCGATCCCGATCGGGATCCTCTCCGCCCTACGGCCGCGGTCGGCCATGGACCGCGGCGCGATGCTCTTCGTCCTGATCGGGATCTCGGCGCCCGCGGTCTGGATCGGGCTGATCCTGGCTTACCTGATCGGGTTCAAGCTCGGCTGGACGCCGATCGCCGGCTACTGCAACCTGATCCCGGGCAACTCGATCGGAACGTGCTCGGGCCCGGCGCAATGGGCGTACCACCTGATCCTGCCGTGGATGACGTTCATGTTCCTCTTCGCCGCCCTCTACGTGCGCCTGATACGCGCGAACGTGATGGAGACGATGTCGGAGGACTACGTGCGCACCGCGCGGGCGAAGGGAGCCGGCTCCTCGCGGGTGCTCTTCCAGCACGTGCTGCGCAACAGCATGCTCCCCGTCGTGACGATCCTCGGCATGGACATCGGCCTCGCGCTCGGCGGCGCCGTCTTCACCGAGACCGTGTTCCAGCTCCGAGGCCTCGGCTCGGAGCTGATCCAGTCTGCGACGAGGGACGACCTGCCGGTAATCGTCGGGATCGTGATGTTCGCCTGCATCGCGGTGATCATCTTCAACTTCATCGTCGACGTCGCGTACGCGTGGCTCGACCCGAGAATCCGGCTCACCACCTAGACATGGCGCTGCTCGAGGTCACGGATCTCCACACGCGCTTCCGGACGGACGACGGAATCGTCAAGGCCGTCTCGGGCGTGAGCTTCTCGCTCGACAAGGGGAAGACGCTCGGCGTCGTCGGCGAGTCGGGGTCGGGCAAGAGCGTGACCTTCCTCACCCTGATGGGCCTGGTCGACCGCCGCCACGCCGAGGTGAGCGGCTCCGTCATCTTCGACGGCGACGAGATCCTCGGCATCAGCAGCAAGCGCCTGCAGTCGATCCGCGGCAAGCGGATCGGGATGATCTTCCAGGACCCCATGACGTCCCTGAACCCGGTCAAGAAGATCGGCTGGCAGCTCGGGGAAGCCGTGATGCTGCACAACGACGTCACGAAGGACGAGGCCCGCCGGCGGTCGGTCGCGATCCTCAAGGAGGTCGAGATCCCGAATGCGGAGACTCGGATCGACGACTATCCCCACCAGTTCTCCGGCGGTATGCGCCAGCGCGTGATGATCGCGATGGCGCTCGTCAACAACCCCGAGGTCCTGATCGCCGACGAGCCGACTACGGCGCTCGACGTGACGACGCAGGCCCAGATTCTGCGGCTGATGACGAAGCTGCAGCAGGACCACGAGATGGCGATCGTCATGATCACCCACGACCTCGGCGTCGTCGCGGAGCTCGCCGACGACGTGGCCGTGATGTACGGCGGGCGTGTGGTCGAGGAGGCGGTCGTCGACCACCTGTTCGCGAAGCCCGAGATGCCCTACACGTGGGGCCTGCTCGGCTCGCTGCCGCGGCTTCACGTCACGACCGAGCGACTCGAGCAGATCCCGGGCCAGCCGCCCTCGCTGCTCCATCCGCCGAAGGGGTGCGCCTTCAACCCGCGTTGCCCGTATGCGTTCGACCGCTGTCGCGAGGAGCTCCCCGAGCTCCGCACCGGGGCCGTCGGGCACGAGCACCGCTTCCGCTGCCACCTCGCGGACGAGGACAGGGCACGCATCTGGGAGGCCAAGAAGGCCGCGTTCGAGACGGAAGGGAGCGCGGCGTGAGCGAGCTGCTGGCGGTCGACAACCTCCAGAAGTACTTCCCCGTCACGCGCGGTCTCATCTTCCAGAAGGAGATCGGCCAGGTGAAGGCGGTCGACGGCGTGAGCTTCACGCTCGAGCAAGGCGAGACGCTCGGGGTCGTCGGCGAGTCGGGCTGCGGCAAGTCGACGATGGCGCGCTGTATCGCGCGCCTGCTCGAGCCGACGGGCGGCTCGATCACCTTCGACGGCCACGACATCACGCACCTCAAGCGAAGCGACATGCGGCCGATCCGCCGCGACATGATGATGGTCTTCCAGGACCCGTACGCGTCGCTCAACGCCCGCAAGCGCGTCGGCTCGATCGTCGGGGAGCCGCTCGAGGTCCACGGCATCGGCAGCGATCAGGACCGGAAGCGCCGGGTGCAGGAGCTGCTGGAGATCGTCGGCCTGAACCCGGAGCACTACAACCGTTTCCCGCACGAGTTCTCCGGCGGCCAGCGGCAGCGCATCGGTATCGCCCGGGCTCTCGTGATCAACCCGAAGCTCGTCATCTGCGACGAGCCGGTCTCGGCGCTCGACGTCTCGGTGCAGGCGCAGATCCTCAACCTGCTCAAGGATCTCCAGCAGGACTTCGACCTGACGTACATCTTCATCGCCCACGACCTCAACGTCGTGCGCCACGTCTCGGACCGCGTCATGGTCATGTACCTCGGCAAGCCGGTCGAGACGGCCCTCAAGCAGGATCTCTACACCGAGCCGAAGCACCCGTACACGGGCGCGCTCCTCTCGGCGGTGCCGATCGCGGAGCCGACCGCGGGGCGTGCCCGCAAGCAGATCGTGCTCACCGGCGACGTCCCGAGCCCGCTCAACCCGCCGCCGGCCTGCCGCTTCCACCCGCGCTGCCCGCGCTTCGTCGACGGCAAGTGCAACGTCGACGAGCCGCTTCTCGCGCCGGTGGCCGCGGGGCAGCCGGAGCACGAATACGCGTGCCACTTCCCGCTCGAGCGCTGGCCGATGGACGAGGACGAGATCCGGCGCCGGCCGGCTCACGCGGGCACCACCGAGGCTCTTGCAGAGAGCACGGCCGAATAGCGCGGCCGGCGCGGTGCTGCTCAGCGGGCTGCGCCGCCTCCTCATCATCTTTCTCGTGATCTTCGCGGTCACGGCCGCCGTCTCGGTCGTGCTCGGGGCCCTGGCGCACGCGAATCTCGAGCGAGCGCTCTCCGTCGGCTTCTACTCCGTCGGCTCGGTCGTCCTCATCGGGAGCCTCGTGTTCGGCCTGCGGGGACCGGTACGGGGCGAGTATGGATCAGCGCAAGAGGAGACGACGACGCCCATGCCGCGGCCGGGCTTCGGGGGCTTCCTGCCGCGCAAGGTCCGCCGCACGACGGCGGACGAGCGAAGTGACTCGAAGCGCAACTCGATCGCGCTGTTCGCGCTCGGCATCGCGCTCATCCTGATCGGCTCGGGCTTCGACCCGGCACGGCACCCGTTTTGACGTCGTGCAGCCGAATCGGCTCCGGCCCGCGGTACACGAGAGGATGACCGGGGGCGGGGAGTAGCGGTGGCTCGCTTTCTGATCAAGCGCCTCTTCTGGGCGATCTGGCTCTTCTTCGTCGCCACGCTGATCACGTACGTCATCTTCTTCCTGATCCCGAACGACCCGGCCCGGATCACCGGCGTGGGCATCGCGGCCTCTCCGGCCGTGATGGCGCACATTCGCGCCGAGCTGCACCTGGACGTGCCGGCCTACCAGCAGTACTGGATCTTCGTCTGGAACATGATCCGGCACCAGTCGCTCGGCTACTCGTTCCAGTACGGCGCCTCCGTGCGCTGGATCCTCTTCCAGGACGCGCGCGTCACCGGCTCGCTCGTCTTCGGCGCGATGATCTTCTGGACCCTGCTCGCTATTCCCATCGGGATCCTCTCGGCGCTGCGGCCGCGCTCGCTGTTCGACCGCTTCTCGATGTTGTTCGTCCTGATCGGCATCTCCGCGCCGTCGGTCTGGGTCGGCCTGATCCTCGCCTATATCTTCGGCTTCAGGCTGGGATTGCTCCCGATCGCCGACTACTGCAACTTCAACCCGCACTCGGCGGGTGAGTGCAGTGGCCCGCTCCGCTGGGCATCGCACCTGATCCTGCCCTGGGCGACGATGACCGTCCTGTACGCGGCGCTCTTCGCCCGGATGATCCGGGCGAGCATCCTCGAGGTGACGAGCGAGGACTACGTCCGCACCGCGTGGGCCAAGGGGGCCCCCGGCCGCCGGGTGGTCGTCCACCACCTCCTCCGCAACAGTCTGCTGCCCGTCGTGACCCTGTTCGGCCTGAACATCGCGTACGTGTTCGCAGCGCCGTGGGGCGGAGCGCTCTTCGTCGAAGAGGTCTTCAACCTCCACGGCCTGGGCGCGGAGCTCGTGACCGCGAGCGGCCGCAGCGACATCCCGGTTGTCGTCGGCATCGTGGTCGTCGTCACCCTCGTGGTGATCGTCTGCAACTTCCTCGTGGACGTCGCGTACGCGTTCCTCGACCCGAGAATCAGATTGAACTGAGGCTCAGGCGGAGCTCAGGCGGAGGACTGTCCGCGCCGCGGCCCGTCGAGCGAGTGCTCGGACGAGACCCGCTGGACACCGAGGGTCTCGGCGCCGGGTGAGTGGACCGCGAGCGCGCTCGGCGAGTAGCCGAACCCGGCAGTCGCCCGGTCTGCGCGGCCCTGCAGCGAGAACGTGGAGACGGCCACGAGCACAGCCGCGGCCGCGGCCGCGGTGCCTGCGGCGACCTGCGCTGCGAGGCGGCGCGAAGCGGCCGGACGCCGCAGCAGCCAGAGCTGGGGCGCGGGCTCGAACGGCGTCGCGCGGAGCATCTCGGTGTATGCGTGCACCTGCGACGAAAATGCCGTGCACGCGCCGCAGGCGGCGAGGTGCCGGTCGAGCAGCACCGCCTCGTGGGGCGACAGCTCGTCGTCGAGTAGCAGCGAGACGCGCTCGCGCGCTTGTTCGCAATCGGTCCTCACATCAGTTTGGACGCCGATAGCGGGACAGAGTTAGAAGAATCCCCCGTTCGGAGGCCGGTGCCACTCGGCCGGTCGCTACTGCGACGACGGGACCGGCGGCGACCAGTCGGCCTCGAAGTAGTTCACGAGCCACTTGCCCTTCGGGTTGTTGTGGGCTCGAACGAGGCCGAGGAAGAAGGGGAGGTGAGGCCGAACGTGCGTGCCCTTCCTCGCGACGAGATCGACGACCGTCATCAGCTGCGTCTTGTACGACCAGAGCACCGTGAACGCCGCCGACTTCGTATTCCCCGCCGGGTAGCCGATCACCGGGATGTTCCCGGTCTCCCACTGCTTCTTGGACAGGCCGCCCTTGATGTCCTGATTGACGATCGGATAGGCGGCGTCGAGATTCTTCCGCTGCACGGCGGTCTCGATGAACTTCCTCGCGACCGTGAACGCCTTCGGGTCCGCCGGAGCCTTGACCTCCTTCGGCGCCGTCTGTGCCGCCTGCGTCGAGATCGGCGACTGGGGCCCGGGTGAGCCCCGCAGGACGAAGACCGAGAGGAAGACGATCAGGCCGATGCCGAAGACCCCGCCGCTGCCCCAGAGCAGCCGGCGCTGGTTGCGCGGCGACGACAGAAAGCCGTCGCTGACCGAAGACGGAGAAGACTCCATGGACATTGAGACCAAATTACCAGAGGAAAGTTAGTGCCGTGGGGCGCCGACTCCGGCGCCGCCGCCGGCGGGCTCCGACGTCCTCTGGACCGTGCCGGGGAGCGGCGGCAGCGTCTGTGACTGCGAGCGTACGTAGCGCATGCGGGAGCGGCGCGACCTCAGCACCGAGACAGCGCCGAAGCCGAGCGGGAAGAGGAGCGCGAGCGCGATCCCGACAACGAGGACGATCAGCCATGTCTTGCCGAGCCTGGCGCTGCCGCTCGACGGCGGTGCGCTTCCCTGGCCGCTCTGGGCGGCCGCACCGGCGGCGAAATCGGCAGGCCCGACCTCGTGCCGGCCGTGCTTGTCCGGGCGCGCCATGATCGCCGCCGTATACAGGCCGTTCACGAGCCAGCGCCCGTGGCGCTTGATCATCTGGCCCGAGAAGACCCACGACGACGTCTGCGAGCCGTGCCGCGGATGCACGAGCAGGCTGAAGTCGACAGAGTTGGGCTCCGCGTCGATGGTCGTCCAGCCGTGGAAGCTCGTGCCGCGCGCCGGGTAGTACGGGATCGGGCTGGTGCCGTGGCGCCACTGGCTCAGCGTCGTTCCTCCGGTGAGGTCGGGGCCGGACAGCCGCCACGCCGTCGCGGGCGACTTCTGGTCGAGGGCCGCGGGGATGAACTGGTCGAGCGTCTTGTTGATCGCGCGGCGGTCGGCGGGCGAGACGTACTTGCTCTGCTTGACGAGCTGCGCGCGCGGGGCGTTCTTCGGGGGCGCCGAGCTCGGCGTCTTGCCGCCGTGGACGAGCGCCATGATCGCCGCGACGGCGCCGGCGACGGCGAGGACGACTCCGAGGCGGACGAGGCGCCGCCGGACTCGCGGCGACGAAGGAACGACCCGCATGGAGCCGAGAGTACCAGCAGAAAAACGGGCTGCTGCTGCGGGCTTGGAGCCCTTAGTGGGGAGCGGCTTCCTGCGCGTCGCCCGCCGGATCCGCCGATAGGGCGGCGTCAGCGGCGTGCCCGGCGACGTGCTCGGCCACCTGCTCCGCGAGGGAGGTCGTGTGCGAGCGCTCCGACTCCTTCAGAGCGCGCGTGAGGAGCTCGTGCTCGACGCAATAGGTGCTCAACGTGAAGGTCGAGCACCCCGGGAACGCACATCCGTGAAGCATCGGCATTAACAAGACTTTAACGGAAACGACTCCGAATCGGAAATGCGACGCTACGCGGGAGCCGATGACGGGTACAGGCAGGAAGGTGTTGAGGATCCTCTCGGTCGCGGGGCTCGTCGCCCTCGTGGCAGCCGGCTGCGGAAGCGCCGGGCCACAGCCACGGGCCGACCGCGGGCTGCCGCGCGCACTCGCTTCGGCGTGGGCCACTCGGGCGTCGGCGATCGCGAGCGCGGCCGCCGCCGGAGAGAACTGCCGGGCGTCGCAGCTCGCCTCCTCCCTGCGCGACGAGATCATCGCGGACGAAGGCCGGGTGCCCGTACGCCTCCAGAAGCCGCTCGTCCAGGGCGCGAATGCCCTGGCCGACCGGATCACGTGCACCGTGACCGTGGCCCCGGCGCCCAAGCCGGGGCCGAAGCCGCCGGGCCCCAAGCCGCCCAAGCCGCCGCACCACAAGCACGGCGGTCCCGGGGGGAACAAGCCGTGAGCGGGTCGCTCGTCGCCGGCCGCTACGAGCTCGTCCGGCCGCTCGGCCACGGCGCGATGGCCACCGTCGACCTCGCCCAGGACGTCGAGCTCGACCGGCCCGTCGCTCTGAAGCGGCTGGCGGAGAACCTCGCTCGGGACGAGGACCTGCGGCGGCGCTTCGTCCGCGAGGCGCGTCTCGCGGCGCGGCTGGCGCATCCCAACGTCGTGCGGGTGTTCGACGTCGGCGAGGACGAGGGCCGTCCCTTCATCGCGATGGAGTACGTCGAGGGGGAGACTCTCGCGGAGCTCGTCGCGCGTCGCGGGCCCCTGCCGGCCGCCGAAGCGGCGAGGCTCGGCGTCCAGATGTGCGCGGCGCTCGCTGCCGCCCACGCCGCCGGTCTCGTCCACCGGGACGTGAAGCCGCAGAACCTCTTGCTCGGCAGCGACGGAGTGCTCAAGCTCGGCGACTTCGGGATCGCCGTCGGTCACGAGGGCACGCGGCTCACGCTCGAGGGCACCGTCCTCGGCACGGCCGGCTATCTCGCCCCGGAGCAGGCGCGGGGCGAGCAGGTCACCGCTGCCGCGGACATCTACGCGGTCGGCGCCGTGCTCTACGAGCTGCTGACCGGCGAGCCGCCGCGGAGCGCCTCCACGCTCGCCGACCTCGGAGCCGAGGGCGGCTTCGATCCTCCGGACGTCGCGGCCCGCGCGCCGGCGGCGCCTGAGGACCTCGTCGCGACCGTGGCGGCGTGCCTCGCGGTCAGGCCGGAGGACAGGCCCCGGTCGGCCGCCGCGCTTGCGCGGCGACTCGCCCCGGTCGCGGCGGAGGCGCAGACGCTGCCGCTGCCCGCCGACCCGTCGCAGCGCGCCACCGAGATCCTCGCGTCGCCGTCCGGCCGGGCCCCTCGACGGTGGACGGGCCGGCGCCCGGCCGCGGTAGCGGCCCTCGTCGCGGCGGCGGTGGCCGGCCTCGTGCTTGCGATCGCCCTCTCGAAGGGCGGGAGCTCGCCGGATACGACGAGCTCGACCCCGCACGCGGTCGCGCCGCCTTCAACCGGGACGAGCCCGACCGAGCAGGCCCAGAACCTCGCCGCCTGGCTCCGCACCCACTGAATTGTCAGACTGCTACTTCAGGACAGTCGCGCAGTACTGTGGCGACCCGTCCGCCGGGCTCGCGCAGTTCTCCTCCTGCTGGAATTGCAGCTGCTGCCCGAAGTCCTTCGTCGTGCCGGGGTAGTCGCCCCCGTAGGTGAACGCGTTCAGCGTTCCGTTCCACGCGTACCACGGGTACGTACAGAACGGCCCGCCGTAGCCGGAGCAGGTCGTCGGGCCGACAAACGAGTTGCCGAGGACCTCAGCCTCGCCGCCGGTGTCCGAGACGGCCGCGAAGGACTTGGCCGTGGTGCCGTTGCCGAACGTGACGCCTTTGATCTGGAGTGGCTCGAACGTCAGCCAGCTCGGCACGTCGAACGAGTAGCAGGGCGGCTTCTTCGCGCTGCCCGGGATGCAGTACTGGCCGGGCGGCTTCGTGTAGTTGCCGGTATGGCCGATCTCCCAGACGAGAGAGTTGGGCGCGTCGTGGACGAGGCCCCAGCCGAGCGAGTTGCCGAGCTTCTGGGCGCTGAAGGCCGGCATCAGCGGCCCGTCCTGCTTGCTGTGGAGGACGATCGTCCCCGAGTGGCCGGTCGTCACGTCGGTGACCGTGATGTGCATCCCGTCCTTGGCCGCCGTCACGTACTGGTGGTCCGTGATCGTGTCACCGGCGTGCATGAGCAGCGGCCCACGGGTGGCGCTGTCGGTGAGCATCGCGTTGAACGCGGCCGACTCGGTGCTGCCGTCAGGGGAGACCTTCCAGACCGGCGAGCAGGCGGAGTACGTATTCGCCGAGTAGGAGACGTTGTAGTCGCCGCCGGGGGTGCACTTCGTGACGGCGCTGTTCGGATAGAACTGGAGCTCGAGGAACGCCTGGCCGAAGAGGCTGTTCGGATCGGTGACAGTGCCGCCGATCCAGAAGGTCGGCCCGACCGAGTCGACCTGCCCGACCTGGGCCTTCGTCGTGCCGGACTCGTTCGTCGGCAGCACGAGCGTCCACGTCAGGTTCTGGGCCGAGCCGGGCGCGTTCGAAAGCGGGTCGATCTCCGGCTCGTCGTGGCCGGTACAGCTCGACGTGTACTCGACGTACTCCTGCGGATAATGGCCGAGGCAGATCGAGCTGCTGTTGCCGGCGGCATGGGCACGCGGCGCTGCGGCTGCACCCGCGAGCACGACCGCGACGGCAGCCGCGAGAGCAATAGTCGATAGGAGCCGGAGACGCATTGCTTTCCCCCTTTTCACGACGGGACGAGCGTGATCCTCTCAAACCTGCGTCAGTCGCCGTGCCACCCTCGTTCGAGAAGTGCGCGCGTCTCCTCGACGCCGGCCGCCCAGACGCGGAGGACGTCCTCGTCGGGCAGCTGGTAGAAGCCGCCGTACTGGCCGTCGCCGGCGGCCTCGCGCATCACGGCCGGCGCGGCGGGCAGCGGCTGCGGCAGAGGCTCCTTCCGCTCGGCGGGCAGCTCGACCCCGGCGAGCCGGGTCCAGGGGAAGTTCTCCATCCACGAGGCGTGGCTCGCGCCCGGGTCGAGCTCTTGCACGAGCTGCCAGACCCGCGGCCCGACCCACCAGTTGTGAAAGAGCGTCTCCACGTCGGGGTGCGCGGCGCCCCACTCGCGCCGCGCCGCGTCGGCCGGCGCGTTGCCGCCGTGCCCGTTCACGATCAGGATCCGCCGGAAGCCCTGGGCGCGCAGCGAGCCGAGGATGTCCTGCACGACCGCGACGAGGGTGCCGACGCGCAGCGTCGGCGAGCCGGGATAGGCGCCGAAGCTCGGCGTAAGGCCGTAGGCCAGCACCGGTAGGACCGGGACGCCGAGCGGCTCCGCCGCCTCCGCCGCGACGCGCTCGGCGAGGATGTTGTCGGTCTCGAGGGAGAGGTAGGCGTGTTGCTCCGTCGAACCGATCGGGAGCACGATGCGGTCGTCGCCGCGCAAATACTCCTCGAGCTGGAACCAGTTCAGGTCGCGGACGCGCACTCCGGCACAATTCCAGAAGCATGGCTCACGGGCTGATTGCATATCTCGCCGCGGCCGTCGCGGCTGCCTCCCACGTCGCCGCCCCGCCGGACGGCGCTGCGGCCAGCCTCGCCGCACGGCCGCTGGGCCAGACGGTCGTGCTCCGCGCCGAGCCGCGCGGCAAGCCCCTGGTGCGCCTCGGGTCGCGGGGCCCGCTCGGCGGCCCGCTCGTGCTCGGCGTCGTCGGCGTACGCGGCTCCTGGGTAAAGGTCACCGCGGAGGCGCTGCCGAACGGCCGCTTCGGCTGGGCGAAGTTCGGCCGTGACGTCGCCGTCCACGCGGTGCAGTGGGAGCTTCGGGCCTCGCTCTCCCGGCGGGAGCTCGACGTCCTGCGCGGCGGCCGGCTCGTACGCACGATCCCGGTCGGGATCGGGGCGCCCGACTCGCCGACCCCCATGGGCCGCTTCGCCGTCGCGGAGAAGCTCACAGGCCCCTTCGGCCCGGCCTTCGGCCCCCGCATCCTCGTTCTCACCGCACGCCAGCCGCGGCTGCCGGCCGGCTGGAACCGGAGCATCACCTACTACGTCGCCATCCATTCCGGCTCCGGCCAGGGCTCGGCCGTCTCGGCCGGATGCCTGCACGCGACGGAGGCCGACGTCCGCTGGCTGATGCGCACCGTTCCGCTCGGGACGCCGGTACTGATTTCCGGGTAGGGCTGTGGGATGATCGGCGAGTGACGACCGCCGTCGAGCTGCACGAGTACGAGGAAGAGGAGGAGCTTCCGGCCTGGAGCCTTCCGGCCGAGGCGGTCGACCGCATCGGCGTGCCGGTGAATCTGCCCGAACAGGTGACACGGGAGTGGGCCTGGGGCGGCTCGACCGGCGCAGGGGTCCGCGTCTGCATCCTCGACAGCGGCATCGAGGTCGACCATCCGCTCGTGGGCGGCGTCGACCGGTCGGTCGCCGTCGTCCGCGACGAGGAGGGCGCGCTCCAGGTCGTCGACGACGACGAGGGCGACCTCTGCGGCCACGGCACGGCGTGCGCAGGAGTGATCCGCGCGGTGGCGCCGGACGCCGAGCTGACGAGCGTCCGCGTGCTCGGCGCCGGCTACAAGGGCGGCGGCGAGATCATGCTCCACGGCCTCGGCTGGGCGATCGAGCAGGGGTTCCCGATCGTGAACATGAGCCTCTCGACGACCCGGACGAAGTACGTCGAGCGGCTGCACGAGCTGGCCGACCGGGCGTACTTCAAGCGCGTGCTCCTCGTCGCCTCGGCCCACAACATGCCGGTCGAGAGCTTCCCCTGGCGCTTCGCGAGCGTCATCTCGGTCGGGAGCCACGAGGAGAGCGATCCGTTGACCTTCTACTACAACCCCTCGCCGCCGGTCGAGTTCTTCGGGCGCGGCCTCGACCTCGACGTCGCATGGCTCGGCGGCGGCACGCTGCGCTGTACCGGCAACAGCTTCGCGACGCCGCACGTCGCCGCGATCTGCGCGCTCATCCTCGGCAAGCATCCCCACCTGACGCCGTTCCAGCTCAAGAGCGTCCTCTACCAAACTGCTTCGAACGCGAGGGGTGGGACATGAGCGACCTCGAGGCAGCGGTCGCCGCGGGAGTCCTCGGCGCCGACGAGGCGCACCGCTCGCTCTTGCAGGCGACGGTCGAGGTGGCGCGTGCCATCTTCGGCGCGAAGGCCGCGTCGGTCTTCCTCCTCGACGAGGACGCCGAGGAGCTCGTGTTCGAGGCTGTCGCCGGCGAGGGGGAGGGGGAGTTGATCGGGATGCGGTTCCCGGCCGGCAACGGCATCGCGGGCTGGGTGCTCACGACGGGCGAGCCGCTCGTCGTCGACGACCTGAGCGCGGACACCCGCTGGTCGCGCTCGCAGGCCGAGTCGACCGGCTACGTCCCGAAGAGCATGATGTCCGTGCCGCTCCTCGTGGAGGAGCGGGCGCTGGGGGTGCTCCAGGTGCTCGACCGGCCTGCCGAGTCGAAGGTCAGGCTGCGAGAGATCGACCTGCTGGGCCTGTTCGCGAACCAGGCGGCGATCGCTCTCGACCTGCTGCAGCGAGCGCGGCGCGCACGCGAGGCTCTCGCCGGCGAGGGCCGCCTCGCGCCCCTGGCCCGGGTTGCGGCGCAGCTGGAGGAGGACGACCGCGACGCGGCTTTCGACTTGCTGCGTGCCCTGGAACGCGTCCTCGTCGAGACGTCCGACTAGCCCGGAAGAACCCCGGCGGGAAGTCGGGAGGTGACGACGTACTCGACCGATGCGAGGGTCGGTTCGTGTGCGGTCACAGCGGCGAGGAAGTCGTCGCGTCCGATCGCGTAGAGCTGGAGCGGCTCGACGGCGCGCACCGTCGCGGTTCGCGGCACGTCGCGCAGCAGGGCGATCTCGCCGAAGAAGTCGCCCGGCCCGAGCTCGCGTGTCGTGCCGTCCGTCGAGCTCGACGGCGGCCCGTCCCGCTGCGATCACGTAGAAGTGGTTGCCGACCTCGCCGATCGCCACCACCACCTGGCCGGCGGCCGTCGAGACCGCGGTCGCGCCTTTCGCGAGCCGCTCCAGCACGGGCTCGGGCAGCTCCGCGAAGATCGCGATCTTCCGCAGCAGTGCCAGCGGCTCCTCGGCGATCACGGCCTCGGCGTCGATCCGGCGCAGGCTCGGCCAGAGCGGCAGGAGGAGGACGGGGACGAAGACGCCTGTCGCCACGAGCGCGCCCCGCGCGCCGAGCAGGTGGACGAGCGCCGGCGCCAGGAGCGAGCCGAGCGCCAGCGCGCCGAGAATCGTGGTCTCGAGCACGGCGAAGACGCGCCCGAGCACCTCGTTCTCGGCGGAGCGCTGGAGCAGCGTGATCCCTCCCACCTCCACGAGGACCGAGCCGGCGCCCAGGATGCCGAAGAGGACGAGCGCCGGAGCCAGCGTCGAGACCCCCGCAACGAGCGCGATCGGAATCACGGAAACGAGGATCCCGAGCGCGAAGCCGGTGGCGAGCCGTCGACGGGCCGCGATGACGGCGACCGCGAAGGCGCCGACGATGCTGCCGATCCCGATCGCGGCGTTGAGCCAGCCCACACCGGCGTTGCCGGCATGGAGCAGATTGATTGCGAGCACGACGAGCAGCACCTCGAGCGCGCCGGACGTGAGCGTCTGGGCCCCCGTCAGGCCCACGATGACTCTGAGCCCGGGCTGCCGCAGGACGGTGGAGAAGCCCGCCGTCAGCTCCGGCCAGAGGCGTGTTCGCTCGGTGCGCTCGGGCGGCTCGTCGTGCGGGATCTGGACGACGAACGCCGCCGACCAGACCAGGACCGCGCCGTTGAAGGCGAAGACCGCGGCCGGGCCGTTGAGCGCGAGCAGAACGCCGCCGAGCGCCGGCCCTGCGAACATCCCCACGCTCGAGATCGTGTTGCTGACGACGTTGGCCGCCGTCAGTTCCTCGGGGGTCTCCACGAGCGAGGGGAGCAGCGCCCCCTGCGCCGGCCCGTACGCCACCGACGCGACCGAGGACATCACCGCCAGGACATAGACGGCGTAGGCGTTGCCGCCGGTGACCGCCACGGCGGTCATGCCACCGCAGAGCGCGGCGCGGACGAGATCCGTCATCAGCATCAGGCGGCGCCGCGACCAGCGATCCGCGGCGACGCCGAGCCACGGCGCGGCCAGCGCGGCGAGGACGAAGCGGGCGAAGAAGAGGATCCCGACGGCGCGCGCACCGCCTGCGTGGTAGGCGTAGACGGGAAGCGCGACGGCATAGGCCCAGCTTCCGAGGGTCGAGCCCACGGCCGCGATCTGGAGCTTCCGCACCTTCCGGTTCGCGAAGACGCGATGAAAAGCCTGTAGTGAAGCGGCAAGTTGGCCCACGGGCAGGAGGATCTCAGGCTCGGTTGCGAATTTGAAGGGTCGGTGGGAAGATTCGTCCTCCCAGCCACGTCTAGAGATCTGACAGCGCCGGAACCGGCGCAAAGATTCCCAAGGAGGAGAAATGTCGGACGAGCAGCGGAAGGATGAAGAGGGCGAGGTCGAAGGCCACGTCCGCTCCGGTCATATGACGGAGGAGCCTCGCGACGAGGCCGAGACCGACGACGACGTCGAGGCTCACGTCCGCAAGTCGAACGTGCGGCACGACAACGTCCGCCACGACTGAGATCTGACCGTCACGCGAAAGGGGCCCGGCTCGCCGGGCCTTTTTCGTGGTCCGGGAAGATTTTGCGGCCGGGCGCCGTCTAGTGTTGTGATAGCGCCGAAACCGGCGTAAAGGATTCCGAAGGAGGAGCAATGTCGGACGAGCTGCTGAACAAGGATCTCGACGTCGAGGGTCACCTTCGCTCGGGCAAGGCGACGGACGAGCCGGCGGACGAGAGCAAGAACGAGGACGACGAGGTCGAGGCGCACGTGCGCAAGTCGAACGTCCGCCACGACAACGTCCGCCACGACTGAGTTCTGACCCGTCACGCGAAAACGGCCCGGCTCCTGCCGGGCCTTTTTCGTGGTCCCAGACTTAGGCCAGCCGCAGCGAGCGGGCGGCCGTATCGGCGGCTGACGCGAGCCGGTCGGCCTCCTTCACCCGCTCGTCCCCGGCCAGCGCGGTGAGGTTCGCGGCGACGAGGTCGCGCGCGCCGCGCGCGACGGCTGCTGCCAGAGCTGCGGCCCCCGCCACGTCGGCATGGACCCGCGGCTCCACGCGCCCTCCCGACGCTGCACAGAGCTCGGCCAGGTCGGCGGCGAGGCGCGCGAGCTCGAGCGGCGGCTCGGCGGCCGCCGCGGTCACGGTGCCGAGCGCCCAGTTGCGGCGTTCCGGCTTCTCCGTCGCGTCCACGGCGGCGCGCGCCTCGAGCGCCTTCCGGTAGGCGTCCGCGTCGTCGTCGACGAGCCGCGTCGCCCGCTCCCGCAGCGACTCCGCCTGCGCGGCGGCGCCGGCGGCCTCGCCCCAGCTCTCCGGCGACAGCCGCGCTGCCATCTGCACGACCGCGGCGGCGCTCGCCAGCGCTATGGCGAGCGCAGAGCCGGCGCCCGGAACCTCCCGCGGCGCGGCCAGCTCCTCGAGGAGCGCGGGGAGGGAGAGGTCG
The DNA here is from genome assembly GCA_963825805.1 of uncultured Actinomycetes bacterium. Classification (GTDB taxonomy): domain Bacteria; phylum Actinomycetota; class Thermoleophilia; order Gaiellales; family Gaiellaceae; genus Palsa-739. The sequence goes on along the minus strand of CAWGVE010000014.1, from coordinate 20,926 downwards.
GTGAGCACTGCAGCAGTGTCTCACCGGCGCTCGTACCGCGCGTACTACTCCGCCTTGAGGAGCTGGCGCAGCCGGGAGACGACGTACGGCGAGGGCTCGTAACCGGCGGCGGCCACTGCTTGCTCGAGATCGGCTTGGAGCTGGAGCCGGAACGCGGCGTCCTGCTCGGCCAGCGTGACGAGCTCGTCGAGCATCGCCCGCGCGGCCGGCAGCTCCTGTGCCGCACGCACCCAACCTTCGGGCGCAGGCGGAAGGAGGCGTAGTAGCCGGCCGATCTGCTCCTCGTCGAAAACGTTCATCTCACTGCTCATGACGGAGGAGAGGCCCCTTTCCTTCCATCGAATTCCAACCGGACCTTTTCGAGGCACCGCGAGATGCGGCTGGCGATGGTCCCGGCCGGGATGTCGAGGGCGTCGCCGATCGTGCGATAGCTCTCGTCGCGGCAGAAGAAACGGTCGAGGATCTCGCGGCAGGGGTCGCCCACCTTGTCGAGCGCGGAGCGCACGTCCATCGCGTCGTCGAGCGTGCCGAGCAGGTCGTCGACCTCCAGCTCGTCCGGGTCGGTCTCCGACGCTGTGTCGCGCGCGAGCAGGCGCAGCCGGTCGATGCAGAGCCGTCGCGTCAGCTGCGCGAGCCAAGGACGGACGGCGTCGTCGCTGCGTAGCTCCGAGAGTCGCTCGTACGCGCGAGCGAAGACCTCCTGGAAGACGTCTTCGGCATCGTGCTGGGCAAGCCGGAAGCCGCGGCTGGAGATCGCGTAGACGTAGCGCGAGAACCGCTCCACGAACTCGTTCCAGGCGCCGGCGTCGCCCTCCCGGCAACGGGAGACGAGCTGTGCGTCGCTCTGCTCCTCCACCATGCGGGGACCATAAAGCGCTAGAGGACGCGATCAAGTGCCGAGACGAGCAGATCCGCGTGCTCGTCGCCGAACACGAGCGGCGGCCGGATCTTGAGGACGTCGTCGTGCTTCCCCGTGAGCCCGACGAGGACGCCCTCCTCGCGCAGCTCGTCGGCGATGCGCGCGGCGAGCTCGGCGCTCGACAGCTGGACGCCGGCGAGGAGGCCGCTGCCGCGCACCTCGAGCACGTCCGGCTTGCCGAGCCCTGCGATCGCCGACCGCAGCCGTTCGCCGACGCCCGCCGCGCGCTCCGGTAGCCGCTCGTCCGCGAGCACGTCGAGCACGGCGAGCGCGGCGGCGGCGGCGACCGGGTTGCCGCCGAAGGTCGAGAACGTCCGCCCGGCGTAGGGGAACCGCTCGGCGAGCTCGCGGCGCGTGACGACCGCTGCGACGGGATACCCGTTCCCCATCGGCTTGCCCAGCGTCACGACGTCGGGCGCGATGCCGTGGTGGGCGAACGACCACAGGCCCGGCCCGAGTCGGCCGTGGCCCGCCTGGACCTCGTCCGCGACGTAGATCCCGCCGGCCTCGTGGGTCCGCTCGACGAGGAGGCGCAGCTCGCCCTCGGCGGGCACGTAGATGCCGTCGCTCATGAGCGAGCCGTCGAGGAAGGTCGCGGCGAGCCCGCTCTCGAGCTCCCCGAGCGCGCGGTCCAGCGCCGGGCCGAGGTCTGCGCCGCTGCCGGGCGGGGGGATGCGCGCGACGTGGGCGGGCCGGTTCTGCGGCGGCCAGTCCTCGGGCGAGAGTGCCGTGGTCGCCGCGGTTACCCCGTGGTACGCGTGCTCGGTAACGAGCGCGCCACCGTTGCCGGTCACGCCGGCGGCGAGCCGCCACGCGAGGTCATTCGCCTCGCTGCCGGAGTTGACGAGCAGGACCGTGTCGAGGCCCGGCAGGGTCGCGAGCAGCCGCTCGGAGAGCTCGACCAGCGGCTGGGCGAGGTAGCGCGCGTTGACGGCGGCGAGCCGCGTCTGGCGGACGACCGCCTCCGTCACGCGCGGATGGCAGTGGCCGACGACGGCGACGTTGTTGTAGGCGTCGAGCAGGCGGCCCTCCGTTCGGCTCGTGGATCCAGACTCCCTCGGCGCGTACGGCGTGCACCGGGCGGGCGTACGTGAGCGGCGTCAGTAGCGCGCCGAGCGACCGTTCCCGCCTGCCTGCGAGCGCGCCCGTGTCGCCGGCGGGCCGGCGTGCGCCCAGCTCCCGCGCGACCTCCGCCGGGGCGAGCGAGTCGAACAGCTCGAGCAGGCGCCACGAGTCGCCGTCCCACGTCTCGATATAGGCGGCGTTCTCCGGGAAGCGGCTGGTGCGCCACGCGCTGATCGAGACGATCGCGGCGAGCCGGGCCGCGACGAGGTCGCCGAGCAGCTCGAGCTCGAGCGGCTCCAGCGGGAGCCGCGAGGCGAAGCCGTCCAGCGCGATCCGGGCGGCGCGGAAGGCGTCGCCGGGCGACCGACCGCGCAGTACCGACGCGAGGCTGATCGCGAGGTCGGCCGCGAGCGCGGAATAACAGCAGTCGCCGAAGTCGAGGATCCCGGCCACGCGGTCGTCGGAGCCCAGCAGGAGGTTGTCGAGGTTGAAGTCCCCGTGCACTACCTGCGCGCGCAGGCGCGGCCACTCGGGCAGCACGCGCTCCTCGAACCGGTCGACGGCACGTGCGACGAGCGCCCGCCGCTCCGGCTCCGCGATCTCTTCGAGCAGCGGCCGCAGCCGCGGTGTCGCCTGCAGGCTCCAGAGCAGCTCCCGACCCGCGGCCGGATGGAAGAACGACCGCAGCGCGAGGCAGAGGCGAGCGTGCACGGCGCCGAGATCCCGCACGGCCGCGTCGTCGAGCTCGGGCCCGCCCTTCCGGCCGCGCATCTGCTCGAACAGCCGCACGTGGTGGCCGTCGAACGTCGCCCGCGGGGCGAGGGGCCGCGCCACCGGCAGGCCGGGATCGAGCGCAGCGACGTGCGCGATCGCGGCCTCTTCGAGGTCGAGCGCGCCCTCGTCCTCGCCGCTGTTCGAGATCTTGAGCACGGCGCCCGGGCCGCGGTCGTCCAGGAGAAAGGCCTGGTCGCGCTCGCTTCCGAGATCGGAGGCGCTCCCGTGCAGGCCGAACACATCCGCGGCGATCCGCGCCGCCTGGTCCGCCGTGAAGCGGGGAGGGGTCGATTCCAGGACGGAGCTCACGCCTGGCGATGCTAGTGCGCGGCGGCAAAATCCCTCGTTCGAGCGAACCGGCTCCCCCTTTCGCGGGAGGATCGTATTCCGGCCCCCACCTACGTTCCGCTCACTGATTGGCGGCTACGGCGGCACGTTCTGCGGCAACGGGACGGTCGCGAAGGAGGTAACTGTGAGGGCTGTCCTCACCAAGCGCGACGTTTTCCGTTTCAAGGCCTGGCAGGTGGGGCTGCTCACGCTCGTGCTGGCGCTCGGGTTCGGGATGATCCGTTCCGGCGCCTCGTGGGGCTCCTCGACCTACGACCCGGCGAGCGATCCGTACTCGATGCAGAACATCACGGCGGGCGACGGTGTCCAGGCGTGGTGGCAGGGCGGCTACACCGGTAAGGGAGTCGACGTAGCGGTCATTGACACGGGCGTCTCCCCTGTTGCCGGCCTCAACGCGTCCGGCAAAGTGATCAACGGCCCTGACCTCTCCCTCGAATCGCAGGATCCGAGCCTGCAGCACGTCGACACGAACGGCCACGGGACGTTCATGGCCGGGCTCATCGCGGGCAACGACGGCCAGGCCGGCGGGTATAGGGGCGTCGCCCCGGACGCGCGAATCGTCGCGCTCAAGGTCGGTGTGGCGGATGGCGGCGCCGACGCGAGCCAGGTCATCGCGGCGATCGACTGGGTCGTCCAGCACCGCCATGACAACGGGATGAACATCCGGGTCATAAACCTCTCGTATGGGACGAACTCGACGCAGCCCTACGGGATCGACCCGCTTGCGTACGCAGTGGAGCAGGCCTGGAAGGCGGGCATCGTGGTCGTCGCGGCGGCGGGCAATTCCGGCTTCCAAAAGTATTCGGTCGCGCAGGGACTCGCCGACCCGGCGTACGACCCGCAGATCATCGCGGTCGGCGCCGCCGACACCATGGGCACGCCTTCGTTGTGGGACGACCAGGTGGCTTCGTTCTCGGCTGACGCGAGCAGCTGCAGCCGCGGCTGCAGGGCACCCGACGTGATCGCCCCGGGCACCCACATGCAGAGCCTGCGCGTCCCGGGCTCCTACGTCGACCAGAACAACCCGACGGGCGCCATCAGCGACCAGTACTTCCGTGGCAGCGGCACGTCCGAGGCGGCGGCGTTCACAACCGGGGCGGTGGCGCTCGTGCTCCAGAAGTACCCGCAGGCGACGCCGGACCAGGTGAAGGCGATGCTAATGGCGAGCTCCGACAAGCTTCACTCCTTCAACTGGAAGGATGCAGGCTCCGGCGAGCTCGACCTGAGGACGCTCCTGATGGCGCAGGTGCCCTCGGGCGCCGCGCAGAACAAGGTGCCCTCGACCGGCACCGGCTCGCTCGAGGCGTCGCGCGGTTCCGACCACCTGAGCCTGAACGGCGTCGTGCTCCAGGGAGAGCAAGACATCTTCGGCCAGCCGTTCGACTCGGCGGCGATGGCTGCGCTCGAGGCCGCTGGCAGCAGCTGGTCGGGCGGCAGATGGAATGGCTCGAGTTGGTCGGGCAGCTCGTGGAGCGGGTCGAGTTGGAGCGGCTCGAGCTGGTCGAACGAGTTGTGGGACGGCTCGTCCTGGTCCGGAAGCTCATGGAGCGGCTCGAGCTGGAGTGGCAGCAGCTGGTCGGGCGGGTCGTGGCTCGGAGCGAGCTGGGGCCGTTGATCGGTAGCGGGACGAGCCGGTGATCAAAGGCCGGCCCCCGAACTACCCACACCATGCGCCGAGCGGGCTCTTGCGCCCGCTCGGCGCAGGTGTGCGTGAGGCCGTGCGCGCGCCCCGGCGCGTCTGGGCCTTCAACGGCCTCCTCGCGATCGCGTGCGCGCTCGTCTGGGCGCGCGCGCTCAGCTCGTTCGGCGGCCAGGGGGACGGGCCAGGCCCGTATCTCTCGTGGTGGGCGCTGGCGGTCGCGTTCTTTTTCGCCGAGATCTTCGTCGTCCATCTCCAGTTCCGGAAGCAAGCGCACACGCTCTCGCTGACGGAGATCGGGCTCACGCTTGGACTGCTGCTGGGCGCTCCTGCCGGACTTCTGATCGGGCAGCTCGCGGGCACGCTCGTCGCCCTGGTCGTCACCCGCTGGAAGAGCCAGCGCCAGCTGGTCAAGTTCGCCTTCAATCTCGCGGAGCTGCCGCTCTGCAGCGGGATCGCGCTCCTGATCTTCCGCTCGCTCGCAGGGCCCGGCATCTCCCAGCCACACGAGTGGGCGATCGTCCTCTTCGCCTGCGCGGTGGCGCACGTGCTCGGCATTCTGCTCGTCTCGGCCGTGATCGCAATCGCCGAGGAGCGCTTCCGCGCGCCCCAGCTTCTCCGGACGCTCGTCACCTCGACGGTCGGGGCGCTCGCGACCGCGTCGCTCGGCCTCGCGGTCGTCCAGCTGCTCGAGGTTCGCCCGCTCGCCGTGCTGCTCCTCGTGGTTCCCGTCCTCGCCTGCGTCGCCGCCTTCCGCGGCTACATGGTGCAGCGTGAGCAGCGCGAGCACGTCGAGTTCCTCTACGAGTCGATGCGCGCGACCCAGGGCGCGCCGGAGTTCGGTCTGGCCGTCGGGCAGCTCCTCGTCGCCGCGCGCCGGCTGCTTCGCGCTGAGTACGCCGAGATCCTCATCCTCCCGGGCTCGGACGACGCAGGCCCGCTGCGGAGCGTCAGCAGCGCCGAGGGCGAGCTGCTCATGCACCCCGAGGGGTTCTTCTCCGCTGAGGACGCGGCCGCCTTCACCGAGGTGGGGTCGATCGGCGGGGCGACGCTGCTCACACGGCGCCGCGCCACGTACGCATTCGACGCCTTCCTCTCCTCGCGCCGGCTCGAGGACGCGATCGTCGGGCCGCTGCGCGGCGAGGACCGGACGTTTGGGCTCCTCGTCGTCGGCGAGCGCGTCGGCGACGTCAGCACGTTCGACGAGGCCGACGTCGAGCTCTTCGAGACCTTCGCCGGCCACGCGAGCATCCTGCTCGAGAACGGCCGGCTGGAGCACTCGCTCGCCCAGGTTACGCAGCTCAAGGAGCAGCTCCGGCACCAGGCCTATCACGACGGCCTCACCGGGCTGCCAAACCGGCTCCACCTGCTCGAAAGCATCGAGCAGGAGCTGGCGCGCGGCGTGGGCTCGATGGCGATCCTCTACCTCGACCTCGACCGCTTCAAGACCGTCAACGACACCTGGGGCCACAGCGCCGGCGACGAGCTGCTCACCGAGTTCGCACGCCGCCTCGAGCGCTCGGTCCGCACTCAGGACCTCGCGGCCCGGCTCGGAGGTGACGAGTTCGCGGTGCTCATCCGCGATGCGGACTCACAGGTCGCGATTGCGACGGCACGGCACGTGCTGGAGACGATCGACGGGACGTACGCGCTCAGCTGCGGTGACGTCGCCTGTCACGTGAGCGTCGGCGTCGCCATCGGCTCGGCGGGCGTGACGAGCGCCGAAGACCTCATCCGCAACGCGGACATCGCGATGTACAGCGTCAAGCGATCCGACCGCGCGTACACGCTCTACGAGGCCGAGCTGCACGAGCAGCTCCGCGCGCAGCGCCAGCTCGGTCTCGACCTCGAGGCCGCGCTCGAGCGGCGCGAGGTCATCGTCCACTACCAGCCGGTCGTGCGGCTCGCGGACGGCGGCATCGAGGGCTTCGAGGTGCTCGCCCGGTGGCCCCACCCGACCCGCGGCCTGCTCACCGCCGCCGACTTCCTGCCGGTCGCCGAGGAGACCGGGTTGACCGTGGAGCTCGGGCGTGTCGTTCTGCAGCAGGCGCTGGCCGACGCCCGCCGCTGGCCGGAGAGCCTGAGCATTTGGCTCAACCTTGCGCCGGCTGAGATCGCCAACGAGCGGCTCGTCGACACCCTCGCCGAGTCTCTCGAGCAGTACGGCGTCGACCCGAGCCGGCTCGTGGTCGAGGTGACCGAGTCGGGAGTCGACCAGGGAAGCGACGCGGCCCTGCTCGCGATGCGGCGCCTCCGGAAGCTCGGCGTCGGGTTGACCATCGACGACTTCGGCACCGGCTACTCGTCGCTCAGCCGTCTCGCCGAGTTCCCGATCCAGTCGTTGAAGATCCCGAAGCCGTTCGTCGACAAGCTGATCGAAGACGACGCGGACGAGGCCTTCGTCGACGCGATCCTGCGTCTCGGCGAGTCGCTCGGCCTCTCGGCCGTGGCCGAGGGGATCGAGCATCAGGCGCAGGCCGACCGCCTGCGGCAGATGGGCTGCCGCCTCGGCCAGGGCTATCTCTTCGGCCGCCCGGCCCCCGCGGAGGAAGTGGATCGGCTGCTGCTGGAGCAGGAGCCGGCCAGGAAGGTACAGCTCGCACTCGTGCCCGATACGCCCGCCGCGCAGTGGGGCTGATCGCGGCGTTTCAGGCCGATTTCGCAGATCCCCCGAAAGGGGGAGGCCGGGCAGGACCAAGGCGCGAGATAGTCAGTACGACTCCCGCTCGGGGCTGACGGCAAACAACTCTGCGGCGGAGTTTTCGAAGCGGCGGCTAGCCCCGCCGCTTCGTTTGTGTTCAGCCGCCTTTTCCGACGTGCAGGATCGGGCCGTTGAGGACGATGTGGGCGTCCTTCTCCGTGAGCTTTCCCTTCTTCTCGAGCGAGTCGATCTGGTCGTCCTGGCCGAGCAGAACGGGCTTGACGCCCGGTTTCCAGGTCACCCAGATCTCTTCCCAGAGCGGGTTGTAGTCCGACTTGCCGGGCTCCGACCCGAAGATCGTCACCTGACCCTTGGCGGCACTGCCCTTGACGAAGAACTGTCTCGGCAGGCCCTTGACGCCCTTCAGCTCGGCGGAGTAGTTGACGTGCAGCGCCTTCGCCTGCGACTTCGACGAGACGTCGGTGATGAGGTACGTGTCGATGTGGTGGTCGTAATAGCCCTTGTAGACGGGCTGAGCGTTCATGGACGGCTTGCCGATATTCGGCAGCCCTCCGCTTGCCGCGGCGGCTATCCCGGCGGCGGCCGCTACCAGGCCGAAGCCGAGGAGAACGAGAACGATCCTGCGCACAGTGCTCCTCCTTGTCGAGCTACAGTGATGGGAGTGGCTACGCCCAGCACGCGTCTCCGGATTGCCTTGTTCGCTGCTTTCGCGGCAGCGGTCGCCCTCGCGGCGGCAGGTTTCGGCGGTTCGTCCTCGAGCGCGAAGGCCGGCGTCGCCGGCGCGCGTCACACCACAGGTTCCGTGGTCGTGAAGACGGCGAAGGTCAAGAACCTCGGCACGATCCTCGTCAACAGCAAGGGCTTCACGCTCTACATGTTCGTCCCTGACAAGCAGAAGAAGGTGACCTGCAAGGGCGCCTGCGCGGCCGTCTGGCCGCCGCTGAAGGTGAAGGCGCTGCAGAGGGTGACGGCCGGAGGCGCCGCCAAGAGGTCGCTGCTCGGCAGGGACAAGAACCCCGGCGGCGGGTTCGTCGCGACGTACAACAAGTGGCCGCTCTACACGTACGTGATCGACAGGAATCCCGGCCAGGTGAAGGGCCAGCGGGTCAACAACAGCGGTGGCCTCTGGTACGTCCTCTCGCCGTCCGGCAAGGTCATCAAGACAAAGCCGTAGGCCGCGTCAGCGGCCGGCAAGTCGGCGCAAGAGCGGTACGGCCGCGAGCAACATCTGCTGCTCGGCGGGCTCGAGCTCTGCGGCGATCGCTGCGGCGAGCCAGTCCTCCCGGCGTCCCCGCGCCTCGAGCACGCGTTCGCGGCCGCCCGGGGTGAGCTCGATCAGGACACGCCGGCCGTCTGCCGGATCGGGCCGGCGATCGATCAGCCCGGCGGTCTCGAGCTCGGCGAGCGTCTGCGCCATCGACTGCGGCCGCATGCGCTCGGCCGCCGCGAGCGCACTCGTCGTCTGCGCGCCCTCGCGGTCGAGGCGGCTGAGCACGCTCGCCTGCGCGACGGGGAACGAGTACTCCGCTCGCAGCCTTCTCACGAGCTGGCCGAGCACGAGCCGGAGCTCGCCCGCGGCGCTCGCAACCTCGGTCGATGGACGTGACACACCGGGATTGTAGACAGGTAAACTGCACAGGTTGCCTGTTGGGTCGAACTACAAGTGGGTCGCGCTGTCGAACACGACGCTCGGCGTCCTGCTGGCGACGATCGACGGCTCGATCGTCCTGATCGCGATGCCGGCCATCTTCCGCGGCATCCACCTCGACCCGCTCCAGCCGGGCAACAGCTTCTACCTGCTCTGGATGATCCTCGGCTTCCTCGTCGTCTCGAGCGTGCTCGTCGTCAGCCTCGGCCGGCTGGGCGACCAGTTCGGGCGCGTGCGGATGTACAACGTCGGCTTCGTCGTCTACACGGTGGCGTCGCTGCTACTCGCGATCGACTGGCTCCACGGCCGGGCCGGCGCCGACTATCTGATCGGGTTCCGGATCATGCAGGGGGTCGGCGCGGCCTTCCTGGTCGCGAACTCGGTCGCGATCCTGACCGACGCCTTCCCCGCGAACCAGCGCGGCCTGGCTCTCGGGATCAACAACGTCGTCGGCATCAGCGGCCTCTTCATCGGGCTCGTGCTCGGCGGCGTGCTCGCGCCCGTCTCGTGGCGGCTCGTCTTCCTCGTCTCGGTGCCGTTCGGGATCCTGGGGACGATTTGGTCGTACCACAGCCTGCGCGAGATCGGCGTCCGCACCCGCGAGCGGATCGACTGGGCCGGCAACCTCACCTTCGCGGCGGGGCTCGTGCTCGTGATGGTCGGGATCACGTACGGGATCCGTCCTTACGGGGGCCACGCGATGGGCTGGGAGTCGCCGTTCGTCGACGCCTGCCTCGGCGCGGGGGCCGCGCTGCTCGCGCTGTTCGCGGTCCTCGAGGTGCGCTCCAGGGCGCCGATGTTCCCGCTCGGCCTGTTCCGGATCCGCGCCTTCACCTTCGGCGTCCTCTCGAGCTTCCTCTCGGCGATCTCGCGCGGCGGCCTGATGTTCATGCTGATCATCTGGCTGCAGGGCATCTGGCTCCCCGAGCACGGCTACGACTTCGCGTCGACGCCGCTCTGGGCGGGGATCAGGATGCTGCCGCTCACGATCGGGTTCCTGCTCGCCGGGCCGTTGTCCGGGATCCTCTCCGACCGCTACGGCTCGCGACCGTTCGCGACGGGCGGGATGCTCGTCTCGGCGCTCAGCTTCGCTCTGCTGGCGTTGCTCCCGGTCGACTTCTCGTACCCGCTCTTCGCGGCGGTCCTGTTGCTGATGGGGCTCTCGATGGGCGCCTTCGCCTCGCCGAACCGAGCGGGCGTCATGAACAGCCTCCCCGCCCGGCACCGAGGGGCGGGCGGCGGCATGAACCAGACGTTCCAGAACTCCGCCCAGGTGCTCTCGATCGGCATCTTCTTCACGCTGATGATCGTCGGGCTGTCGGCGACGCTGCCGCACTCGCTGGCGACCGGGCTGCAATCGCACGGCGTGCCCCCCGACATCGCGACGCGCGTCAGCCATCTGCCTCCCGTCTCGGTGCTCTTCGCGGCGTTCCTCGGCTACAACCCGGCCCGGGAGCTGATCGGCCCGCACGTGCTCGCGCGTCTGCCCGCCCACGACGCGGCCGCGATCCAGGGGCGCGGCTTCTTCCCCCATCTGATCGCCGCTCCCTTCCGCAGCGGCCTGCACGAGGCCTTCGCCTTCGCGATCGCCGCCTGTCTCGTCGCGGCTCTCGCCTCGTGGTCACGCGGCGCCCGGGTCGTCGCGCCCGAGACGCACGCGCTCGAGGAGGCGCTCGACTAGAGCCGGGCGAGCTGGACGGCGAGGAAGGCGGCGTAGAGGAGGATCAGGAAGGCGCCCGCGCCCCGGCCCGCGCCGTCGCGCCTCCCGAAGAGAACGAGCGCAGCCGCCGTCATCCCGAAGAGCCACGCGAGGTCGAAGATCGCGAGGCCGGAGAAGGCGCCGAAGGCGCCTAGCGCCGCGGGGATCGCCAGTCCGGCCACGATGTTGATCGAGTTCGAGTTCAGCGTCTCGCTGATCAGCGCCGAGCCGCGCCGCTGGAGGCCGAAGCGGACGCCCGTCCACGCGTTGGGCAGGCTCGTGAGGATCGCGAGCACCGTGACGCCGACGAGCGCCTGGGGCACCGACCACGCATCGGCGAGATCGGTGGCCGCCCGCACCACGCCCACGCTGCCCGCCACTATCAGGCCGAGCGCGACAACCAGGACGAGTACGAGCCGGACCATCTCGCGGTGCGAGTCGAGCGGGCGCGCCCGGCGGTGTCCCTCGCCGAAGCTTCGCCGGACGAAGCGCGACTCGGCGACGCCGAGCCGGAGGCGCCGCGCGAGGCGGGGCCCGGCGGCGAGCAGCAATACATAAGGCACGACGACCGCGGCGACGAGGACGGCGCCGGCCGTCGCGCCGAGGACGCCGGTGGCGACCGCGAGCGTGACCGCGACCAGCCAGAGCCCCACGAAGGCCTCGAGCTCGAGCGCCTCGTGCCGCGCGCGCACCCGGCCGGTGACGACGGCGCTGAGACCGAGCATCGCCGCGATGTTGAACGCGTTCGACCCGACGACGACGCCCACCGCGACCGCGTGCTGGTTCTGGACGAGCGCCGAGATCGCGGATGAGATCTCGGGCGCGTCGGCCGCGAGCGCGGTGAGCAGGCCGAGCAGCGTCTCGGGCAGGCCGAGCCGCAGCCCGATGTGGTCGAGGCGCCGCGCGAAGACCGCCGAAGCGGCGAGCATCACGCCGAGCGAGACGAGAAAGACGGGTATGGCGGCTGCGGGCGTCATCGGACGACGCCGACCAGCCTTCCCGGCACACCAGAGGGAGAGACTAGATCAGGGAGCCAGGTCGGTCGGCGCCTCGTACTCCGACAGCTCGGCCTCGACGGTCTCGGCTGCCTCGGGGGCGGCCACCCCGCCTACTCCCGAACCGCCGGAGAGATTCTCCATCTCCCTGATGTCGTCCTCGCCGTCTTCCCGCACGAACTCTTGCTCGCCGGTCGGCTTGTCCGTGCTGGCGGGAGCGGTCGAGCTGAAGGAGAACAGACGCTTGAGCCAACTCATACTGCGGGGAGCATAAACGCGCAGGGCCGAGGGTGCGAAGATCACCTGGTGATCGTCTCGCTGCATGTGGCAACCGGTGCCGCGCTGGGTGCGGCCGCACGGTCGCGTGCACTCGCGCTTCTGCTCGGGCCTGCGCTTCACCTCGCCGGCGACCAGGTGCCGCACGAGGACATCCCGGACCGGAGCTTCGAGGTCGGCAGCGGCCTCGTCGCACTGGGCTTGCTCGCCGCCGTCCGCGGCCCGTTCGACCCCGCGGTGCTCGGGGGCGCGGCTGCCGCGATGCCCGACCTCGAGCACCTCGTGCCCTGGCTTCGGCCGGGCGGCGAGAAGCTCTTCCATCGCGGCGGAGGTCGCCACGGCACCGGCATCTCGGCCGAGACGCAGCTCGTCCTGGCGGGGACGCTCGTCGGGCTGCTGCTCGCCCGGCGTCGGTAGCCTCGCCCGCGATGAAGCTCGGGATCGTCGTGCCGTACTCCTGGTCGTTCGGCGGCGGCGTCGTCGACCATGCCGAGGCGCAGGCGCGCGCGCTCGAGGCGCTCGGGATCGAGACCCGGCTTCTGATCGGAAACGACCCGCCGGGCTCGTTCAGCCGCATCCTCCATCCACGGGAGGGGCGGCCTGGGCCGCCGCCGGCACGCGTGATCCCGCTCGGACGGTCGGTGATCGTCCCCGGCAACGGAGCGCTGTCGAACCTCGTCCTCAGCCCCCGTGCTGTGCCGCAGTTCCGCCGGGTGCTCGCCCGCGAGCGCTTCGACCTCCTCCACGTGCACGAGCCGCTCGCCCCGATGCTCGGTGTGGCTGCCCTCGCCCTCTGGGACGGGCCGGCGGTGGGTACGTTCCACGCCGCCGGCAGCTCGAGCTGGCGGCCGTTCGCCGACATGCTCTGGGGGTTGCTCCTCGAGCGGCTCGACCTGCGCGTCGCCGTCTCGGAGGAGGCTCGCAGCGCTGCCCAGGCCGCCGCGGCCGGGGAATACGAGGTGATCCCCAACGGGGTCGAGATCCCGCCCCGGGTCGACCCGGGCGGTCGTGCCGACCAGATCGTCTTCCTCGGTCGCCACGACCCGCGCAAGGGCTTGCCGGTGCTGCTGCGCGCCTGGCCTCGGCTGCGCGGCAGCGGTGTTCGGCTGAGGGTGATCGGCGCCGACCCGCTCGCCGTGCGGTTGCTCCTCACTCGCCTCCGCGTCTCGGATGAGGGAATCGACGTGCTCGGCTTCGTGGACGACGAGACGCTCACGGCGGAGCTCTCGGTGGCGAAGCTCCTCGTCGCGCCGTCGCTCGGAAACGAGAGCTTCGGCATGGTGATCACGCGGGCTCTCGCCTGCGCGACCCCGGTGGTCGCCTCCGACATCCCCGGCTACCGCGAGGTGATGACGCCCGCGACCGGAGTCCTGGCCCCGCCCGGCGATCCGGACGCCCTCGCCGACTCGATCGCGACGGTGCTCGCCGACGAGCCCGCGCGAGCCGAGATGGGCCGGGCAGCGCGCGAGCTGGCGGAGACCGCGTATGCCTGGCCGCTGCTCGCCCGGCGGCTCGCGGACTGCTACGAGCGCGTGCTCGGGGGCTGAGACAACGCTTGTGACAAGTTGTTACAAGGTGAACCGGGAAGAGGCGCCCGCGAGGCGCAGCACCTTCGGGCCGACGATCCGCATCAGCCGGTTCGGCGTCTCGACGATCGGCTCGCCGTCCTCGCCGCTCAGCTCCGCGATCGCCGCGTCGACGCGGCTCTTCACCTCGAGCACGCCCTCGCGCAGCCCGAGCTCGCCGAGACGCACCGCGAGGCGCTTCATGTTCATCACGTAGTAGTAGAGCGAGTCGACGTCGGGGCCGTACGACTCGGCGAGGTGCGCGTCGATGATGCCGCGCGACGCCTTCGCGCGCCGCACCATCCGGTCGGCGAGCCCCATGTAGTAGCGGCTGGTGTCGAGGAGCCGCTCGGCCGAGCCCTCGTACTCGGAGAGGAAGCGGTGCGTGGCGAGGACCGCGATGCGGACGTGCCGGCCCTCGTCGCGGCGGACGTTCGTCTGCCCCTCCTTCATCCCCGGGAGGTCGTATGCGTCGTAGAGGCCCCGGCCCTTGCCGCGCCGGATCACGACGTCGCTGTTCGCGACGACGTCCTCGCTGAGGACGCCGTAGATGAAGATCGCCGTGTAGACGTCCTCGAGCGGGCGGTTCGGGCGGAGCAGGCGCCGCATCTCGTCCTCGAACCGGTCGAAGAGGATCTCGGCGACGAAGTTGTTGTACTTCCGTGCCACCTGGTCGGCGTCGGCGGCCGGGATGCCGAGCACCTCGGTGGCGACACGGAGGAGGCTGCCGCGGTGCATCCGCTCGTCGTGCTCCTGCGTCATCAGCGCGGCGCGCATTGCGTCGTAACTGCGCTCGCGCGGCAGGGCGGCGACGATCGTCGCCATCCAGTCGTCCACGATGGACTCCGCGCGGAAGATCGTCCCGAAGACGCGCTTCACCGCGTCCTGCCGGGGCCGTGAGAGCTGCCGGAAGCTCTCCGCGTCGCGGGAGAGGTCGACGCTGTACGCGTCCCATGCGTGGGTGTGAGCGGCGGCGACGATGTCCTCGAACGTCCGCCACCCGCCGGTGATCTGGCGGTCGGCCGCCTCGTCGTCCGCGATCAGCGCCTCGATCTCGCGGAGGAGCCGCGCGATCTTGTCGCTGCTTACGTGCGCCTGCTGGGCAGTGCCTGTGTCGACGGTGAAGCTTGCGGCCGCGTCCACGCCCCAACTTTACGTCGCTCGGCGGCGCTGCAGCGAGAGAGGCGCAGGCGCCGGCAGGATCGCCGGCGCCCGAGCCGATGACTCAGTAGGAGAGGACGCAGCCGCCGCTGTTGCTGTTGAAGGCGTTGCTCCACAGCGACTGGACGGGATAGCTCGCGCCGTTCATCGAGACGCTTGCCGACGCGCCCTGACCGGAGCTGATCCAGGCGCACTTGTCGCCGTTCTCCTCGCCGTTCCTGTCGAGCCAGCCCCCGTTCGGGAACTGGTCGCTGATCGTCTCGGCCATCTCGTGCCCCTCGACGATCGTGATCCCGGCTTTCGGGCCGAGGCCGTTGAAGTTCGCCCCGCACGAGGAGCCCGCGTCGGTGATGTACGGCAGGTTGGTGTAGGCGATGTTGCCGTACGCGGACGAGGTCGAGCTGTGCCACGCGCAGTACTGCGTGCCGAAGCCGGAGGCGCTGTTCTGCGTCGCGGTCGCGATCACGTACTGCACGGTGTTGTTGGTCGCCGAGCTCGTGTTGCCGAAGTGTGCCGCCGCCCTGACGGCCTCGGCGGCGAGCTGCGACTGGGTCGGGTGCTGCGGCGCCGCCGAGCCGCTGTCGGCCCAGGTGGTGACGTAGATCCCGGATTGGTTCCCGGCGTGCTGCCCTGACGTCCCGCACGTGATCGTGCCGCTCGCGACGCCCTGGCAGTACTGCGTGACGCTGTTCAGCCAGGGGCTGGCGCCCGCATGCCCGAAGAACCCCTGGAGGAGGGCCGCCTCGCCGGACGGGTCGTTGCTGTTCCACTGCGAGCCGTAGAGCACGAGGTAGACCTTCGGTGCGGTCTCGACGCCGATCCCGCCCACCCCGCCGTGGTAGGAGAGATTGTTCGAACGGGTCGGCCTCGCCTTGCCGGCGTGCTGCACGGGCCTGAAGCCGAGCGGTCGCATGACCGACGGCTTCGACTGCGCGTGTGTGCCTGCCGGAGCCGCCGAAGCCCCCCATGCCGTGGTCAGGGCCCCGACCGTTACGAGGACCCCCACGAAAGCGCCGCAGAGATAGCGCCTTCTCATTACCCCTCCTTGCTGGACGATGACGGAGGCCGGGAATGTAAGCGATTTGGCGGTCAGGCACAACCCCCCTTTCGTGCCAACTTGTTCCCAAGGAAGCCGTTGTCACCGGCCGACGGGCGTAGTACGCTCGCGCGGTTCCCGACCCTGAAGGAGTTGTCCATGCGGCGTCGCGCGACTGCGGTCCTGAAGTGGTTCTCCGCGCTCTATGTGGTGCTGATCGTGATCCAGGTCTATCTCGCAGGTGAGGGCATCTTCGGGCTGAACGTGATCAAGAATTCGGACGATTGCGACAAGACGGGCGCCCAGGTGATTAGCGCGCACTGCGCCGGCAACTCCAAGACGCTCGATGCGCACCGCGCGCTCGGGTTCTTCCTGACGCTGCCCGGCGCGCTCCTCTTCCTGATCGTGGCGCTCATCGCGTGGCACCCCAACACGCGCATCCGGACGATCTCGATCCTGGCGCCGATCCTGACGTTCGTGCAGATGATCCTGCCGGGAACGGGACGCTGGGGCGGGGCGCTCCATCCCGTGAACGCGATCCTGATCCTCTTCCTGTACGGCTGGCTCTTCTTCACGCTCCGCAAGGAGAGGCCAGAGGTCGCGACCGAGCCCGCGGCCGCTGCTCCGACGGCTAGCCCGTAGCAGCGCGGGCCACGCACGGCATCGAGTTCGAGTGACACGTCCTGACCCGCCGGGTCCGAGGAGACACCACCGTCAGTGGATGCCGTGCAATGTCCGCGTCTGGTGACGGTTTCGACAGATCCGGCGCTTGTTACTCAGGACCAAGGTCTAGTTCGACCAGGACCTTGCTCCTAGCTGCTGTTGCCTGAGCCGGATTGCGGGAACTGTGTCGACTTGAGCAGCGCGTCGACCCGCCGCTCGTTCCGGGCGAGGTTCGGGCCGCGCAAGCAGGCCAGGAACTCGACCGAGTTCTTGACCGTGACCTCGATCGTCCGATCGGCTCCGATCGCGTGGCACACGCCGCCCGCCGCGACCTGGCGTGTTGCCCGGCGACCACCGACCTGGACCGGCGTTCCGGTCGGGCCGGAGGCGCAGCCAGGGCACGGCGGGGAGTACGGGAGCTGCCAGACGGCGAGCACGCCGCCCGGCCGAAGGCGCTTGACGGGCCAGCCGCACGTGGTCTCGTTCCCCTGCGTCGAGCACGGGCTGTGGATCGCCTGCGTGCTCAGATAGACCAGAGGGAAGGAGTGGAGCTCGAGCGGCCGCTGAAACCGGAGCGCTTTCCATCCCGCGGGGTAGTTGAAGCTGACGTAGGAGCCGGAGTACTTCTGAAGCGGCGGGTCCTTCGACGTCGCCTGCGAGTTGCCGCCTCCACCGCATGCGCTCGCGAGCGCGGCGGTCGCGGCGATGCCGGCGATGCAGGCGGCAAGGCGAAGCCGGCGAAAGTCGGGGTTCATATCAGGTCTATGTAGCCGGGTGCCTACGAGGGCAACCGGCCCGAACGACCGGTTTGCGCCGCCGGATCGATTGGACGCGCGCAGGTGATCTCGATCACCGGAATGCGTGTGCGGCGAGAGACATGGCGAGGGTGAGGATCGTGACTGCAGCGAACATCACCCCGAGCTGAACCACCCTCGCGACGACGATCTGGCCGAGCGAACGCGTGAACGGGTCGGCGGCCGGGGGTTCGAAGGCGGTGACGCGCCGTGGTGGTGCCGGCCACGCGGGAGGTCCGAGACGAGCGACCGCCTGCGCGCGAAGCGCCGGCGAGAGGACTAGGACGAGCTCGGGCGAAAGGGCCTCGTCCGGTGCGAGATGATCGACGTTCACGGGAATCCTGGATTGGGCTCTCTTTCGCCGTCCCGGCGCCGATTCCCGCTTCCGTGTGGCCAGGCCGGTCAGCAGCACCGATAGATAAGGCATAGCCGAACCGGGAGCCAAGACCAGCCATACGGGTATCCCGAGCCTCTTCGTCAAGGCGTCTTGTACTAGTTGTGCTACGGCTGCGAAGGCTGGCGCTCGGCTGTGCCTTGGGATCCGCTGCCGCGACGGCGGTGATCGCGCTCGTCGCGAGGCTCGACTTCGCCTATCAGGCTCCCGCGCTCCACGTCGCGCTCGAGACGACAGCCGCGATCACCGCCTCCGCCGCCGCCTTCCTGGTGCTCGGCCGCTTCCGGCGCACCGGCTTCCTCGACGAGTTGATCCTGTCCGCCGGGCTTTCGCTGCTTGCACTGTCCAACCTCGTGTTCGCTGCCCTTCCGGCGGCCCTCGGCCTGCATTCGAGCTCCGCTTCCGTCTGGAGCATGCTCTTCACCAGCGCGCTCGCAGCACTCTTGATCTGCGTGGCGGCACTGCTGCCGCGACGGGCCGCCGCCGGCCCCAGCTGGCCGCTCGCGATCTACGGGGGCACGCTCGGGCTCGCGTTTGCAGGGATTGTCCTCCTGTTCGCGTTCGAGGACCACTTGCCGGCTCCCGTAACGTCGTCGACTCCGGCCGGTGCGTCACAACCCCACCTCAGCGCGCACCCCACGGTGCTGAGTCTCCAACTCTTACTCACGCTGCTGTATCTCCTGGCGGCGCTCGGCTTCGCACGGCGACACCGCCTTACGGGCGACGAGCTCAGCGTCTGGCTCGAGGTGGCGTGCATCTTCTCCGCGGCGGCCCGCGTGAACTACGTGTTCCATCCGTCGCTCTATTCGGACTGGGTCTACACCGGCGACGCGTTCCGGCTGGGCTTCTACGTCGCTCTGTTGATCGGCGCCGCCCGCGAGATCGCCTCCTACTGGACGAGCGTCGTTGCAGCCGCCTCGCTCGAGGAGCGGCGCCGGCTCGCACGCGACGTGCACGACGGACTCGCGCAGGAGATCGCGTTCATCGCGCGCAACGCGAGGCTCCTCCGGGAACAGGGGGCCGAGCCCCAGCTCGTCGATCGAATCCTGCGCGGCATCGCCCG
This sequence comes from uncultured Actinomycetes bacterium, assembly GCA_963825805.1. Taxonomy (GTDB): domain Bacteria; phylum Actinomycetota; class Thermoleophilia; order Gaiellales; family Gaiellaceae; genus Palsa-739. Next base: position 2,225 of record CAWGVE010000014.1, on the reverse strand, counting down.
CGCGCAGGAGGAATCGCGCCGAGTGATCGGCGCCCTCGCGTCCACGGGTGACGAGCCGCTCGAGCGGGCGCTCGCCGACGCCGCGCGGGACGCTGCGCAGCGCTACGGCGCGGCCGTCGACATGGACCTGGCGAACGGCATCGTCCTGTCTCCACAGGAGAGGGAGGCCGTGTTGCGAATCGCGTCCGAGGCCGTCACCAACGCCGCGCGCCACAGCGGCGCCGAGACGCTCCGGGTCTACCTCGAACGCCTCGACGCGGGCATGCGACTCGGGATCGTCGACGACGGCGAAGGGTTCGACGAGGAGCAACCACGGCGCGGCTTCGGCCTGGTCACGATGAAAGACCGCGCCGAAGCCCTCGGAGGGAAGCTCCGCGTCGACTCGCGGCGCGGCGTGGGAACCAAGGTGGAGCTCGACCTGTGATCGAGGCTGAGCCCGCCCCGGTCCTCCGCGTCCTCGTCGCCGACGACCACGCGCCGACGCGTGACGACGTGCGGCTGGCTCTCGAGGGTGGCGGCATGACCGTCTGCGCCGAGGCGGCGGACGCGGCGCACGCCGTACAGCAAGCCCTCGAGACCAGGCCCGACATCTGCCTGCTCGACATCCGCATGCCCGGCGGTGGCGTCGCGGCCGCCTGGGAGATCGCCGCGCGCCTGCCCACGACGAAGATCGTGATCCTCACGGTCTCGGACGACGACGCCAACCTCTTCGCCGCACTCCGCGCCGGAGCCGTCGGCTACCTGATCAAAGACATCGACCTCCGCATCCTCCCTCGCACGTTGCGTGACACCGCCGAGGGCAAGGCCGCGATCCCGCGCTCGCTCGTCGCCCGAATGGTCAAGCAGTTCCACGCAACCGACCCCCGCTTCCGCACCACGGCCCTCGGGGGCGAAGGCGAGCTCGGCCCTCGGCTGACCAGCCGCGAGTGGGACGTGCTGGTCGGCCTGGCCGACGGCCTGTCGACCCGCGAGATCGGGCGAAGGCTGCAGCTGAAGCAGAGCGGCGTTCGCGCTCATATCTCCGCGATCGTGCGAAAACTCGGCGTCGCGGACCGCGACGAGGCTGTGGATTTCTTCCGCTGCACGACCGAGAACTAGCTCTACTCCGGCAGATCACGTTCGCGGAGTCGACTCGGCAACGGCGTACCCCTGGGTGGACACCAAGTGCTCTCAGAACGGCAAGGTCGTCTACGAACAGTAGGCCGGCTTCTACGCCAGTTACACCGGCTCGCAGATGTTCTCGCTCGGCCCGACGCAGATGTGGAGCGGCGGCGCCGCGAACTGCACGGCCGCGCTTGTCAGCTACGACAAGAACGGCAGCCCGCGAAGGCTCGCGACGACGAGGTTCAACGTCTCCGGCTGACTCGAACCGGTATCCAATGCAGAAGGGACGCCCTGGGCGTCCCTTCTGTCGTTTCGTACCTGGCCCGTCGTTCTAGTAGTCGCGCCGCTCCTTCAGCGCGACGGGTTGGAGCTCGCCGGCCGGCGACTCCGCAAAGGCCCACAGCTTGTTCGCCGCGAAGCTGAACGGCGTGGCAAGGACGATCGCGACGGACTGTGCGGCGAGATGCCCCGCGCCGGCTGCGACGAGAACGAGAAGGAAGAGCTGGTTCGCGCCGAGCGAGAGGCCCGAGACGGTGAGCGCGCGTGCGCCCTGGCGGAGGACGGGCGCGCCGGAGGTGCGGAACGTCCATGCCCGGTTCCAGACGTAATTGCTCAACGCTGCGACGAAGAACGACATCGCTGCGGCGGCGAGATAGTGGAGTCCGGCCTCGAGCAGCGCTGCATAGACGGCGAGGTTGACCGCGTAGCCGGACGCGCCGACGGCGCAGAAGCGCAGGAACTGGCTTTCGATATGACCCCGGAAGAGACGCGTCGCCACCTTTTCAGAGTGGCTTGCTGCTCTGCCTTCTTCGTCCGCCAAACGGCTGGGCCGCACTGTCCAGCGGTCGAGTTGGTGCCGCGGCCGAACGGATCCTCGCTTTGCACCGTGCCTTTAGCGATGAAGGGGGAGCGTCCCGTCGTCGCGCGGCCACCATCTCGTCCGCCGGCTGAGAAGTCTTAGATAGCCGGCGGCGCGCACCGCCAAGAGGGAGCGAGGACGTGGCTCTCGAGCAGACGAGTTTGACTACCCCGCCGCAGTCGAACCGTCCGGGCGTACGCGGCTGCGTTGATTTACTCGTCTGATCGGTTCGAGATCTCGCCGCAACCCGACAACGCAGGAC
>CAWGVE010000013.1:0-85066 GCA_963825805.1 uncultured Actinomycetes bacterium | reverse complement strand
CGAGCGCGGCGTGGAAGGCGACGGCGCCCTCCCGCGCGACCTCCCAGAGCAGGTCGGCCTTCGACTCGATGTGCGCGTAGACCGAGCCCTTCTGCACGCCCATCGCTTCGGCGAGATCGCCGATCGAGGTGCCGTGGTAGCCCTTCTCCGCGAAGAGGCGGGCGGCGGCGCGGGTTAGCTCGTTGCGGCGGGCGGACATCTACAATGGGAAAACTAACGATCGTTCGGAAGGTGGTGCTGCGTGGCAGCAGTCGAGATTCCCCACGATGAGCAGGCATTTCTCGAGTACGTCCAGGCAGGCGGCCAGGTCGAGACGACCGACTGGATGCCGGACGACTACCGGGCGAAGCTGATCAAGTTCATCGAGATGCACGGCAACTCCGAGCTCATGGGCGTCCTGCCCGAGCGCGAGTGGATCCTCCGCGCTCCGACGCTCCAGCGCAAGCTCGCGCTGACGGCGAAGGTGCAGGACGAGGTCGGGCACGCCCAGCTCATCTACCGCGTGGTCGAGGACCTCGGCAAGCCGCGCGAGCAGTGCCTCGCCGACCTCGTCGACGGGAAGGCGAAGTTCCACAACGTCTTCCATTACCCCACGAAGACCTGGGGCGACGTCGGCGTCATCGCCTGGCTCGTCGACGCGGCCGCGATCATCAGCCAGAAGGCGCTGCTCAAGTGCTCGTACGCGCCGTACGCGCGGATCATGAAGAAGATCTGCTGGGAGGAGTCGTTCCACATCCTCCACGGCCGCGACGTGATCCTCGCCATGGTCACCGGCACGCCGGCGCAGTTCGAGCTCGTGCAGGAGGCGGTGAACCGCTGGTGGGGGCCGCTGATGCAGTTCCACGGCAACCCGATCCCGGCCGACGAGGACCCGATGTACCTGTGGCGGATCAAGTCGCAGGGGAACGAGGAGGCGCGGCAGCAGTTCCTCGAGGGCTATGTGCCGCAGATCCTGGAGCTCGGGCTCACCGTGCCGGACCCGAAGCTGCGCAAGCGCGACGACGGCGTCTGGGAGTACACGCGAGCCCGACTGGGACGAGCTGAAGCACGTCGTCACCGGCCACGGGCCGAAGACCGAGGAGCGGCTCGCCTTCCGCCGCGCGCTTCCTCGAGCAGGAGCAGTGGGTGCGCGACGCGGCCTGGCTGCATGAACGAGCCGGTCTGGGAGGTCTTCCGCAAGGAGAAGCGCGGCGCCGCCTTCGAGCACGCCGGCTCCGTCGTCGCTCCCGACGCGGACTTCGCGGAGGCGTGGGCGCGCGAGCAGTACGGCCGCCGCGGCGAGTCGGTCGCGCTCTGGCTCGTCCCGCGCGACGCGATCCGCGACGTCGAGGACTGGGCCGACGAGTTCGACCTCAAGTACCGCCGCGTCGACGGTTACTCGATCAAGGCACGCCTGAAGGAGGCTCGTGAACGAGCAGGCACTGCTGGGACTGGCTGACGACGAGCTCGTCCTCGGCTGGCGGGACTCCGAGTGGACGGGCATCGCGCCGCTGCTCGAGGAGGACGTCGCGTTCTCCTCGATCGCGCAGAACGAGATCGGCCATGCGCGCGCCGTCTACTCGCTTGCTGGCCGAGGACGTCGGACGCGCTCGCCTTCGACCGCGAGCTGGAGGAGTACCGCTGCGCGCCGCTCGTCGAGCTCCACCTCCTCGAGTGGGCGCACACGATCGCGCGCCGCTGGCTGTACGAGGTCGCCGACGAGATCCGGATCACCGCGCTCAAGGACGATCCCGACCCGGCGGTCGCGGGGCTCGCGGCGAAGATCGACCGCGAGGAGGCGTACCACCGCATGCACGCCGAGATGTGGCACGACCGGCTCCGCGACGAGCCGCGCTTCCGGGCAGCGGTCGAGGAGCTGTGGCCGTACGCGGTCGGCATCCTGCCGCCAGGAGCTCCGAGCCGAGCTCGCCGCAGCGGGTCGGACTTGACCTTCCAAGTAGCACAGCGTTACAAGGGTACGAGCGCGGCACCCACACCGAGCCGAGCTCGCGCCGCTCTGGGAGGAGATGACGGTCGTACGCCGCTCCGCGCCCGCGGGAGCGCAGTGGTAGCCGAGGCCCAGGTCTGGGAGGCGCTCGAGGAGATCCCCGACCCGGAGATCCCGGTCGTCTCGCTCGTCGAGCTCGGCGTCATCCGTTCGGTCGATGTCCAAGACGGACACGTCCGGATCGAGTTCACGCCGACCTTTCTCGGCTGCCCCGCGCTCGAGATGATGAAGCGCGCGATGGAGGAGAAGGTCGCCGAGCTCGGCGCCGAGCCCGAGGTCGAGGTGATCACGGACGACTCGTGGTCGACCGACCGGATCACGCCGGCCGGCCGCGAGAAGCTGCGCGAGGCAGGCTTCGCGCCGCCGGCGCCGCGAGAGGCGTCAGCCCCGAAGCTCGTCCAGCTGCAGGCGAACGTCTTCCGCTGCCCCTACTGCGGCTCGACGAAGACGCGGCTCGAGAACATCTTCGGCCCGACGCCGTGCCGGTCGCTTCGCTACTGCGAGAGCTGCCGCCAGCCGTTCGAGCAGTTCAAGACGATCTAGTAGTAGCGTCAGAGCTTCCCCGCGAGCACGAGGAGACTCCGATGACCCGCCCGATCGCGACCGAAGACCTCTTCCGCTTCCGTTTCGTCGTCGCCGCCGATCTGTCACCGGATGGCACTCGAGTCGTCTTCGCGCAGACGCGGATCGCCCCCGGAGAGAACGACGACGATGACGAGGTCGAGCACAGCGACCTGCATCTCCTCGACGTCGAGAGCCGCGAGGTCCGGCGGCTCACGTTCAACGACTCGACGAATTCGGCGCCGTCCATCTCGCCCGACGGGTCGAAGGTGGCGTTCATGTCGACACGGACGGAGAAGCCGCAGCTCTGGCTGCTCCCGCTCGACGGCGGCGAGGCGCGCAAGCTGACCGATCTCGCTCAGGGCGTCGGCGGCGGCGCCGTCTGGTCGCCGGACGGAAGCAAGATCGCCTTCACGGCCGGCCCGCAGGAAGAGCCGCGGAAGCCCGAGCGTCCCTATCGCATCGACCGCACGGTATGGCGCTTCGACGGCATCGGGGTGCTCGACGACGCCGTCCAGGACATCTACGTCCTCGACGTCGCGGACGAAGCCGCCGAGCCGCGTCGGCTGACCGACGACCGCTTCCTGAACTCGGAGCCGAAGTGGAGCGCCGACGGGCAGTCGCTCGTCTACGTCGCCTCGCATGACCCCGACTCGTACGAGCTCATGTCGAGGCTCCGGCGCGTCGATCTCGAGGGCACGGTCACCGACCTCACGGAGCCTGACGGCCTGGTTGTCTCCCATGCGCCGCTGGGCGACGGACGTATCGCCTATGTCCTCGACTTCGAGCGCGACAAGGTGATCGGCTCGCGGGCGTCGCTCTACGTCCTCGACCCGGCCACCGGGACGAGCACTCGTCGCGGCGCGGACATCGAGGGCCACGTCGAGGGCGGCATCCAGCCCGACAACCCGGCTCGAGGATCGGGATGGGACAGCTGCTCCTGAGTGACGGGGATCGCGACGCGATCGTGCCGGTACAGACCGGCGGGGAGAAGGCCCTCGTGCGGGTCGCTCTCGACGGCGACGAGTCACACGCGGTCGTGGCCGGCGGCACTCGGGTCTGCCTCCCGGTCTCGGCCAGTGGCCAGAAAGTCCTCTTCGCCGCCTTCGGGTTCACCGAGCCGGGGGACCTCTACCTCGTCGACCTCGATACGGGAGAAGAGCGCCGCCTCACTCAGGTGAACGACGACGTGCTCGCGGAGCTCGCCCTGCCCACCGTCATCCCGCTGCACTTCCCGGGCATCGACGGAGCCCCCGTCGAAGGCTGGTTCCTGCAACCGGCCGGAGCCGAGACGGCCCTGCCGACGCTCCTCAGCATCCACGGCGGTCCCCACGCCGCCTGGGGCGCACAGTTCAACTTCGACCACCTGATGTTCGCCGGCGCCGGATACGGCGTGCTGCTCGTCAACCACCGTGCCTCGACCGGATACGGCGATGCCTTCGCCACCGCGATCCTGGCCGACTGGGGCAACCTCGACTACGCCGACCTGATGGCCGGCGTCGACTACGCGATCGAGGAAGACCTAGCCGACCCGGACCGGCTCGGCGTCTTCGGCATCTCGGGCGGCGGCAACCTCACGGGCTGGGTGATCGGACACACCGGCCGCTTCAAGGCCGCCTGCCCGGAGAATCCGGTCTTCAACTGGTTCTCGATGTACGGCACGAGCGACGTCGGGGCCGATTTCAGCGTGCGCGAGCTCGGCGGCACACCGTACGAGGCAGAGGACGTCTATCGGCGCTGCTCGCCGATCACCTACGCGCACCACTGCACCACGCCCACGCTGTTCCTGCAGCACGAGAACGACTGCCGCTGCCCGGCCGAACAGACGGAGCAGTTCTTCACCGTGCTCCGCGTGAACGGCGTCCCGGCGGAGATGCTCCGCTTCCCGAACACGCCGCACGCCGGATCCGTGATCGGACCGATCGGCCACCGGCGCGCCCAGAACGAAGCGCTTGTCGACTGGATGAACCGCTACGTGCTCGGCGTCGAGACCGAGCCGCGCGAGAAGGAGGCAGTGGCCGCTCCGGCCTAGGAGCTGCTCTGACCGAGCCGCTCGGCGAACGCCGCATCGTCGGCGCAGAGGCGGTCGACCTCGGCGCGGTCGACGGCGAGCACGACGCAGTCGGTGAGAGCGCGCACACGAGCCGTGCGCGTGCCGTGCGCGGCGACGAGCGCCCGCTCCCCGACCACGGAGCCCGGCCCGAGCTCGCGCTCGCTCTCCGGCGCCTCGACGAGGAGCCGTCCCTCGACGACGACGAAGAGGCCGGTGCCCGGCTGGCCGTGCTCGATCAGCACCTTCCCGGCGGGGAACTCAACCCTTGAGCCGACCGCTTCGAGCCGGCGTAGATCCTCCTCGTTCACGCTGCCGAGTATCGCACCGACCGGCAGTGGTGACGATGCGGTGACGAGGGTGGAACCTGCGCCGCCCGGCCGTTAGGGTGCGGCGCGTGCCGGCCGCGACCGCAGACGACCTCGCGGACATCGCGCTCTTCGAGACCCTCGAGCCGGACGCCTGCGCTGCGATCGCGCCGTGGTTCGAGCTGCAGGACGTGAGTCCCGGCGTCGACCTGACCGGCCAGGGTGCGTCCGGATACTCGTTCTTCGTGATCCGCGACGGCACCGCGACCGTCAGCATCGACGGAATCCAGGTGCGGACGCTCGGGTCGGGCGACTTCTTCGGCGAGCTCGCGATCCTCGGCGACGGACAGCGCACGGCAACGGTCACGACCGCCTCGCCGTCGCAGGTGCTCGTGCTCTTCGGAACCGAGTTCCGGCGGCTGCAGCAGGAGTATCCGGAGCTCGCAGCGCGGATCGAGACCCGCCTGCGCGAAGTCGCCCAGGCCGCGTAGCCCGATCGCCTGCCGATACGCTCCCGGCGTGGCGGTCGAGATCCTCTACTGCCCCGTCTGAGGCGGCTACGACGAACGGGCCGCGAGTCTCGCGGCCGAGCTGAGGGACAACGGGATCGACGCCTCGGCGCGCCGAGGGGAAGAAGTCCCAGTACGACGTGCTCGCAGACGGGGAGCTCGTCTTCTCGAAGCAGCGCGAGGGCCGCTGGCCAGAGGACGGCGAGGTCCTGAGCCTCGTCAGCTCCCGCTGAAGCGCGCCTCCCGCTTCTCGCCGAACGCCGCGACGCCCTCGCGGAAGTCCTCCGTCTGCGCCGTCTCGGCCTGCGCCTCGGCCTCCCGCTCGAGCTGCTCCTCGAGCGTCGAGGTCGCCGCCTCGTCGTAGAGCCGCTTCGTGCCGCGCGATCGCGCGCGTCGGCCCGGCGGCGAGCTCGGCGGCGCGCTCCGCCACCCGCGCCGGGAACGAGTCCGCCTCCACGACCTCGGAGACGAGCCCCCACGCGTGCGCCTCGGCCGCCGTCAGCCGCCGGTTCGAGGTCATCCACTCGAACGCGCGCGGCGTCCCGAGCAGGCGCTGGAGAAAGTACGTGCCGCCCGAGTCGGGGATCAGCCCGATGCCGACGAAGCCCGGGGACGAAGAACGCGGCGTCGGAAGCGAGCCGGATGTCGCAGGCACAGGCGAGGGACAGCCCGGCCCCCGCGCAGACGCCGTTCACCGCCGCGATGCACCGGCTTCTCGAGCGAGTGGATCGCGAGCACGGTGACGTGGTAGGTCGCGCGCAGCATCGCGGCCACGTCGCCCGCCTCGCCGAAGGCCGTCAGGTCCTGCCCGGCCGAGAAGCCGCGGCCCGCTCCCGTGATCACGACCGCGCGCACCGCCGGATCGCGCGCCTCCTCGAGCGCGGCGTGCAGCCCCTCGTGCACGGCGCGGTTGAAGGCGTTGAGCTTCTCCGGCCGGTTGAGCGTGATCGTCTGGACGCCGCCGTCGCGGCTGACCTTGACCTCGGCCACGGCTATCCCAGCTCGACGAACTCGACGGTCGGCTGCGGGAAGCCGCGCTTGTACGCGTCCTTGCCCGTCGCCATGAACTCCTCGCTGCGGACGGCCGAGTCGAACGCCTGCTTGTCGGCGAACTCCCACTCCGCGTAGTACGCGTGCGCCGGCTCCCCCATCGGCGCGCCCGTCACCTTGCCGTGGCGGAAGACGCTGTTCGGGACCTGCGCGCACAGCTCGGCGTGCTCGGCGTACTCCTCGGCATCCGGCTCGGCTTCGTACAAGAACGACAACGCGGTACATTCGACTCCTCACAGGTCGACGACGGAGAGGAGCGTACGCCATGGCAGGAAAGCTCGTGCACGTCGAGATCGGGGCGACGGACGCCGACCGCGCGCAGGGATTCTGGAGCGGCGTCTTCGGCTGGGAGGTCGGGCCGCCGATGTCGCCGGAGATGGACTACCGGATGTTCCGCACCGGCGAGGACCAGGGCGGCGCGATCTCAGGCGCCGACACGCCCGGGCACCTCCGCGTCTACTTCGACACCGACGACATCGACGCGACCCGCGCCAAGATCCAGGAGCTGGGCGGCCAGGCCGACGAGAAGATGCCGGTGCAGGGCTACGGCTGGTTCGCCGCTTGCCACGACACCGAAGGGAACGCGTTCAGCTTGTGGCAGTCGGACGAGTCGGCCAGCTAGCCGACGGCTCCGGCTCCGACCAGACGACCGCGGGAGGGTCGAGCTCCCGGACCACATCCCGCGAGGGGAGGGGCCAGCCGTCGGCGTCGTTCGCGTTGTCGTCGGTCTGGTCGCTCATCCCGGGTTGAACGTCGAATCAACCGCCGCGGTTACGTCCCGCGGCGATCGAGGACGCGCAGCGCCTTGCCCTCGCTCCGAGGGACGCTGCCGGGCGGGCCGAGCCGGACGCGCGCGGTGAGCCCGAGCGCGCGACCGAGCCGCTCCTCGACGAACGCGTCGAGCCTTTCGCCTCCCGGCTCACCCTCGCGCAGCTCGGCCTCCACCGTGAGCTCGTCGAGGTGGCCGGGCCGCTCGACGACGATCTGGTAGTGCGGGGCGAGCTCCGGGATCGCCAGCAGCGCTCGCTCGATCTCGCTCGGGAAGACGTTGACGCCGCGGATGATCAGCATGTCGTCGCTGCGGCCCGACCACCCGCGACATGCGCGCGAAGGTGCGCCCGCAGGCGCAAGCCTCGCGCGTGAGCGAGGCGAGGTCGCCGGTGCGGTAGCGGAGCAGCGGCAGCGCCTCCTTCGTCAGGGTCGTGAAGACGAGCTCGCCGACGGCTCCGTCCGGCAGCGGCTCGCCCGACTGCGGATCGACGACCTCGACGAGGAAGTGGTCCTCGTTCACGTGCGCGCCGGCCCGCGCCTCGGCGCACTCGGCCGAGACGCCGGGGCCCATCACCTCCGAGAGGCCGTAGATGTCGACCGCGGTCAGCTCGAGTGCGCTCTCGATCGCCTCGCGCAGCCCCTCCGTCCAGGGCTCGGCGCCGAAGACGCCGGCGCGGAGGTTGAGGCGCGCCGGCTCGGAGACGTGGTCGGCGATCGCGAGCGCGTAGCTCGGCGTGCAGCAGAGGATCTCCGCGCCGAGATCCTCGAGCAGCTGCGCCTGCCGCGGCGTGTTGCCACCCGACGCGGGGACGACGGTGCAGCCGAGGCGCTCGGCTCCGTAGTGAAGGCCGAGGCCGCCGGTGAAGAGGCCGTAGCCGTAGGCGATGTGGACGAGCGTGCCCGGCCCGGCGCCCGCCGCGGCGAGTGCCCGCGCGCAGCAGTCCGCCCAGGCGGCGAGGTCGCCCCGCGTGTAGGCCACGATCGTCGCCTTGCCGCGGGTCCCCGAGGAGGCGTGGATCCGCACGCACTCCGCGAGCGGCACCTGCAAGAGCCCGAACGGATACGCGTCCCGCAGCTCCGACTTGACGCGGAAGGGCAGCTCCGGCAGCGCCTCGACCTCGACGCCGAACCTCTCCCGCAGCCGCTCGCGCTGCAGCCGCTCGAGCTCGGGCCGAGGCAGCGTCTCGAGCTCGGGCTGGAAGATCGGCACGCCGGCGACTATCCTCTCAGGGCAAGCGCCAGAGGAATCGACAAGGAGTCGGCATGCGCAGTCCGTTCATGTCCATCGAGAAGGCCGTGATGACCTACTTGGAGGGTATGACCGTTGCTTCGCAGAACGCTGAACCTTGGAATCCTGGCGCATGTAGACGCCGGTAAGACAACTCTCACCGAACGGCTCCTGCACGCCGCGGGCGTGATCGACGTGGTCGGCAGCGTCGACAAGGGAACGACGCGGACCGACTCGCTCGCGCTCGAGCAGGCGCGCGGCATCACGATCCGCTCCGCCGTCGTCTCCTTCCCGATCGACGACGTGACCGTCAACCTGATCGACACGCCCGGCCACCCCGATTTCATCGCCGAGGTGGAGCGGGTGCTGAGCGTGCTGGACGGCTGTGTCGTCCTGATCTCGGCGGTGGAAGGAGTGCAGCCGCAGACGCGGATCCTGATGCGGGCGCTGCAGCGGCTGCACGTCCCGACGCTGCTGTTCGTGAACAAGATCGATCGGGTCGGCGCTGACCCGGAACGTGTGCTCGACGAGATCGAGCAGCGCCTGACGCCGGAGGTCGTGCCGATGGGCTCGGCCGCCGGGCTCGGCACGCGGGCCGCCTCGTTCGCGCCGTTCGGGCCGGCCGACGACGACCTCGCCGAGCGGGCGAGAGCGGGTGAGCTGCATCCGGTCTACTTCGGCTCCGCGCTCACCGGCGCCGGCGTGCAGGAGGTGATGGACGGGATCGCGGGGCTCCTGCCCGCGCGCTCGAGCGACGGAGACGGGCCGCTCTCGGCGCGCGTCTTCAAGATCGAGCGCGGGCCGGCCGGTGACCGGATCGCCTACACGCGGGTCTTCTCCGGGACGATGCGCGTGCGTGACCGCTTCGACGCCGGCAAGGTGACCGCCCTCCGCGTCTTCGCGACCGGCGACGCGGTACAGCAGGACGAGGTGCGTGCCGGGGAGATCGCGAAGCTCTGGGGTCTCACGGAGGTCCAGATCGGCGACTGGCTCGGGGAGCCACACGGCGGAGTGGACCACCACTTCGCGCCACCGACCTTGGAGTCGGTCGTTGCGCCCGTCGATCCCGCCGACGGACAGCGGCTTCGCGTCGCGCTGGGACAGCTCGCAGAGCAGGATCCGCTGATCGACGTCCGCCAGGACGACACGCGAGGCGAGATCTCGGTCTCGCTCTACGGCGAGGTGCAGCGGGAGGTCATCGAGGCGACGCTCGCCGACGAGTACGGCCTCGCGGCCGAGTTCCACGAAACGACCACGATCTGCATCGAGCGGCCCTCGGGGACAGGGGAGGCGGTCGAGCTGCTCAACACTCCGACGAACCCGTTCCATGCAGACCTCGGGCTGCGGGTCGAGCCGGCCGTACCGGGCTCGGGCGTCGAGCTGCGGGTGGACGACGGCATCGACCCGCGCGACGCGCCGCTCTACGTCTTCAAGACGTTCGACGGCTTCGTCGAGCGCATGGGCGAGTACGTGCGGCTCGCGCTCGGAGAGGGCCTGTATGGCTGGCAGGTCACCGACTGCGTAGTCACGGTGACGAAGATCGCCTACAGCCTCGCCGACGGCCCGCCCTCGCGGCGCGGCCCGATGCCCACCGCCAACGACCTCAAGAAGCTCACGCCCGTCGTGCTGATGCAGGCGCTCGAGCAAGGAGGCTCCACTGTCTGCGAGCCCGTCTTCCGGATCTCCGCCGAGGTGCCGGCCGAGGCGATCGGGCCGGTGCTCGCGGCGATCGGCCGGCTCGGCGCCGGGGCCGGCACGCCCGCGCAGCGGGAGAGCTCTCGGTGCTCGAGACGGTGCTACCGGCATCCAGCGTCCAGGATCTCCGCCGCCGGCTTCCCGGCTTGACCGGTGGCGAGGGGGTCATCGAGTCGGAGTTCGCCGGCTACCAGCCGGTGACCGGTGACCCGCCCACCCGGAGGCGGCGGTAGCGTTCGCCTGTGTCGGGCAGCGCGATCGCGTCGGTACTGGCCGTAGCCGCCGGCCTGGCGGGCTCGATCCAGGTCGCTCTGATGTCGCGGCTCGGCGAGCGCATCGGCGTGCTGGAAGCGCTGGCCTTCTCGACGGCGTTGACCGCGGGCATCGCGGTCGTGGTCCTCGTCCTCGCGCGCCACAGCCTCGCCGGCTTCGAGCACGCCGTCCACCAGCCGTGGTGGATGCTGCTCGGAGGCGTGATGGGCCTGATCATCGTTTTCACCGTCACTTATGCCGGCCCGCGCATCGGGGTCGCCGCGACGGTGGGGATCCTGATCGCCGGCCAGCTCGCCATGGGCGCCGCGATCGACCGCTGGGGGCTTTTCGGCAGCGAGCGGATCGCGCTTCACTGGCCGCGCGTTCTGGGCATCGCGCTGCTCGCCGTCGGCGCCGCGCTCTCGCTGAAGAAGTGACGCGGTCTTAGAGCCCGAACGGGTTGAAGGGCTTCGGGCTCGTGGAGAAGAGCACGCCCTTCGTCTCGAGATAGAGGTCGAGCGTGTCGATCGAGAGCTCGCGGCCGAACCCCGACTGCTTGTAGCCGCCGAACGGGATGCCGGGGAACGCGGTGAACGGCATGTTGATGCCGACCATGCCCGACTTGATCGCGCGTGCGACGCGGTGGCCGCGCGCGGGGTCGCCCGTCCAGACGGTGGCGAAGAGCCCGTACCTGACGTCGTTCGCGATCCGGATCGCGTCCTTCTCGTCCTCGAACGGGATCGCCGTCACGACCGGCCCGAAGATCTCCTCCTGCGCGACCGTCATCGAGCTGTCGACGCCCGCGAGCACCGTCGGCCGGTAGAAGGCTCCGGCGCCGTCGCCCGGCTCCCCGCCGAGCACGACCTCTGCTCCCTCCTCGCGCCCCTTCTCGACATAGCCGTGCACGCGGTCGCGGTGCGCGGTCGAGATCAGCGAGCCGACCTGCGTCTCGGCGTCGAGCGGGTCGCCGACCTTGAGCTGCTTCGCCGCCTCGGCGAAGCGCGCCACGAAGTCGTCGTAGATCGAGGCTTCGACCAGGACGCGCGAGCGCGCCTCGCAGCTCTGGCCGGCCGCGTAGTAGATCGACCAGACCGAGCTCGGGATCGCGTCGTCGAGGTTCGCGTCCGCGAAGACGAGAGCCGGGCTCTTGCCGCCGAGCTCGAGCGTGAGCCGCTTGATCGGCTCCGAGCAGAGCCGCATGATCTCGCTCCCCGTCTTCGTCGAGCCCGTGAAGGCGACCTTGTCGACGCCGGGATGCTTGACGAGGTACGAGCCGGTCGTCGGGCCGTCGGCCGGGACGATGTTGATCGCGCCCGCCGGGAACCCGACCTCCGTCGCGAGCTCGGCGATCCGTAGCACGCTGAGCGGCGTCTGCGGGTCCGGCTTGAGCACCACGGCGCAACCCGCCGCGAGCGCCGGCGCGAGCTTCCAGACCGACATCAGAAGCGGGTAGTTCCACGGCACGATCTGGGCGCAGACGCCGACCGGCTCCTTCAGCGTGTAGCTGAGGAGCGAGCCGCCGATCGGGCTCGAACGGCCGGCGATCGAGCCGACGACGGATCCGAAGAAGCGGAAGTTCTCGACCGCGCCTGCGACCTCGGCCTTGACGGACGAGATCGCCTTGCCCACGTTGCGCGACTCGAGCTCGGCGAGCTCCTTGCGGTTCGCCACGATCGCGTCGGCGAGCGCCTGCAGGAGCCGGGCGCGCTCGTTCGGCGGCGTCTTGCCCCACGGGCCGTCGACGGCCCCGCGAGCGGCCTCGACTGCGCGATCGACGTCTGCCTCGCCCGCCAGCGCGGCGCGGGCCAGCGGCTCGCCGGTCGCGGGCTCGTGCAGGTCGCGGATCTCACCCGACTCGGGCTCCACGACCTCGCCCCCGATGAAGAGCCCGTACTCCTGTCCGGCAGTCACGGCCACGAGACGGAACTTAGCGGTTGAGCGGCGGAGTTTGCCGCGCCGAGGGATACGGTAGATTTCGGATCCGAAGTCCATCGAGAGGAGACGAGATGTCGAGCACCGTCCGGGTCCAGGCAGCGCGCATCCCCGACCGCGACCGGCTGCTCGAGGCGCTGCGCGACGAGGGCCTCGAAGCCGAGCCGGAGGACGAGGTCGGCATCGCGGTCCCGGTCGGCGAAGGCGGCAACGAGCTCCTCCACCAGGTGGAAGCCGTCGTCTTCAGCGTCGGCGCGCCGTTCGTCCCCACCCAGCACGAGGGCGTGATCTACATCCGCCCGCCCGTCGGCTGAGCCCCGCGGCCTCGGGAGACAGTTAGCCCGCGCGCTCGAAGAGCGCCGCTTGGCCCTGGCCCGACGCCGACGCACAGCGTCGCGAGGCCGTAGCGGCCGCCGCGGCGGCCGAGCTCGTGCAGGAGCGAGACGACGAGGCGCGCGCCGCTCATCCCGAGCGGATGGCCGAGCGCGATCGCTCCGCCGTTGACGTTCACCTTCTCCGGGTCGAGGCCGAGCTCGCGGATCACGGCCAGGCTCTGCGAGGCGAACGCCTCGTTCAGCTCGACGAGGTCGATCTCCTCGAGTGGGACGCCGGCGCGCTCGAGCAGCTTACGCACGGCCGGGACCGGGCCGATGCCCATCACGCGCGGGTCGACTCCCGCGACGGCGCTGCCCGCGAAGGTCCCGAGCGGCTCGACGCCGAGCTCGCGCGCCTTCTCCTCGGACGCGATCACGAGCGCGGCCGCCCCGTCGTTGATCCCGGAAGCGTTGCCCGCGGTGACTGTCCCGCCGTCACGGAAGGCGGGCTTGAGCGCGGCGAGCTTCTCGGCGGTCGTGTCGGGGCGCGGATGCTCGTCGCGCGTCACGTCGCCAACCGCGACGAGCTCGTCGGCGAAGCGGCCCGCCTCGTCGGCGGCCGCCCAACGCTGCTGCGACCGGAGCGCGAACGCGTCCTGGTCCTCCCGCGTCACGCCCCACCGCTCGGCGACGTTCTCGCCGGTCTCGCCCATCGACTCCGGCGGGAACAGCTCGACGAGCTGCGGATTCGTGAAGCGCCAGCCGAGCGTCGTGTCGTACAGCGGCCGGTCGCCGCGCGCGAACGGCTTCTCGGCCTTCGGTGTCACGAACGGCGCGCGGCTCATCGACTCCTCGCCGCCTGCAACGAAGAGGTCGCCGTCGCCCGCGACCACGGCGTGGCAGGCGCCGACGACGGCGGCGAGGCCCGACGCGCAGAGGCGGTTGACGGTGACGCCGGCCGCGGACTCCGGCAGGCCCGCGAGGAGCGCCGCCATGCGCGCAACGTTGCGGTTGTCCTCGCCGGCCTGGTTGGCGGCGCCGAACCAGACGTCCTCGATCTCGTCCGCGGGCACGCCCGCGCGCGCCACCGCCTCGCGGATCACGAGCGCCGCGAGGTCGTCGGGGCGCACGCCCGAAAGCGCCCCGCCGTAGCGGCCGATCGGCGTGCGGACGGCGGAGAGGATGACGGCCCGGCTCACGCCGAGGAGTCTAGGCAGCGGCCGTTGCCCGACCGAGCAGCCGGTCGATCGCCGCGAGCCCCTCGTCGCCGACGTCGATGCTGTGCTCGTTCACGTACAGAGCGATGTGCGCCGCGCAGACCTCGTCCGAGAGCTCGTGCGCGAGAGAGCGAACGTAGTCGCGGCTCGCCTCCGGGTGGGCGAACGCGTACTTGACCGAGGCGCGGATCGCGGTCTCGGCCTCCGCCACGAGCTCCGGGTCGAGATCGGTGCGCGCGAAGATCCCCGCGAGCGGCACGGGCAGGCCGGTCTCGCCCTCCCACCACTCGCCGAGGTCCGCGACCGCGACGAGCCCATGCTCGCCGTACGTGAAACGGCTCTCGTGGATGATCAGGCCTGCGTCGACCTCGCCCGCGACGACGGCCTCCAGGATCCGGTCGTAGCGGAGCTCCACCACCTCGCCCAGCCTCGGCGCCGCGAGCCGCAGGAGGAGGAACGCAGTCGTCTCCCGGCCCGGCACGGCCACGCGGCCCGCCGCCGCAGCCTCCAGCGACCCGGCCTCACGCGCCACCACGAGCGGGCCGACCCCGCGCCCGAGTGCGGCCCCGCTCCGCAGCAACCGGTAGCGCTCGCCGGCAGCCGCCGCAGCGCCGAAGCTCACCTTCGTGAGCTGGAGCTCGGCGCCGGAGGCCCGCCGGTTCAGCTCCTCGATATCGAGCAGAACGGGCTCGACCTCGAACGGCGCAGGGACGAGCCCGTGCACGAGCGCATGGAACGCGAAAGCGTCGTTCGGGCAAGGCGTGAAGCCGAAAGTCAGCTTCACGAGCGGCCGAAGAACCAGTCCTCGAGCGGCTTCAGGAGCTCGTCGCGCGTGAACGGCCGCACGAGCTCGCCATGGCCGTCGCCCTCCGAGACCGTGAAGTCGTCCTCCAGCGTCTCGTTCGCCTCCTGCAACGCGTCGCCGAGCTCGTAGCCCTCGAACACGTAATCCTCGGGGCGCGGCTCCTTGGACGAACGGTGCTCCGGATTGACCGCGCGACCGACCGCCCAGACGCCGCCTTCCTTCCGCTCGATCCAGATCACGACCGTCTCGTGGTCGCCGTTCGAGTCGATGCCGTGGAGCACCCGCTCCGCGAACCGGCCGCGGTCGGTGGACTGCTTCACGCCCTGACTATGACACCTCCTGACCGGCTCCTGCCGCCCGGGCTCGCTCGACCGCCGCGACCGCGACGGCCACGTCCCACGCGGCGAGGCCGTTGGACTTGAAGACGGCGATGTCCTCGTCCGACTGGCGCCCCGCCACCTGCTCCCCAACGACCTCTTGCAGCTCGTGCACCTCGAGCCAGTCGAGGACGCCCGACTCGACCGGCTCGATCAGGTCAGCGGATTCCAGCCTCGCGTCCTCGCGCGAGTCGCAACAGACGAAGGCGGCGCGCTCGAGGACGACGTTGTCGAGCTCGCGGCGGCGGCCGTCGTTCGCGCCGACCGCGCAGACGAGCGTGCCAGGCTGGAGCCACTCGCCGCGCAGGACCGGATCGGGCGATGTGGTCGCGGTGACGACGACGTCGCACTCCGCCGGGTCCTGGTGGCTCTCGCCCGGCTCGGAGCCGTGCTCCTCGCAGAAGGCGCGCAGCCGTTCCTCGGTCCGGCAGTAAACGACGACGCGCTCGAGGTCGCGGTAGCGCCGCACGGATGCAGGCGAGCTGCGACTCGGCCTGCCAGCCGCAGCCGATCAGGCCGAGGCTGCGCGCGCCGCTCTTCGCGAGGTGCCTCGCGGCGACCCCGCTCGCGGCGCCGGTGCGGAGCTGGCCGAGCTTGTCCGCGTCGAGCACGGCGACGAGCTCGGGCGTGTCGGCGCGGAAGAGGAGGACGACGAAGCGCGCGCCGTCAGGGAAGCCGGCGTAGACCTTGGCGCCGGCGTAGCCGAGCTCGAGGTCGGCGGCGGCCATGACCGCCAGCGCGCCGCCCTCGAGGCGCAGTCGGTAGCGCGGCCGGTTCTCGACGCTCCCGGCCGCCATGCGGACGAAGCACGATTCGATCGCCTCGACCGCGTCGCTGGGCGAGAGCAGTTCTGCGATGTCCGTTTCCGTGAGGTAGAGGGGCACCCCGGGATTCTCGCCCACGGCCCGAACACGCTGTAGCGAGGCGGGCCGGGGCAGATCGCCCCGGCCCGCGCCGAAAGTCAGTCGCTAGTTGAACTTCGCCGTGACCGAGTCGGTCAGCGTCACGGGAGTGCCGCCACCGTCCGGGGTGGCGATGATCGTCACCGAGTTGGTGAGCGGGTACGGGCCATTGCCCCGTGTCGCGTCGTTGGGGATCATGTCGTCGGGGATACCGGCCCCCTGGACAGCGTCGATCTGGCAGTAGTAGACGTCGGTTCCGAGTGGGGCCAACGGCTGCGGTATGGAAAACGGCCCGAAGGGCTCGAACGCGTCGTCGCCCAGCGTGTCGCAGAGCGGATCGCTCCCCACCAAGGTGTACGACGTATTCGAGAAGTTCGTGACCGTGACCCGGTAGAAGAAGTCCGAGAGCAGTTGGGCGTTGAGCAAATCGTGGGTGAAGTTCGCCCCAGCGGTGCCCTCCGCGAACTGGCTCTGTTCCTTGAGGATGGCCAGATCCGGCCCGCAGTGCTTGTTGCCGATCTCGGTGCCACCGTGACCACGCTCACACGGCGTGTCCGGAAGCTGGTGGCAACCGTTGCCAGGCACCGGAGTGCACGGCTTCGTGTAGTCGTTCGGGTTGTGCGACTAGTCGCACGCGGCACCGCAACCTGTGGGATTGCCTCCGTTGTTGGTACCGCCGTTGCCGTTGTTGCCGTTGCCGTTCCCGTTCCCCGCACTGGCACCCACCGCCAGAACAAGGCTCAAGACAGCGGCAAGCGCAGCTAGTCCGATTGCGCGACGCATATAGACACCCTTCTCTCGCTACTTGTGAACAAATCCGTTCTTGGTCTGATCTGAGCAAGCCGGAAGCACCCCGTCAACTAGCTTTTGTCTCGCACACCCCGAAGCTTCGGCTCAACGCACGCTCTTTTGCGTATGCGCCCGGCAAGATTCGAACTTGCGACCTCTGCCTCCGCAGGGCAGCGCTCTATCCCCTGAGCTACGGGCGCTCGGGAAGGCAAGTGTAGCTCCGGGCTAAGCCCGGCCCAGCAGTCGGGACAGGAGCCCCGGCTTCGTGGGACGGCCCGGCAGGTTCGCCGCCGCGACGCACTCGAGATGCGCGTGCCGGCGGCGGCTCGTGTCGCCCTCGGGAGCGATCAGGACGTGGTCGCTCATCGCGTGCAGTTGGTAGCCACAGAGCGGGCACCTGTACGTCGCCGGCTTGAGGCTCCGCACCGGGCGGATCGAGTACCACTCAGCCGGCTCGAGCCGCGAGCGCGAGCGGCGCGTCATCCGGCACCTCCGTCCGCACGTACGCGAGGGCGACGACCGAGCCGTCCTCGCGCCGCGCCGCGCTCGTGACGCGGCCGACCTCCCGCCCGTCGTGGAGGAGGGGCGCGTCGGGCTCCGGCACCTCGTCGAGTTGGACCACCCTCAATCCGCGATTCGGGTGGCCGCGGTAGTGGAGCCGCGCCACGGGCTCCTGCCCGGGGTAGCAGCCCTTCGAGAAGGAGACGTGCGTCTCGTCGAGGCCGGCCTCCGCGGGAAGGATGCGGTCGTCGATCTCGTGCTCCCAGCGCGGCACGCCGCTCACGATCCGCCGCAGCTCGAGCTCGTCTTCCGAGAGCGTCGGCGGCAGGCAGGCGTCGAGCGCCTCGCGCGCGCCCGGCCAGTCGGTCGCGAAGCCGGTGTCGCCGCCGAAGACGAGCACGGCCTCGTGCTGCTCCGGCTCGATCTCGCACCGGGCTCTCAGCCGCATCCGGCTGAGTTGGGAGCGCACGACCTCGCCCAGCCCCGGCTCGGTCAGGAGAAGGAAGTCCTCGTCTGCGCGTCGTAGGACGACGACCGGTGCGATCACGCGCGCCTTCGCCGTCAGGAGCAGCGCGGGGCACGCCTCTCCGGCCGCAAGCGCCTCGACGTCGTTCGAGACCATGCGCTGCAGGTAATCGGCCGCGTCAGGCCCGGCGACGCCGACGAACTCGCGCTCTCTCGCAGCCACGTCCATGCCGTCTAGTGTGCCCGGCGATGCCGCTCTTCCGCAGGAAGGCCGAGGACAAGGTCCGCGCCGCGGGCTACGACCCGGCCCGCCTGCCGCCCGGCCAGTACCTGACCGAGAAGTGGCCCGTCCTCCACGCCGGGGCCGAGGCGCACGTCGACCTCGCGACCTGGCGACTCAGGATCTTCGGCGAGGTCGAGGAGGAGGTCACTCTCGACTACGAGCAGCTGCGCGCCCTGCCTGCGACCGAGATCACCACCGACATCCACTGCGTCACGCGCTGGAGCCGCTTCGACGCGGGTTCCGCGGCGTCCACTGGCGCGAGCTCGCGAAGCTCTGCCGGCCGAAGCCGTCGGCGCACTTCGTGATCGAGCACGCGGAGGCCGGCTACACGACCAATGTCCCGCTCGCCGCATTCGAGGAAGAGGGCTCGCTCGTCGTCTACGAGGCCGACGGCGAGCCGTTGCCCATCGGAGCACGGCGGCCCGGTGCGCGCCGTCGTCCCGTCCCTCTACTTCTGGAAGAGCGCGAAGTGGCTGAACGGGCTCGAGCTCGCCGCGGCCGACCGCCCCGGGTTCTGGGAGCGCTACGGCTACAACAACCACGCCGATCCCTGGCAGGAAGAGCGGTACGGGTTCTGATGGGCGAGATCCTCGTCCACGAGTTCATGACGCTCGACGGCGTCGCCGACGCGCCGACCTGGACGTTCGACTTCGGCTTCGACCCGAAGATGGGCGAGGCGATCGCCGCCCTGACCGAACGCTGCGGCGGCATCCTCCTCGGGCGCACGACCTACGAGATGTTCGAGCCCGCCTGGTCGAAGCGCACCGCGGAGGACGACCCGGGGGCGCCGTTCTTCAACGAGACGCCGAAGTACGTCGTCTCCTCGACGCTGACCCACCCGACGTGGAGCAACACCGAGGTCCTCGGCCCGTACTCCCCGGAAGCGATCCGCCGGCTGAGGGCGGACGTGGCGTCCGACCTCTACGTCAGCGGCAGCGGCACGCTCGTCCGGGCCATGCTCGCCGACGGCCTCGTCGACGAGCTGCACCTGTTCGTCTTCCCGCTCACGCGCGGGCCGGGTGCTCGGCTCTTCCGGGAGGAAGCCGGGCCGTTGAGCCTCTCGCTCACCGCCTGCGAGGCGTACGACAACGGCGCAATCCACCTCGCGTACGCGCCTCAATAGGGGGCTAAAGCCCGAGCGGGTTGTTGCCGATACGGACGGCGAACCACCTCCCCCTACGAAAAGCGGCGCCCTCACGGGCGCCGTTTTTCGTGATGCTGTGGCCGCCGTGCCGTACGACCCGACGATCTACGAGGGCGCCGCCGCCCACTACCGGCGCGGCAGGCCGCCGTACTCGCCGCAGCTCGAGCCCATGCTCGCCGAGGAGCTCGGTCTGGACGGAAGGGGGAGGCTCCTCGACGGCGGCTGCGGCCCCGGCATCCTCACCGTCCGGCTCGCGCATCTCTTCGGGCACGCGGTCGGCCTCGACCCCGATCCGGCGATGCTCGCCGAAGGCCGTCGGGTCGCGGCCGAGCAAGGCGTCGGCAACATCACCTGGGTGCAGGCCCGGGCCGAGGAGCTTCCCGAGGCGGCGCCCGGGCCATACCGGCTGGTCACGTTCGGCCAGTCCCTGCACTGGACGGACGAGACCCGGGTGGCCGAGGCGGTGTACGACCTGCTGGAGCCGGGCGGCGCCCTGGCCCTGATCGTCCACACGGTCGAGGGACGGCCCGTGCCGCCGGGCCCCGGGCCGCCGCCGATCCCGCACGCGGAGATCGAGGCAATCGTCCAGAAGTACCTCGGACCGACCAAGCGGGCCGGACAGGGCCCCGCTCCGGTCCGGGCGCACCGTTTCGAAGACATCCTCGTCCGCACGCGCTTCGGGGCGCCGGAATCGATCTTCGTCCCCGGGATCCCCGACCTGGTGCGCGACAGCGAGAGCGTGCTCTCCGGCTACTTCTCGTTCTCCTGGTCGGCGCCGCACCTCTTTGGCGACCGCGTCGAGGAGTTCGCCGGCGAGATGCGCGAGCTGCTCCGCTCCCGCTCTCCCGACGGCGTCTTCTGGGACTGGCCGGGCGACACCGAGGTGATCCTCGCCCGCAAATGACACCGGGCTTAGAACAACGAAGGGCCGGCAGAGCCGGCCCTTCGCGTGAAGCCGCTGGGCGGCTCGTTACATCATCCCGCCCATGTCCGGCATGCCGGCGCCGGCGCCCACGGGGTTCTTCTCCGGGGCCTCGGCGACGATCGCCTCGGTGGTGAGGATGTTCTTCGCGATCGACGCGGCGTTCTGCAGCGCCGAGCGCGTGACCATGGTCGGGTCGCCGATCCCGCTCTTGAGCAGGTCCTCGACCTCGCCGGTCTCGACGTTGAGCCCGAAGCCCTTCTCGGCGCCCCGCACCTGCTGGACGACGACGGAGCCCTCGAGGCCCGCGTTGTAGGCGAGCTGGCGAAGCGGCTCCTCGAGCGCGCGGATGATGATCTGAGCACCCGTCCGCTCGTCGCCCTCGAGCTTGCCGAGGACGTCGTCGCGGACGGCCTCAGCCGCGTTGATGAGCGCGACACCGCCGCCCGGCACCTGGCCCTCCTCGAGGGCCGCGCGGGCTGCCTGCAGCGCGTCCTCGACGCGGTGCTTCTTCTCCTTCATCTCGGTCTCGGTCGAAGCGCCGACCTTGACGACGGCGACGCCGCCGGACAGCTTCGCGAGGCGCTCCTGGAGCTTCTCGCGGTCGAAGTCGGAGTCGGTGTTCTCGATCTCGGACTTCAGCTGCTTGATCCGGCCCTTGATGGCGTCGGTCTCGCCGGCGCCGTCGATGATCGTCGTCGTGTCCTTGTCGATGACGATGCGACGGGCACGCCCGAGCTGCGAGAGCTTCGTGTTCTCGAGCTTGAGGCCCATCTCCTCGGTGATCACCTCGCCGCCCGTGAGGATCGCGATGTCCTCGAGCATCCGCTTGCGGCGATCGCCGAAGCCGGGCGCCTTGACCGCGACGGCCTGGAAGGTGCCGCGGAGCTTGTTGACGACGATCGTGGCGAGCGACTCGCCCTCGACGTCCTCCGCGACGATCAGCAGCGGCTTGCCGGACTGGATGACCTGCTCGAGCACCGGCAGGAGATCCTTGACCGCGCCGATCTTCTGGTTGGCGACGAGGATGTAGGGATCCTCGAGCACCGCCTCCATCCGCTCGGGGTCGGTGATCATGTACGGCGAGAGGTAGCCCTTGTCGAACTGCATGCCCTCGGTGAACTCGAGCTCGAGGCCAAGGGTCTGGCCCTCCTCGACGTTCACGACGCCGTCCTTGCCGACCTTCTCGATCGCGTCGGCGATGACGTCGCCGATCTCCCGCTCGCGCGAGGAGACGGTTGCGATGCGAGCGATGTCCTCGCGGCCGGAGACGTCCTTCGACTGCTCCTTGAGGTTCTCGACCACAGCGTCGACAGCGGTCTCGACGCCGCGCTTGAGCCCCATCGGGTTGGCGCCCGCCGCGACGTTCTTGAGCCCCTCGCGGACGATCGCCTGCGCGAGAACCGTGGCGGTCGTCGTGCCGTCGCCGGCGACGTCGTTCGTCGCCGTGGCGACCTCGCGCACGAGCTGCGCTCCCTGGTTCTCGAAGACGTCCTCGACCTCGATCTCGCGCGCGATCGTGACGCCGTCATTCGTAATGGTGGGCGCGCCGAACTTCTTGTCGAGCACGACGTAGCGCCCCTTCGGGCCAAGGGTGACCTTGACCGCGTCGGCGAGGATGTTCACGCCCCGCTCGAGCGAGCGGCGCGCATCCTCGTTGAACTTCAGCTCCTTGTGAGCCATGTCTGCTTCTTACCTCCGTTTGTGTCTCTACGCGGTTGCGCCGGCCGGCTCGCGATCGCCCACGACCTTGGCGAGCACGTCCGACTCGCGCAGGATCAGGTAATCGTCGGTTCCGACCTTGATCTCGGTCCCGCCGTACTTGGAGAAGACGATCTCGTCGCCCTCCGCCAGATCCATCGGGACGAACTTTCCGTCGTCGTCCCGGGAGCCCGGGCCGACAGCGAGGACACGGCCGCGCTGCGGCTTCTCCTTCGCGGTGTCCGGAAGCACGATGCCGCTTGTCGTCGTCTCTTCCTCTTCGAGGACCTCGACGATGAGGCGGTCACCAAGTGGCTTCAGGTTCATGCAGATGCCTCCTTGACTGCCTTCAGTGACATTTCCTGGCACTCTCCCCCCAAGAGTGCCGGAGACATTGTACGGTCGGCACTCGGGCCGTGCAAGTGCCAACCGGCGCCGGCTGGTAGAACCGGGTCGTGGAGCGGGAGTTCTCCGCCGGAGGCGTGGTCGTGCGGACGATCCGCGGCCGGCCGCACGTGGCCGCGATCCGGCCCCAGGGTCGTCCCGAGGGCCTGTGGGCACTGCCGAAGGGCGGCATCGATCCCGGCGAGTCGGCGGCGGAGGCCGCCGTACGCGAGGTGCGCGAGGAGACCGGCGTCGAGGGGCGGCTCGTCGAGAAGCTCGGCGACGTCCGCTACGTCTACACCGCTTCGTGGAAGGGAGGCGAGCGGATCTTCAAGGTCGTGAGCTTCTTCCTCCTGCAGGCCGGGCGTGGCAGGATCGGCGAGATCGACGAGTCGATGCGGATCGAGGTTGCAGAGGCACGCTGGCTGCCGCTCGAGGACGCGCCGCGGCTGCTCGCCTACGGCGGCGAGCGCGAGATGGCGGCGAAGGCCCTGGAGCGCCTGGCGTGACGGTCGTCGGCGTCCTGCATCCGGGCGAGATGGGAGCGGCGGTCGCCGCCGCCCTGCGGGGCCGCGGGGAGCCCGTCCTCTGGGCCTCGGCCGGGCGAAGCGAGGAGACCGCAGAGCGGGCACGGCAGGCCGGCCTGGAGGACGCCGGCGACGTCGCCGAGCTCGTACGCCGCTGCGAGATCCTGCTCTCGATCTGTCCGCCCCACGCCGCGCTCGAGGTCGCCGAGGCGACGAGCGGCTTCGCGGGAACCTACGTCGACGCGAACGCGATCTCCCCCGAGACGGCCCGCACGATCGCGGGCCTGCATGCCCACTTCGTGGACGGAGGCATCGTGGGGCCGCCGCCCGCTCAGGCCCGGCAGGACGCGTCTCTACCTCTCCGGCAGCGAAGCGGAGTCGATCGCCCGGCTCTTCGCCGACAGCAACGTGGACGCCCGGGTGATCTCCCCCGAGCCCGGCGCCGCCTCGGCGCTGAAGGCGGCGTATGCCGGCTGGACGAAGGGCAGCGCCGCTCTCCTGCTCACGCAGCGCGCCCTCGCGCGGGCCGAGGGCGTCGAGGACGCCCTGCTCGAGGAGTGGCGGCTCTCGCTGCCGGAGCTCGAGGAGGAGTACGCCTCCGCCGCGCGCTCGGCGCGGCGCAAGGGCTGGCGCTGGGTCGGCGAGATGCACGAGATCGCGCGCAGCATGGCCGCGCAGGATCTCCCGACCGGTTTCCACGAGGCCGCGGCCGAGGTCTTCCGCGGCACGTCCGAGGAGGAGTAGCCCGGTGGAAGGGCTCCTGTCCGTCGCCGACTACGAGCGGCTCGCGGAGGAGCGTCTCGAGCCCGGCCCGTGGGCCTATCTCGCGGGCGGCTCGGGCGACGAGTGGACGCTGCGCGAGAACCGGGCGGCCTTCGAGCGCTGGACGTTCCGGCCGCGTGTCCTCTGCGACGTCTCGCAGATCTCGACGGCGACGACCGTGCTCGGCACGCAGCTCGAGCTTCCGGTGCTGGTGGCGCCGGTCGCCTACCAGGAGCTGTACGACCCGGAGGGCGAATGCGCAACCGCGCGCGGCGCCTCCGCCGCAGGCACGGGCATGTGCGTATCGACCTTCACGTGCCGGACGCACGAGGAGATCGCGGCCGCCGCGCCCGGTCTCGTGCAGTGGTGCCAGCTCTACGTCTTCAAGGATCGCGGCGTGACGCGCGAGCACCTCGCCGGCGCCGCGGCCGCGGGCTGCAGCGCGGTCGTCCTCACGGTCGACACGCCGCGGCTCGCGCAGCGCGAGCGGGACGTCCGCGTCGGCTTCGAGATCCCGGCGGCGCTGCCGCTCCCCTACGCCCGCGCGGCGATCGGCGTCGAGGCGCAGAACCCGGCGGACCAGTTCGCGCTCCTCGACGCCTCGGTCTCGTGGCGCGACCTGGAGTGGATCGCGAGCGAGGGCGGGCTGCCGGTCGTGCTCAAGGGGATCCTCACGGCCGAGGACGCGCAGACGGCCGTCGAGCACGGCGCGGCGGCGGTCGTCGTCTCGAACCACGGCGGCCGCCAGCTCGACGGCGTTCCGGCGACGCTCGACTCGCTGCCGGAGGTAGCCGAGGCGGTCGCCGGCCGGGTCGAGCTCTACCTCGACGGGGGCATCCGCCGGGGCGCCGACGTCGCGAAGGCGCTCGCGCTCGGCGCGCGCGCGGTGCTCGCCGGCCGCGCCCCGATGTTCGGGCTCGCGGCGGCCGGCGAGGACGGCGTCCGCCAGGTGCTCGAGCTCCTGCGCGAAGAGCTTGCGATGACGCTCGCCCTGCTGGGCTGCTCTTCGCCGGACCAGCTCGCCAACGTGCACGTCCGGCGATCTCCCTCGTAGACTCCCAGGCCACGGTGTACGCCCTCAACTTCTACTCGCCGCTCGTGGCCGACCAGCTCCGCTCGGGCCGCAAGTCGGCGACCATCCGGCTCGGCGACAAGTCGGGCAAGTACAGGAAGGGCATGGTCGTACGCGTCCTCTGCGGCGTCCGCTTCAGCCCGCGCGAGCACGTCTTCGACGCGGTGATCGACAAGGTCGAGGTGAAGACCCTCGGCGAGCTGTCGCCGCGCGAGATCGAGCACGACAACCCGGAGATCCGCCGCACCGACGAGATGGGGAACTTCCTCGGGCAGCTCTACAACCGGGAGATCGGCCCCGACGACACCGTGACGGTGATCCGCTTCTCGCAGATCATGCACGGGCCGGTCGTACCCGGCTTCCGAGAGAACGAGATCTTCTAGCGCGAGGCACGGCGGATCTTCGAGCCGAACAGCTCGTCCGGCCGCACCGGCTTGCCGCACTCTTCGCAGTCGACCACCGCGATCGAGGAGAACGGCGCGCCGCACGACTTGCAGCGACGAAGCAGCTCGCCGCCGCACTCGGGGCAGGTGTCGGGAAGCTCCGCCTCGAACTCCTCGAACCACCGGCGCGCCGCACCGCAGCCGAGACAGAATGCGACCCAGTCGCCAAGGACCTTCCGACGCTCCTCCCGCAGCCAATCCGCCGCCTTCGCCACGTCCTGACCTTAGCCGTCTTCGTCGCGCTGGCCATCGGCTGCGGGGACGGCGCCGGGTACCACTCGACGCGCGGGGCGCGGCTCGTCCACTTCACGCTCCACAGCCGGCTGACGCACCGCGGACTGCACGAGGTCCTCGTCGTGCCGCGCCGCCACGGGAGCTGGCTGCTCGTGCTCCTGCACGGCAAGGGCGGAAGCCCGTCGCAGTTCCTCAGCCAGCCGTTCTTCGACACGCTGCGGACGCTGGGGCCGCGCGCGCCGGACGTCCTCTTGCTCGACGGCGGCGACGACAGCTACTGGCACGACCGCGCCGACGGGAAGTGGGGGTCGATGGTCTCGCGAGAGGCGATCCCGGCCGGGCTCGCGCGCACGCATGCGCGGCGCGTCGCGATCGGCGGCATCTCGATGGGCGGCTACGGCGCGCTGCTCCTCGGCTCGCGGCGGCGCAACTTCTGCGCCGTCGGCGTCCAGTCGCCCGCGCTCTGGCTCAGCGCCGGCGAGACCGCGCCGGGCGCCTTCGACGACGCGCAGGACTACGCGCACAACGACATCTTCGATCTGCGGCCGCCGCATCCGCTCTGGATCGACCTCGGCGCGAGCGATCCGTTCCATGACGCCGCCCTCGCCTACGCGCGGAGGGCCGGCGTCCGCGCGCACGTCTCGCCGGGCGGGCACGACGTCTCCTTCTGGGACGCGCACACGCCGCAGTTCCTACGCTTCTTCGCGCGTGCCTGCGCCTGAGCCGTTTCCGAAGATCGAGCTGCACGTCCACTTCGAGGGGACGGTGCGGCCGGACACGCTCCGGGAGATCGCGAAACGGAACGACTACCCGCTCCCCGAAGACCTCGAGTCCGTCTACCGGTCCCGCGACGTCGCCCACTTCTCCGAGCTCTTCGTCCTCGCGGTCGGTGCGCTCACCCGCTACGACGACTTCCGCCAAATCGTCGTCGACTACGCCGGCGAGGCAAAGGAGCACGGCGCGGCCTACCTCGAGGGGATCTTTGCGCCGCGCCTCAGACACGGGCTCGATCCGGACGACGTGTTCGCCGGCTACTGCGACGGCGCGCAGGAGGCCCGCGAGCTGCACGGTGTCGAGGTGCGGCTGACGCCCGACATTCCGCGCGTGTATTCGCTCGAAGAGGCGCTCACAACTGCGCGCTACGCGGTGAAGTACCGAGACCGCGGCGTGGTGGGGATCGGCCTGGGCGGGCTGCCTGAGGAGGGGTTCCCGCCGGAGCCGTACGCGGACGCATTCGCGCTCGCGCGGGACGGAGGGCTCGGCTCGGTGCCGCACGCAGGCGAAGGCGCAGGCCCCGCGTCGGTGCGCGGTGCGCTCGAGACCCTCGGGGCCGACCGGATCCGCCACGGGATCCGCGCAGTCGAGGACCCTGGGCTCGTTGACGAGCTTGCGAGCCGCGGCACCGTGCTCGACGTCTGTCCGCTCTCGAACCTCGCGCTCGGCATCGTCCCGACGCTCGAGGAGCACCCGCTGCCTCGGCTCGTCGCCGCCGGAGTCCGCTGCTCGATCTCGACCGACGACCCGGCGATGTTCGACACCGACCTGACGCGCGACTACGAGGCGGCGGCGTCGCTCGGGGTCTCGCCACGCGAGGCGTACGCGGCGGGCCTCGCCGGCGCGCTCTGCGACGACGACACGCGCGACCGCCTGCGACAGATCGGCGACTCCCACGACTGGGCCGATCGTTAGGGTTCGGGCCGATGGCGATCGCAAGAGAGGCGGGGCCCGTCGGGTCGCTCCACGAGGTGCGCGAGGCGGGCCTCGACCGCGAGGACCTGCTCGGCGCCTACCGCAACATGCTCATCACCCGCGGGGTGGAGGAGCGCGGCCACATCCTCTATCGCCAGGGCAAGATCCCGGGCTCGTTCTACACCGGCCGCGGCAACGAGGCCGCCGCCGTCGGCGTCGCGACGGCCATGGGGCCGGACGACGTCGGGACGCCGCTCCACCGCGACATGGGCGTGCACATCACGCGCGGCGTCGAGCCGTGGCGGATCTTCGCCCAGTACATGGGCCGCCAGGACGGCCCGACGCACGGCCGCGACGGCAACGTCCACATGGCCGACTCGCAGCTCGGGCTGATCGCGATGGTCAGCCATCTGCCCGCGATGCTGCCGGTCGCCACCGGCTGCGCCCTCACCTTCCGGATCCGCGACGAGGCGCGCGTGGCCGTCGGCTGGTTCGGCGAGGGAGCCTCGGCGCGCGGCGACACACACGAGTCGATGACCTTCGCCGGCACTCGCAAGCTCCCGATCGTCTTCGTCTGCGACAACAACCAGTGGGCGTACTCCACGCCGACGCACCTCGAGTTCGCGACCGAGCACGTCGCCGACCGCGCCGAGGCCTACGGCTTCGAGGGTGTCGTCGTCGACGGGACCGACGTCCTCGCCGTCTACCGCGAGGCGAAGCGCGCGATCGAGAAAGCGCGCAGCGGCGGCGGGCCCACGCTGCTCGAGTGCCTGACCTTGCGGATGGAGGGCCACGCCGTCCACGACGACGCCTTCTACGTCCCGAAGCCTCTGTTCGAGCGCTGGGCCGAGTCAGACCCGATCGAGCGCTTCCGTACCTGGCTGCGCGAGAACGCCGACCTGTCGGACGACGAGGAGGACGAGATCGCGGCCGGCGTCAAGAGGCTCCTCACCAGCGCGCTCGAGCGCGCCGAGGAGTCGCCGCAGCCCGACCCGTCCACCCTCACGCAGGGCGTCTTCGCCTCGCCCGAGGACCTCGACACGCCGCACCACAAATAGCGATGGCTGAACTGACCTACCTGCAAGCGATCTCCGACGGGCTCCGCACCGAGATGCGGCGCGACAAGCGCGTCTTCCTGATCGGCGAGGACGTCGGCGTCTACGGCGGCGCCTTCAAGGTCTCGCTCGGGTTCCAGGAGGAGTTCGGGCCCTGGCGCGTGATCGACGCGCCGCTCGCCGAGGCCGCCATCGTCGGCGGCTGCACCGGCGCCGCACTCATGGGCATGCGCCCCGTCGCCGAGATGCAGTTCGCGGACTTCATCTCGTGCGCGTGGGACCAGCTCGTGACGGTCGCGGCGAAGCAGCGCTGGCGCGCCGGCACTCCGGTGCCCATGGTCGTGCGCCTGCCCTCGGGCGGCGGTTTCTCGGGCGGGCCGTTCCACTCCCAGAACCCGGAGTCGTCGTTCGCGCACATCCCGGGCCTCAAGTGCGTCTGCCCCGCGACGCCGGAGGACGCAAAGGGCCTCCTGATCAGCGCGATCGAGGACCCGAGCCCGGTTCTCTACTTCGAACACAAGCACCTCTACCGGCGCATCAAGGGCGAGGTGCCCGAAGAGCGCTACACGACGCCGCTCGGCAAGGCACGGATCCACCGCGACGGCGACGACCTCTCGGTGATCACGTGGGGCGCAATGGTCTACACCGCCGAGGAGGCGGCCCAGCAGCTCGACTCCGACGGCGTCTCGGTCGAGATCCTCGACCTTCGCACCGTGATGCCGTGGGACAAGGCCGCGGTGCTCGAGTCGGTGCGCAAGACGTCGAAGGTTCTCGTCCTGCACGAGGACACGCGCAGCGGCGGCTTCGGCGGCGAGATCGCCGCCACGATCGCAGAGGAGGCGTTCGAGGATCTCGACGCGCCGGTGAAGCGACTCGCGGCGCCCGACACCCCCGTCCCGTTCTCGCCGGTGCTCGAGAAGGCATACATCCCGCAGGTCGAGGACGTCGTCACCGCTCTGCGAGAGCTCGCGGAGTACTAGGAGGAGCGCAATGGCCACGGAGACCGCAGTCGACGTCGTGATGCCCCAGATGGGCGTGTCCGTCTCGGAGGGGACGGTCACCCGCTGGCTGAAGCAGGAGGGCGAGCAGGTCGAGGCCGACGAGCCGCTGCTCGAGATCTCCACCGACAAGGTCGACACGGAGGTGCCGAGCCCGGCCTCCGGGACGCTGACGCAGATCCTGGTGCAGGAAGGCGCGACGGTCGACGTCGGGACGAAGCTCGGCCAGATCGGCGGCGGGGCCGCCGAGGCTCCCGCCCAGGAGGCCGCGCCCGAGCCTGCTCCCGCCGAGCCGGCCACCGCGGAGGCTGCTGCCGAGGCCGAGGCTGCGTCGCCCGCCGAGAGCCCTGCGCCGACGGCGCCCGAGCCGTCCGCGGCTCCTCCGGCCACCGAGCCGCAGGCCCAGCCGGCATCGACCGGCAACGGCAAGGCGTTCGTCTCACCGGTCGTCGCCCGGATCGCCTCCGAGCACGGCGTCGACCCGTCCCAGGTGCCCGGCACCGGCTCGGGCGGCCGCGTGACGAAGAAGGACATCCTCGCCTTCGTCGAGTCCGGCGGCGCGCAGGAGCAGGCGCAGCCCGCCGAGGCTCCCGCTCCCGCTGCAGGCGCAACCCGAGGCGCCCGCCCCGCCCGCGCCCGCCCCGCAGGCTCCGCCGACGCCGCCGGCCCAGGCGCCGCCTCCTCCGCCGAAGCCTCCCGCTCCCGCGCCGGTCGCGGCCGGCGAGACGCTGCCCGGCGAGACGGTCGAGCCGATGACCGCCATGCGCCGCGGCATCGCCGAGCACATGCGCCGCTCTCTCGACACCGCCGCCCACGTCACGAGCGCGATCGAGGTCGACTTCTCGCGCATCGTCGCCGCCCGCGAGACGCTGAAGAAGGAGTACCAGGCCGCCTACGGCGTCAACCCGACCTACCTCGCCTTCGTCGCGAAGGCGTCGGTCGAGACGCTGCGCGACTACCCCTACGTGAACGGCGAGATGCGCGGCGACTCGATCGTCACGCGCAGCTTCGTCAACCTCGGCATCGCCGTCGAGCTCGCCGAGGGCAAGGGCCTGATCGTCCCCGTGCTCCGCAACGCCGAGGGCCTGAACCTGCTCGGACTCGCCCGCGGCATCGCCGAGATCGCGGCCAAGGCGCGCAACAAGCAGCTCGTGCCGGACGACGTCCAGGGCGGCACGTTCACGATCACGAACCCGGGCGGCTACGGCACCTTCCACGGCACGCCGGTGATCAGCCAGCCGCAGTCGGCGATCCTCGGCACCTACGCCCTCGTGAAGCGGCCGTGGGTCGTCGAGGACGAGCTCGGCAAGGACGTGATCGCGATCCGGCCGCTCATGAACATCACGCTCACGTACGACCACCGCCTCGTCGACGGCGCCTACGCGGGCCGCTTCCTCCGCGACCTGCGCGAGCGCCTCGAGTCCTGGGAGGGCAGCGGCGAGTAACCGTCCCGAAGAGCCACGTCCGGAACCAGGTTCCGGACGTGTGCGATTCAGACACTGTCGAGAAAGGCTGATGCTCGAGCGAATGCCGCTTCGCGGGGCTGGAACCACTGCGTCTGATGTCGTTTTGAGTCATGTCCGGAACCAGGTTCCGGACGCGGCCTGGGCGGTCATGTCTAATTTCGCCTACTAAGCGACGGCGACGAGGACGTCTGCAAGCGGCCGCGGAATCTCGTCCGGCTCCATCGCCTCGACGAGCAGCGGCGGATAGCGGTGCTGGCGACCGCCGTTCTGCAGCCAGCGCCGCAGCTGCATCTCCACCGGCCGCCCGCGCCAGAAGAGCTGGTTCTGGAAGTTGCGGAACGTGTCGAGCTCGCCCTGTGCCGCGACGACCCCCTGCACGCGTTCGGAGCCGAGGGCGCGGATCATCTCGTCCTCGAGGTCCTTGACGCAGACGAAGGTCGCATCCCCGAGCACGCGCCGGAACCAGCGCTCCTCACCGGCGTCGCAGAGCCCGACGACTCGCTCGTCCCGGTACAGCTCCGACGCCCGGCGGATCGCCTGGGCGCCGCCGATCGGGACGATCTCGACGCCGTCGAGGTCCAGCGCGAGCCGCCGCGCAACTGCGTCGAGCGCAATGCGGTCGGTGACGCCTTCGACGAGAACGACGGCCATGCGGCCCAAGCTAGCCTGAGCGCGTGGAGACCGGCGGCTACCTCCTCCAGCTCGGCGAGGTTCCGTACCTCGACGCCTGGGAGCTGCAGCGCTCCCTTGCCGGTGCGGTCTCGCAGGGCGCGATCCCGGACACGATCGTCCTGCTCGAGCACCCGCCCGTCGTGACCCTCGGCAGGCGGACCGACGAGTCGGCCGAGCTGCACGTCCCCGACGGCGCCGAGGTCGAGGTCGTCGAGACCGATCGCGGCGGCAAGTCGACCTACCACGGCCCCGGGCAGCTCGTCTGCTACCCGATCCTCGACCTGAAACGGCACGGCCGCGACGTGAAGCAGTACGTCCGCAACCTCGAGCAGGCACTGGTCCAGACGGTCGAGCCGTTTGGACTGGAGGGACAGACGATGGAGGGGCTGACCGGCCTGTGGCTGGCAAGGCCTCCCCGCAAGATCGCCTCGATCGGCGTCCACGTCTCCCGCTGGGTGACGACGCACGGCTACGCGCTCAACGTCGACCTCGACCCGGCTCCGTTCACCGACTGGATCACGGCCTGCGGGCTCCAGGACGCGACGTTCACCACGATCGCGCGCGAGCTCGACCGGCCCGTGACCCTCGACGAGGCTCGACCGCACGCGGTCGCAGCGCTCGAGGACGTCTTCGGGCTCGAGCTCGAGGAGTTGCCGGCCGAGGACGGCGCCGGTCTCTGGCCGCAGCCGCTCCACGCGCAGCTCGCGGCGAAGGCCTAGGGCAGCCAGCCCTCCCGGAACTCGGCGTCCCGCCGGTCGGGGAAGCGCGCGTAGGCGACGTCGGCGTCCGTCGTCTCCTCCTCGGCGCTCGCGTCGTGCTTCATCGCGACGTCGGAGTACGGGTATCCACCCCAGTCGCCGCCCTCCTGATGCTCGCGCGCCCCGATCGCCAGGATCGCGGACGGCCCCGAGCCGGCGCCGACGATCGTGTGCGGGACGGGCACCGGGCAGTGGACATAGTCCCACTGGCGTAGCGGACGCTCCTCGTCCTCGACGATCAGGAGCGCCTCGCCCGAGAGGACGAGGAAGCCTTCCTGGTCGGCCTCCCAGTGGTACATCGACATCGGCTCGCCCGGGCCGAGGACGAAGAGGTTGACGCCGACCTGCCTGTCGTCGTCGCTTACGAGCTCGGTCACGAAGCCGCGCGACGGGCGCTCCCACCATTTCGCCTCGCGGAGGTTGCGCACGAACCAGGCCACGGGCTGAGACTCTACGTGCGCAGGCCGTCGAGCACGACGTCGAGATAGCGCCGCCACTGTCCCGGCGGCGCCGAGGTCAGCGCCGACCGCACGAGCAGCTGGACGTCGGCCGGCTCCACGTCTCGCCGCACCGCTCCCGCGCGCTGAGCTCGTGAGACGAGCTTCGCGCCGAGCTTCTCCAGCTCCGCGGCACCGGGCTTCTCGCCACAGTGGACGACGCACTTGTGGAGACCGGGTGTGGTCATCCCGAGCTCTGCGGCCCGGCGGGCGAAGTCGAAGAACGCCTCGCCGGGATCGTCGGAGGCGAGCGCCTCCTCGGCCATCGCGGACAACTGCGCGACATGGCGCTCGATGACGGCATACATGAGGTCGTCCTTGGTCGGGAAGCGGCGGAAGACCGTCCCGTGGCCGACACCCGCGAGCCGGGCGATCTCGTCGATGCTCGCGTCGGGGCCCGACGCGGCGAATGCCTCTGTCGCCGCGTCGAGCACCAGCTCGAGGTTGCGCCGCGCGTCGGCGCGAAGCTCGGTCATCAGGCGGCCAGCGCCGGCTCGGTCTCGATGTCGGCCTCGATGCGGGCCACGTGCCGCTTGCGCAGCAGCGCGAGCATCACGACGAGGGAACCGGCGACGAAGACGGCAGCGCCGGCAAACGCGTAGTGGAATCCGTGCACGAGCGCAGCCGACGAGGTGCCGGACGTATGGCTGGCCGCGATGGTGCTGAGGGTCGCGAGGCCGAGCGCACCACCGACCTGCTGCGACGTGTTGAAGAGGCCGGACGCGAGCCCCTGGTCCTCGTTGGCCAGCCCCGTCGTCGCCACGAGCGTCAGCGGCATGAAGATGGCGCCCATCCCCAGGGAGGAGAGAAGCATCCCGGGCAGCACGTCGGCCGCGTACGAGCCGTCGACCGGCATACGGGCGAAGAGGAGCATCCCGATGATCGTGAGCACCATGCCGACGGCGGCCACCGGGCGCACGCCGATCCGCGGCGCGAAGGTCGAGGCGAGGCCGGCAGAGATCATGACCCCCGCCGAGAAGGGGAGGAACGCGACACCGGCCTTGAGCGGCCCGAAGCCGAGCACCTTCTGGATGTAGAGCGTGTTGAAGAAGAAGACCGCGAAGATCCCCGAGAAGGCGAGGAACATCGACAGGTTCGCCGTCAGAAGCGAGCGGACGCGGAAGATCGAGAGCCGGACGAGCGGCTCTGCCGAGCGCTGCTCGATGACGACGAACGCGGCGAGGAGCGCGAAGGCGACGACGAACGCGACGATCGTCTGTGTCGAGCCCCAGCCATGCGTGGCCGAGTTGACGAGCCCGTAGACGAGCAGCATCAGCCCGCCGGTGACGGTCACCGCGCCGGCGACGTCATAGCCCTTGTGCGCGTGCTCGTCCTTCGACTCCGGCACGAGCCGCAGGGCGGCGAAGAAGGCGAAGATGCCGACCGGCACGTTGACGAAGAAGATCCAGCGCCAGGAGAACGCCTGCGTGAGCGCGCCGCCGAGCACGAGCCCAACTGCCGAGCCGCCGATAGCGATCGCGGCCCAGACGCCGAGGGCCCGCGACCGCTCCTTCCCTTCCGCAAAGGTCGTGGAGATGATCGAGAGCGCCGCCGGCGAGATGAGCGCGGCCCCGAAGCCCTGCAGCGCCCGGAACCCGATCAGCATCCCCGAAGTCGAGGAGATGCCGTTCAGGAACGACGCGGTGGTGAAGACAACGAGCCCGATGACGAAGAGCCGCTTCCGCCCCAGGAGGTCGCCCATGCGCCCGCCGAGCAGGAGGAAGCCGGCGAAGACGAGGGTGTACGCGTTGATGACCCACTGCAGGCTCGCCTCGGTGAAGCCCAGGGAGGTCTGGATGTGGGGCAGGGCCACGTTCACGATCGTCGCGTCGAGGACGACCATGAACTGCGCGAGGCAGACGACAACGAGTACGACCCAGGGATTCGTGGAATGGCGGCTCATTCAACTCCTTCTACGTAAACGGACTCTCAAGTCCGCTTCAGGCTAGCAGCGGTCGGTCTTCCTACGCCAATAGACTGGAACGCGGCCATGGAGTCATCGCTTCCCGTCGCCCAGCGACCCCGCCGGCCCGAGTGGATGAAGGTGCGCGCGCCCTCCAAGGATGGCTCGTACTTCGACGTCCAGAAGCTCGTGCACGGTCTCTCGCTGCACACGATCTGCGAGGAGGCACGCTGCCCGAACATCTCGGAGTGCTGGGGGCGCGGCACCGCGACGTTCCAGATCCTCGGCGACACATGCACGCGGGCGTGCCGCTACTGCTACGTCCACTCCGGCAAGCCCGAGTCGCCGCCCGACCCGCTCGAGCCGTTGCGGCTCGCGCAGGCCGCGGCCCAGATGCAGCTCAAGCACGTCGTCGTCACTTCGGTCGACCGGGACGACGTCCCCGACCGCGGCGCCGGGCATTATGCGGCGACGATCCGCGCGCTCAAGGCGAAGCTGCCGGACGCCTCGGTCGAGGTGCTGACGCCCGACTTCCTCGGCGTCGAGGAGGAGGCGCTGCGGACGGTGCTCGCCGCCCGGCCGGAGGTGTTCAACCACAACATCGAGACCGTCCGCCGCCTGCACGCCCGGATGCGCGGCGCGAAGGCCAGCTACGACGGCGCGCTGTGGCTGCTGCGCCGGGCGAAGGAGCTCGCCGACTACCCCGTCCTGACGAAGTCGGGGATCATCGTCGGGCTCGGCGAGACGAACGACGAGGTGGTGGAGACGCTGCGCGACCTGCGCGCCAACGGCGTCGACGTCGTCACGATCGGCCAGTACCTCCAGCCGAGCGCGAAGCACGCGCCGATCGACCGCTGGGTGCACCCGGACGAGTTCCGCTGGTTCCGGGAGCAGGGCGAGGCGCTGGGATTCGGCTCGGTCTTCTCCGGCCCGCTCGTCCGCTCGAGCTACCGCGCCGACGAGCAGAAGCATGCCGCCTCCACAGGCCGCGGCGCAGTCGCGTACTAGAAACAAGAAAGGCCCGCCGGAGCGGGCCTTTCCCATGCGTCGTTGTTCCTGGTCGACTAATGGCTGCTGACCAGGGCGGGGAGCAAGATGCCCGCGTTCGGCGTCCCGAGCCCGGTCACAGCGTCCCAACCGACGCCCGCGTGGAAGCCCTGTCCACCGATCTCCGCGACGAGGTTGTTGCCCGTCGTGACGTCGTGGACGGCAGTTGGCGAGATGCGGGCCCGGACCCTCAGCGATCTTGTACAACCGCTGGTTGATGTCGCCGAGGTCGTGCCCGGCCATCTGATCCGCGTCCACGGTCAGCGCGGCCCACTGAGGCGAGCCGGCGCTAGTGCCGCCGAAGAGGAAGAACGTCGGAACACCGCCGGCACAGACGCTGCAGACGGAGATCACACCGCCGTTGACACCTGCGTCGTACGCGACGTCCGGCACGCCGCGCCTCGGCGGACCGCCCTTCGGAGCGTTCTTCTGGATCAGCGGGGTCTGCCAGACCGGCTGCTTGTAGATCGTGCTGTAGCCGCCGCCGCTGCAGTTGATGTCGAACGGGAAGTCGACCGCCGGCGGCTTGCAGCCACCGAAGAATGGCTCAGTCCATGCCGTCTCCCCGAGCCGGTTGCCCGCTAGGTCGTCGTTCAGCGAAGTTCCGCCGACACCGGTGACGTTCGGGTCGGAGGCCGGCGTGCTCGCCGACTCGATCGCGGCGGTGCCATTGCAATTGAACTGGGCTGCGCCGCTGTCGCCCGATGACGCGAAGATGGTGTAACCCTCGCTGACTGCCTTCGCGAACAGCGCATGCTGCTGTGCGAGCAGGCTCGGATCCATGCACGACTCGGCCTCGCCGAAGCTCTG
Organism: uncultured Actinomycetes bacterium; assembly: GCA_963825805.1. GTDB lineage: Bacteria > Actinomycetota > Thermoleophilia > Gaiellales > Gaiellaceae > Palsa-739. Next base: position 48,986 of record CAWGVE010000013.1, on the reverse strand, counting down.
CGAGATGACGTCGCCGATGTGGTGGTCGATCACGTACTTCGTCGTCGCGAGGAGGTCCGAGTCGTTGTTGCTCGCAGCCTCGGCGAGGATGATGTTGGCGCCCGGAGCCATTACATGGGCCCACTCGACGTCGAGGGTCTCCTCCCCGCCCCAGCCGACCTGGTTGTCGTCGGTCGGGTCGAACGCCGGAACCGCGTTCGGCTGCTGGAGAACCGTGAAGCTCGGCGGATCCGGCACGCCGAACGAGGCGTCCTCGAGCGCGACGTCACCCGTAGGGCCCGTGAGGTACGGATTCGCATACGCGTCGATGATCACGATCGTCTTGCCGGTGCCGTCGACGCCCGACGCGAGTAGGCCTGAGTAGCCGTAGGCCCGCTGGATCTGGGCCGGCGAATTACACGCAACGCCGTTCGAGCCGTCGATCGGCTGGCCCTGACAGCTGAAGTGCACGATCCCCGGGCCGGGCTTCCCGGCCAGGTGAAGCGTCTGAGGATTGACCAAGATCGGGTGCGATGCCGGGCTGGCCGCGCTCGACGCGGCCGCACCGGTGAGCGCCACGGCGACAATCGCCGCGGCGATGAGTCCAAGCCCAAGCGCGCGCCTGGGCGAACGGAGCTTCTGCTTCATCTGGTTCCTCTCCTCAAATGACCGAGCGCGGGGATCTCCCGCGCCCGCGAAGTGCCCGCGCATACTGGTCCAGAGAACGGCGCCGCGGAACCGGGAGGCGATCCCTCGAACGAAGGGACCGGCGAGTCAGCCGTTCGGCTTGGCCATGCCGCGGTAGTCGAGCGCCTCGTCGAGGACGGAGTCCTCCACGCCCTTCTCGCGCGCGACCTCGCGCAGCGAGCGCCCGGAGGCGGCCGCTTCCTTGACGATCTCGGTGGCGCGGTCGTAGCCGATGTACGGGTTGAGCGCGGTCGCTGCGGAAAGGGTCAGCTCGGCGTAGTGCTCGCAGTTCTCTCGGTTCGCCTCGATCCCGTCCACGCACTTCTCGGCAAAGAGCCGGCTCGCGCTCGCGAGGAGCTTCACGGAGTCGAGGATGTTGCGGGCGAGGAGCGGTACGAAGACGTTGAGCTCGAAGTGGCCCTGCATGCCGCCGATCGAGATCGCCGTGTCGTTCCCGATCACCTGCGCCGCGACCTGCGTCACGACCTCCGGCATGACCGGGTTCACCTTGCCCGGCATGATCGAGCTCCCCTTCTGGAGCTCCGGCAGCGCGATCTCGGCGAGGCCTGCACGCGGGCCGGAGCCGAGGAAGCGGATGTCGTTCGCGATCTTCGTGAGCGACACGGCCACGGTCTTCAGCGCACCGGACACCTCGACGATCCCGTCGCGCGCCGCCTGGGCCTCGAAGGGGTCGGCCGGCGGCGAGATCTCGAGCCCGGTCTCGCTCACGAGCAGGTCGCGCACGCGCGCCGCAAACTCCGGGTGCGTGTTGAGGCCGGTTCCCGTCGCGGTGCCGCCGAGCGGGATCTGGCCGAGCCGCGGCAGCGCGTCCTTGACGCGCTCGATCCCCTGCCGCACCTGCGCCGCGTAGCCCGCGAACTCCTGGCCGAGCGTGACCGGCACGGCGTCCATCCAGTGCGTGCGGCCCGACTTGACGACGTCGTCGAACTCCTTCGCCTTCGCCTCGAGCGAGCCGGCGAGCCGGTCGAGCGCGGGCAGCAGCTCCCGCGTGATCTCGTCGAGCGCCGCGAGGTGGACGGCCGACGGGAAGACGTCGTTCGAGGACTGGCCCATGTTGACGTCGTCGTTCGCGTGGACGTCCTCGCCGGCGAGCGTCGCGATCACCTCGTTCGCGTTCATGTTCGAAGAGGTGCCGGAGCCCGTCTGGAAGACGTCGATCGGGAACTGGTCGTCGAGCTCGCCGTCGGCGATCCGCGCAGCCGCAGCCGCTATGCGCTCCGCCTTGTCGCGATCGAGGAGACCGAGGTCGGCGTTCACGCTGGCCGCGACGCCCTTGATCCGACCGAGCCAGCGCGCGACGGGCGTGGGGATCGGCTCGCCCGAGACCTGGAAGTTCACGACGGCCTTCGCGGTCTCACCTCCCCAGAGCTCTTGCCGCTGCTCCGCTTTTGCCATCGAGGCGAGTGTAGGGAACCGTGAGCGGCTGTCGCCGCGGGGACCCGCTACTACGCGACCGACGGGACGCGACGCCCGGCCTGCGCTTGCTCGCGCGGCTCGGGGCGCTGGGCCTCGGTCAGCTCGAGCACGGGCGCCCAGCCGAGATAGCCGCACTCCGGGCACTCGGGCGACTCGAAGTGCTTGAAGCGGTCGCGGCGGGCGACCCGGGAGGTCCGGCAGTGGAGGCATTCGACGACGATGGACTCCATCCCCGGTCCATCGGCGTCCGCGGGATGAGCCGATGTCCCCCATCGGGGGGACTATCCAGTCCCCGTCGTGACACGCTCAGCCGCGGCGAGGAGCTCCTCCCGGGAGCAGAGCTTGATGCGAGGGCGGCCGCTTTTCTCGCCCGCGGCCCGCTCGGCTTCGTCGATCGCGCACCAGCCGTCGTACTCCACGACGCGCGCGCCGCGTTCCGCGAGCAGTGCGTCGACTGCTGCGGCGGTCGCGTCCGGCTTGGGCTCGAGCCGCCCGGCCGCGGCGTCCTCGAGCAGGAGCTGGACGGTCTCGGTGGCGTCCTTCTTGTTCGTGCCGATCACGCCGGTCGGGCCGCGCTTGATCCAGCCCGCGGCGTAGACGCCCGGCTCGACGCGTCCTCCTTCGTTCGGGATCGTGCCGCTGCGCTCGTCGAAGGGAACGCCGGGCAGTGCGACGCCGTGGTAGCCGACGCTGCGAAAGACGAGGTCGCAGGCCAGCGTCTCGTGCTCCTCGGTCGGCACCGCCCGCTCGTTCGCGTCGAGCTCGTTGCGGACGAGCTCGATCCCCTCGACGCGGTCCTCGCCGAGGATCGCGACGGGCGACCGGAAGAAGCGGAAGACGACGCGGCGCGGCTTACCCTCGGGCTCACGTGCCGCGAGCTCGCGCAGCACCGCGAGGTTGCGCTCGGAGTTCGTGTCCTTCGGCTCGGCGCCCTCGAGCTCGGCGGGGTCGACGATCACGTCGGCGCCGGCGAGCTCTCCCATCTCGTGCAGCTCCGGCGTCGTGAAGGAGGCCTGCGCCGGCCCGCGCCGGCCGATGACCACGATCTCCCGTAGGGACGAGCCCGCGATGGCCGCGATCGAGGCGTCCGTCGCGTCGGTCGGTGCGAGCTCCTCGTGCGTCAGCGCCAGCATGCGCGCGATGTCGAGGGCGACGTTGCCGTTCCCGATCACGACGGCCCGCTCGACGTCGAGGTCGAGCTCGAGCTGCTGGTGGTCGGGGTGGCCGTTGTACCAGGCGACGAACTCCGTGGCCGGCCACGAGCCGGGCAGGTCCTCGCCGGGGATGCCGAGGCGGCGGTCGGTCTGGGCGCCGACCGCGTAGATGACCGCGTCGTAGAGGCGGACGAGGTCCTCGTGGTGGAGGTCGCGACCGAGCTCGACGTGGCCGAGAAAGCGAAAGCCCGGCTGCTCGGCGATCCGCTCGAAGGCACGCGAGACCGTCTTCAGCTTCGGGTGGTCGGGCGCAACGCCGAGCCGCACGAGCCCCCACGGCGTCGGCAGCCGCTCGATCATGTCCACCTCGACCGGCGTGTCGGCGGACAGGAGCGCACCCGCGGCGTAGAAGCCCGCCGGCCCCGATCCCACGACGGCGACACGCATACGGGCGTCGACTCTAGTCGTGCTTGCCGGGATACCGGTCTTCGAGCGTGAGCATCACGCGGCGGAGGAGCGCGTTGAGCTGCTCCTTCTCGCGATCGGTCAGCGCCTCTGCGAGCAGCGCCTCCTTCTGCCCCTGGATGCCCATCGTCTGCTCGTGCTTCTGGCGGCCCTTGGGCGTCAGCTCCACGAGCACGCTTCGCCGGTCGTCCGGATCGCGCAGGCGGCGAACGAGCCCCTCCTTCTCGAGCGCGTCGAGCCGGCTCGTCATCGCGCCGCTCGTCAGGTCGGCGCGGCGGGCCAGCTCTCCGGCCTTGCGACGGTGCGGCTCGCCGGCCCAGCGCAACGACGTGAGCACGTGCCAGTCGCTCATCGTGAGGCCGAGCTGGTCGAGCGTCTCGTCGTGCATCCGCTTGATCCGCCGGTTGATGCCCTGAACCCGCTCGACGATCCCTTCCACCGTCAGATCGAGGTCGGAAGGCAGGTCGGCGCCGATCTCTTCGAGGAAGGAGTCGACGTGGTCCTGGCCGTTCTTCCTCTGCCTGGGCACGTGCGAAGTGTTCATGAAATTCCTCTTGACGTCAAGATACCTCGATTGATAGATTCTCGCTATCAAGATACTCGACATCAAGGAGGAGGCCCGCCACGTACCCGTCAGACCCGCACTTCGCTCAGCTCGTCCACGAAGACCGCATGGCGCGGCTCGGTGCAGCCGCGTCCTCACCCCTACTGAGGAGGACAGGATGGCTGCGACTCAGACCGCATACGGCGTCGTCTCCCTCGGCGAGCAGCTCGCCGCAGCCGAGGACGACCGTGGCCGCGTGCAGCTCCGCGAGGACCTCGACATAGGCGCGTTCGGCGTCAACGCGATCTACCAGCGCAAAGCCGGCGAGACCATCATTCGAGACCACCACGAGGCAGGCCCCGGCGGCGACATGCACGAGGAGCTGTACGTCGTCGTGCAGGGCTCGGCGGCCTTCACGGTGGACGGCGAGAAGGTCGAGGCCCCGCAGGGGACGGCGATCTTCGTCCGCGACCCCGGCGTGATGCGGGAAGCGGTTGCGACCTCGCCGGACACGGTCATCGTCGCGGCCGGCGGGCCGCGTGACCACGGCTACCGGCTCACGCCGGCGGCGTCGGCGGTCGGCTTCTGGGCTGCGTACCGGGACAAGGACTGGGCCGCCGCGCTCGAGACGACGAATCGCGCCCTCGAGACGTATCCGGGCAACGCGTACCTGCTCTACAACGTCGCCTGCATGGAGTCCCTGCTCGGGAACGACGAGGCAGCCCTCACGGCCCTCGCCGAGTCCGTCGCCCAGTGGGAGCCGTACAAGGAAATGGCGCAGAACGACGACGACTTCGCGTCGCTCCACGAAGACCCGCGGTTCGTCGAGCTCGTCAGTTGAGGTGAGAGAGCGTCAGTGGGCGCAGCCGGATCCGCAACCGCCGGCTGCGTCCTCGGGCGTTTCGCCCTCGGCCACCTGGAACGAGTGGCCGCAGCCGCAGGAGGAAACGGCCTGCGGGTTCTCGATCTTGAACCCGGACTCCTGGATCGTCTCGAGGTAGTCGACCTGCGCGCCCATCAGGTAGGGGGCGCTGAAGGGATCGACGACGACCCTGACGCCCTCGCACTCGAACTCGTGGTCGCCCTCCTGGGCGCCTCGGTCGAAGCCGAGGCCGTACTGGAAGCCGGAGCAGCCGCCGCCCTCGATCGCGACGCGCAGCACCGAGACGTCCTCCTCGCCGGACATCAGGTCGCGGATCTTCACCGCCGCCGCAGGCGTCAGCGAGACGATGCTCTCGGTGCGCTCCTGAATCTCCATCCGGGTCGCATCGTAGCAGCGTGCCCTCCGGGTACCCGGTCGTGAGACGCCGCTCGGGACGCGACTTTGTAACAGCTGTGGCACCCACGGCTACGGGGATTCGGTACCTGCAAGTGCAGCCCCCGAGACGTTGATAACGTCAGCCGTCGCGTGGGTAAGCGGAGGCGGGAGTAGATGCTCGACAGCTGGCTGCCATTCCTGATCTACGGCGTCCTCGCGCTCGTCATCCCGGGCTCGATGATGTGGATGTCGTTCAAGTTCTCGCAGCGCCCGGCGGCTCGTACGCGCGCGCGCCGCGTGCCGTTCGAGTCGGGCGTCTCGATCGGGTCGCTGCCACGGCAGCGCTTCAGCGTGAGCTTCTACCTGACGGCGATGCTCTTCATCGTCTTCGACATCGAGATCGTCTTCCTCTACCCGCTCGCGGTGCAGCTCCACGCGCTCGGCTGGTTCGGCTTCGTCGAGTTCGCCTTCTTCGTCCTCATCCTCCTCGTCGCATACGTCTACATCTGGCGCAAGGGCGCGCTGAACTGGTGACGCCGCGTGGCTGACGAGCCGACGCGCCTGCGCGACTACGGGCTCCAGTCGGAGCGGCTCCTCTGGCCGACGAAGGGGCCGTCCCGCTTCGAGGAGGAGCTCGGCGTCGAGGAGCTCGAGCGGGCGCTCGGGCTGACGACTCTCGAGAAGGCGGTGCGCTGGGCGCAGACGAAGTCGATGTGGCCCGACACGTTCGGGCTCGCCTGCTGCGCGATCGAGATGATGTCGATCGTCTCGGCGCGCTACGACATCGCGCGCTTCGGGATGGAGGCGTTCCGCTCGTCGCCGCGCCAGGCCGACCTGCTCATCGTCTCGGGCCGGGTCGCGCACAAGATGGCGCCGCCGCTGCGCCAGATCTACGACCAGATGCTCGAGCCGAAGTGGGTGATCGCGATGGGCGTCTGCGCGAGCTCGGGCGGGATGTTCAACAACTACACGATCCTCCAGGGCGTCGACCGCATCGTCCCCGTCGACATCTACATCCCCTTCTGCCCGCCGCGGCCGGAGGCGCTGATGGAGGGGATCATCCGCCTGCACGAGGCGCACATGGCAGGAGTCCCGCCGGCGTACGAGCGCAACGGGGTCGCCACGTGACCGACTGGCAGCGCTTGCCGGGCTATGTATCGCACCGCGACGGGGCCGACATGCCGACGGTGACGGTCGAGACAGCGCGGATCCGCGAGGCGTGCCTGCACGCGCGCGACGAGCTCGGCTTCGACATGTGCGTCGACGTCGTGGCCACGGACTACCTCGACTGGGGCGGCAAGGGCATCTCCGGCTACATCGGCACCTCGAGCGGGCGCGACCTCATGCACCCGATGACGCAGGGGCTCCAGGTGCTCCCCGAGCCGAAGCCGAAGCGGTTCTCGGTCAGCTACCACCTGCTCGCGCTGCGGCAGGGCGCGCCGCGCACGCGTCTCAGGTGCTGGGCCGACGAGGGCGAGCACGTGCCGAGCGTCGTGGAGGTCTGGCCGACCTGCGACTGGCACGAGCGCGAGCAGTTCGACCTGATGGGGATCGTGTTCGACGACCACCCGAACCTCGAGCGGCTCCTGATGCCCGAGGACTGGGAGGGCCACCCCCTGCGCAAGGACTACCCGATCGGCGGCGAGCCCGTCCGCTTCAGCGACGAGCAATGAGCGTCACCACGACTTCCACCACTCGCTGGCCTATCGTCGCCGACGGGCAGTACGACGGCTCGCGGATCCCGCCGCGCGTGCCGACGATCCTCGACGTCCCCGACGACCTCCCCGACAGCGAGGACGTGCTGCGGGTCAACTTCGGCCCGAACCATCCGTCCACGCACGGGGTGCTGCGCCTGATCGTCGACCTGCAGGGCGAGGAGGTCGTAGGCGTCTCCGCGGTGGTCGGCTACCTCCACACCGGCTTCGAGAAGTCGATGGAGTCGAAGACGTACTGGAAGGGCGTCACCTTCCCCGAGCGGATCGACTACGTCGGCTACCAGAACAACGGGCTGGTCTACGTGCTCGCGGTGGAGCAGCTGCTCGAGCTCGAGGTGCCGACCAAGGCCTACTGGATGCGGATGCTCCTCTGCGAGCTCAACCGGATCCACTCGCACCTCGTCTTCCTCGGCACGTCGGCGCTCGAGCTGGGAGCGATCTCGATGTTCTGGTACTGCTTCCGCGAGCGGGAGATGATCCTCGACCTGTCCGAGCTGGTCACCGGGCAGCGGATGCACACCCGCTACTTCCAGGTAGGCGGCCTCGCCGAGGACATCCCGTCCGGCTTCTTCCCAGAGTGCCGGAAGTTCGTCGAGTGGATGCCGCACGCGCTCGACGACTACCGCGGCATCCTCCACCGCAACGAGATCTGGCTCGAGCGGACGCAGGGGATCGGCGTGCTCTCGGCCCAGGACGCGATCGCGCTGGGGCAGACCGGCCCGAACCTGCGCGCCTCCGGCGTCGACTGGGACCTGCGGCGCGACCAGCCGTACCTCCACTACGAGCAGGTCGACTTCAAGGTGCCGGTCTATCCGAACGGCGACGTCTACGACCGGTACCGCGTGCGGATGGACGAGATGCTGGAGTCGACGCAGATCGTGCGCCAGTGCCTCGACCGGCTCGAGCGCATGGAAGGGATGCCGTGGATCGCCGACGACCGCAAGGTCGTGCTGCCGCCGCGCGAGGAGCTCCACACCTCGATGGAGTCCCTGATCCACCACTTCAAGCTCGTGACCGAGGGCTTCCGCGTGCCCGAGGGCGAGATCTACGTCGCGGTCGAGTCGCCGCGCGGCGAGTCGGGCTGCTACCTCGTCTCCGACGGCGGCCCGAAGCCGTGGCGCATCCACTTCCGGGCGCCCTCGTTCGTCGCGCTCGAGGCGACGGCCACCTGCCTCGAGAACGCGCTCGTCGCAGACCTGATCGCGGTCGTCGGCTCGCTCGACGCCGTGATGGGAGACACCGACCGGTGAGCAAGTTCTACGACGAGGTGCAGGAAATGCGGGCGCGCTACCCGGAGGGCACGCGCTCGGCGGTGCTGCCGGCGCTGCGGCTCGCGCAGGAGCGGCACGGCTGGCTCTCCCGCGAGGCGCTCGAAGAGACCGCCGACGCGCTCGACCTGACGCCCGCCTATTGCTACTCCGTCGCAAGCTTCTACGACATGTTCCTGCTCGAGCCCGCGGGCCGGCACACGATCGACGTGTGCACGAACGTCTGCTGCGGGCTCGTCAACGCACAGGCCGTGCTCGACGCGTTCGCGTCGGAGCTCGGCGTGGCGCCCGGCGAGACGACGCAGGACGGCGAGATCACGCTGCGCGCGGTCGAGTGCCTGGGCGGCTGCGCCACGCCGACGATCGTCGCCGTCGACCACCGCTACCGGCAGTCGGTCGTGCCGGGGGACGTGCCGGCGATTCTCGAGGAGCTTCGAGATGGCTGAGACGCGGGTGGAGGTCGCCGAGGGCCCGGCGCTCGTCCTCGCCGGCTACGAGGGAGAGCCGCTGCAGAGCCTCGCCGCGTATCGCGAGGTCGGCGGCTACGCGCAGCTCGAGAAGGCGCGCGCGCAGGATCCGCAGACGGTCATCCAGGAGGTGATCGAGTCGAACCTCCGCGGCCGCGGCGGCGCCTTCTTCCCGACGGGGCGCAAGGCGAGCTTCATCCCGACTCCCGACAAGATCGCGAAGCCGATCTACATCACCGTCAACGCCGACGAGTCCGAGCCGGGGACGTTCAAGGATCGCGAGATCATGCTGAAGGTCCCGCACCGGCTCGTCGAGGGCTGCCTGATCGCGGCGCACGCGATCCAGTCGAAGCAGATCTACATCTACATCCGCGGCGAGTACCGGGCGGAGTACGAGGCTCTCCAGAGCGCGGTCGACCAGGCTCGCGACGCCGGCATCCTCGCCGACGTCGGGATCGTGATCCACCGCGGAGCCGGCGCGTACATCTGCGGCGAGGAGACCGCGCTGCTCGAGTCCCTCGAGGGCAAGCGAGGGCAGCCGCGCTCCAAGCCGCCGTTCCCGGCCATCTCGGGCGTCTACGAGTCGCCGACGCTGATCAACAACGTCGAGTCGATCGCGACGATCCCGGCCGTCTTCGCCGTCGGCCCGTCCGAGTACGCGACGATCGGCTCGCCGCCCGACTCGACCGGCACCCGCCTCTTCTGCCTCTCCGGCAACGTCGAGCGGCCCGGCGTGTACGAGGCGCCGCACGGGATCACGGTGCGGCACCTGATCTACGACATCGGCGGCGGCGTCCCGGACGGCCACACGCTCAAGGCCGTGATGATGGGCGGGTCGTCGTTCCCGGTGATGACGCCGGACGACCTCGACACGCCGCTCGACGCCGACTCGCTCGGGAAGAAGGGCTACTTCATCGGCTCGGGAGTCGTGACCGTGATCGACGAGCGGACGTGCATCGTCCAGTTCGCGCTGAGGGTCGCGCAGTTCTACGCGCACGAGTCCTGCGGCAAGTGCACGCCGTGCCGGGTCGGCACCCGCTGGCTCGTCCAGCTCATGCGCGCCGTCGAGGACGGCACCGCCATGGACCGCGACCTCGAGCTGACGCTCGACGTGTGCGACCGGATCATCGGGAAGTGCCTCTGCGTGCTCGGCGACTCGGCCGCGATGCCCGTCGCGAGCTGCGTGACGAAGTTCCGGGACGAGTTCCGCGCCCATCTCGAGTACGGCGGCTGCCCCTTCGGCGCCGACTCGCAGCTCGCGGGGCTGTTCGCCCCCATGGACCAGCACGTCCACACGCCTATGGCCCAGGAGGCTCTGACTTGAGCACCGAGCTGGTGCGCGTCCGGATCGACGAGCGGGAAGTTCACGTCCCGAAGGGGACGAACCTCGTCGAGACGGCGCTCGCGGCAGGGGTCGAGATACCGGTCTTCTGCTACGAGCCGCGCCTCGGCGACCCGATCGGCGCCTGCCGGATGTGCCTCGTGGAGCTCGAGGGGACGCCGAAGCTCCAGGCGGGCTGCACGCTGACCGCCCAGGACGGGATGGTCGTGAAGACCGCGCGCACCTCTCAGCTGGCGGCTGAGGGACAGAACGCGACTCTCGAGTTCATCCTCGTCAACCACCCGCTCGACTGCCCGGTCTGCGACAAGGGCGGCGAGTGCCCGTTGCAGGACCTCACCTTCCGCTACGGCCCCGGCAACACGCGGATGAGCTTCGACAAGCTCACGTTCGAGAAGCCGATCCCGATCTCGCCGACCATCTCGCTCGACCGCGAGCGCTGCATCCTCTGCTACCGCTGCACCCGCTTCAGCGAGAGCGTCTCGGAGGACCTGCAGCTGATCGCCGCCAACCGCGGCGCGATGTCCGTGATCACGACCTTCGAGGACCTGCCCTACCAGGGCGCGTTCACCGGCAACGTGACCGAGCTCTGCCCGGTCGGCGCGCTCCTGCCGACGCAGTACCGCTTCGAGGGCCGGCCGTGGGAGATCGTCGACGTGCCGACCGTCTGCGGCCTCTGTCCCGTCGGCTGCAACATCCACGCGACGGTGCGCGAGGGCAAGGTCAAGCGCATCCTCTCCCGCAACCACCCCGAGGTCGACGAGGGCTGGATCTGCGACAAGGGCCGCTTCGCCTACACGCACCTGCGCGCCGAGGACCGGCTGGGGCAGCCGCTGCAGCGCGTGCGCCGGCACGGCCTGGAGTCGGTCTCATGGGAGCAGGCGCTCGACGAGGCCGAGCGGCTGCTGCGCGCCGCGCGCGGCCGGGTCGTGACCGTGCTCTCCGGGTCGGAGACGGTGGAGCAGACGTATGCGCTCGCCAAGCTGCTGCGGGTCGGGCTCGACTCCCACCAGGCGATGCTGCCGGAGGAGGTCTCGGGCGTCCTCGACGCGTACCGGCTGCCGCTCTCGGCGATCCGCGACGCGGACGCCGTGGTCGTGCTCGGGGACGTGCCGGTCGTCGAGCGCGCGCCGGTCGTCGATCTCTGGATCAAGGCGGCCCGCCGTAAGGGCGCCCGCATCCTCGACGATGCCGACGACCCCGCGGTGACCGAGGCGGAGCGGGTCGTCCTCGTCTGGTGCGGCCCGGGCGGCCGAGGCGGCGCGACGGTCGCGAAGCTCGCGGAGCAGCTCGGCCTCGCCGAGCGTGAGGGCTGCGGCGCGTTCTACCTCCCCGAGACCCCGAACGGCCGCGGCGTCACCGACGCCTGGGCCGCCTGCTGCGACGAGGAAGGGGGCGAGCTGGAGTCGATCGGGCTGCTCGTCGTCTCGGGCGACGAGGCGGCCGACGACGACAACGTGCGGGCGCTCGCCGAGCAGGCCGACGCGACGATCGTGATCTCGATGTACGGCGGGCTCGCCGCCGGCTGGGCCGACCTGATCCTGCCGGGCACGAGCTACCTCGAGCGCGACGGCACCTTCGTCAACCTCGAGGGGCGGCTGCAACGGCTGCGCCGGACGGTCGAGCCGCCCTGCCCTGACGAGCTCGAATGGATCGCCGACCTCGCGGCGCGCTTCGACGTCGACGTTGCGCCGTATGCGGCCGGCGTCTTCGCCGAGGTCTCCGAGCGGGTCTACGGCGGGCTCGCGTTCGGCGAGGTCGGCGAGCGGGCGCCGCTGCGCGTCTATCCCGAGGCGCCGGAGCACGTCTCCCGCGAGGCATTGCCCGCGGTGGAGCAGAAGGCACGCCGCGGCCAGATCCGGCTCGTGGCCTACAAGCCGCTCTTCTCCGGCGCGGCGGTCGAGCGCGTAGCCGAGCTCCACTTCCAGCGGCCGCAGCCGGAGCTCGAGCTCTCGGCCGACGACGCCCGGCGGCGCAAGATCACGACCGGCGACTTCGTCACCGTCGGCTCGAACAGCAGCGCGATCACGCTGCCGGCGCGCGTGAACCGGCGCCTGCGCGCGGGCATCGCGCGCGTCGCGATCGAGCACGCGAACGGCCTCGGCGGCATCGTCGAGATCGAGAAGGTCGCGGACGAGGTGCCGGCGTGACGCCGCACGAGCCGTGGTGGATCGCGCTGATCGAGGCGGGGCTCGTGATCAACATCCTCCTCGGCCTTTTCGCCTACCTGACGCTGGTCGAGCGGAAGGTGATGGGGCGGATGCAGCTTCGGTACGGGCCGAACCGGGCCGGCAAGTTCGGCCTGCTGCAGCCGATCGCCGACCTCGTGAAGCTGATCCGCAAGGAGGCGTTCTCCCCGGCGGCCGTCATCGACCTGCCCTACATCCTCGCGCCGGTCGTCTCGGCCTTCACCGCGCTCGCCGCCTTCGCGTTCATCCCGTTCGGGCCCGGCTGGACGGTCAACGGCTGGCACATCAACGGCGAGGTCGCGAATGCCTCGATCGGCCTGATCGCGATCTTCGCGCTCGGCTCGATCGGGATCTACGGCTTCATCGTCGGCGGCTGGGCGTCGGAGTCGAAGTTCTCGATCCTCGGCGCGATGCGCACCTGCGCCCAGCTCGTCTCGTACGAGGTCTCGCTCGCGCTCAGCGTGCTCGGCGTCGTCATCCTCGGCCGCTCGCTCAACCTGCCGGAGATCGTCGCGCGCCAGGGCGCCCTGCTCCCGTTCGCGGCACCGCAGTTCATCGGCCTGGTCATCTTCCTCATCGCGGGGATCGCCGAGACGAGCCGCGCCCCGTTCGACCTGCCGGAGGCCGAGCAGGAGCTCGTCGCCGGCTACCACACCGAGTACTCGGGGATGCGCTGGGGCCTGTTCCAGATGGCCGAGTACATCAACCTGATCACGCTCTCCGGCCTGATGGTGACGCTGTTCTTCGCGGGCTGGCACGGGCCGTGGGACATCGGGCCGATCTGGTTCCTGCTCAAGACGGCCGGCGTCCTCTTCGTCTTCATCTGGCTGCGGACGACGCTGCCGCGGCTCCGCTACGACCAGCTGATGCGCTTCGGCTGGAAGGTCCTCCTGCCGGTTGCGACGGTGAACGCGGTCGTCACGGCCGCTCTGGTGGTGGCGTTCCAATGAGTCCGCAGCCGTTGGAGACCTTCAAGGGCTTCGGGGTCACCTTCAAGCAGATCTTCAAGAAGCCGATCACGCAGCAGTACCCGGAGTACAAGCGGCCGGTCTACCCGCGCTTCCGCGGCCGGCACCGGCTATGGCGGCACGAGAACGGGCTCGAGAAGTGCGTCGGCTGCTCCCTCTGCGCGGCGGCCTGCCCGGCCGACTGCATCCGCGTCGTCGCCGCCGAGAACACGCCGGAGAACCGCGTCTCGCCGGGCGAGCGCTACGCGCGGATCTACGAGATCAACCTCAGCCGCTGCATCTTCTGCGGCTACTGCGAGCTCGCCTGCCCGTTCGACGCGATCACGCTCGGCAACGAGTTCGAGATCTCGGAGCACAACCGCGACGACCAGATCTACACGAAGGACATGCTCCTCACGCCGCCGGTCAAGGAGTGGCCCGTCGCGGACCGGGACCTCTACGACACGCCGATCCCCTTCTACAAGAGCGACTCGTGAGCGCGCTCGTCGTCGCCTCCTCGGCCGGGAACGTCGTCGTCTGGATCGTCTGGGTCGTCGCCGGCTTCTCCTGCCTCGCGGCGGGCGTTGCCGTGATCTCGTTCTCGAACCCGTTCTACTCGGCGCTCGCGCTGATCGGGAACCTCGCGTCGCTCGCGGTCATGTACCTGCTGCTGTCGGCCGAGTTCGTCGCGGCCGCGCAGGTGCTCGTCTACGCGGGCGCGGTCGTCGTCATGTTCCTGTTCGTGATCGCCTACGTCGGGCCGCGACTCGAGACGCCGTGGTCGGGCGGCCCCGGCTGGCAGACCGCCTGCGCGGTCGGGGCGGCCGGCGCCCTGCTCGTGGAGATCGTCGTCGTGATCGGGTTGCAGGCGGGCGGGAACCTCTCGCACACGGGCAAGGTCGGCGCCGAGTTCGGCACGCCGGCCTGGATCGGCCGCGTCTTCCTCATTGACCACCTGCTCGCCTTCGAGATCACCTCGATCGTCCTGCTCGTCGCGGCCGTAGGCGGCGTGATCCTCGGCTCGCACACGAAGCGCCTGGACCCCCTGACGACCCAGGCGGCCCCGGAGCGCGAGCCCGACGTGGAGCTGGTGCCGTAGTGCTCGGCCCGGGCGTCGCCTGGTACGTCGCCGTCGCCGCGTTCCTGTTCGGGATCGGCGCGCTCGGCGTCCTGATCCGGCGCAACACCCTCGTCGTCCTCCTCTCGCTCGAGCTGATGCTGAACGCGGGCAACCTGGCGCTGATCGCGCTCTCGCGCCACTGGCAGAACGGCGCCGGCCAGGTCTTCGCGCTCGGCGTGATGGCCGTCGCCGCCTCGGAGGTCTGCGTCGGGCTCGGCCTCGTCGTCGCGCTCAACCGCCGCCGGCTCTCGCTCGACGTCGACACCCTCTCGGAGCTTCGCGGATGACCGGCGGTGCCTGGCTCTGCCTGCTTGCGCCGCTCGCCGGCACGATCCTGATCCTCCTCGGCGGGACGCGGATCCCGCGCGTCGCCGCCGCCTGGATCTCTACCACGAGCGTCTTCGTCGCCTTCGCGGGCGCGGTCTGGGCGTTCTTCGGCGCGCACTCGGCGCAACCTAAGGTGTGCCTGGGCACTACCGCGTGCAACAACCCCCGAGGCGAGATCACGACCGCGTGGACGTGGCTCCAGTCGGGCAGCTTCAAGGTCGGCCTCGAGCTCCTCGTCGACCCGCTGAGCGTGATGATGATGCTGATCGTCGCCGGCGTCGGCGGGCTGATCATCCTCTACTCGATCGGCTACATGGACGGCGACGACGAGGAGCGCCGCTACTTCGCGTACATCTCGTTCTTCGTCTTCTCGATGCTGCTGCTCGTCGAGGGCGGCAACCTGCTGATGCTGCTGATCGGCTGGGGGCTCGTCGGCCTCTCGTCCTACCTCCTGATCGGCTTCTGGCACGAGCGCTCGAGCGCCGTGCGCGCCGCGAAGAAGGCCTTCATCATGAACGCGATCGGCGATGCCACGATGGCGCTCGCCTTCTTCATCCTCATCGCGCACACGAACTCGCTCTCGTTCGCGACGACCTTCAACGCCCACCTCTCGTCGACCGCCGCGAACTTCGTCGCGCTCGGCCTGCTCGGCGGCGCAGTCGCGAAGTCGGCGCAGATCCCGCTCCAGACGTGGCTGCCTGACGCGATGGAGGGCCCGACGCCGGTCAGCGCCCTCATCCACGCGGCGACGATGGTCACGGCCGGCGTCTACCTGATCGCGCGCACCCACCCCTTGTTCGAGCAGGCGCAGACGATCGCACTGATCGCCGCCGGCACCGGCGCCTTGACGCTTCTCGTAGCGGGCCTGATCGCGCTCGTCCAGACCGACATCAAGCGCGTCATCGCCTATTCGACGATGTCGCAGATCGGCTACATGTTCATGGCCGTCGGGGTCGGCGCCTTCTCGAACGGGATGTTCCACCTCATGACGCACGCCTTCTTCAAGGCGCTGCTCTTCATGACGGCGGGGCTTGTCATCCACGCGATCGCCGACGAGCAGGACATCCGCAAGCTGCGCGGCGTCGGCGCGCTGATGCCGTGGACGAAGTGGGCATTCCTGGTCGGCGCGGTCGCGCTCGTCGGCGTCCCCGCCTTCTCCGGCTTCTTCTCGAAGGACCCGATCCTCGCCGCCGACCTGCACGACCACTGGTACGGCGTCCTCTTCGCGATCTGCGGGCTCGTCGGCACGTTCCTCACCGGCCTGTACACGTTCCGTCTCTACTTCATCGTCTTCCCGGGCGAGCCGTCCCCGTTCGTGCGCGAGCACCATCACCGCCACCAGGGCAAGGAGGGGCCGTGGACGATGCTCGTCCCGGTCGCGATCCTGACCGTGCTCGCCGCCCTCTCCGGGTGGATCCAGTTCCAGCCGTTCTGGGACCCGCTCACCCACTGGCTCTCGTCGGTGGTCCCGACCGAGCCCGCCGCCGAGGCGACGCACTGGGACGACGCGATCATGTCGGTGATCGCGCCGATCCTCGGCATCTGCGGGATCGTCGTCGCCTGGCTGATCTACGGGGCCAAGCAGCGCCTCGCCGTGCCGAAGATCGCGTGGGCACAGCGGGTGCTCGAGCACAAGTTCTACTTCGACGAGGCGTACGACTTCATGTTCTACAAGCCCGCCGTGGCCCTCGCGAACGGCCTGCTGCGCGAGTTCGAGGAGCCCGTCGTGCTCCAGACCGGCCCCGACCTCGGCGAGGCGACGATGGAGACGGGCGGCCTCGTGCGGCGCCTCCAGACCGGGCTCCTGCGCACATACGTCCTGTTCATCGCCGCCGGCGCCGCGGCCGTAGTCCTCGCCTTCCTGATAGCGCGATGAGCGCCACCTCCCTCACCTCGATCCTGATCTGGCTGCCGATCGCGGGCGCCCTCCTGATCTGGCTGCTGCCGCTCTCGCGCCAGACGACCGGGAGCCTCGCGCTGCTCTTCTCCTTCGCGGAGGTCGGCTTCTGGATCGAGCAGGTCTCGCGCTTCGACTTCTCCCGGTCCGGCCTCCAGATGTCGGAGCGCGCGAACTGGTTCGGCGATCTCGGCGTCTCGTATCACGTCGGCGTCTACGGCTTCTCGGTCTGGCTCGTCGGTCTGACCGTCGTCGGCATGGCCGCCTGCACCGGCTACGGCTTCTGGGTCGGCCGGGACCGGCCGCGCGCCTACTTCGGGCTGATGCTGCTCCTCACCGGCGCGACCGTCGGCGTCTTCGAGTCGCAGGACCTGCTCCTCTTCTACGCCTTCTTCGAGGCGATGCTGATCCCGCTCTACGTCCTGATCGGCGTCTGGGGCGGCGCCCGGCGGATGGAGGCGACGGTCAAGTTCGTCATCTACACGATGGCGGGCTCGCTGCTCATGCTCGCGGCGATCGTCGTCTACGGCCTGCAATCCGGGACGTTCGACCTCGTGGACGCCCCGGCAAGCTCGAGCCGGTGGATCTTCCTCGGCTTCATGGTCGCCTTCGTGATCAAGGCGCCGCTCTTCCCGTTCCACGGCTGGCTGCCCGACGCCTACCGCGAGGCGCCGCCGGAGATTGCGGCGGTGCTCTCGGGCGTGATCGCGAAAGCGGGCCTCTACGGGATGCTGCGGATCGCGATCCCGAAGTTCCCCGACCCGACGTCCTTCTACCGGACGGCGATCCTCGCGCTGGCAGCCGCTGCGCTCGTCTACGGGTCGCTGCTCGCCTTCCGCTCCGCCGACTTCCGAGGTGTCGTCGCGTACTCGTCGCTTGCGCAATCCGGGCTGATCACGCTCGGCCTGTTCGCGGGCCGCGACCTCGGCTTCGACGGCGCCGTGCTGCAGATGGTCGCCCACGGCCTGATCTCGATCTCCCTCTTCCTCATCGCGGGCGCGGTCGAGCGGCGCACGACCACCGGCGAGTTCCGGCTGCTCGGCGGGATGGCGAAGGGGAGACCTGCGCTCGCGACGCTGCTGATGACGGTCGGCGTCATCTCGCTCGCGGTGCCCGGCTCCTCGATGTTCGCCGGCGAGTTCCTGATCCTCGCCGGCGTCTTCCAGCGCGCGTGGTGGTGGGCGGTGATCGGCGCCGCCGGGATCGTGCTCGCCGCGATGTACATGCTGCGGCTGATCTCGGCCGTGCTGCACGAGGCGCGCGGCTCGACGGTCTCCGACGCGGCGCTCGACCTGCGGCCGGGCGAGCTCGCCCTCGTCGTCCCGCTCGTCGGCGTGCTGCTCGCGCTCTCGGTCTGGCCCGCGGGGGTCAGCAGCCACTCGTTCTCCGGCCCGAGCCCGGCGGCGACGGTGAGGAGTCAGTTCAAGTGACGCTCAACACGCCGTCCATCGACTGGTTCGGGCTCAGCCCGATCCTCGCGCTCGTCGGCGCCTCGTTCCTCGCCCTCCTCTGCGCAGTGCTCGTGCCGCGTGCCGTCCGTAGGCTCGCGGCGGCCGGCTTCTCCGTCGCCGGCTTCACGGCCGGGCTCGTGCTCGCGATCTGGCTCTACGTCGACAGCGCGGCCGGGCACACGATCGTCTCCGGCGCTTTCTACCGCGACCGCTGGACCGCGCTCGGACAGGCCATCCTGTGCGCAGTCGGCCTCGCTACGACGCTGCTCGGGCTCGAGCACATCCCCGGCTGGAGAGGCGGGACCGAGCCAGAGCACCGCGACGACCACGTGGCGGAGTTCTACGCGCTGCTGCTCGCCTCGGCTGCCGGGATGGCGTTCTTCGTCGGCGCGGCGAACCTGATGGTGCTCTTCCTCTCGCTCGAGTGGTTCTCGATCGCGCTCTACGTCATGTGCGCGATCGACTACTCCCTCGAGGGCTCGCTCGAGGCGGGGCTCAAGTACCTCATCGTCGGCTCGTTCGGCGCCGCCGCGCTCCTGTTCGGCTCGGCGCTCGTGTACGGCGCGACGGGTGCGATCTCGTTCTCCGGCATCGCGAGGGCGACCGCGGCGCACGGGCTGACAAACGACTGGTTCCTCGTCCTCGGCCTCGCGCTGATCATCGCGGGGCTCGGCTTCAAGATGTCGGCCGCGCCGTTCCACATGTGGACGCCGGACGTCTACGAGGGCGCACCGACGACGGTGACGGCGTGGATGTCGGCCGCGACGAAGGTTGCGGCGCTCCTCCTCGCGTTCCGCCTCATGGTCACGGCGTTCCCGCAGGAGGAGCACCTCTGGAGCTGGGGCTTCGCGATCATCGCCACGGTCTCGCTGGCAATCGGCAACCTCGCCGCCCTCGTGCAGAAGAACGTGAAGCGGATCCTCGCCTACTCCGCGATCGCGCAGGCGGGCTTCATGCTGATCGGGCTCAGCGCCGGCAGCGCCCTCGGCGGCCGCGCGCTCATGTACTACCTCATCCCCTACTCCGCGGCGGCGTTCGGCTCGTTCGCGATCGTGGCGGCACGGGAACGCGAGCTCGGCGTGGCCGTGACGCTCGACAACCTCGCCGGCTTCGGCTGGGAGAGGCCGTTCCTCGGCGTCGCGATGTGGTTCTTCGTCTTCAGCTTCGCCGGGCTGCCGCTCGGCGGCGGCTTCGTGGGCAAGTTCTACGTGTTCGCCGCTGCGTACGACCACGGCTGGGTGTGGCTCGTGATCGTGGGCGTGGTCGCGACGCTCGTCAGCCTCTACTACTACCTCGGGATCGTCCGCGCGATGTATATGCGGCCGTCGGAGGAGCTGGGGCTGCAGCCCGGCAGCGGCGTGGCGGTCAGCGGCGGGGCGCCGGCGCGGGAGACCTGGCTCCACGTCGCGGTGGGCGCCGCCCTCGTCGTCTCGGTCGGCTCGCTCTTCGCCGTCCAGCCGCTGATCGACCTCGCGCAGCACGCGACGAGCGCACTGCCTCTCTGAAAAGCGCTCGCAAAGGCTCTGCAAAAGGGCCGCAAGCTCTACGGGGTCCGAGGTTACAAGCGGCGTGCAGCCTGGGAATGACCGTTCACACACTATGAACGACTTAAGGAGCCGGCCATGCTAGGAAGTCACCTGACGCGGACGAGGCTGGGAATCGTGCTGGCGGTACTCGCCGGCGCGGTACTCGGCGCCGTCTTCGGCCAGCCGGGCAGCGGCTCAGCCGCCGTCGCCGCGGTACCCAAGAACAAGACGCTGCCGACCATCTCCGGGACAGCGGAGGCGGGGCAGACGTTGACCGCCGGCCGCGGAACCTGGACGAACAACCCGACGTCCTTCACCTTCTCGTGGACTCGCTGCGACACGAGCGGGAACGGCTGCGCCACGATCTCGGGCGCGACCGCGAAGATCTACACCGTGACCGACACGGACCTGGGCCACACGATCCGGGTGGCAGTTGCGGCGCACAACTCGAGCGGCGCCGGCCACGCGACTTCGGCGCCCACGTCGATCGTCTCAGCGAGCGGCTGCCCGCCCGGCACCGGTGCGATCCAGATCACCCAACTGGCGCCGCCGGGCCGTCTCGTGGTGTCCAGCGCGGCGGTCTTGCGACCCGTCACGCGCGCGACACACGCTGTCCAATTCGACCTCCAGATCACAGCGTGTGGCGGTCGACCCGTGCAGGGAGCGCTTGTCTACGCCACCCCGATCCCGTACAACCAATTCGCGGGACCGACGGTACAGACGGACGCAAACGGCAAGGTCTCGATCAAGGAAACCCGGCAAGGCGGATTCCCGGCCGGCCGGCGCCAGCGGCTACTGGCGGTGTTCGTCCGTGCGTCGAAGCCCGGCGAGCCGGTGACAGCCGGCGTGTCCACCAGCCGAGTCGTCTCGTTCCACATCTCGCACTAGGAAGGACGACCCAACGGCGGCGCCCTGCGCGAGTGGGGCGCCGCCGGACTACGCCGCGCGGGAGAGGAGCTCGTCGACCTCGGCCGGGCGAAGGCGCCGCTGCGGGCGTGCCCGGCTCGGCACGCGCACCGGCTCGAACACCCAGACGACGAGCGGAACGCCGTAGGCGAACAGGGCCAGGAGGAGCGCCCAGGTCGCGAGCGGCGAGGGCGTCGCTCCCGCCGGCGCGTTCTCCCGCGCCGCCGAGGCGAGGACGACGAGCGCGAGCGCGAGGCCGCTCGTCACCGCCTTCAGGAGCGTCGGCCGGCCCTCGAGGGCATCGCTGACGGCGACGAACGCCACCGCCGCAGCGGCGGGCACCGCCAGGAGGCCGAGCCAGAGAGCGAGGCCGCCGAGGCCGACCGCCCCGGCCGCGAGCGCAGCCGTCGCGAGCACCAGGGGCAGGAGCCGCGAACCCACTCGTACAGGTTCACGGCGGCATCGGACGGTCCTTCCTGAGTAGGCTCGCGGCGTCCACTTCAAGGAGCTCACGCATGCCCGACACGACCCTGACCTGGCTCGGCCACGCGACCTTCCGCTTCGACACCCCGGGCGGCAAGCGCGTCTACATCGACCCCTTCCTGAACGGGAACCCGAAGTGCCCGGAGTCGGAGCTCGAGCCGGAACGGATCGACGTGATCGCGATCACGCACGCGCACGGCGACCACCTCGGCGACACCGTCGACCTCGCGAAGAAGCACGGTTGCACGGTGGTCGCCGCGGTCGAGCTCGCCGACTGGCTGCAGGGCAAGCAGGGGCTCGAGAACGTCCTCGATCCGAACAAGGGCGGCACCGTCGAGGCGGCGGGCGTCAAGTTCACGCTCACGAACGCCTTCCACTCGAGCTCGAACAACGACCTCGAGTACATGGGCGAGCCGTGCGGCATCGTCGTCGAGGTCGAGAACGGGACGAAGCTCTACTTCGCCGGCGACACGTGCGTCTTCGGCGACATGGCGCTCATCCGCCGCATCTACGCGCCGGAAGTCGCGATCCTCCCGATCGGCGGTCACTACACGATGGACCCGCGCGAGGCGGCCGTCGCGCTCGAGCTGCTCGGCGTGAAGCGCTGCATCCCCTGCCACTTCGGCACGTTCCCGCCGCTCAAGGGCACGCCGGCGCAGCTGCGCGAGCTGGCGCCGGACGTGCAGGTGGAGGAGATGGAGCCCGGCGATTCGGTGCGCCTGTGAGGGAGCGCTGGTGGGGCGGCACCGGCCGTCGGGTGCCCGAGCTCGCGGTCGAGGGCGATCCCGCGCTGCCGGTCGAGGAGG
This sequence comes from uncultured Actinomycetes bacterium, assembly GCA_963825805.1. GTDB lineage: Bacteria > Actinomycetota > Thermoleophilia > Gaiellales > Gaiellaceae > Palsa-739. Next base: position 27,021 of record CAWGVE010000013.1, on the reverse strand, counting down.
CGCTGGTCCTCGCCGGTGTCGACGACCTGGCGGCGATCGCTGAGGCGTTCGAGTCCGGCCGTCCCGTCATCGTGCGCGCGTCGTCGCCGGAGGAGGTGCGCGCGGCGCTCTCGCGCCCCGAGGTGGCGGCGGTGCTCGTGCCGGAGGAGCGGCGCGACCTGCTCGAGCTCGACCTGACCGAGCTGACTTATGGCTAGTGACAAGTTGTCACTAGCTCCTCCAGTCGCGACCTTCTCGATCGCCGCGTGCGACCTCGAGGAGGGACAGTGGGGCGTCGCGGTGCAGTCGAAGTTCCTGGCCGTCGGCTCAGTCGTCCCGTGGGCCGAGCCGGAGGTGGGCGCGATCGCCACCCAGGCGTACGCGAACCCGAGCTACGGCCCGAAGGGATTGACCCTCCTGCGCGAAGGACTCGACGCGCGCCAGGTCGTCGAGCAGCTGATCGCCGAGGACGCCGACCGGGACGGACGCCAGGTGGGCGTTGTGGACGCGTCCGGCACGGGAGCGGCATGGACCGGCTCCGGCTGCCTCGACTGGGCGGGACACCGCACCGGCCGGTGCTACTCGGCGCAGGGGAACATCCTCGTCTCGGGCGCGACCGTGGATGCGCTCGCCGAGACGTTCGAGGCGACCGACGGCCGCCCGCTCGCGGAGCGTCTGCTCGAGGCGCTCGCCGCAGCCCAGGCCGCAGGCGGCGACAGCCGCGGACAGCAGTCCGCCGCGCTCCTCGTCGTGAAACGGAACGGCGGCTACGCGGCGCTGTCCGACGTCCTCGTCGACCTGCGCGTCGACGACCACGAGCACCCGATCGCCGAGTTGGCCCGGGTCTACGACCTGCACGACCAGCTCTTCGGCCGGACACCGCGCAGGTACTGGCTCCCGCTCGAGGGAGAGTTGCGCGGCGAGGTCGACGAGCGGCTCGGCCGGCTCGGCTACAACTCACTCGATGCGTGGGCCGGAGTCGAGAACCTCGAGGAACGGGTGGACGGCGACGACGCGATCGATCCCGTTGTCCTCGAAGCGCTGAGAGGAGCAAGCGAGTGACGGACGGCTACACGATCCTCACGCTCGACGAGGTCGAGACGGCGGCGCACCGAGGCAGCAACCTCATCCCGGTGCGGCACACCCTCGGCTTCCGGCCCGCGGGCGTCAACGCCTGGATCGCCGACAAGGGCGGGCAGCTGATGCCGCCGCACGAGGAGGACAGCGGCAACGAGGAGCTGTACGCCGTAGTGCGCGGGCGGGCGACGTTCACCGTCGGCGAGGAGACCGCGGACGCACCCGCCGGCACGCTCGTATTCGTGCCGCCACTGGTCCATCGGGCCGCGACGGCCGAGGAGGACGGGACGATCGTCTTCGTCGTCGGGGGCACGGTCGGAGAGGCGTTCAACGCCGGCGGCTGGGACTCGTTCGCCCTCGCCGACTCGTACCGCCAGGCTGGGCGCTACGACGAGGGACGGGCGATCATGGCGCAGTTGATCGCGGAGAAGCCCGACTACTGGCCGACGCATTACAACGCGGCTTGCTTCGAGGCGCTGGCCGGCGACAAGGACGCGGCGTTCGCGCATCTACGCCGCGCGAAGGAGCTCGACGCGGACGGAGACTCCGCGGAGTACTTCCACGGGGACACCGACCTCGATCCGCTCCGCGACGACCCCCGCTTTCAGGAGCTCCTCGCGTGACTATTTCTCTCGCCCACATCGACGAGCTCGACGCGATCGAGATGCAGGACGGCTTCGTCTGGCGGCCGGTGCGCCGCCATTTCGGGATCCAGGCCTTCGGCACCAACGCGTACACGCCGGGAGCGAGCGGCCAGGTCGTGGAGGAGCACACGGAGCAGGTCCTCGGGCACGAGGAGATCTACCTCGTCCTGCGCGGGCGCGTCCGCTTCACCGTCGACGGCAACGAGCACGAGCTCGGCCAGGGGCAGCTCGTCTTTCTCCGCGACCCGTCGCTCCGCCGCAGCGCCGTGGCGCTCACGGACGACGCGGCCGTGCTCGCGATCGGAGGCAAGCCCGGCGCGCCGCACGAGGTGTCTGCCTGGGAGTACACGTTCGCCGCCTCCCCGCACCTCCGCGCCGGCCGGTACGACGAGGCGAGGCAGCTGCTGCACGAGGGACTGGAGGCGAAGCCCGGCAGCCCGCCGCTCCTCTACGACCTCGCTTGCGTCGAGGCGCTCGCCGGCGAGAAGGACAAGGCGCTCGAGCTCCTGAACGAGGCCGTGGCGGCCGACGAGCGGTTCCGCAAGTACGCGCAGACGGACGAGGACTTCGCCTCGATCCGCGACGATCCGCGCTTCCCGCGCTAGCCGGCAACGGCGCACGGCGTGCCGTGCTACTCGGGGATATCTCCGGGCTGTGCGTGCCTGAGATCCGCACCGCCACCGACCTCCCACCCGTCGAACGACCCACCGTTGCGCTCGGCGACCGCTTCCATGTCGCGACGAAGCTCCGTGATGCCCGCTTCGGAAAGGACGCCGCGGCGTTGGTGGGCGTAGACATGCCAGCATTCGTCGCCGGTCAACTCCTCGCACATGCCGGCGCTCGGCCAGCCGGCGGCGCGCAACTCCTCCACGGCCGCGCGGGCGCCTGAGCGGTTGAAGACAAAGCTGAAGAACACGGCCAGAGGCCGCTCGGTGTCCCTGACGCCGTGCAGCCCGGCGAGCTGCAGCAGGTCGCGGTCCTCCGCCGTCAGCCGAACCTCACCGTCATGCGGCTCCACCCAGACCTCCTGGAATGAATACGGTCGCCGATCTCCACGACCGTGAGCGTTGAGGCGCTGCACGGTCTCGGCCGCCTCGGCAGCGTCCCACACGACCCCCATGACCCTGAGCTCCGGCTCCTTGCCCCGACCCGCGCGGGCGTAGACGATCGCGTACCCGGTCGGCATTACGCTCTCTATCGGCGCGCAACGCCTGGGACTAGAACCCGCTTCCGCTTCGGCCCGCTAGCGGTCGCCCGGCAGACGAACGCCGGCGGCAAGATCGCGCAGCGCCGGCACCGGGTCCGCTTCCGGCTGCGCCACCAGGAGCACCGCCCCGTGGCCCTCCTCGCGCACGAGCGCGTCGACGAGCAGCTGCAGCCCGACCGCGAGCGCGAACGCCTTGTGCGCCTGATCGCCGCCGAAGGGGACGAGCTCCTCCTCCTGGGCGAGGCCCGCGACGACGTCCCCCCAGGTCACCGCGCCCATCGAGACATCGACGACGACCGGATCGCCGCCGGAGCTCGGGATTCCGATGGCCAGCGGGTTCGTCCCCGCGAGCTTCTCGCCTCCGGATGGATGGCCTAGACGGCGGGGCGAGGTGGCGGTCAGCACGCCGACGAGCCCGGCCTCGGCGAGGCGGCGGACGTGGTGCCCGAGCATCCCGGTCGGGAAGGTGCGCTCGCAGACGACGAGCCGAGCGTGAACCGGCGGGCGCTCGAGCTGGGCGCGCACGATGCGGCCGAGCACGAGATAGCCGATCGCGCCGCCGCCGTGCCAGCGCTCGAAGCCCTCCTCGCGCTCGAGCACCTGCGGCGCGGCCGCCGGGTCGTAGCCCTCGAGGCCCTCGAGCCAGGGGATCCGCGCGTGGCCGTGCCCCTGCTTGCCGCGCCGTTCGGCGCCGTCGAAGTGCTCCCACAGCTCCCGGACGTCGGCCTCGGCGAAACCGAGGGCGCGGAGCCGGCTCAGGGCCTCCTCAGGCTGCATGGCGCAGCCTGAACTCGAGCACCGGCCACGACCGTTCGGCAGCGATCCGGCGCAAGGCACGATCCGGGTTCACGGCCACGGGGTGGCCGACGGCTTCGAGGAAGGGCAGGTCGGTGTGGCTGTCGGAGTAGGCGGTGCAGCCTGCGAGATCGAGCCCCTCCTCGGCCGCCACCTCGCGCAGGCACTCCGCCTTCGCCTCGGCATGGAGGGCGCGGACCGCACGTCCCGTGTAGCGGCCGTCGCGTACCTCGCAGATCGTGCCCAGGGCACCGTCGAAGCCGAGATCCTCCGCGATCGCATCCACGATCTCCTGCAGCGTCGCCGAGACGATGTAGACGCGCTCGCCGCGAGAATGGTGCTCCGCCACGAGGCGCAGCGGCTCGGCGTAGACGAGCGGGCGGAGCACGGGCTCCATCGCCTCCGCGACGAGCTCGCGCAGCTCGTCCGGCGTGTGGCCGGCCAGCACGCGCAAGCCGCCCTCGGCGGCCCGCTGCACGGCCTCGTGGCTCGCACCTCGAGTGACGAAGACCAGCTGCCAACCGGCGGCGCGCAGCATCTGCCAGCGCGAGATCAGGCCGCGCTCACGGAACGAGCCGGCCAGCGCGAGAGCGGAGGAGCGCCTCAGCAGCGTGCGGTCGAGGTCGAAGAAGGCGGCCGCGGCCACCGGGCCATCCTCGCGGATCAGCCGACGAGCGGCAGCGACTTGACGATGCCGCCGCCGCGCTCGCGGCGGAGCGCCTCGATCTCCTGCGCGATCGCGACGATCGCCTGAGCAGACTCCGCCTCCGGCTGCGCGGTCACGATGGGCGCGCCGGCGTCGCCCTGCTCGCGCAGGGCCGGATCGAGCGGCACCGTGCCGAGCAGCGGCACGCCGAGGTCGTCGGCGAGCTCCTCGCCGCCTCCGCTCCCGAAGACGTCGCCCGACATGTTCTCGATCACGCCGAGCAGGCGCATGTTCGTCTTCTGCGCCATCCCGGCGGCGCGGGCCGCCACGTCCTGGGCCAGCTTCTGCGGCGTCGTGACGACGACGACCTCGGCCCGCGGGAGGAGCTGGCCGAGGGAGATCGAGACGTCGCCGGTCCCTGGGGGCATGTCGACGACGAGCATGTCGATCTCGCCCCAGTGGACGTCGGTGAGGAACTGCTCGAGCGCGCGGTGGAGCATCGGGCCGCGCCACATCACAGGCTCGTTGCTGGTCTCGAGGAAGAAGCCGATCGACATGAGCTTCAGGCCGTCCTTGACGGGCGGCACGATCAGCTCGTCCACGGCGATAGGCCGCTGCCGGATGCCGAGCATGTGCGGGATCGAGTGGCCGTAGATGTCCGCGTCGAGGATGCCCACCCGGTGGCCGGACTGCGAGAACGCGACCGCGAGGTTCGCCGCGAGCGACGACTTGCCCACGCCTCCCTTGCCGCTTGCCACCGCGAGCACGCGGCAGTCGGCGGGCAGCCGGATCACGCCGTCCTTCTCGGGCGCGCCGCCCCGGAGCTTCTGCGTCAGCGCCTGCCGCTCCTCGGGAGTCATCACGTCGAACGACAGCTCCGCGCCGGTCACGCCGGGCACCTCCGCGAGCACCCGCTCGACCTGCTCCTCGAACGAGTGGCGCAACGGGCAGCCGGCGACAGTGAGGACGATCGTGAGCGCGACGACGCCGTCGTGGATCTCGAGGTCCCGCACCATGTCGAGCTCGGTGACCGGGCGGCTCAGCTCGGGGTCGATCACCCCGCCGAGGGCCTGCATGACAGCGTCGCGGTCTGGCACCACGTGTCGAGCGTAGCGCCTATGTGCCCGGCTCAGGGGCCTCGAACCGGTCGCGACCGGCGCGCCGGATGCGGCCGCTCGCCACAGCCTCTCCGAGTGCGCGCCGGAAGCGACCGGGACCCCAGCGCCGCGCGCCGACCGAACGGAAGAGCTCGTCCCGGGAGATCGGCCCGCCCTCGTCGACCGCGCGGCCGAGCGCCTCGACCTCGTGCTGTAGCTCGACCAGCGCCGTGGGCCGCCGCAGCGAGGTGCCGAGGAAGCCCGGCGAGTAGTACGGATAGTCGAGGCCCGGCCCCGGCCGGTAGCGCCGGCGACCCTCGCGCTCGCGCTCGGGAGTGTGCTCCGCCTCCTCGGCGGTCAGCGGCTTCGCGATGTTCTCGAGCGGCACCTGCTCGGCCTTGACCCCGAACAGGAGCTCGACGATGCCGCCGACGGCCATGACCCCGGCGCCGATGAGGAAGGCCGTCGCGACCTCGCCGCGATTGCCCGAGGCGATGAGGTTGCCGAACAGCAGCGGGCCGATGATTCCGCCTATCCCGGTGCCGACGGCGAAGAAGAAGGCGATTGCCAGCGCGCGCGTCTCCATCGGGAAGATCTCGCTCACCGTGAGATAGGCGGCGCTCGCGCCGGCGGAGGCCAGGAAGAAGATGCCGAAGATGAACGCCTGGAACGTCCAGGGCGAGCCGCCGAGGGAATGGCCGGTGAAGAGCAGCGCCAGGAGAACCGCGACGGCAGCCGACCCGAGGTAGGTGCCTGCGATCATCGGCTTCCGGCCGACCGTGTCGAAGAGCCGGCCGAGCAGCAGCGGGCCGAGGAAGTTCCCGGCGGCGAAGACGATGAGGAAGACCGGGACGAAGCTCGAGGACACGTTCCAGAAGGTCGTGTAGAGCACGCCGAGATTGAACGTGACGCCGTTGTAGAGGAACGCCTGCCCGATGAAGAGCGCCAGGCCGAGGATCGCGCGACGCGGGTAGCGCTGGAAGGCGGTCTTGGCGATCTCGCGGAAGGGGATCTGCTCGCGCTGCCGCACCGTGATCGTTTGATCGGGCTCTCTGAGGTCCTCTCCCGTCTCACGCTCGATCGACTGCTCGATGTCGCGGACGATGGCCTCCGCCTCGTCCTCGCGGCCGTGGATGAAGAGCCAGCGCGGGCTCTCCGGGACGGCGCGCCGGACGAAGAGCACGCCGAGACCGATCACGGCACCCAGCAGAAAGGCGAGGCGCCAGCCGACGTTGGCCGAGAGGAGGGCCTTGTCGAGCAGCAGGATCGCGACGGCCGAGCCCACCGCCGAGCCGGCCCAGTAGGAGCCGTTGATCATGAGGTCGACGCGGCCGCGTACTCGTGCGGGGATCAACTCGTCGATCGCCGAATTGATCGCCGCGTACTCGCCTCCGATGCCGGCGCCGGTGAGGAAGCGGCAGAGGAAGAAGAACCAGGCCGTCCAGGAGGCGGCCGTGGCGAGGGTGGCGAGGATGTAGACGCCGAGCGTGAGCAGGAAGAGCTTCTTCCGGCCGAAGCGGTCGGTCAGCTGGCCGAAGAAGAGCGCGCCCGCGCAGGCCCCGGCGACGTAGACGGCGGCCGCCGTGCCGATCTGGGCCGCCGTGATCGCGATTCCGCTGCCCGGCTCGGTCAGACGGGGAGCGATCGCTCCGACGATCGTGACCTCGAGACCGTCGAGGATCCAGACCGTCCCGAGGCCGATCACGACCATCCAGTGGAACCTCGCCCACGGCAGCCGGTCGAGGCGCGCGGGGATGTTCGTCTCGATACGGCCGGTCTCGACGGTGGCGGTCTGGCTGCTCACGTCGGGGGATCAACGCGATGCCCGTCACGCCGGTTACGCTCGATTTCATGCTTGCTTGCAGGGTCTTCGGACACCGCTACCGCTTCCACGCCGAGGGAGCGACGATGCGCTGGACGTGCGAGCGCGGCTGCGGCGCCGGCGGCTCGAAGGAGTACGCGACCGCCGCCGAGGCGTCCCGGTTCGCCTCCGCCTTCGACCGCGAGGACCGGGACGAGCTCGGGCGGCGCGCGCCGTTCCTCGGGATGTTCCCGCTCCGCATCTGGTGGGGCCTGCGTCGGCGCGGGCGGTAGCAGGAGGGCGTGTCCGGGCGGCGAAGCGCTCGGCGTGACGTCCGACTCCACGACCCAGGCCCGCTGGCCCGTCCTGAACGAGCGGCGGACGCCGATGCCGCACGCGACCCGGCCCGCCCGCCGCAGATCGGCGCGCTCGGTCTGGCTGCTCACGGGCCTCGCCTTCATCTGCGGAGGCCTCGTCAGCGCCGCCGCCTTCTCGATCGGCTGGCGCAATCAGTCGCAGCGCAATACGGCCGCCGAGACGGCGCTCGCCGCCGCGACAGCGCACACGCACACGCTCGAGCGCAGGGTCGCCCTGCTACGGGCCTCGCTCGCCGACTCCCGCACCAAGGCTGCGACGGCGGCTCGCATCCGAGAAGCGGATCGCCCAGACCGCGGCGAAGGTCGGCGGCGAAGCCACCGCCTCCGGCGGCGCCGCCGCCTCCGTCTCCTCCGGCGCGAGCACGCTCACCGCCTCCACCGCGCGCATCGCGAGCGAGCTCAAGACGCTCGAGACGTACCTCACGACGACGCCCGCGGGGCAACTCGATCCCGGCTACATCGCCAGCCAGACCGCGTACCTCTCGCGGCAGCTGACCAGGCTCCAGGCGGCCGGCGGGGATCTCGGCCGCGCCGTCGCCGGATTCCAGGCGGCGGTTAAGCGACTCACACAAACCGCGGCTACAGTCTCCACCGGTTGAGGGCCGCCCGAACGAGGGCTTGGCCGTCTCGAACGGGAGCGCGATGTTGGGAGCAGGATGAGGGGGGTACTGACGACGGTCGCAGCGGCGCTGGCGCTGCTCGTGACCGCTGCCGGCGCGAGCGGTAGTGCGAGCCACGGTCTGCGGCCGCTCGGCCTGGTGCCGCACGTACGCGGGCCGGTCACCGCACACGCGCTGGCGGCCGCGGCCCCGACTCCCAGCTTCCTCACGTTCGACACGAGCTACGAGAGCCTGATCAACCAGTACTTCGAGGACGTGCACCAGGCGAGCGGCAGCACCTCAAACGTCTACTCGGTCGCGACGCAGTACACCGACAGCTCCGGGCCGGTCCAGTACCTCTCGACGGTCGGCGGCTCGTACGTCGACCACGACCCGCTCCCGGCCAACGGCTGCTCCGACGGCGTCGACCAGGCCTGTCTCACCGACTTGCAGCTCCAGACCGAGATCCAGAACGTGCTGACTACGAACGGCTGGCACGGAAGCCCGACGAACGAGTTCTTCCTGATGACGCCTGTCGGCGTCGGCTCCTGCGGCGATCCGAGCGGCAGCGAGTGCTCGACGGACGTCTTCTGCGCCTACCACAGCGACTTCACCGACCTCGCGAACGAGCGTGTGATCTACGCGAACGAGCCCTACGAGGGGGCGCTTGGCGGCTGTAGCGGCCCTGGCCAGGGCTTCCCGAACGACGAGGACGCAGACACGACGATCAACACGATCAGCCACGAGCACAACGAGTCGATCACGGACCCGTTCGGCGACGCCTGGATCGCCGCGGACGGCAGCGAGAACGGAGATCTCTGCGCCTACAACTACGGGACGGCGGCCGGCACGGCGCCCAACGGACAGCCGTTCAACCAGCTCATCAACGGCCACGACTACTCGCTCCAGCAGGAGTTCAGCGACAAGGGAAGCGCCTGCTTCCAGAACGCCACGCAGGAGCATGGCTCGGTCGGCAGCGTCCTGCCGTACAACGGCGGGCTGGTGATGCACACCAACACGACGTACGCGATCTACTGGCTTCCCACGGCGGGCAACACGAGCCAGCCGGGCGTCAGCGGGACGGCGGCGGTAGGCCACACGCTCACGTCGTCGACGGGATCGTGGAACGGCGCTGCGACGGGCTATTCGTTCCAGTGGCAGCGCTGCTCGGCGGGCGGCACGGGCTGCGCCGACATCGCCGGCGCGACGGGCCCGACGTACACACTGGCGGCCGCCGACGGGGGCATGAGCGTCCGCGCGACGGTCAGCGCCACGAACGTGAACGGAGCATCGCCGTACGCAGCGTCGGCCGACGTCGTCGTCGTTCCCGCGCCCGCGGCGAGCGCCCCGCCCGTGGTCTCCGGCCCCGCCGGCGTCGGGAAGCACCTTTCCACCACGGACGGCTCGTGGAACACGTCCGCGACCTTCGCCTACCAGTGGCAGCGCTGCGCGGCCGGCGGCAGCTGCATCCCGATCTCCGGCGCCACGGCGGCCACCTATGCCCTCGTCGGCGCGGATGCGGGCCACACCTTGAAGGCGATCGTGACGGCGACGAACGTGGCCGGAACGGCGAGCTCGACCTCCGCCGCGTCACACGAGGTCGTCGCGGTTCCGAGGTCGAGGAGCGCGCCGCGGATCTCGGGCAAGACGAGCGTCGGCCACCGGCTCGCCGCCGGTCGCGGCAAGTGGACCTGGACGCCGACGAAGTTCCGCTACCAGTGGCTGCGCTGCTCGGCGAGCGGAAGCCGCTGCGTGGCGATCAAGAAGGCGTCCCGCGCGACCTACCGGCTCGCGAAGAAGGACGCCGGACACCGCCTGCGCCTTCGCGTCACGGCGACGAACGCGGCGGGCGGCCGCTCGGCCACATCTCGCTCGACCGCCCGCGTTCGCTAGCAACTCGACTCAGCCGACCACGTCGACGTCACCCGCCCGGACGTAGGCGATCCGGTGGTTGAAGAAGATCTCGTAGAACTGCTCCGGGCTCGTCTGGACGGTGTAGGAGCTCGGGTCGTCGAACGTCGACGCCGAGTAGTGATCGGCGGTAACCAGCTCCTTCGCGACGTACGTCTGGCCGGCCGGGATCGAGTACTTGTCGAGACTCGCTGTCGAGTAGCTCGACGGGTACGCGGCCCCGTAGACCGGGATCGACGTGAGGCCGGCTCTCGGCGTGACGAGCGTCCCGCTCCCCGGGATTGTCGTCGCGCGCTTCCCGTGCGGGTCTTGCAGCCACGCCTTCTGGCCGCCGAACCAGATCGCCAGCCAGTCGCCGCTGCGGCCCGCGACCGCGTACTGCTCGCCGGTCGAGGCCTTGTCGCCCCAGTCCCAGGCGAGCGTCGTGCCGACGCCGTCCGGCTCGACGCCGGCCGACGTCAGGTACGGATCGGCGAGGAGCGGGCTGTCGGCGCTCGGAGCGGTGTGGAGATAGACGAAGCTCGCCGGCTGCTTCGGGCAGGCCTCGCTGCCGTCGCCGCAACCGGTGACGGTGGGCTCGTTCGTCTTCCAGGCCGGGTCGATCGTGACGACAGGATCCGTGCCCGCGTCGCCGCGAGGCCTGATCGGGGCGCCGGCGAGCGCCATGAGGTGCGCCCAGTCGAAGAAGGGGCCGGGATCCCAGTGCATCCCCGCCTGGTAGGCGCTCGTCGGCCCCGGCACCTGGTCGTGGCCGATCACGTGCGCCCGGTCGAGCGGCAGCCCGAAGCGCTGCGCCTGGTAGCGGGTCAAGCGGGCGAGCGAGTGGTAGAGCCGCTCCGTGAACCACTGTGCGCCCTGCGTCGCGAAGCCCTCGTTCTCGATCCCGACCGAGTGCGTGTTCACGTACCAGTTGCCGGCGTGCCAGGCGACGTCCTTCGTCGGCACCATCTGCGTGACGAGCCCGTCCTTCGAGCGGATCACGTAGTGCGCGCTCACGTAGGCGTGTGAGTCCTGGAACTCCGCGAGCGTCGGGTCGTAGAGCTCCTCCGTGTCGTGGACGACGACGTAGCGGATCGCGAGGCCGTCCGCGGGACGGTCGGCCAGGTCGTAGTTGCCGTAGTCGTACGGGGAGCTGTTCTGGGCGTATGCGGCCGGGAGGAACTGGCACCTCAGGCCGGGCGGGCACTCGATGCCGGTCTCCGTCGCGTGGCCCGGATGCGAGACACGGGCCGCGCGGTTCTCGGCGTGCCCTCCCGCCTTGCCGGAGGGCGAGGCGGCAGCGACCTGTGCGCTGCCGAGGGCGAGAACGGCCACGGCGACGAACGGCAGAACGCGAGACGAGCGCATGGAACTCCTTACTTCCCTTCACTGGGCGAGACCCTCGACGTATGCCCGGGAGACGAGCCTTCTACTCGTCGCCGCGCAGCGCAGCAGCGAGGCGGCCGCACACGGCCTCCGACCCGGCCGCGGCCACGCGCGAGCGGTGCTCGAGGTCGAGCGGAGCGGAGCCGAACGGCTCCTCGACGTCGAACAGGTCGATCGCGAGCCCGAGCTCGCGGCAGAGGAGCTGAGCGGCGGCGATGTCCACCGACCGGGCGGCCTTGAGCGAGCAGACGGCGTCCACACGACCCGCGGCGAGATGGCAGAGCGAGAGCGCGAGCGAGCCCATGATTCGCAGCCGGTAGGCGAGGTCCGCGACCTTCGGCGCCTCGCGCGCCACCAGCGAGGTGCGGGTGGCCTCGAACGAGAGGATCTCGATCTCGTCCTTCGGCCTCACGGCTCCGAGCGCCGCACCGTCGAGCCAGGCGCCCTCGCCTCGCCTCGCGGTCCACTCCTCGCCGGAGCCGAAGTCGTGGACGAAACCGAAGACGACGTCGTCCATGGTCTCGCCCTCCGCGACCGCGATGGAGAGGGAGAAGAACGGGATGCCGCGCTTCGCGTTCAGCGAGCCGTCGATCGGGTCGACGACGAGGAGCGGCAGCGCGGTCTCGCCGAGTCGGCCGATCTCCTCCGAGAGAATCGCCCCTGCCGCCCCACGAATCCGGGCGATGATCGCCTCTTCCGCAGCCTGGTCGATCGCCGTGGTTTCGTCTCCACCGAGCCCCGCGCCGACGACCGGCTCGCGCTCGGCCCTGGTGGGCAGCCGCTCGAGCACGACCTCGACGTCCGCGACGGCGGCGCGACAGAGATCCAGCCACTCAGTCAAGTGGCAGCATCAACAGGCCGGAGGTCAGCTTCGGATAGAAGAACGTGCTCTTCTGCGGCATCACGTCACCCCGGCTCGCGACGGCCCACACGTCGTCGATCCGCGTCGGGCGCAGGAGGAACGCCGCCTCCGCCTCACCGCGGTCGACCGTCGCGATCGCCTCCTCGCGGCTCGGCGTGTACGTGACGCCACCGGGCCTGGCCCGCTCGACGATCTCCGGGTCGAGCCCGCCGTCCGCGAGCAGCTCGTACGCCCCGGCCCGGTAGAGGACGGGTCCGGGTAGGTCGCTGTCGGGACGGTCGATCGGCGTCCCGGCCGCCGTGCCCGCGCTCTGCGCCACCCGATGCGTCGGGAAGATCGTCAGCCCCTCCTGTCCCGTCGGCACGATCACGGCGAGGAGCCACGGCTCACCCTCGAATGCGAGCGCCGTCTCGTAGCGGTGATGGCCGTCGGCGATCAGAAGCTGAGCGTCGCGCAGCTCCTCCGTCAGCGCCTCGCAGAACTCGGCCCCGAGCCGCCAGAGGCTGTCGCCGCCGCTGCTCAGGTCGGGCTCGCCCAATCCGTCGACCTCGATCGTGCCGTCCCAGAGGAAGAAGAGCGGCTCGAGCTGCGTATTGGTGGCGCGCAGCAGTCGCAGGCGGCCCTCCTTCGGGCCGGCGTGCGTCCGCTCGTGCGGCAGGACGACGCGATTCTCGTACGGCTCCGCGCGGAGCGCAGTAACCAGCCCCTCGCGGCGACGGGCGACGCCGTCAGGGCCGACGTACTCCTGCGCGAGCCACCAGCACGCCGGCTCTACGTCGCGCACGAGGACGCCGCGCTCGCTCCAGTCCGCGAGGCTCGCGGCCGCCTCCTCCTCGGAGTCGGGCAGCGTCAGGTGGACGACGTTGTACGGGCTCTGTCGGCGGAGCTCTTCCCGCTGCTCCGGCCCGATGACGTCGTACGGGGGCGCGACGAGCGACTCGAGCGGGCCTGCGACAGCCGGGTCGTAGCGGAGCGCGCGGAACGGCCGTACGACTGCCACGGCACTGACCGTACCAACCGGGCGGCCTCGCTACCGCCGCGCCTGCTCGTGCGTGCGACCGCGGGCGAGCCGGCGCCCCAGGCGCGCCTGCTCAACCGGAACGTCTCGTCCGCAATCGCGATGAGAAGGCCGACGCCGAGGATCAGACCCCGCCGGAGGATGCGGCCGGTCCAGCGGAGCCGCACGCTGACGTCCCGCCGCCGGTCCGGCGTGAGACGGCGGCGCCGATCGACGACGAGCAGCTGATCCTGCGGGACGACGGCGATCACTGCCGACGTCGGCACACGGCGGACGCGCCGCCGGCCCGTCCGCACCTCGAGCACCGACGGGTCGTGCGGGTCCTCGTCCGCCAGGATCCGCTCAACCGTGCCACGACCGCCGCCTGCGAGGGTGAAGCCCACGCAGTTGGCGAGCCAGTAACGGGTGACGGGGCTGGACGCAGCGAACCGCTTGCTCTGGCGCATTGCAACCGCCATCCAGGCCCCGGTACCCCGTTACCCCGCCATGCGAAACTCCCCCGCGTGACGACGATCGCCGAGTTGGAGGAAAACCGCACCGTCGAGGGCATCTACGCGGTGGCGCGGAAGGAGCGGCTGCGTACCCGCAACGGCTCGACGTACCTGGCTCTGGAGCTCGTCGACCCGAGCGGCCGGATCGGCGCGAGGGTCTGGAACGACGTCGACCTGCTCGACGGACGCTTCGAGACCGGGGACGCGGTTCGCGTGCTCGGACGCGTGGAGCGGTTTCGCAACGTGCTCCAGGTCGAGGTGCGGACGCTCGAGCCGGCGGAGGGCGTCGACCCGGCCGGACTGACGCCCGGGCTGCGCCGAGACGCGGACGAGCTCGAGGGCTTCCTCGAGTTCCTGCTCGGCGAGGTGCACGACGACGCGCTCCGGGTGGTCGTCTCACGGGCGCTCGCGGAGGCGCCTCTCCGCGCGTATCCGGCGACGCCCGACGGCCACCATTCCTACGCCGGGCGGGCTGCTCGAGCACACCGTCGGGGTGGCGACGCTCTGCCGGGAGCTCGCCCAGATCCACCCGCGCCTCCGGGCCGACCTGCTGCTGGCGGCCGCGCTCGTCCACGACATCGGCCGGACCCGCGAGCTCGGACGGCCGCCGGTCTTCGCGCAGACGGAGGAAGGCCGCCTGCTCGGCCACGTCCATCTCGGCCTGCGGGCCCTCGAGCAGCTGGGCGCGCCCGCGGAGCTCCTGCACGCGGTCGCCTGCCACCACGACGCACGCGCTGCCCGCACCGCGGAGGCGGCCGTGCTGTACCACGCGAACCAGCTCGACGCTGTCGCCGCGACACGTCCCGTGCCCGATTGACGGGCGTCGCGCTCGCTCTCGCTGCGAGCCTCTCGTGGGGTCTCGCCGATTTCGGCGGCGGAATCGGCGCGCGGCGCGTGCACCTCGCCTGGGTGCTCGTCGTCTCGCAGGTGGCGGGACTCGCGCTGGTCGGCGCAATGTGGCTCGCCACGCGGCCCGAGCCGCCCACCGCCGGCGAGCTCGCCTGGGGAGCGTTCGGCGGCGTGATGGGCGTGATCGGCCTCGCCTCCTTCTACCGCGCGCTCGCGGTCGGCACGATGGGCATCGTCGGACCGATCTCGGCCACCGGTGCGATCGTTCCGGTCGCGTACGCGGTCGCGCACGGCGAGCAGCCGTCCTTCCTGCAGGGGACCGGGATCATGGTCGCGATCGTCGGCGTGGTCGCCGCGTCGCTCGAGCCGCTCCCCCAGGGCGCCGGCCGGAGGCTCTCGGCCGGCGTCGGGCTCGCCCTCCTCGCGGCGCTCGGCTTTGGATCGTCGATCCTCGGCCTCAACCGCGTGTCGCAGGCCGGGGTCGTGTGGGGAACGCTGACGCTGCGACTCACGGTCGTTCCCATCGTGTGCATCGCGGCGCTACTCCTGCGCCCTTCGGCTGCCCGCGTGCGCGTGACGCTGCCGATCCTCGTCGCGGTGGGGCTCTTCGACACGGGCGCGAACCTGCTCTATGGCGCGTCCGCGCGGCACGGGCTGATCAGCGTCGTGTCGGTGCTCGGCTCGCTCTACCCGGTCGTCCTCGTCGTGCTCGCGCGTCTCGTCCTGAAGGAGCGGATCTCTCCTCCTCAGCTTGCCGGCGTCGCGGCCGCGCTCGCCGGTGTCGTACTCATATCGGCAGGCTAGAGACCCGCCGCTCGATCACGGTGCGCAGCTCGCGCACCTCCTCCAGGCAGAGCCCGGCGGGGTCGGGCAGGTTCCAGTCCACGTACTCCTTGCCGGGCAGCACCGGGCACGCGTCGCCGCAGCCCATCGTCACCACCAGGTCCGCCCACTCGACGTCCTCGCGGGTCAGCGCCTTCGGCGTGCGGCCGGAGACGTCGATCCCGACCTCCTCGAGCGCCTCGACGACCGCCTCGTTGAGCTCGGTCGCCGGTTGCGAGCCGGCCGACCGCGCCTCGCCGCCGCGTCGCTCGTAGAGCGCCTGCGCGATCTGAGAGCGGCCCGCGTTCTCGACGCAGACGAAGAGCGCCTTCATCCGCCGAGCGTATTGCGCAGCTCACGCACGGCGTCGGGCACGAGCCGGTAGTACGCCCAGGTGCCGCGGCGGCTCGACTCGACGAGGCCGGCGTCGCGCAGCACCTTGAGGTGATGGGAGATCGTGGGCTGCGAGAGGTCGAACGCCGCGTTGAGATCGCACACGCAGCACTCCTCGGTCGAGGCGAGCCGGTTCACGATTGCGACGCGCGTCGGGTCGGACAGCGCGTGGAAGCGAGCGGCGAGGGTCTCGCTCGCCACCGGGTCGAGCGGCTCGGTGCCGGGGCCGCAGCAGAGGACAGGCAGCGTCTTCATCGAGGTTTCTCAATATAGTGTATCGACGGCAATCGATGAAAGGAGGCGTGAGATGCGCGGCGAGTGTTGCGAAGGCTGCTGCGACGGCACGGACTGCTGCTAGCCCCAGCGTGTCGGCGGGGGCGTACGACCCCGCCGGCGCCCTACACGTTGAAGCGCACGTTCAGGACGTCGCCGTCCTCGACGACGTACGTCTTGCCCTCGAGGCGCTGCTTGCCGGCGCGCGCCGCCTCGGCGTGGCCGCCCGCCTCGACGAGGTCGTCCCAGCGCACGACCTCGCAGCGGATGAAGCCGCGCGCGATGTCGGAGTGGATCGTCTCGGCCGCGTCCAGCGCGGTCTCGCCGCGCCGCAGCGTCCAGGCCCGCGTCTCCTTCTCGCCCGCGGTGAAGAACGTGATCAGGTCGAGCGTCTCGGCCAGCCTCCGCACGACCTCGCCGAGCGCCGACTCGCCGCCGCCGCGGAACTCCGCCGCCTCCTCGGGCGACAGGTCCACGAGCTCCTCCTCGAGCTGGAGGTCGATCCCGTCGCCTCCGTTCACGAGCTCGAGCAGCGGCTTGGTCGTGAGCGGGTCGAGCTCCGGCGGCAGCTCTCCGTCCCACTCCGCGAGCGTGTGGCCGGCGTCGAGGTGCGCGAGGAGCCGCTCGAGCTCCGCCGCCTCCACCTTGAGCCGGGTGTCGCCCGACTTCGCCTGCTTCGAGACCCGTTCCAGGCGCCGCTCGACGTGGTCGCGGTCGGCCACCAGGAGCTCGAGCTTCAGCGTCTCGAGGTCGTCGGCCGGCACGCGCGTGCCCGAGAAGCCGTCGAGGACCACGAGCAGCGCGTCGACCTGCCGCAGGTTGCCGAGCAGCTGTGGCCCCGTCCCGGGGACGTCGACGACCCGGACGGCCGCGGGCGTCACCTTGCGCGCCCCCACCACACGCGCCACCGCGTCGAGCCGCTCGTCGGGGACCTGCGCCATCCCCACGTGCTCCTTGCCGGAGCCGTGCGTCTCCGCCCGTGTCAGCGCACGGAAAAGCGTCGTCTTGCCCGAGCTCGACAGCCCGACGATCCCGACCTCCAGCGCTACGCCTCCTGGTGGGCGATCTGCTTCTGGAGCGAGACGAGCGCGCGGTGCTGGAGCGACTTGATGGCGCCCTCGGTCTTGTCGAGGATCGCCGCGACCTCCGCGTTGGGGAGGTTGAAGACGAACTTCAGCGTCAGCACCTGCTGCTGCTCGGGCGAGAGGCGGTCGATGAGCTTCAGCATCGACTCGCGCCCGATGGTCTGCATCGCGACCAGCTCCGCCGACGGCTCCTCCTCACCGGGCGGCTCGGGCACCTCCTCCTCGGGCTGCCAGCGGCGGCGCGAGCGGAAGTGGTCCATCGCGAGGTTGTGGGCGATCCGGAACAGCCAGGCCGAGAACGGCGCGGACTGCCACTTGAAGCTGCCGATCTTCTCCAGCATCTTCAGGAACGTCTGCGTCGTGAGGTCCTCGGCATCGTGCCGGTTGCCGACGCTGACATGGAGGTAGCTGTAGATCCGGTCGAAGTGGATCAGGTACAGCTCCTCGAGCGCGTCGCGGTCGCCCTGCTGACCGCGCGCGACGAGCTCTCGCACATGCTCGGTGGATTCGCGCGCAGGCTGGCGCTCGGCGGGAGAACTCATCGCTGCTCGTTTCCCCGCGACCCCGCCTGAGCTAACTCGCGAAGCCGACTCGGCCTGCGCGGACGACTCGCTTGTAGTACGCGACCTGCGCGACGACCACGTGGAGCGGGCCGTCCTCCGTGTCGAGCGCGACCACCGGCTTGCCGGCCCCGGTCGAGCCGAGGGAGGCCTCGAGCTCGTCCGCGGAGCGGGCGTCGACGAAGCTGCCGACGATCTGCCCGCCGGCGAAGCCGATCTCGATCCGTACGCGTTCCTCAGGCAACCGCTACCACCTCCGACAGCACGCCGTGTACCGAATCAGGATGCACGAACGCGACCTCGAGACCGAACATTCCCTGCCTCGGCGCCTCGTCGATCAGCTCGGCTCCCGCGTCCGAGAGGTGCTCGAGAGCAGCGCCGATGTCGTCCACCTCGTACGCGACGTGGTGCATTCCGGGGCCGCGCGTCGCCAGGAAGCGACCGACGGGCGTATCTGCTCCGAGGGCGCCGAGCAGCTCCAGCCGGCTCTCCCCGACCCGGATCGACGCCGCCTCCACGCCCTGCTCCTCGACCCGCGAGCGGTGCTCGAGCAGCGCGCCGAAGAGGCGCTCGTACGTCTCGAGCGCCCCGTCGAGGTCGTCGACCGCGAGGCCGACGTGATGAACCGAGCGGGGCGTGTCCACCCGGCGATCGTATTTGAAAGACTCATCCGGCGATGCGCGTCCCGGCCCTTGCCCTCGTCCTGACAGCCGTGCTCCTCGCCGGCTGCGGCAGCAGCAAGAAGGAGTCGGCGTCGAACGGCGAGGCGTCGAAGCCGCCGACGCAGGTGCTCGCAGACGCAAAGGCCGCCGCGACGAACGCCGCCTCGGTGCACGTCGCGGGAAGCATCGTCTCGGGTGGAACGCCGATCAAGCTCGACCTCTCCATGGCGCGCGGGAAGGGAGCGAAGGGCTCGATGTCGACGAACGGGCTCTCGTTCGACCTCGTCCGGGTCGGCGACACGGTGTACATCCAGGGCAGCGACGAGTTCTACAAGCACTTCGCCGGCGCCGCGGTCGCGCAGCTGCTGCACGGCAAGTGGCTCAAGGCGTCCGCCACGCAGGGACAGCTCAAGTCACTCGCTCCGCTGACGAGCATCGGCGCGCTCTTCACCGGGATCAGCACTCATCACGGCAAGCTTGCGAGCGAGGGCGCGACGACGTATCACGGCCAGAAGGTCGCCGAGATCCGCGACACCTCCGACAACAGCAAGCTCTACGTCGCCGCAACCGGCAAGCCCTATCCGGTGGCGATCGTCGGCGCCAAGCAGGGCCAGTCCGGGACGGTCACGTTCGACGACTGGAACTCGCACGTGTCGCTCTCGCCGCCGAAGGACGCCCTCGACATCTCGAAGCTGGGCGGCGGCGGCTAGAGCTCGGGGAGCGGGTCTGACGGCGTGCTCGCGACGACGCGCGGCACGCCGACGGTCTCGGAAGCACTCGACTCCGGCGCGACGTCCGCGAGCAGCTCCAGCACCTCGTCGCGGACGAGCGTCTCCTTCTCGAGCAGCGCGGCCGCAATCCGGTCGAGCGGGGCGCGGTGCTTGCGCAGCAGCCGGACCGCCGCCTCGTAGGCGGTATCGGTCAGCCGTGCCTGCTCCTCGTCGCGCAACCGCTTCGTGGACTCCGAGAGCGCATAGTTGTCGGCCCGCATCGTCCGTGAAGTCACCGTCTCGGACATGCCCCACTCGAACACCATGGCGCGGGCAATCTCGGTCACCTTCTCGAGGTCGTCGGCGGCGCCGTTCGTGACGCGGCCGAAGACGACTTCCTCTGCGGCACGACCGGAGAGAGCCACGACCATCCGGTCGGCGAGCTCCTCCTTCGTGTGGAGGTAGCGGTCCTCCTCCGGCAGATAGAAGGCGTAGCCGAGCGCGTTCCCGCGGGAGACGATCGTCACCTTCTGCAACTCCATCACCGAGCCCATGAGGTGCGCCATCAGCGCGTGGCCACCCTCGTGGTAGGCGAGAATGCGCCTCTCCTTCTCGGTCAGCACTTTCCGCTGCTGCAGGCCCGCGACGACGCGCTCGAGCGCCCAGTCGAAGTCCGCCTGCATGATCGCCACGTCGCTCCGGCGACCGGCCTTGATCGCCGCCTCGTTGCAGATGTTCGCCAGCTCGGCGCCGGTCAAGCCGGACGTCTGGCGGGCGACGACACCGAGATCGACGTCGTCGAGCTTGAGCGGCTTGCCGCGCGTGTGGACGCGCAGGATCGCCTCGCGGCCGCCGAGATCGGGCGGCGGCACGAGCAGCTGGCGGTCGAAGCGGCCCGGGCGCAACAGCGCGGGGTCGAGATCCTGGATCCGGTTGGAGGCGCCCATCACCACGACCTGCCCGGCTCCGTCGAAGCCGTCGAGCTCGACGAGCAGCTGGTTGAGCGTCTGGTCCTGCTCGCGGTTGAAGCCGTGCCCCGAGCGCTGTGCGCCGACGGCGTCGAGCTCGTCGATGAAGATGATCGCCGGCGCGTTCTTCCGCGCCTGGATGAAGAGCTTGCGGATCCGCGCGGCGCCGAGGCCGGCGAACATCTCGACGAACGACGACGCCGACGCGCTGTAGAAGTTCGCGCCCGACTCGTGCGCGACCGCCTTCGCGAGCAGCGTCTTGCCGGTCCCCGGCGGGCCGTAGAGGAGAAGCCCCTTCGGAACCTTCGCGCCGAGCCGTTCGAAGCGCTTCGGATCGCGCATGAAGTCGACGACCTCCATGAGCTCGTCGCGGACCTCCTCGACGCCGGCGACCTCCGACCACGTCGTCCCCGACTTGGAGCCCTGGACCATGCTCGCCGGACTTGTGCGCGGCATCATCCCGACGGTCTTCCAGAGCAGCCAGACCATCACGATGATGAGCCCGAAGAACGCCAGCGGCAGCCAGGTCGTGGCGAAGTCCGCAGCCGCATGGAACCAATGCCCGACCATCCTTGTCAGCTATCGGCAGGACGCGCGCCCGCCTTAACCGAGAGCCGCGGCCGCCTCCCCGGCGTATCGACATCCCAAAGGATCGTCCAGCCCATCACATGACTCTAGAGGACCGCTTCAGCTGAGCGCGCGGAGCGCGGGCTCGAGGCGCTGGCGCGTCTTCAGGACGCCTTCGAAGAGGTCGCCATGCCGGCGGATGCGGTCGAGCACGACCTCCATCGTGAAGCTCGTCGCGTCGAGCGACTCCTTCACCTCGTCCCAGCGGAGCGGGGTCGAGACCGGCGCGCCCGGGCGTGGCCGCACCGAGTAGACGGATGCGATCGTCTTTCCCTCGCCGTTCTGGTTCGCATCGATGAGGACGCCGCGCCGCTTCGCCCTCGACCACTCCGTCGTCGCGAGCCCGCGGTGCGTGCGCGCGATCGCACCGGCGACGATCTCGCAGAACTCGCGCGTCTGCGCGTACGTGTAGCGCCGCTCGACCGGCACGAGGACGTGCATCCCCTCCGCGCTGCTCGTCTTCGGGAACGAGACGAGCCCGAGCGCGTCGAGCGCCTGCTTGACGAGAAGCGCGACCTGGACGACCTCGCGGAAGCCGACGTCCGGCGACGGGTCGAGGTCGAAGAGGACGAAGTCGGGCCGGTCGGGCCGGTCGACACGCGAGTACCACGCGTTGAGGTCGATGCAGCCCATGTTGACCATCCACAGCAGCGTGTCCTCGTCGTTGACGAGCGGCGCTTCGATCCACCTTCGCTTCGGCGGCCGCTCGCGGGTCGAGACCTGCACGCGGAAGCGGGGGATCCACTCCGGCATGCCCTTCGGCGCGTCCTTCTGGAAGAACGCCTTGCCATAGGCGCCGTCGGGATAGCGGCGCATCGTGAACGGGCGGTCCTTCAGGTGCGGGACGACGACAGGAGCGACTGCGCGGTAGTAGTCGAGCAGGTCGCCCTTCGTGATCCCGAGGTCCGGCCAGAAGGGCTTCTCGAGGTTGGAGAGCTTCACCTTTCCCTCTTGCGCAGCGGCCGGCCGCTCCCGCCGTACATCCACCGCCGGCTTGTCGTCGCGGAGCCCCTGGAAGGACGGCGCGCGTAGGTGCCCGTCATGCGTCCACTCGGCGAACTCCACCTCTGCAACGAGCTTCGGCTCGACCCAGACGACGTCGCCTTTCTTCACCTTCGGCATCTTCGGCACGACGGGAAACGGCGAGTCGTCGCGCCGTAGCGGCTCGAGCTTCGCCAGCAGCTCATCGATGTCGCGTTCCCCGAAGCCCGTCCCCACGTTGCCGACCCACTCCCAATCCTGGCCGCGGTGGACGCCCAGGACGAGGGCGCCGAAGCGGCCGCTGCGCCGGCCCTGGCCCTTCGTGTAGCCGCAGATCACGAACTCCTGCCGGCCGTGCGTCTTGATCTTGAGCCAGTCGCGGTTGCGCTTCCCCTCCTGGTAGCGCGACGCCGCGCGCTTGGCCATCACGCCCTCGAGCCCCTGCTCGCGGGCCGCCTCCAGCAGCGCATCCCCGTCCTTGAAGGAGCCGGAGAGCTGTACGACCGGGTTCCGCGCGAGCAGCTTCTCGAGCCTGGCCCGGCGCTCGGTCAGCGGCAGCTCGATGACGGGCTCGCCGTCGGCCTCGAGCAGGTCGAACACCTCGTACGCGAGATGCGTGCTGCCCTGCTGCATCGCCGAGAAGCTCGCCTTCCCGTGCGCGTCCAGCGCAACCACCTCGCCGTCGACGACCGCGTCGGGTGTGCGGAGCGCCTTCACGAGCTCCTTCGCCACCAACTCGAACCGCTGCGTCAGGTCGTTGCCGTTCCGCGACAGGAGCTTGACCTCGCCGCCGCGCACATAGCCGAGCACGCGATAGCCGTCCCACTTCGGCTCGTACTCCCAGCCCTCCCCATGAGGCAGCTCCTCCGTCAAGGTGGCGAGCATCGCCCGGTAGGCGCGCCGCTTCCCGGGCGTCGCCCCCTCGTCACGCTTGCGCAGGATGAGCCAGTTCTTCTCGTCACCGGAGAGGTGAGCGGGAACGAGCGCCCACGTCCCCTCCAGCCGCTCGCCGTGCAGCCGGACGGTGAGGCCGCCGTCCTTCTTCTCCTCGAGCAGCTCGTACGTGCCGTGGTCCCAGACCTCGACCGTGCCTGCGCCGTAGTTCCCCTTCGGGATCTCGCCCGCGAAGGTTGCGTATTCGAGTGGGTGATCCTCGACGTGGACTGCGAGATGCTGCTCGCCGGGCTCGAGCGGCACGCCCTTCGGCACTGCCCAGGAGGCGAGCGCGCCGTCGCGCTCGAGGCGGAAGTCGTAGTGGAGCCGCCGCGCGTCGTGTCGCTGCACCACGAAGATCGGCGCCTTCGCCTTCCCGCGCTTGCCCCCAAACGGCTCGGGGGTTTGCTTGCGGTTTCGCTTGCGCTCGTACTCCGAAAGCTTTCGGCTCACGAAGGTTTCTTACCTCCCAGGGACCTCGAAAGCGGCTCCCGGTCGCCCGTTTTGTCGGTCTCGAGTCGTACTCCTAGGGTTCACACAACGCATACATAGCGGGGATAAGCCTGTGGACGGTGTGGACAGTGTCCACCCCGGCAACGCGCAAAACTATCGAAACCTGCCACAAGCTTGTCTAGGCGAACACGCCGAGCGAGCGGAAGCGGGCGCGCCGGCGCCGGCGCAGGTCGTCGCCCGGGATCCCCTCCAGGTCGGCGAGCGATTCGCGCAGCGCCTGGCCGAGCTGGCGTGCCGCCAGGTCGGGGTCGATGTGCGCGCCGCCGACCGGCTCGGGGACGATCTCGTCGATGACACCGAGCTCGAGACAGTGCACCGCGTCGGGACGGAAGGCGGCCGCGGCCTTCTTCGCCTGGCCGGCGTCGCGCCACAGGATCGCGGCGCAGCCCTCGGGCGAGATCACCGAGTAGATCGCGTTCTCCTGCATGAGGACGCGGTCGCCGAGCGCGATCGCGATCGCGCCGCCCGATCCGCCCTCGCCGATCACGCAGGCCACGATCGGCACCGTCAGCCGGACCATGGTCGCCTGCGATTCGGCGATCGCGGCGCCCTGCCCGTGCTGCTCGGCCACGACTCCCGGGTACGCGCCCGGCGTGTCGACCAGCGTGACGATGGGGAAGCCGTGGCGCTCGGCCAGCTGCATCGCGTGCATCGCCTTGCGGTAGCCCTCGGGGTTCGGCATGCCGAAGCGCCGGCTCGCGCGCTGGTGGATGTCCCGCCCCTTCTGCTGCCCGACGAGGACGATCGTGCGCCCGTCGAGCTTGCCGATCCCGGCGATCATCGCGCCGTCGTCGGCGAGCGCGCGGTCGCCGTGCAGCTCGAACCAGTCCTCCAGCAGGCGCTCCACGTAGTCGAGCGTGTAGGGCCGCTCGTCGTGGCGCGCGAGCTCGACCTTGCGCCAGATCTCCTCGTCGGTCGCCTCCTCCCCGATCCGCGCGATCTGCCGCTGCAGGCGGTCGAGCTCTCCGGACAGCTTCGCGCCGCCGAGCAGCGGGAGGTTCCGCAAGCGTCCCAGCCGCTGGCGCAGGCGCAGCTCGTGCTCAGTTGGGGGCATCGAACAGCCTCAGAAGTCGGGCGAGCGTGGGGCGCAGCTCGGGGCGCGGCACGATCGCGTCGATGTGGCCGAAGCGAAGGTTCTGCTCGGCCCGGCCGAAGTCGTCGGGCAGCTTCTCGCGCGTGATCTCCTGCACGACGCGGGGACCGGCGAAGGACATGAGTGCGTTCGGCTCCGCCAGCAAGATGTCGCCGAGCGTCGCGAAGCTCGCGAGCACGCCACCGGTCGTGGGGTGGGCCATCACGCAGAGCAGCGCGTTGCCGGAGTCGTGGAGGTCCTCCACTGCTGCGACGGTCTTCGGCAGCTGCATCAGCGCGAGGATCCCTTCCTGCATGCGCGCGCCGCCCGAGCTCGTGACGGCGACGAGCGGCATCCCCGCCTCGGCCGCCGAGTCGCAGGCGCGCGAGAGCTTCTCGCCGACCACGCTGCCCATCGAGCCGCCCATGAAGGCAAAGTCCATCACGGCGAGCTCGCACTGCCGCTCCTCGATCGCAGCCCGGCCGATCACCATCGCGTCGGCGAGGCCGGTCGTCATCTCGGCTTCCGCCAGGCGCTCGGTGTAGGGGCGCAGGTCGAAGAAGCCGAGCGGATCCTCGGAGTGCAGCTCCGTGGCCTCCTCGGCGAAGGAGCCGGGGTCGGCCAGGGACGCGATTCGGGCCCGCGCGCGCATGGGAAAGTGGTGCCCGCACTGGCCGCAGACCCAGAGGAGCTGCTCGAGCTCGTCGTCGCGGTAGTGCGAGTGACAGCTCGGACAGGTGTTGGGGTGACTCGGCGGGGGGCTCGGCTGGTCGTCGGTCTCGACCGAAACGTCGATCTTGGCCACGTCGGGAGCTTAGACCTCGGGCCCGGGAGTCAGGTTGCGAAGCCGCTCAGTAACCGAGCGCCGCGGCGAGGCGCTCGACCTTCTCGACGTTCGCCGGGTCGGGGGCGAGGCCGGTGAAGCCCACGCCGACGAGCTTGCCGCTCTCGCGTACCTCCGCCAGAAGCTGCTCGAGCTCGCCGAGCGTCGGCCCGCCCCGCTCGGGCATGAAGAC
This sequence comes from uncultured Actinomycetes bacterium, assembly GCA_963825805.1. Lineage (GTDB taxonomy): Bacteria > Actinomycetota > Thermoleophilia > Gaiellales > Gaiellaceae > Palsa-739. The sequence continues at coordinate 1,688 of CAWGVE010000013.1, read as the reverse complement.
CGCCAGCTCGTCCGCGGCGGCGACGTCACAGTCGAGCGCGACGTAGACGGCGTCGGCTCGCTCGAGCAGCGCGCCCGGCTCGCCCCCGATCCCGGCCGCCGCGATGAACTCCTCCTCCGCCGCGTCGAGGTTGCGCGCTCCCCAGAGGACGACGTCGGCGGCGTCGACCGTGCCCCGGTCGAGCAGCGTGCGCAGCGGCATCCCCCACTCGTTGCCCGACGGGGACGTCTCCGGCGTGTTCAGGTCGCCGTGCGCGTCGAGCCAGAGCACCCCGACCCGGCCGTGCCGGGCGGACAGCCCCTCGACCGCGCCGACGTGCGCGCAGCAGCAGCCGCCGAGCACGAGGGGCCGCACGGGGAGGTCGGAGGCGACGGCCAGGGTCTGCATCGCGAGCGTCTCCTCCTCGACGACGGCCACCTCCGGGTAGTCGAGCGGCAGCGCCGCCGCCTCGACCATCGGCTCACCGCCGTCGCCCCAGGCCCGCGGCACGCGGACGAGCCCGGCGGCGTACGAGCGGCCGCACGCGTGACACTCGTACCCCTCGTCCACCGCCACGGCCGTGAGCGTGCGGCAGCGCGGGCAGCGGGCGCGCAGGAGGCTCACGCGAGCGCCTTCTCCCAGACGATCTCCTCCTGCTCGACGTGCATGCCGACGCTCTCGTAGAGCTGCGTCGCGCCGGTCGGGTTCGCGGCGTCGACGCCGAGCGTGACCCGCGTCGAGCCGCGCCGCTGGAACTCGCGGAAGCTCTGGAGCAGGAGCGCGCGGCCGTAGCCGCGTCCCCGCCAGGGCCGGCGGACGCCGAGCGCACCGACGTAGCCGGCGCCGGTGCGCAGCTCGTTGCGGACGACCGCCGCGATCTCGTCGCCGTCGCGAATGACGAACCAGAGCGACGGGTCGAAGTTCGTTCGCGCACGCTGCCGCTTCCACCAGTCCTCGAACGACTCGGGATGCGGCTCCCAGTGATCCTCGAACGCCTCCTCGAGCGCGGCGTGGAAACCGACGGCGTCCTCCTCTTCGAATGTCTCGATCGCAGCCGCCGGCTCGGACGGCTCGCCGTCGAGGTCGATCGCCATCTCCCAGAAGCGGCGGACCTCGCCGTAGCCGCGCTGCGCGAACAGCTCGCCGGCCCGCTCGTCGCCGGCGAGCGCCCACGAGTGGATCCGCGCGGCGCCTTCCTCGGCGAGCCGGCCCTCCACGAGCTCGAGCAGCCGCGTGCCGAGCCCGTGACCCTGGGCGGAGGGACGAACCGCTCCCGCCGAGTTCCCGCGAGAGCCGTGGAGCTGCGCAAACGCTGCGGCCACGAGCGTCCATCCTTCTCGAACAGCCAGGTGTTCGTGTCGAACGAGATGGTCTGCCACCAACCGTGGACGGCGTTCTCGTCGAGCCCGGAGGGACGGCCCAGCAGCGTCTCCTCGACCGAGCCGAACAGCTCCGCGACCGCGGCCGCGTCCTCGATCGTCGCGGCCCGGGGGTCCACGGCGCCAGCTCCTCGAGGTGTTGCACGAGCCCGCCCAGGCTCCGCAGCTCGACGTCGGGGCTGCGGCTCGGCCTCCTCGCCGAGGCGGTTGACCCAGATCGTGCGCAGGCCGAGCGCGCCGGCGGGGGCGATGTCGTGGAACAGGCTCGCCCCGACGTGGACATGCCGCTCGCGGTCGGCGCCGGTGCGCGCGAAGAACTCCTCCCAGTGG
>CAWGVE010000012.1:0-4431 GCA_963825805.1 uncultured Actinomycetes bacterium | reverse complement strand
CGCGGGAGGTTCCCCGAGGGGCACCGGCCGCCTCGTCGTGGCGAGCGCGCGGCCGATCCTCCTCGACGAGCGGCCCGAGTGGGTCGAGAGCGGTGAGCGCCTCGACCTGCCGCTGCTGCCGCCGCGCGAGACGGAGGAGCTCGTGGGCGAGCTCGTCGGCACGGCGCTTCCCGCAGAGCTCGTCGCGCGCGTGGCCGAGCGGTCGGCGGGCAACCCGCTCTTCGTCGAGGAGCTGCTGCGCACGTGGGCGGGAGTGGGGATCCTCGCCGCCGACGAGGCGGGCTGGCGCCTCGCGACGCCGGCCGAGGACGTGGAGCTGCCGCTGACGGTGCAGGCGATCTACGCCGCGCAGCTCGACGACCTCCCGCCGCCGGCGCGCGCCGCGGCGAGGCGCGCCGCAGTCGCGGGCCGCCGCTTCCCGCGCGAGGCGCTCACGGTGTTCGAGGTCGAGGAGGCCGACGCCGCCCTCGAAACGCTCGTCCGGCGGTCGCTCGTCTCCGCGGCGGACGAGGACGTGCTGCTCGGCCCGAGCCACTCGTACCGGCACGCGCTCCTGCGGGACGCCGGCTACGCGAGCCTGGCGCGCGCCGAGCGGGCGCGCCTGCACGTGCGGCTCGCGGACTGGCTCGCGGAGCGGCCCGAGCAGTCGCGGCCGGCGCTCGCAGAGGTCATCGGCCGGCACTACGCAGCCGCCCTCGACGGCGCGCCGACGCTTGCGCGCGACATCGGCGGGCTCGAGCGGGACGAGGTGCGGAACCGGGCGGGCGACTGGTTCGAGACGGCGGCGCGCGTCGCGCTCGGCTTCGCCGCCTGGGCGAGCGCCCGCGATCTCGCCGCCCGCGCGCTCGAGCTGACGGAGGCGGAAGCGCTGCTCGACCGCGCGCGCCGCCTCCACCTGCTCGGCGAGGCGACCGCGAGCGCCGTCGGCGTCGACGAGGCGCTGCCGCTGCTCGAGGAGTCGCTCGACGCCTATCGCGAGGCCGGGCCCGAGAGCGCGCGGGACGGCATCGTCGACGCCGCCTGCGCGCTCGGTCGCCTGCTGACCTCCCAGACGAAGTTCGCCGTCGCGGAGGAGCTCGCGGACGGGCTCCTGCTCGAGCTCGGTGAGCGCGAGGACGTCGCAACCGCGAGGCTGCTCGCGCTTCGAGGCTCCGCCCGCGTTGCTGCGTGGGACGACTTCGACCGGGGCCGCGTCGACGGCGAACGGGCTCTCGACCTCGCGCGCCGCGCCGCCGAGCCCGACGCCGAGCTCGAGGCATTGCAGCTCGTGACCAACTGCACCCAGGACGACGAGCGGGAGCACCTGCGCTGGGGCGAGATCGAGTCGCTTGCGCGCGCACAGGGCCGTTGGGATCTCGTGATCGCCGCCACCCGCATCCAGGCCGCCTTCTTCGTCACCGACGAGCCCGAGCGGGCGCTGTCCGACGTCTCAGCCGCCGGCGAGCTTGCGGAGGCACGCGGTCTCGTCGACCAGCTCGCCTGGGTCGACTACGAGCGGACGGAGGCACATTTCGTCGCGGGCGGTTGGGACGACGCGATCGGGATCGGTCTCCGGGCGGTCGAGGCGGCCGAGACGCGGAACCTCTCGCGGATCGCCGTCCGCACGTGGTTCGCGCTGCGGCCGATCGCGCAGGCACGGGGCCGCAGGGATCTGATCGAGCGCGCCTTCCCGGTCTTCGAAGGGATCCGCGGCGCGAGCGAGTCGCCGTACGCGCGCGTCATCGTCGGTGCGATGAACCTCGCGTTCGCCGAGGCGGGGCTGCTGCCGGCGTTCGTGCCGGAGCTCGAGCCGCGCCTCGCGTCCTTCGACCTCGGCTACGGCGATCCCAGCTGGCTCGCCGCCCTGGAGGCGATCGTCGATTCGTGGCTGAACGCCGGCGCCGTCGCCCAGGCCCGGACCACCCTCGAGCGGCTGCGGGCGTCAACCGAGGGGAAGCCCGCGTCGAAGCTGGCGCGTTCCTCCCACGCCCTCATCTGGTCGTGGCTCCTGCTTGCGGAGGGAGATGCAACGGCGGCGGCAACCGAGGCGGAGCGGGCGCTCGACACCTCGGCGCCGTGGTGGCGGTCACGAGCCCTGCGCGCGCTCGAGGCGGCCGGAGCCGCGTCCCCGGAGTCGATCGCCGAGGCGGCGACGCTCGAGCGCGCGCTTAGGATCGAGCCCGCGCCGTAGACTCCGCGCCGTGGCCTGGGACGTCCTGAACGACGAGCAGCGGGAGCTGCGCGACCTCGTCCGGCAGCTCGCCCGCGAGCGGATCGCGCCGCGCGCCGCCGAGATCGACGCCTCCCACGAGTTCCCATGGGACGTCGTCGAACTGTTCCGCGAAAACGACATCTTCGGCCTCTTCTTCGCCGAGGAATACGGCGGGCTCGGCACCGGGACGCTCCTCTCGCTGATCGCGATCGAGGAGGTCGGGAAGGTCTGTGCGACGTCGGCCCTGATCCTCGCGGTGCAAGAGCTCGGCTCGCTCGGCCTCAAGCTCGCCGGCACCGACGACCAGAAGGATCGCTACCTCCCGAAGTTCGCCTCGGGGGAGTGGCTGCCGGCGTACGCGCTGACCGAGTCCGGCTCCGGCTCCGACTCGGCCGCGATGCGCACGACGGCGCGCCGCGAGGGCGACGAGTACGTCCTCGACGGCTCGAAGCGCTTCATCACGAACGCCGGCGTGGCGAACCTCTACACCGTCTTCGCGAAGACCGACCCCGAGGCGGGACACAGCGGGATCTCTGCCTTCGTCGTCGAGTCCGACACGCCCGGCTTCGCAGTCGCGCGGCTCGAGCCGAAGATGGGCATCTCCGGCTCCACGACCGGCGAGCTGACGTTCGACGGCTGCCGCATCCCGGCGGCGAACCTGCTCGGCGAGGAGGGCGAGGGTTTCCGGATCGCGATGCGCATCCTCGACCGCTCCCGTCCCGGCGTCGCCGCGCAGGCGCTCGGCATCGCGCAGGGCGCGACGGACTACGCGCTCGAGTACGCGAAGACGCGCGAGACGATGGGGAAGCCGATCGGCCAGCACCAGCTGATCCAGGCGAAGCTCGCCGACATGGAGACGGAGTGCGAGGCGGCGCGCGGCCTCCTCTACCGCTTCGGGCGCATGGTCGACGAGGGCGCCGACGACACAGAGCTGACGAAGGCGTCGGCGATGGCAAAGCTCAAGTGCGGCGACGTCGCGATGGCCGTCACGACCGACGCGGTGCAGATCCTCGGCGGCTACGGCTACATCAAGGAGTACCCGGTCGAGCGCTTCATGCGCGACGCGAAGATCACGCAGATCTACGAGGGCACCCAGGAGATCCAGCGGCTCGTGATCGCGCGCGAGATGCTGCGCGAGTCGCGCGCGTTCCTCCTCGCCGGCGTTGGCTGACCTCTGGCGCGCGAGCGAGCACGACCCGCTCGCAGAGACCGAGTGGGACGAAGCGCGTGCCGAGGAAGCGATCCGGACGATCGTCGCCGACGCGGAGTCCGCGTTCGACCGCGTGCGGTGGCCGTTTCATCCGGCGGACGAGCCCGACGACTCGCCGAACACGATCTACCTCGGCGTGGCCGGGATGGCCTGGGCGCTCGAGGAGCTCGGCTCGACGGGTTGGGGCGACGCGGTGCTCGGGGCTCTCGAGCGGTATCGCCGCGAGCCCGACATGGGAGAGGAGTGGGCGTATGCGCCGAGCTACCTCGGCGGCGAGTGCGGGATCGCGCTCGTCGGCTACCGCCTGACCGGCGACGCGGGGCTAGCCGACCGCCTGCACGAGCTCGTCCTCGCCAACGTCGAGGACGACTGGAACGAGATGCTCTGGGGCTCGGCGGGCTCGCTCCTCGCCGCCGAGGCAATGCTTGCCTGGACGGGCGAGCCGAGGTGGGAGGCGGCGTGGGATGCGTTGGCCGACAAGCTGGAAGCGGCGCGCGATGCCGACGGGCTCTGGACACAACACCGACTCGGCGAGAGCCGCTACTACGGCGTCGGGCACGGCTTCGCCGGGAACCAGATGGCGCTTTCGCGCCGCCGCACGGTCGACGCCGACGCCGTGCTGTCGCGCCTCGCGCTCCACGACGGCCCGCTCGCCAACTGGCCGCCCGCCGAGGAGGCCCCGCCGGAACAGATCCGCGTCCAGTGGTGCCACGGCGCGCCGGGCATCGTGTCGGCGCTCGGCCACGTGATGGACGAGGAGCTCGCGCTCGCCGGCGGCGAGCTGACGTGGCGCGCCGGCCCGCTCGTCAAGGGCTCGAACCTCTGCCACGGAACGGCCGGAAATGCATACGCGTTCCTCGTCCTCCACCGCCGCACCGGCGACGATCTCTGGCTCGAGCGGGCGCGGGCCTTCGCGATGCACTCGATCGGCCAGGTCGAGCGCGAGCGCGCCGCGCTCGGTCGCGGCCGCTACTCGCTCTTCACCGGCGACGTCGGCGTCGCACTCTTCCTCCGCCACCTGCTGGACGGC
>CAWGVE010000011.1:0-17751 GCA_963825805.1 uncultured Actinomycetes bacterium | reverse complement strand
CACACCTTGTCGAGCGGCGACGTCGGCTACGGCCTCCTCTTCGGGGCGACCGGTGTCGGGCTCGTGCTCGGCAGCTTCTCCAGCGCGTTCGTGCTCGCTCGCTTCGGCGTCGCCCGCGTCTACGGCGGGGGGATCCTGCTCATGGCGGTCGGCACGCTCGGGGTCGCACTGAGCCCCGACGTCTGGGTCGCGGCCGTCGGCTGCATCGTCAACGGCCTCGGGAACGGCATCGCCGTCACCTGCAACGCGCTCCTCGTCCAGCGGGGAACGTTCGACCTGGTGCGCGGGCGGGCGCTCACCTTCGTGATGAGCATCACCTACGTCCTCGTGGGGATCGGGATGGGCCTGGGCGGCGCGTTCCTCCGTGCGCCCATCGACCCCGCCGTGCCGCGCTGGATCTTCGCGGGCACGAGCGCGCTGCTGGTCGTGGCCGCGCTCGCGGGCTTCCTGCTCGCGCGCAACCTCGGCGGCGAGGCCGTCGCCGAAGCCGAGAGCGCGGCCACCGATCCTCGGCCGGTCGCCGCCGCGTAAGTAGATTCCGCCCGGTGACGGGGCGGCGCGAGTGGACGCGTGAAGACCTTGCGGCTGGCGTCCGTGCAGGAGACCGGCGCGCCCTCGCGCGCGCGATCTCGCTCGTGGAGGACGGCGACCCGGTCGCGTACGGCGTCGTCGCGGATCTCTATCCCGACACCGGCTCCGCGTACTCGGTCGGCGTCACCGGTCCGCCGGGCGTCGGTAAGTCGAGCCTCGTCTCGGCGCTGATCCGGCACGTCCGGGAGCGCAACCAGACGGTCGGCGTCGTCTCGGTCGACCCGTCGAGCCCGTTCACGCACGGCGCGCTGCTCGGCGACCGGATCCGGCTCAGCGACCACTTCCTCGACCCCGACGTCTTCATCCGCTCGATGGGGACGCGCGGGCACCTCGGCGGCCTCGCGGAGGCGACGCTCCAGGCGCTGCTCGTGCTCGACGCCGCCGGCAAGGACATCGTCTTCCTCGAGACAGTCGGCGCGGGCCAGAGCGAGGTCGAGGTGATCGGCATAGCCGACACCGTCCTGCTCGTCCTCATGCCCGGCTCGGGCGACGCGGTGCAGGCGTTGAAAGCCGGGATCATGGAGATCCCGGACGTGATCGCGATCAACAAGATGGATCACCCGGCGGCGAAGACGATGCTCAACGAGGTGCGCTCGATCCTGGCGCTCGATCGCAGCGGCGAGTGGAACCCGCCGATCGTCCTCACCGAGGCCGTGCGCGGCGAGCATGTGCCCGAGCTGTGGGAGAAGATCTCCGAGCACCGGGCGTTCCTCGAGCAGAGCGGGCAGCTGGAGGAGCGGCGGCGGGCGAACCTCGCCCGTGAGGTGTTCGCGGTCGCGGCGAGCCGGGCGAGCCGCCATCTCGAGCGGGCGGTCGCCGACGACGCGGAGTTGCGGCGGCTGCTCGCCGAGGTACAAGCACGTGAGCTCGACCCGCTCACAGCGGTGAGGGAGATACTCGAGAAGGTTTTCCGGATCCACGATGGCGACGGCGACGGCACCCGGGCTGATTGAGATCGAGCGCGCGCGCGAGCGGCTCGAGGGAGTCGCGCGCGTGACGCCGGTCTATCCGTCGGAGACGCTGTCGCGGCTCGCGGGCCGGACGGTGAGCCTCAAGGCCGAGAACCTGCAGCGGACCGGGTCGTTCAAGATCCGCGGCGCCTACACCAAGGTCTCGAGCCTCGACTCCGAGCAGCGCGCGGCCGGCGTCGTCGCCGCGAGCGCCGGCAACCATGGCCAGGCGGTGGCCTGGGTGGCGCGCGAGCTCGGCGTGCCGGCGCGCGTCTTCATGCCCCAGGACTCGCCGATGGCGAAGTTCGACGCGACGCGCAGCTACGGAGCCGAGATCGAGCTCACGGGGCCGGCGTTCGAGGATGCGCTGGACGAGGCGCAGGCCTACGTCGAGCGGACGGGCGCCTCGTTCGTCCACCCGTACGAGGACACGCTGGTGATGGCGGGCCAGGGCACGATCGGCCTCGAGCTCGCCGAGCAGGTGGACGAGCTCGAGACGGTCGTCCTCCCGATCGGCGGCGGCGGGCTGGCCTCGGGCATCTCCCTCGCGCTGCGCGCGGTGCGGCCGGGGCTGAGGATCGTGGGCGTCCAGGCCGCCGGGACGCGGCCGGGCGGCTCGGGCTACACGCTCGCCGACGGGATCGCCGTCAAGGAGCCGGGTGACGTCACCATGGGGATCCTCGGCGAGACCCTCGACGACATCGTCTCGGTCGAGGACGAGCAGATCGCCGAGGCGATCGTCCTGCTCGCGGAGCGCACGAAGCTCGTGGTGGAGGGCGCAGGGGCCGCGAGCGTCGCGGCGATCCTCGCGGGGCTCGCCGGCGGCTCGGGGCCGGTGCTCGCGCTTTTGTCCGGCGGCAATATCGACGCCTCGCTCATGGTGCAGGTGATGCGCCGCGGGCTCGCCACCAGCGGCCGCTACCTCGTCCTCCGCACGAACGTCCTCGACCGCCCGGGCGAGCTCGCGAAGCTGCTCGATCTGCTCGCCGGCGAGCGCGTGAGCGTCGTCGAGGTGGCGCACCAACGTGAGGCGGCGTGGGTCCCGGTGGGCCACACCGGAGTCGAGCTGACCCTGCTCACCCGCGACGCGGAGCACTGCGAGCAGCTGCTCCGCCAGATGGCAGAGTGGGGCTACCCGGTCGAGCGGCTCGATTGACCCGCTGCTTCGACGAGCTGCCCGACCTGATCGAGGCGAAGCTCGGCGAGCACGCGCGCGTCGTCCTCGTCTACTTCGACGCCTTCGGATGGCGCTTCCTCGAGCGCCACGCCGATCACCCGCTCTTCGCCGGCGCCGCGGTCGAGCGCTGGTCGTCGCGCTTCCCCTCGACGACGACCGTCCATTCGACGACCATCCATTCCGGGCTCCCGCTCGGCGAGCACGGCCTCTACGAGTGGAACATCCTCGAGCCCCGGCTGAACCGGCTCGTCACCCCGCTGTGGTTCTGCTTCTCCGGCGACGACCGTCCCGGGACGCTCTTCGACGCCGGCTTCGCCGCTCACGACCTCTTCCCCGACGAGACGCTCTACCGCCGGCTCCTGCCGGTGCCGAGTCACGTGGCGATGCCGACCGGGATCGCACGCTCGCAGACGAGTCAGCAGCTTCTGCGCCCGGCGACCGTGCATCCGTTCGACGACGACGCCGAGGGCCTCGCCCTGCTGTGCGCGGCGCTGGCAGCCGAGGAGCGGGCCTACGGGACGATCTACCTCGGCGACGCAGACGCCCTGATGCACGTGGTCGGACCGGACGCGCCCGAGGTCGCGGCGCTGATGGAGGAGCATCTCTCGGCGATCGCGGCGGCGCCCTGGCCGGAGGGGACGCTCGTCCTGCTGACTGCCGACCACGGGATGGAGGGGATCTCGCCGGAGCGGACGACGTACGTGAACGTCGTCTGGCCCGAGCTTGGTGAGCACCTGGCCGTCGGCGCCGACGGCAAGCCGCTCGCTCCCGCGGGATCCTGCCGCGACCTCTTCCTGCACGTCCTGCCCGAACGGCTGGGCGAGGTCGAGGCGCGGCTTGCCGAGCTGCTCGCCGGCGTTGCCGAGGTGCGGACGGTCGAGGCGCTGCTCGCCGCAGGGCTGTTCGGGCCGAACGTCACCGAGGCGCTGACGTCGCGGCTGGCGAACCTGGTCGTCCTGCCGGCGCCCGGCGAGGCCGCCTACTGGCTCGAGCCGGGCCGCTTCGAGCAGCGCTTCCACGGACAGCACGGCGGGCTGTCGGCGAACGAGATGGAGATCCCGCTCGTCAGCTGGGTCGCGTAGCCCGCGGGCCGCTCCATAACCTTGCCTCCATGGGGGCTGCCAGCGAGCGGCGGCGGGCAGGGATCCGGCGCGGGCTGCCGTTCGGGATCGCCGTGTTCGCGATCGCGGTCTCGTTCGGGGTGCTCGCGCGGCCGGTGATGGGCGCGGTGGCCCCGATCGTCATGTCGATCGTGGTCTTCTCGGGATCGGCGCAGTTCGGGGCCCTGGCGGTGCTGCTCGCCGGGGGGAGCGCGGGAGCGGCGATCGCGGCGGGCGTCCTGCTCAACGCGCGCTACCTGGCGATGGGGCTCGCGCTCGCCCCTTCGCTGCGCGGCCGCGCGCTGTCGAGGGCGGCGTTCGCCATGACCACGGTGGACGCGTCCTGGGCGGCGGCGAGCAGGGGCGACGGCACCTTCGACCCCTGGTACATGGTCGGAGTCAGCATCCCGCAGTACGCCGGCTGGGTCCTGGGCACGGTCGTCGGGGTGTTCATCGGGCCGGTGCTCGACGCGAAGGCGCTCGGCCTCGACGCGCTGTTCCCCGCGTTCTTCCTCGCTCTGCTCTTCGCGGAGGTCCATGGGCGGCGCCGGATCGCGGCGGCCGCGGGTGGAGCTGCGATCGCTCTCGTCCTGACTCCCATCCTGCCGGTCGGGCTGCCGATCCTCGCCGCGTCGGCGGCGGCGGTCGGCGCCTCGAGGCTGCGCCCGTGATCGCGGTCTGGGTCACGATCGGCGTGCTCGCGGTAGCGACGGCGGTGTTGAAGCTGGCCGGGCCGCTGGCGCTCGGCGGCCGTCCCTTGCGGCCAGGGGCGATGAGCGTCGTCGAGTTGCTCGCATCGGCGTTGCTCGCAGCGTTGGTCGTCGTCGAGACGTTCGGCAAGGGGCGTGCGCTGACGGTCGACGCGCGCGTCGTCGGAGTGGCGTTCGCCGCCGTCCTGCTCATGAGACGGGCGCCGATGGTCGTGGTGGTGCTCGGCGCAGCGGCCGCGACCGCCCTCACGCGACTGCTGGTCTAGGGGCTAGCCGCCACAGCGGCGGAAGGACGTCGTCTCCCCGCCGCGGGCTCGCCAGTCGGTGAGGCCGCCGTCGAGCACCGGCCGCGCCTCGACGCCCGCGGCCTGCAGGACGCTCGCTGCGACTGCGGCGCGCGGCCCGTTCTCGCAGATCGTCACGACCGGGCGGCCGTCGAGCAGGCCGGCCTCCGCCGCGGCGCGGGCGGTGCGGTAGGGAAGGTGGCGCGAGCCGGGGATGTGTCCCTCGTCCCGCTCGTCCGCCTCCCGCACGTCGAGCAACTCGACCGCGTCGTCGGCGAGCAGCCGCTCGAGCTCCTCGAGCGAGATCGGCTCGAGCTTCTCGTCGCCACCGCCCTCCTGCCAACCGGCGATCCCGAACAGGCCGACGGCGTACAGCGCTCGTGCCGCACGGGCGGCCTCGGTCTCGTCCGCCGCCTGGAGGACGACCGGCCGCTCGGGCAGGACGAACGCCGCCTTCGTCGCGAAGCCGGAGCCGGAGACGGGGATGCCGACCGCGCCGGGACGGTGCCCGGCTGCGAACGCGTCCGTCGGCCGGACGTCGAGGACGATCGCCTCCTCCGGCACGGTGTCGACCCGCTCGAGGGGCGGTTGCGCGCCGAGGAGCTCGCCGCGGTTGAGCTCCACGATCCGCTCCATGTTCGGCGGCCGGGGCGGCTGTGGGCCGGCCGCGCCGGCGAGGAAGTCTCCGAGCTTGCGCTGCAGCGCCGGGTTGAAGCGGCGCTCGAAGCCGATCGTCGTCGACGCCTTCGAGCTCATCGCCGCGCCGCAGAGCGAGCCCGCGACGTGACCCGGGAAGACCTCGACTCCGTCGCCGAGCTCGACGAGCCGGCGCAGGGAGTGGAAGAGGCCCTCCGCGCCTTCGGCCGCCTCGACGGCGAGGTCGGGGCGGGCCGCGTCGCCCACGAAGAGCGAATCGCCGGTGAGGACGAGCCACGGCTCGTCGGCGCGCGAGCGGTCGACGACCGCGAAGCAGCAGTGCTCCGGCCGGTGGCCCGGCGTATGGATCGTGCGCAGGACGACGTCGCCGAGCTCGATCTCCGTCCCGTCGGAGAGCGGCTCGTGCGGGAAGGTCGCCTCGGCGGCCGCGTGCACGCGGACTCCGATCCCGAGCTCGAGCGCGAGGCGCCCGTGACCCGAGACGTGGTCGGCGTGGGTGTGGGTCTCGAGGGCGCAGACGACGCGGACGCCGCGGCGCTCCGCCTCCTCCAGCACGGGCTCGATCGCATACGGCGGGTCGACGACGACCGCGACGCCCGCCTGCTCGTCGCCGACGAGGTAGGACGCGCAGCCGAGATCGTCGTTCAGGAACTGCTGGAACAGCACGGGCCGACGCTAACACCCGTCACGGCTATGAATCCGAAAGCGAGACCTGCGCGTGCTCCTCGTCGAGCAGCCGCAGGACGAACCAGCCGATCGCGAGCAGGAAGACGAGCGTCTGCTCGCCGTTCATGAGGATCCCGCCGAGGTTCTGGTCGCTGACGTGTGACAGGCCCCAGAGACGCGGCGCGTGCTCGTAGAACGAGTAGAAGGCCCGGCTGGAGAAGATGTACGCGAGGCCGAGGAACGAGGAGCCGACGAAGGCGACGGCGAGGTAGCCGATGCCCTCCGGCGGCGTGAGGCGTCCCGTCACGATCGGCCACCAGAAGAGCAGGCCGACGGCGATCAGGATCGCATGCTCGATGTTCAGTCCCCAGCCGGTGCGGAGCGCCCAGTTGTAGAAGAGCGCGATGTGCGTGCAGTACCAGGCGATGAGCCAGATCGGGAGGATCCACCACGGGCGCAGCCGGTCCAGTCCGCGCCGGCCGAGCTCGCTGCGCATCCGCGGCGTCAGGCCGAGCACGACGAGCAGCGGCGCCACGTCGGCGATGAGCGCGTTCTGCAACAGGTGGATGAGCAGGAGGTACTTGTCCGCGATCGTCTCGAGCGGCGAGTTGAGCGAGGCCGCGATCAGGAAGAGCCCGGAGCCGAACGCAACAGCGCGCCAGCGGGCAGGCGGCTCGGTGCGCGCCGCACGGAGGTAGAGCGCTCCGGCGGCGACGGCGAGCGCGAGGAAGAGCGGCTCCCAGCTAAACGCCGTCGGGCTCACGTCGCGGACGGCGCGAGGCCCGCGCGGCCGCGGCTCCAGCGCGGCAGCAGGAGCAGTGCGACGCAGGTTCCGAGCGTGGCGAGCTGCTCGACCATCATCGCGATCCCGGCCAGCTGCTGGTCGGTGAGCGCCGAGATCCCGTAGGCGCCGTGGTACCACGGGTAGAGCGGCGTGAAGGAGAAGACGAGCACGTCGGTGAGGATCTGCCCGGCGGCGAACATCGACGCGGCGAGGGCGACGCGGCCGCCGACGGTCAGCCGCCGGTGCGAGCCGGGGTCGATGAGGAGCGTCCAGACGAGGACCCCGCAGAACGTCCAGCACAGGTGCTCGAAGTCGTGCAGCTTCTCGTGCGCGAGCGCAAGGTCGTAGATGTACGGGACGTGCCAGATCGCGAGATTCGCCGCCCACAACGAGAACGCGACGCGCGGGCGGAGCAGCGTCCCGACGACGGCGCGTACGCGCGTGTTCCGGGCGAGCGGCGCGAGCACGGCGGCGGGGAGGAAGAAGACGAGCAGCGGCCCGCGCAGCGCGAGGATCATCAGCGCAGGCCCGAGGTCGCCGATCACGACGTGCTGGGCCATGTGCGCCGAGAGCAGCTTGTCGTCGGCGAGCCGGTCGAGCGGACCGACGACGGCGAACAGGCTCACGCCGAGCCCCGCGGCGAAGAGCGCGACCCGATCCCAGCCGGCGAGGTCGGGCCGTCCGCGGCGGCGCAGCCGCACGACGGCTTGCGCGAAGAGGAGAGCCGCGACAGCGGCGGCGAGGACCGGGAGCACGTCCTCGATTGTGCCTCCGATCCGGTTAGGCCCGTCGCCGAGGCGGTTGTATGCTCGCCTGGTGACCGCTCCGTCGCGTCTCGCGGCTCGGCTGGCTTCGTTTGTCGCAGCGGCAGCCGCAGCGTTGCTCGTCGTCGGCGCGGCCGGCGCTGCTCAGGCGCAGACCTTCACTGCCTCGTACTCCGGCACCGCTTCGGGTTACGCGAACGGCGAGAAGGCTTTTGGCAGTGGGACGATGTCCGGGCGTGGCCGGCTGATCGGCAGGAGCACGCTGAAAGGATTCGGCGTCGGCAACTTCACGAGCTCGGGGTGCGCCACGTTCGGCGGGAGAGTCACCTTGAAAGGCGCGCGCGGCTCCCTGCGGCTGAAGATGCACAGCGCGCAGGCCTGTGCAAGCGACGCCGCAGCCGACAGCGTCTCGTTCTCGGGTAGGGCGCAGGTCGTCGGCGGCACCAAGGCGTTCGCCGGCGCCCGCGGAGCGCTGAGGTTCACGGGGACCTACACTCGCTCGACCAGAGCGGTCTCCGTCTCGCTCCGCGGCCGCATCACCTACTGACGAGCTAAAAGCCGAGGAGGCGGGCGATCACCATGCGCTGCACCTCGTTCGTGCCCTCGCCGATCTCGAGGATCTTCTGGTCGCGGTAGAGGCGCGAGATGGGGAACTCCTCCATGAAGCCGTAGCCGCCGTGGATCTGGAGCGCGGCGTTCACGACCCGGTTCGACAGCAGCCCGGTGTAGAGCTTCGCCTGCGCCGCCGCGAGCGCGAACGGCTTGCCCTCGTCCTTGAGCCACGCCGCGCCGCAGGACGAGCTGCCGCCCGGCCTCGATCTCCGTCGCCATGTCGGCGAGCTGGAACTGGATCGCCTGAAAGCTCGCGATCGGCTTGCCGAACTGCTGCCGCTCCTGCGCATAGGCGGCGGCGAGGTCGTACGCGCCCTGCGCGAGCCCGACGCCCATCGCCGCGACCGAGATGCGGCCGCCGTCGAGGATGTCCAGGAACTGCCGGAAGCCGCGTCCGCGCTCGCCGAGCAGGTTCCCCTCGGGGACGGCGCACGAGCGGAAGGAGAGCTCGCGCGTGTCGGACGCGCGCCAGCCGAGCTTGTGCATCGGCGCCGAGATCTCGTAGCCGGCGGTGCCGTTCGGGACGATCAGGTTCGAGATCTCGTCCTCGCCGGTGCGCGCGGTGATGGTGACGCAGGCGCTGATCTCGGTGCCCGCGTTCGTGATGAAGATCTTCGAGCCGTCGATCACCCACTCGCCGTCGCGCAGCTCGGCCTTCGTCCGCGTCGCGCCCGCGTCCGAGCCCGCGTCGGGCTCCGTCAGCCCGAAGGCGGCGAGCCCCTGGCCCGAGGCGAGCCGCGGCAGCCACTCCTGCTTCTGCGCCTCGCTGCCGAAGAGGAGGATCGGCATCGTCCCGAGCGAGGTGTGCGCCGCGACGGTGATCGCCACCGACGAGTCGATGCGGGTCAGCTCCTCGATCGCGAGCGCGTAGGAGATCGTGTCGCCGCCGGCTCCGCCGTACTCCTCCGGGATCGGCAGGCCCATCAGACCCAGTCCGGCGAGCTCCGCCACGAGCTCGTACGGGAAGCGCGCCTCGCGGTCGAGCTCCTCGGCGACCGGCGCGACCTTTGTCTCGGCGAACTCGCGGACGGTGCGGCGGATGAGCTCTTGCTCGTCCGAGAGCTCGAAATTCAAGCCAGCGACCTGCCGAGCTCGGCGATGAGCCGCACGCCGTAGCCGGTGCCGCCGGGGACGCGCAGGTAATCCCCGCGGCTGCGCTCGAGGAAGGCGGGGCCCGCCATGTCGACGTGGGCCCACGGGCCGTCGCCGGCGAACTCGTGCAGGAACTCGGCGGCCAGCGCGGGAGACGCCTGGCGCAGCGTCGAGCCGTTCTTCATGTCCGCGAAGGCCGAGTCGATGTAGCGGCGGAAACGGGGGTGGAGCGGGAAGGGCCAGACGAGGTCGCCGCTGCGGTTGCCGGCCTCGACGATCCGGTCCATCCACTCCTCGTCGTTCGCGAAGGCGCCTGCGTACAGGTCTCCGAGCGCGAGCTCCATCGCGCCCGTCAGCGTCGCGAGGTCCATCACGTGCGTCGCTCCCTCGCGGCGGACGTACCAGAGCGCGTCGGCGAGCACGAGCCGCCCCTCGGCGTCGGTGTTGATGACCTCGATCGTCTTGCCGTTCGCGGCGGTGAGGATGTCGCCGGGCCGGAACGCGTCGCCGCCGGGCAGGTTCTCGGCTGCTGCCAACACCGCGATCGCGCGCACCGGGGTGCCGAGCGCCGCAAGCGCGCCGATGCCGTGCAGCGTCCCGGCGCCGCCGGACATGTCGCCCTTCATGTCCTGCATCCCGCCGGACGGCTTGATCGAGATCCCGCCCGCGTCGAACGTGATCGACTTGCCCACCAGCCCCAGCAGCACGTCGTCGCTCGCCCCGGGCGGGTCGTAGCGAAGGACGATCAGGCGCGGGTCGTTGCGGCTGCCGCGGCCCACGGCGGTGAGCGCGCCCATGCCGAGGTCGTCGAGCTCGCGCGTCGCGAGCACCTGGCAGGTCAGATGCTCGTGCTCGCCGGCGAGCTCCTTCGCCTTCTCCCCGAGCGTGTGCGGAGTGAGCTCGTTCGGAGGCATGTTCGAGAGGTCGCGCGCCCGGTTCGCCCGCTCGGCCAGGATCGCTGCCCGCTCGACGGCGGCCTGCAGCTCCGGGTCGTCCTCGTGCGCCGATCACGATCCGCTCGGGCGCCTTCGTGTCCTGCTTCGCCTTCCAGCGGCCGGGGGAGTAGGCGCCGAGGATCGTCCCCTCGACGAGCGCGGCCGCCTGCTGGGGTAGCGGCACCGGCAGCGACTCGTCGAGCAGCCAGACGAGGGTGCCGCCGACCCGGGAGAGAGCCTGGGCGGCCGCGGCGCCCGCCGTGCGCAGCGCGTCGGCGTCGACCTCCTCGCGCTTCCCGAGGCCCGCCGCGACGAGACGCGGCGCCTCGAGCTCGCCGTCGAGGTGGAGGAGGACGGCCTCGCCGCGCTCCCCGCGCAGCTCGCCGCTCTCGCCGAGACGGCCCAACCGGCCGCCGAGCTTCTCGTCCACGCTGCCCACGCCGTCGCCGCCCAGCGGCTGGGCAACAGGCAGCGCGATTGTGTCCGCGCCCGCCTGTCCAGGGAGCGCGATCTCGACCTTGGTCATCGGGGGGCGATGGTAACGCTGTGGCGCTCACGGTGGCGCATAGACTCGCGCGGAGACCCCGAAAGGAGCGATTGATGGCTGGCACTGTGCAGGAGTTTTTCGAGACGCTTCCGGCCCGCGCGGACACGTCGAAGACCGCTGGCATGAACAACTCGTACGGCTTCGACATCGAGGGCGCGGGGCAGTGGACGGTCAAGGTCACCGACGGCGCGGTCACAGTCGCCGACGGCATGGAGGAGTCCGACGTCACGATCAGCGCCTCGCAGGAGGTGTTCGAGAAGATCATCTCCGGCGAGCAGAACCCGACGAGCGCCTACATGACGGGGAAGCTCAAGCTCAAGGGCGACATGGGCGCCGCGATGAAGCTCCAGAAGCTGTTTTAGGAGGCCTTGGCGAAACAGTGGCTGTGCCGCAGGGCCGCGCTGAGCGCCGCGACTCCTCGCTTCGCTCGTCGGCCGGCTACGCCGGCTGCTGCGTCCTCGGTCGCGCCCGTAGCCTCCGGCTACGAACGCTCCCTGCGTCCTTGCCTCGCGACGCCCATCGCACCCCTGCGACGAGCACCGTTCCGCCAAGACCTCCCTAGTCGCGCTCGAAGATCACTTCCGCAGACTCGGCGGCGCGGCGGTAGCCGATCCGCTCGTAGATCGCGTTCGAGGTCGGGTTGGCGAGGTCGGTGTAGAGGAAGCAGAAGCGCCGCCCGCCCTCGAAGAGCCGGCCGTCGAGCAGCCGCTGCGACAGCTCCGCGGTCACGGCGGTCGCATAGCCGCGGCCGCGCAGCTCCGGCGGCGTATAGACGGGCCCGACCCGGATGCCGTTCGGCGTCGGGCCGCCCCAGCCGGCGAGGGAGACGGGCTCGCCGTCGTCCTCCCAGAGGAAGATCCCGGACCTCGGCGAGGCGAGCCGGTGGTCGATCATCGCGCCGGCGTTCTCCCGCCCGGGGCCGCCCTCGTGGAGGACCTCGTCGCCGAAGGCGATCCACCAGCGCAGCGCAAGCTCCCGGTCGTCGGCCGTCGCGACGCGCGGTGACCCGGGCACGGTCGGCAGCGGCTCGACCCGCTCGAGCGCGTAGACGCCCTGGCGCATGTGCGTCCGGGCGCGGATGCCGGCCTGCGCCGCCCACAGCTCGGCGAACTCCTCCGACTCGGGCACGCAGCCGACGACGCCGGGCAGCTCCTCCGTGACGGCGACCGCGAGCGCTTCGAGTGCTGCCGGCAAGGACGGGCGGGCGAGGATCAGGTTGTACGGCGGCGTCCGCATCGCCGCTCCCACGACCTGGCCGCCGTGCCGCGCGAGCCAGAAGTTTCGCAGCGGATAGAGGTCCGGTGCATCGCGGACCGTGCCGGCGATCCCGAGGATCAGGTTGTGCCGCGCCTCGTCGGCGAGCAGGAGCTCGTCGGCCTCCGCGAGGAAGGCTGCCGCGTCGTCTGTCCGCTTGACGTCGATCACTCGTCGAGCTCCACGAGTACCGCGCCGCCGGCCACGCGGTCGCCCTCGCCGACGTGCACGGCACGGACGGTCGCCTCGTAGGGGGAGACGAGCGGCGTCTCCATCTTCATCGCCTCGAGCACGACGAGCGGCTGTCGCGCGGCAACGGCGGAGCCCGGCTCGACGAGGACGCGGATGACCGTTCCGGGCATCGGGGCGACGATCTCCGACTGCTCGTGCCCCGCTGCTCCCTGGCCGGCCACTGCGGCATCGACGTCCGGCGCCGGTTGCGACGGTGGGGAGGGGAGGTTCAGCCGCCACGGCTCGCTCCAGGGCCCGGCCGGGGCGGCAGCCGGCGGCTCCGAGAGCGGCGGGTTCTCCGTCAGGAACGCGGTGGTCGCGCGGCCCGCGCGCACGAGCGGGTGCGCGACGAGCCAGCGCAGAAACGGCAGGTTCGTCGTCACGCCCGCGACCTCGGTCTCGCGCAGCGCCGCCGCGAGCCGGTCGAGCGCCTCGGCGCGCGTGTCGCCGGCCGCGATCAGCTTCGCGATCAGCGGGTCGTACGCGGTGCCGATCTCGTCACCCTCGCGCACGCCGGAGTCGACGCGGATCCCCTCCGGCAGCCGCAGCCGCTCGAGCGTCCCGGCCTGCGGGAGGAAGGAGCGCGGGTCCTCCGCATAGAGCCGCACCTCGACCGCGTGCCCATCGCAAGTGACACTGTGTTACTAGGTTGGACAGGGCCTCTCCGGAGGCGATGCGCAGCTGCTCGCGCACGATGTCGACGCCGGTCACGAGCTCCGTCACGGGGTGCTCGACCTGGATCCGGGCGTTGAGCTCGAGGAACCAGAAGTCGCGGCCGTCGAGCACGAACTCGGCGGTGCCCGCGCTCTCGTAGCCGATCGCCCGCGCGAAGGCGACCGCCGCGTCGCTCATCCGCGAGCGCAACTCGGGGTCGAGCGCGGGCGACGGCGCCTCCTCGAGCACCTTCTGGTGGCGGCGCTGGATCGAGCAGTCCCGCTCGCCGAGAGACGCGACGTTGCCGTGCTTGTCGGCGAGGAGCTGGATCTCGACGTGCCGCGGCCGTTCGAGGAAGCGCTCGCAGAAGACAGTGTCGTCGCCGAACGCGGCTGCCGCCTCGCGCCGCGCCGCGGCCTGCGCCTCCGCGAGCTCTTCCGGCGCCCGCACGACGCGCATCCCGCGCCCGCCGCCGCCGGCCGCCGCCTTGACGAGCAGCGGGTAGCCGATCTCCTCCGGGGCGCCGCTCGGCAGCACCGGCACTCCCGCGGCGCGCGCGGTCTCCTTGGCCGCGAGCTTGTCACCGCCCGCCCGCAGCGCCGCCGGCGGAGGACCGACCCAGGTGAGCCCGGCCTCGAGCACCGCCTCGGCGAGCTCCGCGCTCTCGGAGAGGAAGCCGTAACCGGGGTGGACGGCGTCGGCGCCCGCCTCCTGCGCGGCGCGCACGTGCTCGGCCGGGTCGAGGTAGGACGCGATCTCCACGAGCGTGTCGGCGGAGGAGGCATGCAGCGCGCCGAGGTCGTCGGGCGCCGCGACGGCGACGGTCTCGAGCCCCTCGGCGCGGCAGGCGCGGAAGATGCGCAGCGCGATCTCCCCTCGGTTGGCGACCAGCAGCCGGCGCATCCGCGTGAGTCTAGGCCCCGCCTCGCCGAAAGACTCGTGCGACTCGGCGCGGTCGGCTCTACTCTTCCTCTTCGTTTGACGTCAACCGAAGGTGGTACTGCGGTTGCGGGTGAGGTTGGGCCTTCTGGTCGTGCTGGTCTCTGCGGTCGTCGCGGCGGGCGCGGCCGCCGCACGCGCCGGAACCGCGCTGGTCGTCACCGGCCACGGCTGGGGACACGGTGTCGGCATGAGCCAGTGGGGCGCCTACGGCTACGCGCTACACGGCTGGAAGTACCGCCGGATCCTCTCGCACTACTACCCCGGCACGACGATGGGCCGCGTCGGCGACACGCGCGTGCGAGTCCTGCTCGGGCAGGGAGCGAGCGTCGTCACCGTCGGCTGCGCCGCGCCGATGCAGGTCACCGACGGGAAGCGCCTGACGCGCCGGCTGAAGGCCGGGAACTACGGCGTCGGGCCGAAGCTCTCCCTACCCGTGAAGAAGCGCGGGATGGGGCTCTCCTTCGGGCATCTGGCGATCTTCGAATGCGCTCGCGCGCCGCTCACCTTCGACGGCCGCGCCTACCACGGCGCCCTGCTCGTGCGCAGCGACGGCAGCCACGTCTCCGTCGTCAACGCGGTCTCGCTCGACACCTACCTGCGCGGCGTCGTCCCGTCCGAGTCGCCCTCCAAGTGGCCCCTCGCAGCACTCCAGGCGCAGGCGGTGGCGGCGCGCTCGTACGCCCTGGCCGAGCTGAAGCCCGCCTCCTGGTACGACCTGCTCCCCAGCACGGCCGACCAGGTCTACGGCGGCATCGCCGCCGAGACGCCGCACTCCGACCATGCCGTCTACTCCACGCTCGGCCAGGTGCTGATGTGGGACGGCCAGGTGGCGCGGACGTACTACTCCTCGAGCTCCGGCGGCCGCACCGAGGCCGTTCAGGACGCGTGGCCCGGCTCGGCGCCGATCCCGTACCTGCGCTCGGTGCCGGATCCCTATGACGTCTACTCGCCGCAT
Source organism: uncultured Actinomycetes bacterium (assembly GCA_963825805.1). GTDB lineage: Bacteria > Actinomycetota > Thermoleophilia > Gaiellales > Gaiellaceae > Palsa-739. Next base: position 2,846 of record CAWGVE010000011.1, on the reverse strand, counting down.
CACGACTGGGGCCCCTTCCAGATGTCCGCGTCGACCCTCGCGGGGCGGCTGGGGATCGGGAGCCCGGTCGACTCGGCGAGCGTCGAGCAGGACGGCAGCGCTCGCGTGCTCTCGGTCGAGTTCAAGCTCGCCTCGGGCGGGGTCGCGAGGCGCAGCGGCGACCAGGTGGCGAAAGCGCTGCACCTGCGCTCGACCTGGTTCTCGATCGGCTCGCTGAGCCTGTCGGCGAGCAGCACCCGCGTGCTCTACGGCGGGGCGGTCCGCGTCGTCGCACGGACGGCGAGCGCGAAGGGCGCACTGCTCCAGCAACGCGGCGCGAACGGCGCCTGGCGGACGCTCCGGCCGGTTCGCAGCGGCGGCACGGCGTTCTCGCTCCAGCTGCGCAGGTGCACCGCATTCAGGCTCGCGCTGCCGAACACGAGCGGGACGGCGGTTGCGGTCAACGTCGCGCCGAAGGTACAGGTGCAGGCGCTGAGCCCGAGGCTCCTCGGCGGCGAGGTCTCGCCGCGCCCGAACGCAGCGGTTGCGGTCTGGCGGCGCGAGCGCGGCCAGTGGCGCGTCGTCGCGCACCCGATCCTCGACGACCAGGGCGCGTTCAGGACTCCGCTGCCGCTCCGCGCGGTCGACTACAAGATCACGGTCGCCGGCGACGGAAGGCTCGCCGCCACCCACACGTGGCTGCACGTGACACGGCGGCTCCTCCTCAGCCTGCGCCAGTAGCGGATGCTGAGGAGAGGCGTGGGAGTCCTCGTCGTCGCCCTGATCTCGGCGACAGCGTGGAGCGCCGCGTCCGGCGCAGCGCCCCCCGAAACGATCGGCTGCGCGCAGTCGGTCTACGGGCCTCTCCACGGGTGGCAGAACGCCCCGACCACCATCGTCGCGGGCCCGGTCGCCTGGCCTTTCTTCGAGGCCTCGCAACGGAGCGCGTTCTACGGGGGTCACAACGGCCTGGCGGTCTCGGTCAAGGCGCTGCTCCTGGTCAAGCCGGGACGGACGGCAACGTTGCGGATCCCGGCGAGCGAGCGGACCCGCCTTGCACTCCTCTACGGGTCCCGGCCGCCCCGCGCCGAGTGGCACGGCGCCGAGTGGTACCGCGTGTCCGACGGCGCCGCCGCCATCACGTTCAAGGCGTGCCGACCGGGCAGTGCGGGCTGGACGCAGTTCGCGGGTGCGTTCCTTGCGCGAGGCGCGCAATGTGCGGTTGTCGAGGTCAGGGCGTCCGGCTCGACGAGATGGCTGCGCCGCCGGATCCTGCTCGGAAGAAGGACGTGCCGCTGACCTTCTGCCGGCCGCGGCTCCACTCGACGAAGCGGGCGCCGACGTACGCCGCGAACGAGATCGTGCTGATGAAGAAGCTCGTCGGCCACGGCTTCGCGAGCGAGAGGAGGATCCCGCCCTCGGTCGAGACCAGGGCGATCGCGACGCTGAGCAGAAGCGCTAGCGCCGGCCGGCCGGTCAGCCGCTGCGCCGCCGCAGCAGGCGTGATCACGAGCGTCAGAACCAGCAGGACGCCGACCACCTGGATCGCCTCGGCCGTCGTCAGCGCGAGCAGCAGGAAGATCGCCACCGAGAGCGCGCGCAGCGGCACCCCGCGGGCGGCGGCGATCTCCGGGTCGATGCTCGAGAACAGCAGCGGCCGATAGAGGACGACCAGGCCGGCGAGGACGACTGCGGCCACGATCGCGAGGTTGCGGAGTTGCGCGTCGGAGACTCCTACGATGCTGCCGAAGAGGAGGTTCGTCGCCTCGGTCGCATAGCCCTGGTAGAGCGAGAGGAAGAGGACGCCGAGGCCGAGGCCGAAGGCGAGCACCGCGCCGATCGCGCTGTCGCGCTCGCGGCCGCGCAGGGAGAGGAGGCCGAGCACGAGGCCGACGAGCACCGAGCCTCCGAGGATCCCGAGCACGGGGTCGATGCCGAGCACGAGCGCCCCGGCGGCGCCCGTGAAGCCGAGCTCCGAGATCGCGTGCACCGCGAAGCTCATCCCGCGGGCGACGACGAAGACGCCGATCGCGCCGGAGACGACCGCCACCACCGCGCCGGCCCAGAGCGCGGTGTGGACGAAGTGCTGGTCGAGGAGCTGCGTGAACATCAGTGGACGTGCTCCTCGCCGACGTGGTGGACGTGCTGGTCGTCCGGCGTGCCGACGACGACGACGCGGTCGCGCACGCGAAGCACGTCCACGTCCGTCTCGTACAGGCGCGACAGCGTCTCCGAGGTCAGCACCTCGTCCGGGAGGCCAATTGCCCAGCCGTCCGGAGCGAGATAGAGCACACGGTCGACGCTCTGCAACACCGGGTTGACGTCGTGCGTCACGAAGACGACCGGCGTCCCGGCGCCGAGCCGGCGCGCGTCGAGGAGGTCGACCACGCCGCGCTGGTGGGCGAGGTCGAGGGAGAGGAGCGGCTCGTCGGCCAGGATGAGCACGGGATCGGCGACGAGCGCCTGCGCCACGCGCAACCGCTGCTGCTCGCCGCCCGAGAGGCGGCCGACCGGCGCGTCCGCATACGCCGTCGCGCCGACCTCGTCGAGCACCGCGTCGATCCGGGCGTGCCCCGCGCCGTCGAGCCGGCCGAAGCCCCAGCGGTGGCCGTCGAGCCCCAGCCGCACGAGGTCGCGTCCCCGCAGCACGAGGTCGCGGTCGAAAACCCGCTGCTGCGGCACGTAGCCGATCCGGTGGCAGCGCTCCCGCGGCGGGCATCCCTCGATCACGACGCTGCCCGCGCTCGGTTCGAGCAGCCCGAGCATGATCCGGATCAGCGACGTCTTGCCGGTGCCGTTCGGGCCGAGGACGGCGAGCAGCTCGCCCGCCTCCAGCTCGAACCCCAGGCCTTCGAAGAGCGTGCGCC
>CAWGVE010000010.1:0-51615 GCA_963825805.1 uncultured Actinomycetes bacterium | reverse complement strand
CGTCTCGGAGTTCTTCCCGCTCGAGGAGTTCGAGCGTCCGTCGATCCTCGGCGGAACGCGCGAAGGGCTCGCGTGGATCCGCAGGCAGCCGCGGATGCTGGTCATCCTCGCGCTGACGTTCGTGCTGAGCACGTTCTGCTTCAACTTCAACGTCACGCTGCCGGTGCTCGCGAAGGTCACGCTGCACGGGCACAGCTACACGTACGGGCTCCTGTCGGCGGTCTTCGGCGCGGGCGCCTTGCTCGGCGCGCTGGCCGCCGCGTCGCTCGGACGCGCGTCGATCAAGGTGCTGCTCGCCGGAGCAGTGATCTTCACCGCTTGCGAGCTCCTGCTCGCCCCGGTCCACTCGGCGTACCTGGCCGGCGCCCTGCTCTTCCTGATCGGCGCGGGCTTCACGGCCTGGTCGGCGAACTCGAACGCGACCCTGCAGCTCGCCGCCCCCGACCGGCTGCGCGGCCGGATCATCGGCCTCTACTTCTACGCCTTCAACGGCACGGGCGCGATCGCCGGGATCATGACCGGCTGGCTCTGCGACGTGGGCGGCACCGAGCTCGCCTTCGTCTTCTCGGGCATCGTCGGCCTGGTCGCTACGGCCGTGGCCGCCGCGAGCCTCGGCTGGACGCCGCGCCTCAGCACCCGCCGCCGCGCGGAACAGCCGCAGCACGCCTGATCCGACTAGCGCCCGGCGTCGCGATAGTCGTCGCGCTCGTTCACCTCTTCGGGCGTGGGCCCACGCCCGCCGAAGAGGAACAGCACGTTGCGCGCCAGGATCCGGAAGAACCCGCGGAAGTAGCTCATCGCTAGCTGACGACCCAGGTCTCGCCGGAGTGGAGAAGCTCCGCGAGGTCGCCCTTGCCCTTCTTCTCCTCGGCGACGCGCAGCTGCTCGGCCATCAGGTCGTCGTAGACCGGGCGCTCGACGTTGCGGAAGATCCCGACCGGCGTGCCGCCGTGCGTCGCCTGCGTCACGCGCGAGAGCGCGAATGCGAGCGACGGCTCCGTGTGGGTCGAGTCGTGCACGAGCACGCCGTCCTCGCCGGCGGCGCACGCCTCGATCGTCCCGTCCGGCAGCTGGCGCAGCGCCTTCTCGCCGTCCTTCCCCCACGTGATCGGCTCGCCGTTGCGGAGGAAGATCCGGTTCACGCCCTCCTTGTCGTCGCGGACGTAGTCGAACGCGTCGTCGTTGAAGATCGGGCAGTTCTGGAAGATCTCGACGAACGCGCTGCCGCGATGCTCGGCCGCGGCGCGCAGCACCTCGGTCATCCCCTTCTTGTCGGTGTCGATCGCGCGAGCGACGAAGGTCGCCTCGGCGCCGACCGCGAGCGAGATCGGGTTGAAGGGCCAGTCGATCGAGCCCATCGGCGTCGACTTCGTCTTCATCCCCAACTCGCTCGTCGGCGAGTACTGCCCCTTCGTCAGCCCGTAGACCCGGTTGTTGAAGAGCAGGATCTTGAAGTTGACGTTGCGCCGCAGCGCGTGGATGAGGTGGTTGCCGCCGATCGAGAGCGCATCGCCGTCGCCGGTCACGACCCAGACCGAGAGGTCGGGCCGCGTGGTCGCGAGGCCGGTCGCGATCGCCGGCGCGCGGCCGTGGATCGAGTGCATCCCGTACGTGTTCATGTAGTACGGGAAGCGCGCCGCGCAGCCGATCCCGCTGATGAAGACCGTGTTCTCGCGCTCGATCCCGAGCTCCGGCATGAACGACTGCATCGACGCGAGGATCGCGTAGTCGCCGCAGCCCGGGCACCAGCGCACCTCCTGGTCGGTGCGGAAGTCCTTAGCCGTCAGCGCGCCGTTCCCGTTGCCGCCGTTCTCGCTCAATGCCGAGGCCCTTCGTCCTGCTGGGAGGGCACCCAGTCCAGCGGGGCCGACTCGGCGGCGGTCACGAGCGCGTCATCCTTGTTCGGCCGCCTGCCCTCTCCAGGCGCGCCGGCGACATGCGGCGGTCGCAGCGCATCGTTGAACCACCTCAGCACCTCGCGGAGCTTCACAGCAGTGCCTCCATTGCATCGGCGAGCTCGGCCGCCCGGAGCGGGAAGCCGCGCACGCGGTTGTAGCCGATCGCGTCGACGAGGAACTGCGACCGCACCAGCTGCAGGAGCTGGCCGAGGTTCATCTCCGGGATCAGCACCTTCTCGTAGCGGCGCAGCACGTCGCCCGTGTTGCGCGGGAACGGGTTGAGGTAGCGCAGGTGGGCGTGCGCGACCTGCTTGTCCTTCGCGCGAACGCGGCGCGCGGCCGCTGCCACCGGGCCGTACGTGCCGCCCCAGCTGAGCACGAGCAACTTCGCGTCGCCGTCGGGGTCGTCGACCTCGAGCTCGGGGATGTCGCCCGCGATCCCGGCGACCTTCTGCGCGCGCAGCCGCGTCATCAGGTCGTGGTTCTCGGGGTCGTAGGAGATGTTTCCGGTGCGGTCGGCCTTCTCGAGGCCGCCGATCCGGTGCTCGAGCCCCGGTGTCCCCGGCAGGGCCCACGGCCGCGCGAGCGTCTGCTCGTCGCGCAGGTACGGGAGGAACTCCTCACCGGCGTTCGGCTCCGTCGCGAACGTGACCGTCAGGTCGGGCAGCGTGTCGAGCTCGGGCAGGAGCCACGGCTCGGAGCCGTTCGCGAGGTAGGCGTCGGAGAGGAGATAGACGGGGGTGCGGTACTTGAGCGCGATGCGCGCCGCCTCGATCGCCGCGTGGAAGCAGTCCGACGGCGACCGCGCGGCGACGACCGGCACTGGCGACTCGCTGTTGCGGCCGTACAGCACCATCAGCAGGTCGCCCTGCTCCGGCTTCGTCGGCATGCCCGTAGACGGGCCGGCGCGCTGGATGTCGCAGATCAGGAGCGGCAGCTCGAGCATGATCGCGAGCCCGACCGTCTCGGCCTTGAGCACGATCCCCGGCCCCGCCGAGGTCGTGACGCCGAGCGCGCCGCCGAACGCGGCGCCGACCGCTGCTCCGGCGGCTGCGATCTCGTCCTCCGCCTGGAACGTGCGCACGCCGAACTGCTTGTAGCCCGCGAGCTCCTCGAGGATCGAGCTCGCCGGCGTGATCGGGTAGGCGCCGAGGAAGAGCGGCAGCCCCGAGAGCCGCGACGCGGCGACGAGGCCGAGCGACAGCGCCTGGTTGCCGGTGATGTTGCGGTACGTCCCCGGCGCGAGCTTCGCCGGCTTCACCTCGTAGGTGACGGCGAAGGACTCCGTCGTCTCGCCGAACGCGTAGCCCGCGCGGAGCGCCTTGATGTTGGCCGCCGCGATCTCCGGCCGCTTCGCGCCGAACTTCTCCTCCAGGAACCCGATCGTCGGCTTGATCGACCGCCCGTACAGCCAGGACATGAGCCCGAGCGCGAACATGTTCTTCGAGCGCTCGGCCTCGCGCGGCGTCACGCCCTCGATCTCCTTCAGCGCCCCGACCGTGAGCGACGTCAGCGGCACCGCGTGCACCTGGTACTCGTCGAGCGAGCCGTCCTCGAGCGGGCTCTGCGCGTAGCCGGCCTTCTTGAGGTTGCGCTCGCTGAAGGCGTCGGCGTCGACGATCAGCGTCCCGCCCCTCGGCAGGTCGGCGATGTTCGTCTTCAGCGCCGCCGGGTTCATCGCGACGAGGACGTTCGGCGCGTCGCCCGGGGTGAGGATGTCGTGGTCGGCGAAGTGGAGCTGGAAGCCCGAGACGCCCGGCAGCGAGCCCGCGGGCGCGCGGATCTCGGCCGGGAAGTCCGGCAGCGTCGAGATGTCGTTGCCGAGCAGCGCCGCCTCGGACGTGAACTGCGAGCCCGTGAGCTGCATGCCGTCCCCCGAGTCGCCCGCGAAGCGGACGATCACCTGCGAGAGCTGCTCGACCGGCTTGCTGCTCATGTCCCTACCGAGGTATAGCGCACACCCCGGCCCCTGGGGAACCGGGCGTACACTCGCCGCATGGAGCCGGTCGTCTCCGTCAAGGGCTTACGCAAGCGCTACGGCCAGGTCGACGCGGTCGCCGGAATCGACCTCGAGGTCGAGCGCGGCGAGATCTTCGCGTTCCTCGGGCCGAACGGTGCGGGCAAGACAACGACCGTCGAGATCCTCGAGGGCTTCCGCACCCGTAGCAGCGGCGAGGTCAGTGTGCTCGGCGTCGATCCCGCCGAGGGCGACGCCGCGTGGCGCGACCGCGTCGGCGCCGTCCTGCAGGAGTCGAGCGCCGAGCCGGGGCTCACCGTGCGCGAGAGCCTGCAGCTCTACTCCGGCTACTACCTCGAGCCCCGCGACATCGACGAGACGATCGCGCTCGTCGGGCTGGAAGAGAAGGCCGACACGCTCGGGCCGCAGCTTTCGGGCGGGCAACGGCGGCGACTCGACGTCGCGCTCGGGCTGATCGGCGACCCGGAGCTCATCTTCCTCGACGAGCCGACGACCGGATTCGACCCGTCCGCCCGCCGCACCGCCTGGCACGTGATCGACGGGCTGCGCGATCTCGGCAAGACCGTCTTCCTGACGACGCACTACATGGACGAGGCCGAACAGCTGGCCGACCGCATCGCCGTCATCGCCGGCGGCCAGATCGTCGCCGAGGGAACCCCCGGGACGCTCGGCGGGCGCAACCGGATGTCGGCGACGATCCGTTTCACGCTGCCGGAAGGAAGCGGCGTCGACGAGCTGCCGCCCGAGCTGCGCGCGCTCCTCGCCGGCGAGGACGGGCGCGTGACGCTGACGACGGAGACCCCGCTCGTCCACGTCGCCGCACTCGCCGAGTGGGCGCTCGCGCGCGGGATCGACCTGCCCGATCTCGACGTGCGCCGGCCGACGCTCGAGGACGTCTATCTCCAGCTGACCGAGGAGCCGGCGTGACGACCGCCGCCACACGCGGGCCGCTCGCGCTCGTCCTCCACCAGTCCCGCTACGACCTCCGCGGCTTCCTCCGCAACCGGCAGGCCCGCTTCTTCACGCTCGTCCTCCCGCTGCTCTTCCTCGTCATCTTCGTGAGCATCTTCGGCAACGACTACGTCGGCGACACGCACATCAAGGCGTCGACCTACTACGTACCGGGGATTTCGGCGCTGGCGATCATCGCCGCCTCGTTCGTCAACCTCGTCATCTCGATCGTCGTGCTGCGCGAGGAGGGGATCCTGAAGCGCCGTCGCGCGACGCCGATGCCGGCGTGGGCGCTGATCGCCGGCCGCACGCTGATGGCGATCGGCGTCTCGCTCGTGTCGATGCTCGTGCTGCTGCTCGTCGGCCGATTCGCGTACGGCGTGCGCCTACCGACGCGGACGATTCCCGGCGTCGCGATCACGGCGGTCGTGGGCTCGATCTCGTTCTGCGTCCTCGCGTACGCGTTCTCGTCCGCGATCGCGAACGAAGACGCTGCCCAGCCGATGGTGCAGGCGGTGATGCTGCCGCTCTACTTCATCTCCGGCGTCTTCATCCCGCCGACGCAGATTCCGTCCTGGCTGCACCACGTCGCCCAGATCTTCCCGGTCGAGCACCTCGCCAACGGGCTCCACCACGCCTACGATCCGGCGACGACCGGCATCGGGATCGTCTGGAGCGATATCGGCGTGCTCGCGCTGTGGGGCGCAATCGGGCTCGCCGTCGCGCTGCGACGCTTCAGCTGGCTGCCGAAGGCCGCGAGCGGCTAGTCAGTCCGCTTCGGCGAGCAGGGCCGCGACGTCGAGCGGGCGCGTATGCATGGTCAGCGCTCCGTCCGGCGTGGTCGGCCACTCCTCCCGCGGCCGGTCGCGGTAGAGCTCGACGCCGTTGTCGTCGGGGTCGCGTAGGTAGATCGCCTCGGAGACGCCGTGGTCGCTCGCGCCGTCGAGCGGGATGCCCGCTGCGAGGACGCGCTTGACCGCCTGGGCGAGGCTCTTGCGGTCGGGGAAGCGGATCGCGGTGTGGTAGAGGCCGGTCGTGTTGCGAGGCGGCGGCCCGGCGCCCTTCGACTCCCACGTGTTCAGGCCGATGTGGTGGTGGTAGCCGCCGGCGGAGATGAACGCGGCCTCGTCGCCGTGCCGGAGGACGACCTCGAATCCCAGCACGCCCTCGTAGAAGGCCAGCGCGCGGTCGAGGTCGGAGACCTTGAGGTGGACGTGGCCGATGTCCACGCGGGGATCGAGCGCCATGCGTCGGACATTAGAGCTCTTAGCCCTCTCGATGCTTGATGTCGTCCTCGCGCTGCTGTGCCTGGGCGAGAGTCAGCTGCCCGTCGCAGATCTCGGAGTTGAGCTGGTTCTCGATCTTGTCCATCTCGGCGGCGCGCGGATACGGCTCGGGCCAGAGGTTCCGCGGATCGGTCGGGTTGCCTCCCATCTCCAGGCTGATGAGGTGGTCCTCCTGGTAGTCCGAGAGCGAGCCGGTCTCCCCGTACTGCCGCATCTGCTTGCGCTTGAGGTCGTTCGTGTAGTCGACCGGCGGACGGATCGTGGCCGTCCAGCCGCGACGGCAGATCGTCGAGCGGATGTTCGCCTGTGTCACGTCCGGGTTGAGGACGCCCGGCGTGCGCACGGGGTCGGCGAGGATCGAATGGGCGCCGTGGCCGCGGGCAGGGGCGAACGCGACGACGACCGCCGTGACGAGCAGGAGCGCGATCAGCAGGTCGACCGGCTTGACGGATCTCGGCACGGCGGCGAGGGTAGGCCGAGGTCTCGCCCGCCGCAAGACGCTTTTCCGGCCGTGTCCCGGCGAGGCAGTAGGCTCGGGGACATGGCCGAAATCGCAGTCCGTCCGCGCGGTCCGTACTCGCTCGCGCTCTCCGCGCGGCTCGCCGGCGACGCGACGAGACGTGTGCGGGACGGTGTCGTCACCGCGTCCTGCGCCGGCGGCGTCGCCCGCGCGTGGCAGTCGCCGGACGGCACGGTGACCATCCGATCCGAGTCCCCTGCTGCGGCCGAGAAGCTCCGCTGGATGCTCGCGCTCGACGACGACCACACGGAGTTCCTCCACCGCATCGCCGGCGACCCTCTCCTCGGCCGTGCGTCGAAGCACCTCCGCGGCCTCCGCCCGGTGCGCACGGCGACAGTTGCCCAGGCACTCCTGCGCGCCGTCTGCGGTCAGCTCGTCGACTGGAAGACGGCACGAAATCTCGAACGGCGCGTGATCCGGGAGCTACAGCCTCGTGACGCTTCCGTGACGGTGGCTGCCACCGGCCTCAGCGAGCCGCCGACGACCGCGACGCTCGGGGCCGTCGCGCCCTTCGAGCTGCGGCGGCTCGGTCTGCACGAGCGGCGCAGCGCGGCCGTCGTCCGCCTCTGCCGGAGCCTCGAGCTCGAACGGCTCCACGACCTGCCGACCGAGGCGGTCGTGCGCCGGCTCGAGCGCGAGCGCGGCCTCGGCCCGTGGTCGGCGGGCGTCGTCTGCCTCGAGGGCCTCGGCCGCTACGAGCACGGTCTCGTCGGCGACCTCGGCCTCGTCAAGTTTCTCCGGGCGCTGCGCGGCCGGCCGGTCGAGGGCTGGGAGACGGCCGAGCTGCTCGAGCCGTACGGCGAGTGGGCCGGCCTCGCGAGCGTCTACCTCCTCGCCGGCTTCGGCCGCGGCCTGATACCGCTGCCGGCGGCCCACGCCGCCTAGGCTTTGTCCATGAGCGAGCGCAAGATCGCGATCCTCGGCGGCGGGCGAATCGGCGAGGCCCTTCTCTCCGGCCTGCTCAGCTCCGGCTGGCGCGACACGTCCGAGATCGTCGTGACCTCCCGCGAGGAGGAGCGGCTCGCCGAGCTGCGCGAGCGCTACGGGGTCGAGGCGACCGCCGACAACGCGGCGGCCGTCGGCGGCGCCGGCGTCGTCGTCGTCGCGGTCAAGCCGCAGGACATCGACGGCCTGCTCGGCGAGATCGCCACGCATCTGACGACCGAGCAGACCGTGGTCTCGGTCGCGGCCGCCATCCCGACCGCGCACATCGAGGAGCGGATCGCCGAAGGCGTCCCGGTCGTGCGCGCGATGCCGAACGCGCCGGCGACGGTGCACGAGGGCATGGCCGGCATCTGCGCGGGCGCGCACGCGGGCGACGAGCAGCTCGCGCTCGCCGAGGAGCTGCTCTCGCACCTGGGTCGCGTCGTGCGGGTGCCCGAAAGGTCGATGGACGCGATCACCGCGGTCTCGGGCTCCGGCCCCGCCTACTTTGCGCTGCTCGCCGAGGCGATGATCGAGGCCGGCATCCTGCTCGGCCTCTCGCGCGAGATCTCGACGACGCTCGTCGTGCAGACGATGTTCGGGACGGCGAAGCAGCTCCGCGACCAGAAGATGCACCCGGTCGAGCTGCGCGAGTCCGTCACCTCGCCCGGCGGCACCACGATCGCGGCGATCCGCGAGCTCGAGCAGGCCGGCGTTCGCGCCGCGTTCCTCAACGCAATCCAGGCTGCGATGGATCGCGCGCGGGAGCTCGCCGAAGGCGGATGAGCCCGGTCGAGATCGTGGTCGTGGCGGACGCCGAGGAGGCGGCCCGCCTGGTGGCCGAACGGCTCGCAGAGCAGGCGCGCACCGGCGGCAGCGTCGTCCTCACGGGCGGCTCCACGCCGAACCGCGCGTACGAGCTCGCCGCCGAGCTCGAGCCCGACTGGAGCCGCGTCGAGCTCTGGTGGGGAGACGAGCGTTGCGTCCCGCCCGACGACGAGCGCTCGAACTACCGCGAGGCAAAGGCGGCGCTCCTCGACCGGCTCGGCCGGCCGCCGGCTGCCGTCCACCGCATGCGCGGCGAGCTCGGCCCGGACTCGGGCACCTACGAATACGAGCGCGAGCTCGCGGACGTCGGCACGTTCGACCTCGTCCTGCTCGGGCTCGGCCCCGACGGGCATGTCGCCTCGCTCTTCCCGGGCTTCCCGACGCTGGACGTCACCGACCGCGACGTCGTCGGCTCGAAGGCCGGCCACGAGCCGTTCGTCGACCGGATCACGATGACGCTGCCCCGCCTCGGCGACACACGCGAGCTCCTCTTTCTCGTCACGGGCGCGGGAAAGGCGGACGCCGTAGCCGGCGCGCTCGCCGGGGAGCCGTCGCGGGACAAGCCCGGCAGCCTCGCGAGAGCGACGGAGGGGACGACGCGCGCCGTCCTAGACCGGGCGGCGGCGGCGAACCTCTAGCGCGTCGAGCGCGAGCGCGGTGTCCGCGACCGGCAGGTCCTCGAGGAACGCCTCGCGCTCTTCGAACGAGCGTCGCACCGCCGCGACAGCCGCGCGGTAGGCGTCGGCGTCGTGGGCGGCGAGCGCACGGAGCGCTTCCGCCACGTCGCTCGGAAACTCCTCGCCGAGCGTCGCGGCAACGCGCCCCTGCCTCCTCGTCTCGGCCGAGGACGAGCAGCGCGAGCACGCCCGCGTAGCGTCCGATCGGCGACTCCGCGTCCGCCGCGCCCGCGTCGAGCGCCCACCGAGCAGCAAGTAACAAGTTGTCACAAGGTTGGGTTTCGGTTTCGCCGGCGATGAGGAGTGCCTTGATCGCGCCGAGCGGCCTGCCCCACGCATCGGTCCGGCCGCCTACGTCCCAGCTCTCGCGATAGCGCTCCGCCGCGCGCCGCAGCCACTCGGCGGCTTCGTCGCGGTCCCCGGCCATGAGGAGCGAGAGCCCCGCCGCCCACGCCGCATTCGCGAGCTGCACGAGCTGGCGCTCGTCCGGTTCGCGCGTCTCCCCTGCCGCATAACGCGCTGCCGCACGCTCGTACCGCTCGCGCCAGTCCACGCGCCGCAGGTTACGCTCGCGCCGACATGGCGAACGACGACTGGCGGATCCGGATCGAGGTCGAGGAGGAGGAGCACGCCACGGGCCTGCTCGACCGGCTCGGCGGCGACCTCGACAAGGAGGCGCGCGAGCTCGCGGAGGAGCTCGAGTCCCGCCGGCTCGTGGTCTCCCGCGACGGCGACACCGTCTTCGTCTACGCCGCGACCCGCGCACAAGCCGAGAGCGCCCACGCGGTCATCGAGGCGCAGCTTCGCGCCCACGGCATCGAGGCCCGGACGAGCCAGGTCGAGCACTGGATCGACGAGGAGGACCGCTGGGACGACGAGCCGCGGGGCGAGACGTGGGAGGAGGAGGAGCTCGAGCGCGGCTTCGCTCCGTGGGAGGTGCGCGTCGAGTTGGCGTCCCGGCAGGAGGCGAACGAGCTCTCCGAGCAGCTCGAATCCGAGGGCTACAAACCGGAGCGCCGCTTCAACTACCTCATCGTCGGCACGGCGAGCCGCGAGGACGCAGACGCGCTGGCGACCCGCCTGCACGGCGAGGTCGAGGCGGGCGGAGAAGTAGTCCTCGAGGCCGAGCCCAGGAACCCCTTCGCCATCTTCGGCGGCCTCGGCCTGTAACTCGACGTTGACGAAATCGCTGCGCGGGGTATCCTTCCCCGTGCGCCGCTCGCCCAGGGGCATCGCCGCGAGCGCGCATCTCTCGTTGGATTTGCAGCACCGAAACGTGCTGCGCATATGCAAGAAGCGATTCAGCAGCCAGCCAGCTCACTGGAGGCGGCAGACCCGATAGTCGCCGACGCTCTCCGCGCGCAAGCGTGGGCGGGCGAGCCGTTCCTGCGCGAGGGCGAGAGCCCGGGCGAAGCGCTCGCCGAGGGAACCGCCCGGCGCCGGGCGCTCGACGACGCGCTCGCGGAGATCGACGCGGGCGGCAAGTCTCCGTCGCCGCGGTGGAGAGTCCGCTACGGGCTGCTGCTCGGCCTCGAGCGCGTGCTCGCCGAGCCGGAGCCGCACACCGCCGCCGGCACGCCGCTCCGTCGCCACCAGGTCGACGCGCTCGCCGGGATGCTCACCGAGCTCATCGCCGCGAGCCAGCGCTACGACGAGAAGAACGGCAACGCGAACGGCAACGGCCACACGGCGACGGCCGACGAGCTCGAGCAGCAGAAGGTCGAGGACGAGGACGAAGACTCGACGCTCGTCGTCGAGATCGCGGACGCCGAGCTCCCGGAGGAGCCGAAGCAGGACGACCCCGGCGCCGTCCGCCGCTACCGCTTCCGCCACCCGACCGCGTCGGGGAAGACGATCGCCGCAGCCGGGTTCGTCGAGGGAGCGCGGACGCTCGGCGTCCTGATCCTCACCCACCGGCGCCTGCTCGTCTCCCAGTTCCAGCGCGACCTCAAGACCGAGGGCTACGGCGACCGCTTCAACGACGTGATCACGCGCGACAGCCGCAGCGCGCGCAAGGCGCCGCTCACGATCCAGACCTACGCGTGGTTCGCGCGGCACGTCGACGAGATCGACCGCGACGCGTACCAGCTCGTGATCTGCGACGAGGCGCACACGGCGCTCGGGGAGAAGACCTCGGCCGCGATCCGCTCCTTCCCGGAGCCCGTCTACATCGGCATGACGGCGACCGAGCAGCTGATCGCGAAGCAGGTCTCCGATGTCTTCCCCGCCTCGGTCGACGACCTGCCGCTGCAGGACGCCGCTCGCCGCGGCCTGATCGCGCCGCTGCGCGACCTGCGCGTGCCGCCGGTCACGGCGATCAACGCGGTGCCGATCGTCGGCGGCGACTTCGACCAGGAGATCCTCGCCAAGACCCTCGACCACCAGGCGCTGAACCAGGCGGCCGCGGGCATGTACCGCGACCGCTTCGACAACACGCCGGGCATCGTCTACGCGGCCGGAGTCGAGCACGCCTACAACCTCGCCAAGGAGTTCCGCGCGGCCGGGCTGAAAGCCGAGGCGGTCTCGGGCCGGACGCCGCCGGTGCGCCTCGCCGAGACGCTCGCCGCCTACGAGCGCGGCGAGATCAACGTGCTCATCAACGCGCAGCTCCTCGCCGAGGGCTGGAACTCGCCGCGCGCGACCGTCTGCATGCACCTCGCGCCGACAGCCTCGAAACGCGTCTACCAGCAGCGGATCGGGCGGATCATGCGCCTGCACCCGCGCAAGGAGGCCGGCATCGTCGTCGACTTCGTCCCGAAGGGAGCGACGCACAACGAGCGCGTCGTCTCGCTCCACTCCCTCCTCGACGCCGACTTCTACCGCGAGGGCGCGCGCGTCACGCCCGCCCCGCGCCGCCGCTCGCAGCGCCGCGCCCGCCGCCGTCTCACGCCGGCGCCGTGGCTCGTGCCGGTCACGCCCGACGTGCGCCGCCGCATCAACGTGATCCAGCGGGAGTGGCAGCGGATCGACCCGAAGTACCTCGACGAGGACGAGCAGCGCTACTGGGCCACGATCGCCGGGCGGCAGATCCGCTTCGACGAGCGCGCCTCGTTCGTCCAGAAGCTGACCGACCGCAGCGCGAGCAGGGCGGCGCTCGAGCAGTTCCTCACCACGGCCGCGGCCGAGAACCCGAACCGGCGGCTGCGCATGATGGCCCTGCAGGACCGCGTCTCGATGCAGGTCGAGCGCGCCGACTTCGACGACCTCGTCACGCTCGTGACGCAGGCGCCGACGTGGGAGAAGGAGCGGCTGTCCGGGATCCGCACGCTCCTGCGCGCGATCGGCGAGGAGAAGCCCGACGCGCCGGAGCAGATCCTCGCCCGCTGGACGTGGCGGCTCGCGCGCGCGACGCGCAAGGTGCAGGACCGCCGCGCCTCGGCGGAGTATCCCGAGGCGAAGCGGCTCCTCGGCGCGCTCGCGAACTCGCGCGGACACCGGCACGAGGAGAATGCGGCGAAGCTCGTGCAGGCGGCGCTCGAGCTGCCGCGGCCCGTGGGCGCGGCGCTCCTCGCCTCGGCGGAGGGCTACACCCCGCGCGCGACGAAGCTCATCGACGACGCCCGTGAGCAGCTCGGCACGGTCCAGGAGGTCGCGCTCGCGCTGGCCGAGAACCTCCCCGCGCCGAAGCAGGGCGGCGGCCGCAGCAGGCGGCGCCGGCGGCGGCGCAAGAAGGGCGGCGGCGGGAACGCCGCCGGCGGCGAAGCCCGCAGCCGAGACCAAAGCACCCGGAGCAGAAGCAGGACGCCACCGAGCGCGCCGATCCTCGGCAGTGATCGCCTCGACCATGTCCAGCTCGCGGCCCCGCCCGGCTGCGAGGCCGAGGCGAGGCGCTTCTTCGGCGACCTGCTGGGCCTCGAGGAGCTCGAGAAGCCGGAGCCGCTGCGCTCGCGCGGGGGCGCCTGGTTCGCGCTCGGCGGAGGCGGCCAGCTCCACGTCGGCGTCGAGAAGCCGTTCGCGCCGGCGCTGAAGGCGCATCCGGCGCTTCGCCTCTCACCCGGGGAGCTGGAGGAGCTGGCGGCTCGGCTCGAGTCCGCAGGGGCGCGCGTGGAATGGGACAACTCGCTTCTGGGCACCCGCCGTTTCTATGTGGCGGACCCGTGGGGCAACCGGCTTGAGCTGCTCGCTACTCGCTGACGCCCAAACACGCCGGGCTCAGCCGCCGAGCGTCTCGGTGACGCCGAATAGCTGGCCGTTAGTGGGATTGAAGTTGAAGGTGCTGTTGGCGCCGTTGATGTAGATGCAGCTCGTGACGACCGCCAGGTTCGCGGTGCCGCTCATGCTGTCGCCGAAGTCGGCGCGTAAGTGAGGCGCGTAGATCGTTCCGGAGATCGAACCGAGCTCCCCGGAAGTCGGCAGCGGTGCGGCGCTCTGCAGAGCGATGTCCCACTGGGAGGGATTCCCGGTCTTTCCGTTGCAAGCGGTGCCGGGGACCAGGGTGAGCGCGCGGTCCTGGAAGATGGTCAGGCCAGCGTAGATACCGTCCGTCATAGGCCCGAGATGGACGTTTCCCGACGTGTTGATGTTGACCTGACCGAGCGCTCCGTTCCCGGTGGGCTGAGTCGGATCGTTGGTGTTGTAGATCAGGACACCCTTGGCTGCGCTGACGGAGCCCGCCCCGCAGACGCTGAACCCACCGCCGGCCATGATGTAGACGCCCTTCGTCAGCGTCACCGTGGGCGGCGCCGGCGCCCCGGCGGCCGTGATCAGGAGGATATGCGCGCCCGCCGCGTGCGTGGTGGCGGTGGTGGAGTCGGACGGACGGGTGACGGTGATTTTTTCCTGCTTCGAGGGGTTGGGCCCCTGCTGGCTGACGTTGGTCACCGTCATCGCCTCGTTATCGATCTGGATGACGTCGTTCATCTGGATGACGCCACCGCCGGCCGTGGTCGTGGCCGCGTCGGCCACGAACTGCAGGTTGCCAGGTGTGGTGCTCGTTATCTTGGCGTCGAGCGTCTCCTTGTCGCTGTACTCAGTTCCGTTAAAGGTCGTCACGACCTTGAAGACCTGCGCGCCGACGGCGTGGGCAGCGTCCAGGCTGCCGTTCGCTTCACGGGTAACCGTCAGCGTATTGCCGCTCTTCGCGGTGACGATCTCGTCCTCGTCGTCGATCGCTATCAAGTCGCCGACATTTATGTTCGACGCGTCGCTCACCACCAACTTGTTGTAGTTCGGATCGGTGTCGTCTCCTGTCTGGCCTGTCGGTGGCGTGCCTGACGCGGCGACGGTGACACCCGGCGCGGGGTACGGCTGGAGCGTGCTCGTCGACCCGCCGACCGCCTTACAGTTGGCGCCCGTGCAGTTCGGCGCGCCGGCAGCCGCGCCGATGCAGATGCCTCCGTAGTACGTCCCCGGGACCAGCGCCACGGTTCCAGTCGACTGCATGCAGGGGGCTGGCGCGGCCGCCGCTCCGGTGAAGGCGATCTGGAAGACCTCCAAACCGCTGGCGTGGGTCTTTTCGGCCGAGGCCGGCTGCCCGTAGTGGCGCTGAACGGTCAGGTACCAAGCGCCCTTCCCGTTGTCGAAGCTGACTGCGACGACCAGCATCTGCTCGAGGTTCGCCCCGGTGTCGATCTGGATGGTGTCTCCGACCGAGACGGGCGGAGTGCCGTTGTCCACCTGGATCGTCTGGTCGGGGAACCACTTCACCTCCTTGCCGGAGGTGTGCGCGACCTCGGTGGTGAAGTTGAAGCCGCGCTCAACGATCAGATCGAAGATGCCGGTGTTTGTCCCCTGGGGCACAACCGAATCGACGAGCATCTGCTCGCTCTCGATCTGGATCACCATGCCCGCGTTGATCTCCTGTCCCGTCGCCCCATTCGCATCGATGACCTGGATCACGCTGTCGTCGACTACTTGCACGACAGGCTTGCCTTGATTGTGACCCACCTTGGTGGTGCCGTTCTGTGCGCGTTCGACGACCAGGTTCCAGACTTGGGGTGCAACAGATATGACCGAGTCGACGAGCATCTGCTCGGTGTCGATCTGGATCGTGTTTCCCGCCGTAACCGAGCTCTTGCCGCCGGCGTTCGTCACTTGGATCACGGTGTCGAGGGAAGCCTTCAACACGGGCGTATTGACCGAGTGGCTCGCCAGGGTGGTGCCGTTGAAGGCGCGAGTGACGGTGAGGTTGTAGACGGTCACGGCGCCTTTCGTCACGTTGGTGACGAGCATCTGCTCACTGTCGGCGGTGACCAACATCTGCTCGCTGTTCACCTGGATCACGTCCAGCACCGGGACCGCCGAAGAGACCGTGATCATGTTCGATCCCGGTCCACGAGATCTTCCGGCTCGATCCGAACGGGCACCAGGTCAACCTGAGCCAGAGCCCAGACGAAGTCGAAGGTGCAAGGAGCGGTCGGACCGAATTGGTCCCCCGACGGCCGCGTCCTCGTCGCGTGGAGCGGCTACGCGTGGCGGGCGTTCAGTCCGTCCGGGCGGCGCCTCTGGACGCACGAGAGCAAGAACTGGGGCGGCTGTTGCGGTGCGAGCTGGTCGGCGCGCGGGCTGCTCGCGGTCACGACGGAGCAGAAGCTCCGCGTCTACGACGAGAGCGGGCACACTCGCTTCAAAGCTCGCCTCCCCATCGAGGGACGCGTCGGCCCGCCATCCTGGTCGCCCAGCGGACGAGAGGTCGGCGTCGTGGTCGGAGGAGTCGTAGAGGTCAGGACGGCCGGCGGGCGGCTCGTCCTGCGCAAGCGAGTCCCGATCCTCGACCCCCACAGACAAACAGCATCGCGTGGGCGAGCGACAGCCGGCTCGTCGCCGGTATCCCGGTCACAGGCCCACAAGAGGGTGTCGACGTACGCACGGGCAGGCTCTGGAACGCATCCGGCCTGTGGCTCGACCCCCGCTCGGCGGACGGAAAGCTCGCGATCGTGACGTCGCAGGACGGGGCGAACACCGCAATCGACGTCGCGCCGGTAGGCGGCGGGCCGACCAAGCGCTACGGCGAGACTTGCGGGATTACCGAACGCTGGGCGTGCCGCAATTCGTCGGCCGCACACGCTCGATCGTCTACGACAGCGCGTGCGCGCCGCTCACCCACCTGTACGCGATGCCGCCGGACGGCAGCGGGCTGCACCAGATCCCGGGCATCCAGCCGAATCCCGGGGAGGCTGCCCTTTCACCGGACGGAACCAAGATCGCGTACCTGTGGAGGCCGCCGACCGGCACGCCGACGGAGATCCGTGTCGTCAACGTCGACGGCACCGACGACCGCGTGCTCGCAGGCCCGACCGCGGACTGCAGCGCTCCCTCCTCGCCGACCTGGTCGCCCGACGGACAGACAATTCTCTTCTCGGAAGAGAACGTCGTCTTGGGGTCGAACTGCATGCCCACGGAGCTCTACACGGTGTCGGTCAACGGAGGCCCCGTCCACGACACCGGGATCGCGGGGGACGATGCAGTGTGGGGTCCCTCCCGCATCGCCTACAACGGGCCGAATGGGCTCACGACGGCGAACCCGGACGGGAGCGATCCTGTGGTCGTCGCGCAGTTCGGCCTGGCACGGGCGTGGTCGCCGGACGGCCGCCTTGCCTACACCACGGGCGTCTACGGGACGACTGTCGTCGTAAACGGCAGCACCGTCGCGCTGCCCTTCGCCGAGGTCACCTCGCTCGCGTGGTCACCCGACGGCACTCGCTTCGTCGTCACCGCCGAGAAGACGCTGAAGGATCAGCCCGACGTCTACACGGTCGGCACTGACGGCACGGATCCGATCCGGCTGACGACGAGCTACAACGCCGGCGGCGCGGACTGGCGCTGAGTCAGGACTAGGAGGCAGGCCCGCCGGCGCTCTCGCCGGCGTCGTCGCCGTTTTCCTCGTCACGCTCGCGGAGGAAGCGCGTCAACTCGGCGGCGAGACTCTCCCCCGACGGCAGCTCCTCGGCCGCTTCCATCATGTCGACGCGGCGCTCGAGCTCCTCGACGTACGACGCCGTCTCGGCGTCGGACGCGACCGCTTCCGTCACCTGCTCGGCGTATTCCTCCGCCGCCTGCTCGAGCTCCTCGAGGTCGATCTCGGCGCCGACGAGCTCGCCGAAGCGGCGGCAGAGCGCGAGCGCGGCCCGCGGGCTCGGCGCGAGCGAGACGTAGTGCGGCACGGCCGCCCAGAGGCTCACCGACGGGATCCCCTCCCGCCGACAGGCGTCGAGGAGGACGCCCACGATGCCGGTCGGGCCCTCGTAGCGCGACGGCTCGACGCCCAGCTCCTCGACGAGCGACGGGTCGCTCGCCGCCGCGCTCACGGGCGCCGGCCGCGTGTGCGGGACATCTGCGAGCAGCGACCCGAGCGTGACGACGAGCTCGATCCCGAGGTCCTGGACGAGCTCGAGAACGAGCCGCGAGTACGTCTTCCAGCGAAGGTTCGGCTCGACGCCGAGCAGGATCACCGCGTCGCGCTCGAGGCCCGGGATCGGGGCGTGCAGGAAGGTGTTCTCCGGCCACTCGAGCTTCCGCGTCAGCCCCTCCTCGAGCGAGACCTGCGGGCGCACGGCCTGGAAGTCGTAGAAGTTCTCCGACTCGATCTCGGCGAACGACTCCGCTTCCCACTGGCGCGCGAGATAGCCACCGCCGAGCGTCGCTCCCTGCCCTCCGTCGTTCCAGCCGCGAAACGCGGCGACCATGACGGGATTGCGCAGCTCCGGCCGCGAGGAGACGATCAGCTCCGACATTCTCCGAGTCTAGTCGGCGCCGCGCGCGGCCACCGGGCGCCAGAGGCGGGCGGCGACGCCGACCGTGAAGCCGACGAGGGTCGCCGCCGTCGCGACGTGCAGCAGCACGAGCCACCACGGGACGCTGCCGTAGGTGCGGTACTGCACCTCCCCGATCGTCATCTGCGCCACGAGGATCGCGAGCAGGCCTGCACATCCCCGGATGAGCCACGGGTACGTGCTGCGCCGCGTCCACGCCCAGGCCGCGAGCACGAGAAAGACGATCCCGAACACGGCGACGGCACGCACGTGCCAGTAGACGGCGGGGTAGAAGGCGCCGAGCCGCGGCACGACCTTGCTGCCCGAGCTCCCCGGGAAGCGGCCCGCCGCGGTCGCCGCCGTCCCGCTCACTGCGAGCACCACGACTGCGGCTACGAGGACGGCGCCGCCGAGGCGCGCGATCCCGGGCAGCGGGCGCCCCTCCCCGCGGACGAGCCGCGATGCCTCGAGCAACGTGAGCACCGCGAGTGCAACGAGCGTGAACGAGAGAAGCAGGTGCGTGATCACGAGGTACGGGTTCAGGTCGAAGTAGACGACGATGGCGCCGAGCGGCGCCTGCGCGAGCGTCCCCGCGAAGACGGCCGTGGCGAGCCAGCGGCCGCGGCGGCCGAGACCGCGGGTGCGCCAGGCGGCAAGCGCAAGCGCGAGCGTGGTGAACACGGTCAGCGCCGACATGACGCGGTTCGAGAACTCGATGTCCGAGTGGTAGCTCTGCGGCAGCGCGTGTTGCGTCGTGCAGGTCGGCCACTCGGGACAGCCGAGCCCGGAGCCGGTGAGACGGACAGTCGCGCCGGTGGCGACGATGAGGACGAGCACGCCCACTGCGGCGAACGCGATGCGCCGGAAGACGACCGGGGAGACGGTCAGCGCAAGCCGGCGCGGCAGCGCGGCCGATGCGGACCCCGAATGCACGAGCGGAGTTTACGGCTCGAGAACCACACCGGCTCCATCTTCCACGGAGCCGATACGGGCGAGGAAGAGGCCCGCGCGCCCGAACTCGGTCTCGAGCGAGAGCGCCTTCTCCGCAGGCAGCGTCACGAGCAGGCCGCCGGCGGTCTGCGCGTCGTACGCGAGCGCGAGCAACTCGTCCGGCACGCCGTCGCTCGAGACGTGCGCGGCCGCGAACTCGCGGTTGCGGGGATCGCCGCCGGTGCGAACGCCGGCCCGGGCCGCCTCGAGCGCGCCCTCGAGCGCGGGGAGCGTCGAGGCTTTGAGCCGGATCCGAACGCCGCTCCGCTCGGCCGTCTCGTGCGCGTGCCCGAGCAGGCCGAAGCCGGTGACGTCGGTCACCGCGTGCGGCGAGAACGGCCGCAGCGCCTCGGCCGCGCGATCGTTGAGCGTCGTCATCCAGCGGGCCGCCTCCTCGAAGTCTCCCTTGGCGGCGAGCACGAGCCCGGTCCCGAGCGGCTTGGTGAGGAAGACGGCGTCGCCGGGCCGGGCGCCGCTCTTGACCCAGACGCCGTCGGGATGGACGGTGCCCACGACGGCGAGCCCGTACTTCGGCTCGGCGTCGCGAATCGTGTGGCCGCCGGCCAGGATCGCGCCCGCCGCGCGCACTTGTTCATCTGCTCCGGAGAAAACCGCCGAGACGACGTCCGTCGCGAGCTCCTCCGGGAAGGCGGCGATCGAGAGGGCGAGGAGCGGCGTCCCCCCCATCGCGAAGACGTCGTTGAGCGCGTTCGTCGCCGCGATCCGGCCGAAGAGGGCCGGGTCGTCGACGAGAGGCGGGAAGAAGTCGACGGTGAAGACGAGAGCCCGCTCGTCGTCGAGCCGGTAGACGGCCGCGTCGTCGGCGGGGTCGAGGCCGACGAGAAGGTCCTCCGCCTCCGCCGGGACGAATCCCTTCAGCAGCTCCTCGAGCCGTGCGGCGGAGTACTTCGCCGCGCAGCCGCCGCCGACGGTGAGGCTCGTCAGTCCGGCGGTTTCCACGCCGTTTACTGTAGGCGCAATGGAGCGGGCTGCACTCGTCACCGGAGGCTCGTCGGGCATCGGCCTCGCCATCGCTCGCGCGCTGCAGGAGGAGGGCTTCGACCTGACGCTCGTCTCGCGGCGGCCCGAGAAGGTCGAGGCGGCGGCGGCCGAGCTCGGCGCCGCGGCCGTCGCGGCGAACGTCGCCGACGCGGAGGAGTGCGAGCGCGTCGTGGCCGAGCACCGCGAGCGCTTCGGCCGGCTCGACGTGCTCGTCAACTCGGCCGGCGTCGGCATCGGCGGCCTGGTCGAGGACCTGCCGGCGAAGCAGCTCGATCTGCAGCTCGACGTCAACCTCCGCGGCCTCTTCCTCGTCACGCAGGCCGCGATCCCGCTTCTGCGGGAGTCGCGCGGCTGGATCGTCAACCTCGCCTCGATCGCCGGCACCGTCCCGACGCCCGGCCTCGCGACGTACGGCGCGACGAAGGCGGCGGTGATCGCGCTCACGCGCTCGCTCAACGCCGAGCTCGACGCCGACGGCGTGCGTGCGATCGCGCTCTGCCCGGGCTTCGTCGACACGCCGATGGCCCAGTGGTCGGGGATCGAGCCTGCAGAGATGATCCGCCCGGAGGACTGCGCCGAGGTCGTGCGCATGTGCCTGCGCCTGAGCCCGAACGTGCGGATCCCGCAAGTCGTGCTCGAGCGCGCCGGCTCCGTCAGCGGCGACGCCTAGAGCTCGCCCGGAGTTCGGATGATCTTCCAGATCATGTAGAGGCCGAGCACGGCGGCGAGGCAGAAACCCGCGACGCCGAGCCACTCGAACTTGTGCACGCGCACGAGCAGCGACGACGCCAGCAGCAGCGCGCCGACGATCATCGCGGCGCCGACCCTGTTCGCGATCGAGCGCAGGTTGTGCTCGAGCTCGCCCAGCCCCGTCGGGACGACGCCGACCGTCAGCGTTCCCTGCTCGAGCTCCGTGACGAGATGACCGACGCTGCGCGGGAGGTTGAGCAGCGGCGCGAGCTGGGTGTACGCGTAGGCGGCGAGGCGGTTGGGCTCGAGCCGACGCTCGGCCTCGCGTGCCATCACCTCGAGCGACTGCTCCTCGATCAGCGCGACCGGGTCGAGTTCGCGGGTCGAGGACCCGCGCGACCGAGTCGGCCTGCGCGAGCGTCTTGCCCACCAGCGCGAACGAGGTCGGCAGCCGGATGTCCCGCCGGAACGCCGCACGCTGCAGGTCGGCGAGCGCCTGCCCCGCCTGGATCGACGCGAGCGGGCGGTGGTGGAAGCGCGGCAGCTTGCGGCGCACGTCCTGCACGAAGCCGGCCTGGTCGGACTGCGTCGTCGTGAGCGAGAGGGAGACGACGAGATCGGCGACGTCGTCCGCCCGGTTCTGGGCGACGGCGAGCAGGAGGAGGGCGAGGCCGGCGCGGGTGTCCTCGTCGAGGCGGCCGAGCAGCCCGAAGTCGAGCAGCGCCAGCCGCCCGTCCTCCGTCAGGAGCACGTTGCCCTGGTGGGGATCGGCGTGGTACACGCCCTCGACCACCACCTGGAACACGTAGGCGCGGAAGAGCTCGCGCGCGAGGTCCGCGGCGCGCTCCGGCGCGAGCCCGTGCCCCGGCGTGACCTTGCCGCCCGCGATCCGCTCCAGGACCATCGCGCGCTCGCTCACGTACGGCCGGATCACCCGCGGCACCACGAGCCCCTCGAACGGCTCGACGAGCTTCCGCACGAGCTCCGTGTTGTGCGCCTCCTCGACGAAGTCGAGCTCGGCCCGGAGATGGACCTCGAGCTCGTCCGCGAGCTCCTCGAGCTGGACCTTGCGCGCGGTCTCGGAATGGCCGACTGCGAGACGCACGGTCGAGCGCAGCAGCGCGAGATCGAGATCGACCTGCTCGACGACGCCGGGCCGCCGCACCTTGAGCACGACATCGTGGCCGGTGGTCAGCAACCCGCGATGCGTCTGCGCGATCGAAGCCGTGGCGAGCGGCTCCGGGTCGATGCTCACGAACGCCTCCTCGCCGAAGTCGGCCAGCACGACAGCCTCGATCTCCGGGAAGGGGACTCGCGAAGGGACGTCGTCCACGAGCCGGCCCAGCTCCTCGATGTAGACGTCGGGCAGGAGATCGGGACGCGACGAGAGGAGCTGGCCGAGCTTGATGAAGGTCGTCCCGAGCTCCTCGAGCCCGCAGCGGAACGCCTGCGCCCCCTCGCGCGTCGCGTCGCTGCGTCCGGACACGCCGATCTCGCCGAGAATCCGACGTAGCCCGCTCCGCTGTGCGACCCGCGCGACGGTCAGCGCACGCCGAGCGCGCTCGAGACGTGCGCCCATGGACAGCGTCATCCCGCCATTGGTGGAGCGGGAAACGCCGCAGCGGGTCGTGCTGCCGCTACCGAGCTCTAGTGGAGCCCGCCGCCGTCACTCATGCCGCCAAACCCCATGGAGGCGAGGAAGTACGCGAAGAGCGATGCGATGAGCAAGAGGTAGATGAGCCTTGCCTTCGTCAAGTCGGTCACCTCCTTCCGCAGACTTAGAAGCGAACGTCCTGGAGCGTTTCCGCAGCCGTGCGATAGAGCTCGGCCGCCCGTTCGTGATCCCCCCGGCGAGCGGCAAGGTCGCCGCGCGCAATCCATGCGGCAGCGCGATGGCTGCCCGATCCCAACTCGCCGTAGGCGGCTTCGGCGGCGGTGAAGGCCGCCTCTGCCTCGTCAAGCCGTCCCTGCTCGAGCAGGGCCCGGCCGAGCACGAGCTGCGCGCTTCCGACCTCGTCGACGTAGTCGACCCGGCCGGAGAGCAGCTCGAGCGCCTGGCGCGCCTGCGCCTCGGCCTGTTCGAGCTCGCCGGTGCGGAGATGAACCTGCGCGAGGGACGAGACCGCGCGACCGGCGTCGGCGTCGCGTCCGAGCTCGAGCGCGATGGCGAACGACTCCTTGAGCAGCTCCACCGCCTGGTCGGTCTTGCCGAGCAGGAAGTTGAGGCCGCCGAGGTTATTCGTGAGCTGGCTGACGTGAACCTGGTCGGCCAGGCGCGCGTAGGCCTCCCGCGCACGCTCGGCGTAGTTGCGCGCAAGCACCCAGTGGCCCTCGCGGTCGGCGATGAGCGAAGCCTGGAAGAACGCGGCGCCGATCGTGCGCAGGTCGTCGACCCCGCGCGCGAGCTCGAGCGCGCGCTCGACGTCGTCGCGCGCCGCCTCGAAATCGCGCTGACGCTGCCAGCAGCGCGAGCGCCAGGAAAGGATGTTCGCCTTGAGGGCATCGCACGGCAGGCCCGAGCGCTCGGCAAGCCCCAGCGACTCGTTGAAGAGGGCGAGCGCCGTCTGCGTGCTGCTGAGCTGGTAGCGGCAGCAGCCGACCCAGAACAGAACGTCGGCGCGCTCGACATCCGAGAACGACTCCGACTCGGTGATGGCGCGCGCCTCGTTGAGCAGCTCGAGCGCCGGGCGATGGTCGCCGGTCCGCATCTTCGCCAGCCCGCTCCCGCACAGGGCGCGAACCTGGAGCTCCGGCACGCCCGTCGCGTGAGCAGCCGCCGGCAGCGGCTCGAAGGCTTCCGCGGCCTCTTCGTCCTCCTGCGCCTCGTAAAGCGCCTCGGCACGACTGAGGGCGGCTTCGAGCCGGGCGCGCTCGTCGGTGGCGAGACCGTTCGCGAGGAAACCGGTGTCGACGCCGAGGCGATCGGCAAGCCACTCGATCGTCTCGGCCGTCGGGCGCGTCTTGCCGCGCTCGATCTGGGAGACGTACTCCTTGGAGAACCGATCGCCGGCGAGCTCGCTCTGAGTCAAGCCCGCGGCGACGCGGAGCTGGCGGAGCCGGTCCCCGAGGCGGATCCCTCCGGGGTTGGCTCTACGAGTTGTGCGGCTGGCGGTCTCTCTCATCGGAATCTCTAAGCGCGCATAGTCAAGCGCACACTTCACTTAAGTGCAAGCCAGACGGTCTGGGTATCCCCCTTTCGAGCGTATTCATGGCAAAAACTAGTCAACCATGGGGGATGCAGAATCACTTGACTTAGCTACTTGACGAGCGGCCCGTCCACTCCTATAGTGAGGCCACCTTGCAACCAGGCCGGACGCCAGGCCGAGGTTCGCAGGGGGCGCGCCGGGAGCTCCCGGTATAGGAAAGGAAGCGGGTGGGCCGCAGATCCGCTTTCTCAGACCAGCCGAGAGTGGCGCGCCTCTCGAGAAGGCCCCGGAGCCGCAGCCGGGGCCTTTTCTTTCTGGTACCGGCTAGGTCAGCCGCGAAGCCAGGCGAGACGCGCGCTGCGGATCGCCGCGAGCTCGGCGTCGTCGAGCAGACCTACTCGGCGGCCGACCATGCCCAGGATGCCGCCGGCGAGCATGATCCATGCCTCTGCGTCCGGGTCACGCTCGGCGGCGATCGCTCCTTGCTCCTGGCCCCGCCGGACGAGGTCTGCGACGAAGTCGTGCACCTCGCGCATGTGGCCGCGGAGGTGGCGCTTCAGCTCAGGGTCCTCGGATGCCTCGCTCAACGCCTGCACCCACAGCTCCGCGAGCTGGAGCTTCGGCGACCGGACGGAGACGTGTCCCTTCCCGATCGCCTCGATCGCCGCGCACGCGTCGGGGGACTCTTCGAGCGTCCGCTCCCACGACTCGCGCGTCTTGGCCCAGACGTGCTCGAGCGCCGCGAGGTAGAGGTCGCGCTTCGAGGCGAAGTGGCGGTAGAGGATCGGCTCGGAGACGCCGGCGGAGCGGGCGATCTCGGCGGTCGTCGTGCCGTGATAGCTCCCCTCCGTGAAGAGGCTGATCGCGGTCTCGACGAGGTGCTGCCGCCGGTCGGCGGCCGCCATCCGCGGCGCCGCCGCGCGTCATGCTGCCAGCTCCGCGATGTGCTCGCGTACGACCGCAGGCCTCGTCCGCACGAGCACGATCGCGACCACGGCTCCGGCGAACGTGATCGCAGCCGCGACCTCGAACCCGTGGTGCAGCCCGTTCACGAAGTCCTGCGCGCCCGCCGCCGACTGACGGCGAATGGTGGATCGACGCGGCGACGATCGCTCCCATGATGGCGATCCCGAGCGAGCCGCCGACCTGGCGGAAGCTGTTGAGGACGCCGGAGCCCACGCCCGCCTTGTCGACGGGAACCGCAGCCCATCGCCGCAGAGGTCATCGGCGACATCACCATCGCCATCCCGACGCCGCCGACGAGCAACGACGGCAGCAGCGTCCAGAAGTCGGAGTCGACGCCGATGCGCTGGTAGAGCAGCAGCGAGATGCCGACCAGCGTCATCCCGCCGCCCATCAACCAGCGAGACCCGACCCGATCGGAGAGGCGGCCCGGCGATCGGCGCGATGAGGATGATCAGGATCGTCATCGGCAGGAACTCGCGCCGGCCTTCGTCGGCGGTAATGCCGAGGATGTTCTGGATGTAGAGCGAGACGAAGAAGAAGACGCCGAACATCCCGAGCGAGACGAGCATCGCGACGAGGTTCGCAGCCGGTGAAGGCGCCGATCCGGAACAGCGACAGGTCGAGCATCGGCAGCCGCTGCCTGTGCTCGAGCGACGACGAATGCTGCGAGCAGAATCGGCCGATGCGGCGAACAGACCGAGGATCTCCGGCGACGTCCAGCCGTGTCGGTTCCCCTCCACCAGCGCGTAGCTGAGCGAGAACAGGAAGCCGCGCTCGAGGTGAGGAGGCCGGGCACGTCGATGCTCTGTTCGTGCGAGGTGTCGCGCGACTCGCGAATCGCGAACTGCGAGACGACGATCGCGAGCGCTCCGACCGGGCACATTGATGAAGAAGATCCAGTTCCAGTTGAGGTGCTCGGTGATCAGGCCTCCCGCGAGCGGCCCGATCGCGAGAGCGAGCGCCGAGACGCCGGCCCAGATCCCGATCGCCTGGCCGCGCTGCTTCGGCGGGAACGTCGCGACGATGATCGAGAGCGTCGCCGGGCTCATGAGCGCCGCGCCGACTCCCTGAACGGTGCGGGCGCCGATGAGGAACCCGGCGGTCGACGCGAGGCCGCACGCGAGCGACGAGAGAGTGAAGACCACGAGGCCGATGACGAAGAGGCGGCGACGCCCGTAGAGATCGGCGAGCTTGCCGCCGGTGATCAGGAGCGAGGCGAACGTGAGCGCGTACGCGATCACGACCCACTCGAGCTGGGAGATGGAGACGTGGAGATCGCGCTGCATCGTCGGCAGCGCGACGTTCACGACCGTGTTGTCCAGCATGATCATGAAGAGGCCGAACGAGACCGCGAACGACGTCCACCACTTGCGGTTCTCCTCGGCCAGACTAGTCCAGCACCCGTGCTCTCACGCTCTCTCCTGTCCGAAGTTAGCGCTCACTAGTTAGCGCGCGCTAACTTGCCTCCGCCGACGTAGACTCGCGCCATGGCTGAGCTGCAGGGTCGGGCGCTCGTGACCGGAGGCGGCCGCGGGATCGGCGCGAACATCGCGCGGGAGCTGTCCGGCGCCGGGATGGAGGTCTGGGTCACCGGCCGCACGGCCGAGCAGGTCGAGGAGATCGCGGCCGAGATCGGCGGGCACGCGCTCGTCGGCGACGTCACGAGCCGCGAGGATGTCGAGCGCTGGGTGCGGGAGGCGGAGCCGATCGACCTCCTGGTCGCGAACGCCGGCACCGGCACCCACCACGACGACGAGGAGTGGGAGTTCGATCTCGACGCATGGTGGCGAACGTTCGAGGTGAACGTCCTCGGCGTCCACCTCAGCTGCCGGGCGGCCATCCCGGGGATGCTCGAGCGCGGCGACGGGCGGATCGTCATCGTCGGCAGCGGCGCCTCGTACCTGCCCGGGCGCGAGCGAGACCGCGTACACGTCGTCGAAGGCGGCGGTCGGCCGCTACGGCGAGACGCTGGCGAACGCGCTCCGCGACCGGATTCCCGTCTTCGTGATCAGCCCGGGGCTCGTGCGAACCGCGATGACGGACGGGCATTTCGCGGACGACGTTCCGTGGACACCGCCGGAGCGCGCGCCGCAACTCGTGCTGGCGCTCGCCTCAGGTGAGTTCGACGCGCTCGCGGGCCGCTACCTCCACGCCGAGCACGACCCGCCGGAGTCGCTGCGCGGACGTACCGACGAGATCCTCGAGCACGACTGGAACGCGATTCGCCTCCGGCGGCCCTAGAGACGGCGCGACGGAACAGTGGCTGGTGCGAAGTTGGCACACCTCGCCCTTGACAAAGCGCAGCGCCAACTAGGCGGTGTCGGACACCAGAAGTTGGCGCCGCTGAGAAGTTTGCGCCGGAATTGGTGCGAAGTTGGCACACCTCGCCCTTGACAAACAGCAGCGCCAACTAGGCGGTGTCGGACACCAGAAGTTGGCGCCGCTGAGAGCAGTTCGGCGCTCTTGGGTGAGGCGGGGTGGTTTTCGACTGTTAGGCTGAAACTGCCATGAGGCTTGCCCTTGCGCAGATCGACACGGTCGTCGGGGACCTCGACGGCAACCGCGACCTGATCCTCGCGCGCATCGAGGAGGCCCGCGCGGCCGGCGCGGACCTCGTCGTCCTCCCCGAGCTTGCGGTGACGGGCTATCCGCCGGAGGATCTCCTGCTGCGGCCCGGCTTCGTGCGGGCGGCGCGCGCCTCGCCTCGAGCAGATCGCAGCAGAGACGCACGGGATCGTGGCGCTCGTGGGCGTGCCGCTGCTCGACGGCGAGCTGTACAACGCGTGCGCGATCTGCGCCGACGGGGCCGTCGCCGGCTGGGCGAAGAAGTGGCACCTGCCGAACTACGGCGTCTTCGACGAGAAGCGCTACTTCACCTCCGGGAGCGATCTCGCCCTGGTCGACGTCGCCGGCACGAGGGTCGGGATCACTATCTGCGAGGACATGTGGATCCCCGGGCCGCCGACGACCGAGCTCGCGGCGGCGGGCGCCGAGCTGATCGTCAACCTCTCGGCGTCCCCGTTCCACGTCGGTCGGGCACAGGAGCGGGAGGCCATCTTCACCGCGCGGGCGCAGGAGAGCGGCGTCCGCGTCGCGCTCTGCAACGCGGTCGGCGGCCAGGACGAGCTGGTCTTCGACGGGCACTCGCTCCTGATCGAGCGCGACGGCACCGTGCTCGTACGCGCACCCGGCTTCGAGGAGACGCTGCTCGTGCTCGATCTCGATCGCCTCGAGGGGGCAGCGCTCGCGCCGCTCGGCGACGAGGTCGAGCAGATGCGACAGGCGCTCGTCCTCGGCCTCGGCGACTACGTCCGCAAGAACGGCTTCGACGAGATCGTCGTCGGCGTCTCGGGCGGGATCGACTCGGCGGTCACTGCCGCGCTCGCTGTCGATGCGCTCGGCTCCGAGCGTGTCCACTGCGTCTCGATGCCGTCCCGCTACTCGTCGGAGGGGACACGCACGGACGCCCGCCGGCTCGCAGAGAACCTCGGCTGCGACTTCCGCGAGCTCCCGATCGAGCCGATCGTCGAGGCGTTCGAATCCGTGCTCGCGGAGCCCTTCGCCGGACGCGAGCCCGACCTCGCCGAGGAGAACCTCCAGGCGAGGATCCGCGGCACGCTGCTGATGGCCCTCTCGAACAAGTTCGGCTGGCTGCTCGTCGCCACCGGCAACAAGTCGGAGCTGTCGGTCGGCTACGCGACGCTCTACGGCGACCTGGCCGGCGGCTTCGCCCTGCTCAAGGACGTGTTCAAGACGGACGTCTTCCGGCTGGCGCGGCACCTGAACGAGCGGGCCGGCCGCGAGCTCGTGCCGCAGTCGACGATCGACCGCGCGCCCAGCGCGGAGCTGCGGGAAGACCAGCGCGACGAGGACTCGCTGCCGCCGTACCCGGAGCTCGACCGCGTGCTCGAGGCCTACGTCGAGGAGGACCGCACGCTCGAGGAGCTGAGCGCGGACGGCTTCGATCCCGACGTCGTCGCGCGGGCGGTCGCGCTGATCGACCGCTCCGAGTACAAGCGCCGTCAGGCGCCGCCGGGAGTGCGGCTGCGGCCGAAGGCCTTCGGCCGCGACCGCCGGACGCCGATCACGAACCGCTGGCGGAGCTGAGCCGCTCGGCCAGATCCAACGGCCGCGTCGAGACCTGCCTCAGCTCCGCGGGCGAGAACCAGCGCAGCTCTTGCGCCTCGGTGAGGTGCGGCGGCTCGAAGCGGTCGACGCGCACGAGGTAGACGCGGGAAAGAAAGCTCCCGAAGCCCGGCTCGGCGAGCGTCCAGCCACCGAGTTCCCAGAGCAAAGGGCCCAACTCGAACTCGACGAGACCGACCTCCTCCTCGAGCTCGCGGCGCAGCGTCTGCTCGTCGTCCTCCCCCTCTTCGCGGCCACCGCCGGGCGTGATCCACCAGTCGCCGTACTCGTCGCCGTAACGGAGGAGCAGGATGCGGCCCTGGTCGTCGACCACCGCCGCGCGGACGCTCTCGCGCCGCGGCAGCCCGCTCGCACGACCGGCCAGGTCCTGGAACCAGCGTCGCCGCTCATCCCACGGGACCGCGGCATTGGCCGGGGAGGTGGACGGAAGGACGAAGAGCCTGGTGTCGGCGAGCGTGCGCTCCTGCAAGCCGAGCTCGGGCCGCGTGCCGAAGGCGCCGCGATACGCCTCCTTGCCGACGAACGCGAGCCACCCCGGCCGCAACTCGCGCGCG
Organism: uncultured Actinomycetes bacterium; assembly: GCA_963825805.1. Classification (GTDB taxonomy): domain Bacteria; phylum Actinomycetota; class Thermoleophilia; order Gaiellales; family Gaiellaceae; genus Palsa-739. The sequence continues at coordinate 22,369 of CAWGVE010000010.1, read as the reverse complement.
ATGCGCTCGAGCCGCTCCGCGGAGCCCGCGAAGTCGGCGCGCCGCAGGTCGCCCGAGCCGGGTGTCGTGCGGTAGGCGGCGTTCGTCACGCCGATTCCCTCCTCGAGCAGTGCGAACTGCTCGCTCGGCTCGTAGAGCCGCGACGTGAACCCGGCCGCGTGGAGGAGGCGCCAGAAGTCGTTGCGCGGGTTGGCGAAATGAGCGGCCGCAGCGGCGGAGACGCGCCCGGGATTGATCCCGACGAAGACGATGCGCAGGCCCGGGCCGAGGACATCCGGAACCTCGCTCGGAGTAGCCCTAGGCAGCCTCGGCGGCGGCCTCGGCCGCGTCGAGATCGGCGACGAGCTCCTCCGTCCGCCCTTCGATGCGAGCCTCGAAGTCCCGGCGCAGGTCCTCGCCCGACACCGACAGCGCGTAGCGGGGGCGCCGCGGCTCGATCTTCACGAGGGTCACCGTCGGATCCCAGCCGCCGTAGAGGCGTACATAGCATTCCGTCTCCGACAGCGAGCGCAGTCGCCGCACGACCCCGAGGGTACGACCCGTCCCGGACGGAGGCGGGCTTCTGAGACCATGCAATTCGTGGCCGTGAAGGCGAAGGAACTGCGCTACGCCGTCGAGCTCTCCCCCTCGGGCGAGCTCAGGGAGGAGAACGGCGTCGTGCTCGACACGCCGGCCGAGTGGTCGCCCGAGCACCTGCTGCTCGCGGCGCTCATCCGCTGCTCGCTCAAGAGCCTCCGCTATCACGCGCCGGGTGGCGGCGTCGAGGTTCGCTCGGCCTCCGGCAGCGCGCGGACGCTCGTGACGAGACGGGAGACGGACGGGCGGTACGCCGTCGTCGAGGCCACGGTCGAGCTCGCCGTCGAGCTCGAGCCGTACCCCGTGCCGGGGCCGCTCGAGCTCTCCGAGCTCCTCGAGCTGGCCGAACGCGACTGCTTCATCGGCTCCTCCCTCACCGCGGAGCCGCGGTATCGGTGGACCGTGAACGGCCGTACGATCGGCTCGTGAGCGGCACGCTGGCGCCGCCGCGCGAGCGGCTCGACCGCGGCGAGGGAACCGGCCTCGGCCGGCCGTGGCTCGTGATCGTCCTCAACGACGACCACAACACGTTCGAGGGCGTCGCGTTCGCGCTCGCGAGCGTCATCCCCGGGGTCTCGTACGACGGCGGGATGCGGCTGGCGAACCGGATCCACGCCTCGGGGCAGGCGATCGTCTGGTCGGGGCTGCGCGAGCAGGCCGAGCTCTACTGGGAGCAGCTGCGCGAGCACGGGTTGACGCTGGCGCCGCTCGAGCAGGGATGAGCTTCGACGTCGCCGCGGCGCGGGCACAGTTCCCGGCCCTCGCGTCGGGCGTGGCCTTCCTCGACGCGCCGGGCGGGACGCAGTGCCCGCAGTCGGTGATCGACGCGATCGCCGCCTACCTGCGCGAGTCGAACGCGAACCTCGGCGGCGCGTTCGCCACCAGCCGCCGCAGCGACGAGCTCGTCGCGCGCGCGCACGACACGGCCGCGCGCTTTCTCGGCTGCCGGACCGAGGAGACGATCTTCGGCCAGAACATGACGACGCTCAACTTCGCGCTCACGCGCGCGCTCGGCCGCACGCTCGCGGCCGGCGACGAGATCCTCGTCACGCGGCTCGACCACGACGGCAACGTCGCGCCCTGGCTCGAGCTCGCCGCAGACGTCGGCCTGAACGTCGGCTTCGTGGAGATCCACGAGGACACGACGCTCGACCTCGACGATCTCGAGGCGAAGCTGACGGAGCGGACCCGCGTCGTCGCCTTCCCGCTCGCCTCGAACGCGCTCGGAACGGTGCCGGACGCGGCGCGCGTCGTCGAGCTGGCGCACGCCGCGGGGGCGCTCGCGTGGGTCGACGCCGTCCACTACGGGCCACACGGCCCGATCGACGTCGAGGCACTCGGCGTCGACGTCCTCCTCTGCTCGCCGTACAAGTTCTTCGGCCCGCATCTCGGCCTCGCCTACGGGCGGGGCGAGCTGCTGCGCTCGTGGCGGCCGTACAAGGTCCGCCCCGTTCCGGACGAGCCCGTGGGCGGCCGCTTCGAGACGGGCACGCTCGCGCACGAGCTGCTCGCGGGCTTCGTCGCGGCGGTCGAGTACCTCGACGGGATCGGCTGGGACGCGATCCGCCGGCACGAGCAGGCGCTCGGGCAGCGGTTCCTCGACGGCCTGCCGGACCGCTGCACGCTCTACGGGCTCGCCACGATGGAAGGCCGCGTGCCGACGTTCGCCTTCCGTGTCGAGGGCGTGCCGACCCGTCGCGGCGCGGAGCTGCTCGCCGAGCGCGGGATCGCGGTCTGGGACGGCGACTACTACGCCTTCGAGGCGATGGAGCGGCTCGGCCTTCAGCCCGACGGCGCCCTCCGGGCGGGCTTCGTCCACTACAACACGCTCGCCGAGGTCGATCGGCTGCTCGAGGCGCTCGCCGAGATCTAGCTACGCAGCGTTGTCGGCCTTCGCGGCCGCCGCGGCCGCGGCCCAGCGCGGGTCGTGACGGCGGATCCGGTCCGGCTCCCGCCCTCGCGCCTCCGCAAGCTCGACGGTGAGCCGCTGGAAGAGCACGACGTCGACGACCGGGTGCCGGGTGGGGACGAGATCGACCTCGCAGCCGAGCTCGCGCAGCGCCGCGGCGGCCGCGCGAGCCCGCTCCCCCGCGATTCCCTCGCCCTCCAGGACGAACGCGCGCACCGACTCGTCGACCGCGGCGAGATAGCCGTGGAGGAGCTGCTCGGTCTCGTATGCCTCGGCCGCGACCCAGGCGCCCTCGCGCAGCTTCAGGACGGCCTCGTGCGCCGTGGCGAGGTCGCGGCCGGCGCCCGCGACGAGGAATCGCTCCTGCCCGCCCACCTCGGGCAGCGGCGCCGCAAGCGCCTCGGCAACCGCGCCCGGCAGCCACGAGACGTCCTGCCCGTGCAGCGCGGCGATCGCCGCGACCGCGGCGGTGTAGCTCGCGGTGTGGCACCAGCTCTCCTCGATCTCCGGGGTGCAGACGACGACCTCGTCGCAGAGCTCGGCGATCGGCCCGTCGGCGCGGCCGGTCACGAGCCAGCGCGGCCCCGTCCAGGCGCGAGCCGCCTCGAGCGTGAGCGGCGTCTCACCCTCGTGGGAGACGAGCACGAGCAGATCGGCCTGCCGCTCGGGCTTCAGGACGAGCTCGAGCGCCTGCACCGCGTCACCCCCGGTCATCGCCGCGTGGTACGACGTCCCGCAGCCGCTGAAGAGGAGCCGCGCGCCCTCCGGGAAGCGCCTGTCCGTCGGCACCCGCGAGAGCCACTCGGGCTGCGCGGCTATCGCCCGCCTGGTCTGCTCGCCGCGCACGACCGGTAGGTCTATACGATCGACGGGGGTGACGGTATTCCAGCGCGACACGCTCGACAACGGCCTCCGCGTCCTGCGAGCCGACCTGCCGTACGCGCAGTCGGTGGCGGTGATGATCAGCCTCGCGGCGGGCTCGCGCTACGAGACCGCCGACGTGAGCGGCATCGCGCACTTCTCGGAGCACATGTTCTTCAAGGGCACGGAGCGCCGGCCGAGCGCTCGCGACATCGCAGGTGAGATCGACGCGATCGGCGGCGAGTTCAACGCGTTCACCGGCAAGGAGACGACGACGTACTACGTCAAGTGCGCTGCCGAGCACCGCGACGTGGCGCTCGACGTCCTCGTCGACATGCTGCGCAACTCCCGCTTCGACGCGTCGGAGATCGAGCGGGAGAAGGGCGTGATCATCGAGGAGATGAACATGTACTACGACACGCCGCGCGACTACATCGGCGGCGTCTACGAGCAGCTCCTCTGGGGCGACCAGCCGCTCGGCCGCGACATCATCGGCCGCAAGGAGACGATCCGCGACGCGACGCGCGAGACGTTCCTGGGCTATCTCGACCGCTGGTACAAGCCGTCGCGGATGGTTCTGGGCGTCGCGGGCAGAATCGGCGACGGCCTGCTCGAACGGGCGCAGGAGCTGCTCGGCGACCTCAGCGACGACGAGACCGGCGAGCCGGAGCCGGCGGCGCCGTATACCGAGGGCCGCGTCGCGGTCTATACGAAGCCCTCCGAACAGGCCCACGTCATCCTCGGCGTGCCCGGCCGCCCGCTCGACCATCCCGACCGCTATCCGCTCCAGCTGCTCGCGACCGCGCTCGGCGGCGGCATGTCGTCGCGCCTCTTCACCGAGGTCCGCGAGCGCCGCGGGCTGGCGTACTACGTCTACGGCCAGAACCACAGCTACACCGACGCCGGCACGCTCTACTCGCAGGCCGGCGTGGACATCGCCCGGATCGACGACGCGGTGTCGACCATCGCCGGCGAGCTGCGGAAGATCGCGGCGGAGCCCCCGGCCGGGGAGGAGCTGGAGAAGGCCCGGAACTTTGCGAAGGGGCGCTTCGTGCTGCAGCTCGAGAGCCCGCAGGGGCTGGCGATGTTCGGGCTGCGCAGGGAGGTGCTCGAACAGCGGCTCCCCGACCCCGAAGAGGCCCTGGGCCTGCTCGACGCGGTGACGGCCGAGGAAGTGGCGCGGGTCGCGACAGACCTCCTCGAGCCCGGGCGCCTACGCCTCGCCGTGATCGGCCCGTTCGACGACTCGTCGCGCTTCGAGTCGCTGCTCGACGGTTAGCGGCCAGGCGTAAGGGCGCTGGCCCAGCCGAGGGACCCGCCACCGGGTTCATTGGCTTCACGTTCTTCGGCGATGATGCGGCCGTGGGTTGGGAGGCGCTCGATCGGTGGGGCCACGACGTCGTTCGGGTCGAACCGCTCACTGCCGGAGGCGTCAACGAGGTGTGGAGCGTGCGCGTCAACGGGCAGCTCGCCGTAGCTCGACTAGGCAGGCGTAGCGATCGGCGCAGCGTCGCCGACTTGGCGTGGGAAACGGAGTTGCTGCGATACCTCGATCGTGAAGGGATGGCGGTGCCGGTGCCGATTCCGACCAGGGACGGCCGCGACTTCGTCGATGGTCTGGTCGTGATGAGCTACGTGGAGGGCGCGCCGCCCGAAACGGAGGCCGAGTGGCGTCGCGTCGCCGACACATTCCGCCAGTTGCACCGATTGACGCGCGGCTGGCCCCAGCGTCCGGGCTGGCGATCGTCGATCGACTTCCTGCACGTGGAAACCGGGACGAGGATCGACCTTGGCGCGATGCCGCCGGAGGGTGTCGCTCGGTGCCGAGCAGTTTGGGAGCGGCTCAGCGAACGAGAGCGCTGCGTCGTCCACGGCGACCCCACGCCGGGAAACATCCGCATGACCGCAGATCGGGTCGCGCTGATCGACTGGGACGAGTCGCGCGTCGACGTCCCAGACCTCGACCTAGTCTTGCCATACAACGCCGCCGGTCTCGACGACGACACCTACAACGTTGCCGCGCAAGCCTGGGCCGCATGGGACGCCGCCCTCTGCTACACCAGCGGGTATCAGGAGTTCGCAGCCGAGCGGCTCGCCGAAGTCCGAGCGCCCTGAGCTGCTGTTAGCGAATCGCCCGTCCGGACGCGATCCGCCCCTCAGTGCTTCGGATCGCCGAGGTCCCTTGCGCTCAGGGGTCATTCCGGAACACTGGCCCACTCCAGCGTTTGGTCGGCGCGATACCGAGAACTCCAGTCTCCGAGCGCGGCCGCCGGACTACGACGAGAGTTCAGCCCGGCGCGACCACCAGGCCTCGGCGGCGGTCATTGCGCTCTCGGCCTCGTGGATGCCGTCGCCGACGAGCCCCGCGGTGGCAGCCCAGTGCAAGGGCACAAGGGCCAGAGCCCCGGGAAGCCAACGGTGCTCGTCGCGAGTCAGCGGTTCCGGAGCTGTGCCTTCGTAGGCGTCGAGGAGTCGTCGCGGCTCGAGCAGTTCGCCGCCCTGTGCGACGTGGTGCAGGCTGGCCGCGACGTCGTACAGCCGCTCCCTGACCCTCGCAAAATCCAGGTCGAAGGTGGCCCATGAGCCGTCTGACAGTTCTCCCGCGTTGCCCAATCTGTAGTCCCCATGAATCGGAGCGCATGGCAGTTCGAGGCCCTCCCGGAGCTTGGAGAGCTCGCCGGTCAGTTGGCGCATCCGATGCACGACCGGCTCGCTGCGGGGTCCGAGCCTACGGCGTGTGAAGCCGACCGAGTAACGCAGTTGGCCGAAGGTTCTGTGGTCGTCGAGGGGTTCGGGCGGACTGGGCTCCCAGACTGCTTTGAGCGCAGTGTGAAGGCGTCCGAGCTCCTCGAACAGGCGGACGTAGGAGTCCACGCCCGCCCGTGGCTGGACGTGATCGATGAACTCCTCGACCTCAGCCCAACGATCAGCGACCCTCAGGAGGTCGCAGCCGGAAATCCGAATCGGCCGAGCGACGCGGACCTGCGTCCGCTGGAGCCGCTCCCGCAAGCGCCGCAGTCCCGCGACCCGGCCGCGGCGGACCCAGGGCCTATGAACCCGGAGGACAACCGGCGGCGCACCGTCTATCCGCACGTTGAGGTTGAACCCACCGCCGATGTCTGCCCATCCGGCCCCTCGCGCGACGCGGGCGATCAGGGCCGAGACGGCCAGGTCATCTGGGCTGGCTCTAGGTCCGAACCAGCGCGGCAAGGGAGGGGGAGAGGTCGAAGCGTCGATTCCGGTCATGGCAATGGCCCATCACTGGCCCAGGCGAGCGTTTACGTCTCGGCGTCGGCTGTGCCTTCTCCTGTAGTCCACGGCGCTATGTCGTCCACGGCGCTGCTTCGCTTGACGATCATGTCGACCGCGTCGTCCTCCGTCCAGACCCAGACCAGGTCGCTGTCCGGGTAGACGACAGCGCCGACCACCCCCGCCTCCGAGGAGAACATCGCGACGCGCGCGGTCGAGTCGCTGTTGTTGCGCACGAGATGTGCTCCGGCGGGGCCGGAGGGAAAGAAGACGAGGTCCCAGGGCTCGAGCTGCTCCTCGCCGTCCGGATGCCGCAGGGTCGGCGTGCCGGAGACGACCAGCAGCCACTCCTCGGCAGGATTCTCGTAGTGGTAGGGGCTCACGGCCTGGCCGGGCGGTAGCTCGTAGACGCTGAGCCCGGTGCGCGCCGCGCCGAGCTGCGTGCCAACTCGGGCGCTGCTCCGGCGGAAGCCCTCGGGCAGCTGTGGACGCGAGTCGCACACGATCGAGGCGAGATTGGCTCGCCGAACCAGGTCGGTACTCATCCGGATTCCTTTCGTAGAGGCTTCGCCTACGAGACCCCGTGGGCCGCCGCGAATCATCGCAGCGGAACCCCACCCCGGCGTCCGGCCGTCAGCTGCCCGAGCGCTCGGCGTCGAGCTTCGCCTGCGCCCGCTCGGCGAGCTCTCGCGTGCGGCGCGCATTGGCGAGGGTGCGCTCGCGACGCGCCTCGAACTCCTCGCGCTCAGCCTTCGTCATCTTCCTCTTCGCCACCCTCTTCATCCTCTCGCAAGAGTGTCTCGATGCCGATCGCTGCTGTCGCAATGTCAGCGACGTTGAAGAGTAGAGCAACAACTTCGTTCCGATCGATCAGCGGTTCGGTCACGAGCAAAGCTTCGCTGTGACGCTGCCGCCTCGCAATTGGCTCTTTCGGACACGCCGAGCAGATCGAGCCCGGCGTAACTCCTGAGGACGGCGGCGACGACGTTCTGCAGGTCGGCGGTCCAGTTGGCACCTGACCCGGATTCGCCCGTTGGAGTGCCTTCAACCTCCGCTGCCGCGCGTAGACGTGCTTCTTACCATTCCCCACGGACGGTGCAAACCCTCGCGGGCGGGTGCGGGAGCACCCGCCCGCTCGGAACTACTACGCCTCTGCTTCTTGCGCTTTCTCGTCGGCCGCCCGCTTGGAGATCTCGTCGACGACCGTCGGGTCGGCGAGCGTCGTCGTGTCGCCGAGCTTCCGGTCGTTCGCGACGTCCCGCAGCAGGCGGCGCATGATCTTGCCGCTGCGGGTCTTCGGCAGCTCGGGCGTGAAGACGATGTTCGCCGGCTTCGCGATCGGCCCGATCTTCTGCGCAACGTGATTGCGCAGCTCCTCGAGCTTCTCGACGGAGCCCTCGGCACCGCCTTTCAGCGTCACGTAGGCGACGATCGCCTCGCCCGTCACCGAGTCGGCCCTCGAGCAGACCGCCGCCTCGGCGACCTCCTGATGGTCGACGAGCGCCGACTCGACCTCGATCGTCGAGATGCGGTGCCCCGAGACGTTCATCACGTCGTCGATCCGGCCGAGCAGCCAGTAGTCGCCGTCCTGATCGATCCGGGCACCGTCGCCCGCGAGGTAGATGTCCTCGTACTTCGACCAGTACGTCTCCTTGTAGCGCTGGTCGTCGCCGAAGATGCCGCGCAGCATCGCCGGCCACGGGCGCTTGAGGACGAGGTACCCGCCCCCGCCGGGGCCGACCTCCTTGCCCTGCTCGTCGTACACGGCCGGCACGACGCCCGGAAACGGCTGCGTGGCCGATCCCGGCTTGAGCGTCGTGATCCCCGGCAGCGGCGTGATCAGGATCATCCCGGTCTCGGTCTGCCACCAGGTGTCGACGATGGGAGTCCGGTCGCCGCCGATGTTCTCGCGGTACCAGACCCACGCCTCCGGGTTGATCGGCTCGCCCACCGAGCCGAGCAGGCGCAGCGACGAGAGGTCGTGCTGCTGCGCGTACTCGGGCCCCCACTTCATGTGCGAGCGGATCGCCGTCGGCGCCGTGTAGAGGATCGACACCTTGTATTTCTCGACGATCGACCACCAGCGGTCCTTGTCGGGGAAGTCGGGCGTCCCCTCGTAGAGGACCGAGGTCGTCCGGTTGCAGAGCGGCCCGTAGACGATGTAGCTGTGCCCGGTGATCCAGCCGATGTCGGCGGCGCACCAGTAGACATCGTCGTCCCGCTTGAGGTCGAAGATGTAGTGGTGCGTCGTCGACGTGCCGACGAGGTAGCCGGCCGTGGTGTGGATGATCCCCTTCGGCTTCGCGGTCGTGCCGCTCGTGTACATGAGGAAGAGCAGGTCCTCGCTGTCCATGGGCTCGCACGGGCAGGAGTCGGGGTCGTCTGAGACGTCGCCTTCGAGGTCGTGCCACCAGTGGTCACGGCCCTCCTGCATCGGCACCTCGCCGCCGGTGCGGCGGAGGACGACGCAGCTCTTCACGCCGGGCGCGTCGGCCATCGCCTCGTCGGCGATCGTCTTGAGCCCGACCTTGGAGCCACGCCGCCAGGCCTCGTCCTGCGTGACGAGGACCTCGCACTTCATGTCGTTCATCCGGCCCGAGAGCGAGTCGGCCGAGAAGCCGCCGAAGACGACGGTGTGCGGCGCGCCGAGCCGCGTGCACGCGAGCATCGCCACCGGCAGTTCCGGGACCATGCCCATGTAGATCCCGACCGGCGTCCCCTTCTTCACGCCCAGCTTCTTGAGCGCGTTCGCGAAGCGGACGACGTCCTTCTGGAGGTCGGCGTACGTGATCGTGCGCGTATCTCCCTCGGGCTCGCCCTCCCAGTGGAAGGCGACGACACCGCCGGCGCCGGCCTCCACGTGCCGGTCGACGCAGTTGAAGCAGACGTTCAGCTTCCCGCCCAGGTACCACTTCGCGTACGGAGGCTCCCACTGGTAGAGCTCCGTGAAGGGCTCGAACCACGTGACCCGCTCGCGTCCCTCCCGCTCCCAGAACTCCTCGAACGGGACGTCGTAGATGTCGGGCTGCGCGTTCGCCTGGGCCGCGAAGTCCTCGGGAGGCGGATACCGCCGCTCCTCGAGGAACATCGTGTCGATCGCGTGGTGGCTCGTCTCGGTTGCCAAACCGCCTCCTTCCTCTCAGTCGGCCGATCCTAGGCGATTGCCGCCGCGCGGGGATCCGTCACGAGCGGCCTCCCGACGGGAAGCACCACCCGCCCTGCAACGCCGTTGAAGACACCCGCGGCCGACGTGTACCACGCGACTCCGGCCGTCACGACGCCGGCCCAGCCACCCGCGTGGAGCACCCAGGTCGCGGTCGGATCGTGCGACAGCTTGAAGAAGCCGATCACGAGCAGGATCTCGGTGATCTCCAACGTGAGGAAGACCATGAACACGGCCGTGGTGACCCGCGTGCTCGCGATCAGCATGTACGTGTTGAAGATGGCGAACGCGAACAGGAACCACGCCAGGGCGTTGGTCAGGTTTGCCGCGGTCAGGCTGGCAGCGAACGTCTTGGAGACGTCGGCGAGGATGACGGTGCCGCCGAGCGCCATCCAGAAGCCGCCGTAGGTGGCGAACGCCGTGGCGCCGAAGACGTTCCGGTTCCGGAACTCCCACATGCCGGCCGCGAACTGTGCGAGCCCGCCATAGAAGAGTGCGGGGCCGATCCAGATCGCGTCGTTGATGAACGACGCGTTGTGCCCGCTGAGCAGGAACGTCGTCAAGGCGAATCCTGCGAGACCGAGCGGTGCCGGGTCCGCGACGGGGGTGCCCTCCACCAGCGTCACGCCGGGTCGGTCGGAAGACAGAGCGCTCATGCAGCCCTCCTAGTTGGGCGGCGGCGGAAGGCCCCATGGCCATCCGTCGTGCCCCGATCTATTTGCGGCAGGCTCTACCCGGTTTGGTGCGGATTAATCAGGGTTCGAGGTCGTACGGGTAATCCGTGATGACCTCGGCGCCGTCGTCGGTGACGAGGACGATGTCCTCGAGCCTGACGCCGCCGTAGCCGGCGCGGTAGAGCCCGGGCTCGACGGTGACCACGTCGCCCGCGACGAGCGGCTTTTTGGAGAGCAGACCCATCCCCGGCTGCTCGTGCACCTCGAGCCCGACGCCGTGGCCGAGCCCGTGGAAGAAGCCGTCGGCGAGCGTCTCGCCGGGCGTCTTCGTACGCACGGTCGGCTCGCCCGCCGCCTCGAAGATGTCGCAGACGACGTCGAACACGGCACGACCGTCCACGCCGGCGCGGATCTGCGCCGTCGAGCGGTCGAGCGCCTCCTTGACGAGGCGGTGCCACTCGCGGATGTCGTCCGCCACGTCGCCGACGACGAAGGTGCGGGTCATGTCGGTGTAGACGGCGGAGCCGTTGTCGCGCGGGAAGATGTCGACGATAAGGGGCGTGTTGGCCGGGATCGGCCCCGAGCCCATGTCGTGACCGACGGCGCCCTGCGCGCCCGGCGCGACGATGTACTCGTCGGCCGTCGCATCGTGCGCGGCGAAGGCGACGTTCATGTCCGCCTTCACGCGCTCGACGGTGAGCTGCTCGCCGTCGAGGAGCAACTCGTCGCCGCGGACCTCCGACCGGCGGAGGAGCTCACGGCACACGTCCATCGCGGCCTCGGCCGCCTTCTGCGCACGCCGCATCCCCTCGAGCTGCGCCGCGGTCTTGGCGCGGCGGCGGTCGTCGAAGAGATCCTGGTCGACGTCGAGCTCGACGCCGTCGGCCCGCAGCCGGTCGGCGAGCCAGACGGGGAAGTTCTCGGGCACCGTCGCGCGCTTCAGGCCGAGGCTCCCGATGCCCCTGAGCGCGAGCTGCGCCGTCAGCTCCCGGCGGTCGATCCCGGACTGGATCAGCTCGTCCGCGCCGAGCTCCTCGTGCACGTGCACGTCGAAGAGCCCGAGCTCCTTCAGGCGCGCGGCCTCCATCGAGCTCGCGAAGACATGACGCGAGCCGTTCTCCTCGGCGTAGAGGAACGGGTCGGGCACCCCGAGCGGCACGGCGTGCCGCATGTCGGCCGACCGGAAGGAGTCGCCGTAGATGAGAACCGCGTCCGCCAAGGCGGCTTCGATCCTAGCGATCCAGCAGCGGTTCGCCATCTGCCTGGAAGCGGGACCAGGAATACTCGCGCGGCAGATGGCGGCCACCGACGAGAGAGACGATCCGGCCTTCCCTGTCGGCGCCGCGTGCCGGATCGACTCGCGCTCGCCGTGGCGCCAGATCGCCGAGATCCCGGTCGGCCTCGACCCGGAGGGAATCGCCGTCGACGTCGCGCGGCGGCGCGCGTTCGTCGCGTGCTCGCGCAGCGACTTCGTCTCGGTCGTCGATCTCGAGAAGCACGAGGTCGTCACCGAGATCGCGACCGGCGCCGAGCCGATCGACATCGGCCTCGACGAGCAGAGCGGTCGCGTCTTCAGCGCCGACGCGCACTCCGACCAGGTGACGTTCATCGACTCGGCGACGCTCGAGGTCGAGACGACCGTGGCGGTCGGCGGCTATCCGTCCGGCCTGACGCACGTCCCGGAGTTCCGCCGCCTCTACGTGGGCAACTCGCTCGGCTCGACGATGAGCGTGATCGACCTCGACACGCTCGAGACGGTCGCGACCGTGGACGCGGAGCCGGGCGCCGGCGCGATCGGGGTCGACCCGACCCGCCGCCTCGCGATCTGCGTCAACTTCGTCGCCGCCTCCGCGAACTTCTACGACGCCGACTCCTTCGAGGAGGTCGGCCGGCTCGAGCTCGGCATCGGCACGTGCGCGATCGGCATCGTCCCCGAGCGCGGCGAGGCGTTCATCGTCAACTCGATCGCGGGCACCGTGTCGCGCGTCGACCTCGACAGGATCGAGGTCGTCGAGGAGATCCGCACCGGCCAGGCCCCCGTCGGGCTCACCCTCGCGCCCGCCCACGACCGCGTCTACGTCACGAACCGCGGCGCCGGCTCGCTCAGCGTGCTCGGCGTGGCCGACGGCGTCGAGTGGTCGCAGATCCCGGTCGGCAACGGCCCCGGCGGAGTGGCCGTCGACCGCCACGACGGCCGCATCCTGGTCGCGAACGCCGGGAGCCAGACGATCTCCATCGTCGAGGACCTGCTCGCGACGCGGCCGCCCGCGCCGGTCTTCGAGGAGAAGAGCCCGTGGCTCGGCAGCAAGCTGCCCGAGTTCGCGCTCGAGGACTACCGGACCGGCGAGCGGCGCACCAATCGCGACTGGGCGGAGAAGAAGTACATCCTCAACTTCTTCGCCTCCTGGTGAGGCCCGTGCAACGCGGAGGCGCCGTTCCTCGAGGAGCTGCGCGTTCGCGAGGAGGCCCGGTCGGGTCTCGAGGTCGTGCTCGTCGACATCTGGGAGGGGACGGAGCCGCGCCCCGAGGTAGAGCGGTTCTGCGACATGTGGGGCATCAAGGGGCCGATCCTCCTCGACCCGAACGCCGACCTTGCCGGGACGCTCGGCGTGCGCGGCGTGCCGACGAACGTCGTGGTCGACTCCGACGGGACGGTTCGCGCCTTCGGCGCGGCCCGGCTCGACGAGCTCGAGCGGGCTATCGACGAGCTGTACGGAAGGGCGTAGGGCCGTGGCGCTGCTGCGCCCCGAGGAGGAGGCGAAGGTACGCGAGTGGTTCGGCGAGCTCGAGCGGCCGGTCGAGCTCGTCGTCGCGCTCGGGCCCGAGGAGACACCGCTCGCGGGTGCCGGCGACGTCGACTTCGGCGCGGAGATGGTGCGCGTCTGCGAGGAGCTCGCGGAGCTCGGTGACGCCGTCGCTTGCCGGATCGAGCACGAGCCCGAGGGCTTCCCGCGCTTCCCCGCCGTCTCGATCCGGCCGGAAGGCCGCGATGTCGGCCTCCGCTACGACGGGCTGCCGTGGGGCTACGAGCTCGGCTCCATCGTCGGCGCGATCGTGGAGGCCGGGCGAGAGGAGCCGTCGCTGCGCCCGGAGTCGCGCGCGGCGCTCGAGGAGCTGGAGCGCGATCTCGCGCTCGACGTCTTCGTCACGCCGACCTGACCCCATTGCCCGCCGGCCGTGCTGCTGGCGTTCAGATGCGCCCTCGCGTCCGAGCGGGTGACGGCGACTGCGATCGAGGCGAACGAGTTCCCGCAGCTCGCGCAGGAGATGGAGGTCTGGGCCGTGCCGCGGATCGCGGTGAACGGCGTGCCGCAGTGGGACGGCGCGGTGCCCGAGCCCGAGTTCCTCCGCCGGGTCCTCGCGGTCTAGCCGGTCAGCTTCGCGGCAAACCAGAGCCCGGCTATGGCACCGAGAGAGCCGAGCGCGAGCGAGGCGAAGCCGAGCGTGCTGCCGCCCCACACCACCGGAGCGAAGCCGCCGATCGTGGAGCCGACCACGACGAAGATCCAGACGACACGCCTGTCCACCAGAGACTTATCGGCCGCGGGCGGTCAAAGCCTGAGGTGGAACGCGGGACGGCGGCCGCGAATGGACGGGCGCAGCTCGATGCGTGCGACGACCTTCCCGCGCGCCCGACCGCGGTAGGCGAACTCGGCGAGCCCGCGGCTGCGCGGAAGCAGCTCGCCTCGCCGCGGGCGCAGCGTCGCGAGCGGACGACCGTCGCGGCTGAGCACGAGTCGCAGGCCGTCTCCCCCGAGTCGCTCGGTCACGTTGCCGCGGTTGACCAGGAGCAGCTCGAGCAGCCGAAGCCGGCGCCGGCGACGAACCGTGAGCGCGCGAGCGTCGAGCCGGCGCACGATCCGGCCGGGAACGCGCAGGTCGACGATGACGCCGACCCGCAGGCGCACACGGACGCGGCGCGCGCCGAGCGGCCGCGTCGTCAGCAGCACGAGCGCAGGGTGGTCGCCGGGCTCGGCCCGGCGCGGCGGGGCCGCTTTCACGCGCAGGACCGCCTTCCCGCCCGGCGCCACGCGGAGCCGCCGTGGGCGCACCCTCAGCCAGCCGACGGCCCCGCGCGCCCGCCGCACGCGCGGCCGCCCACGCAGCGAGCGCGCGAATCCGGCCCGCGAGACGTCGACGAGCAACGCCCGGCGGCCGGGGTTCCGCACCGTGACCGCCGCGGCAGACGAGCCACGGAGCGTCAGGCGCAGGGGGCTCGCGCTGAGCCCGATGCCGCGGCCGGTCGCGGCACCCGGAAGGGATGCCGCGACCACACCGACGACCGCCGCCGCCAGGGCCCGCCTCACCGGCCGATCACCGTGAACGTCAGCGTCGCCGTGTAGTGCCCGGCCGGGACGACCGGCAGCGGCGAGACGAAGCCGACGCCGGTCGCCACGGCGTCTCCTCCGTCCCCGCTCGGGCCGCTCGCGGTGGCAAGGAGCAGGTCCGTCGCCGGTGCGATCGGGACCGCCACGAGACCTCCGCTGCCGACGCCGATGCCGAGCGGCAGGTCGTGCGGCGTGAACGCCGTCCGGTGGACGCTCAGCGCGTAGCCGCTCGGGTCGTTGCTCGTGACCGTGACGTGCTCGGGGAGCGGCGCCGGCGTCGTGCCGGGCACGGCGGCCGGGAAGCTCAGCGTCGGATGGTCCAGGGCGATCGAGAGCAGAGGCTGGACGTCGACGTCGACCCCGGCGGACGCGCTCGCGCCGTTCGGAGGGGGCGGCGGCGCCGAGCAGGCGCTCGCAGCCGACGACGAGTTCTGCGGAGCGGGCGCCGCGGTCGCGAGGTCGGCGGCATTGTCGTCCGTGTCCGTGCAGCCGCCGCCCGCGCGGGCGAGCGCAGTCGTCGCGCTCGGCGCCGGGGCCGCGCCGCTTCCCTCGTAGTCGCTCGCGCCGCCGTAGCCGACGAGATCCTCGACCGACGTGACGGCCGAGCAGCTTCCGGCGGAGGCGCCGCACGAAAGGGCGCTCGCGTCGTCCACCAGGGCGACCTTCCCGCCCGTGACGGCGAGGTTCGAGGCGCCGGTCGCGTCGGGCGCGGGCAGGGCGGCGCCGTTCGTGCCGCCCGAGGCGAGCTGGACGAGGTACCTGCCTCCCGCCGGGATCGTGCCGCCGAGCGCGGTCGACTGCCAGGTCGTGCCGCCCGCGGACGCGTACTGGAGCGTCCAGCCGTCGACCGCAACCGAGCCCGCGCCGCGGTTGAACAGCTCGACGTAGTCGTTCGTGTACGCGGCGCCGCTGTTGCCGCCGGCGGCGAAGACCTCCGCGACGACGACGTTGCCGGAGCCGCTGCCGCGCGCCGCGGCCGCGGCCGCGAGGGGAAGGGCGAGTACCGAGAGCAGGACGAGCAGGTGGATGCGCTTCATGGAGCCTCCGATCCGGGGACGGGTTGACGGCTCCCTTGCTACCGCCCGCCGCGCGGCGCCGACAGTGTCTTTTGCGGAGTCGACACGGAGTCGGTGCGCATGCGGCTAGATTCAGCTTCGTGGAGGCGCTCGAGCGGGCACGGCAGGTCGCGGCTGCGTGGGATGAGCATCTGCGCGAGGACCTGCCCGCCGACCTCGACGTCTTCGACGCCCATACCCACCTCGGCACCGACGTCGACGGGATGATCGGGCGCTACGAGGAGCTGATCGGCGTCATGGACCGCTACGGCGTCTCGCGCGCCTTCATGTTCTGCCTCGACGAGCCCGACCGGCATCCCGGCTTCCGTGCCGGCAACGACCGGTCGCTCGAGTTCGCGGCGCGCGTCGGAAGGCCGCCTGATCCCGTTCGTGCGGCTGGCGCTCGACGAGGGCCCGATCGAGGAGGCCCGCCGCTGTCTCGACCTCGGCGCACGCGGGATCAAGCTCCACCCACGCGCCCAGAAGTTCCTCCTCGACGACGAGCGGCTCGCGCCGGTCTTCGCGCTGGCTGCCGAGCGCGGCGTCCCGATCCTCGTCCATGCCGGCCGAGGCCTGCCGCCGATCGCCGCCGAGCTCGAGCACCTCGTGGACTCGCATCCCGGCGCGCAGCTCATCCTCGCCCACGCCGGCATCGCCGACCTCGCGAATCTCGCGCACCGCTTCGCGGGCAAGCGCGGCGTCTTCTTCGATTCCTCTGTCTGGAGCGCGATCGACCTGCTCGGGCTGCTGCGGCTCGTGCCGCCGGAACAGGTCGTCTACGCGTCGGACTATCCCTACGGCCAGCAGCCCGGCGGCCTTCTGCTCTCCCTGCGGGTGGCCCGCGCCTCGGGCTTCGACGACCGCCAGCTGCGGGACCTGTTCGCCGGCAACGCGAACCGGATGGCGAACGGCGAGGAGCCGCTCGAGCCGTCGCAGCCGCAGGGCTCGGACGTCCTCGAGCAGCCGCTCGCCCACGCGCGCATCCACCAGTACCTCTCGATGGCGATGCCGCTTCTCTTCGTGCGGCAGCCGGACGCCTTCGGAGCCCTCGGCCTCGCGCTCAACGCGACGGAGGAGCCGAACGGCACGCACCGCGAGGAGCTGGGACGGATCCGCGAGCTGCTCGAGGCGGCGCGCGACCTGTGGCGGACGCTGCCCGAGGCGGACGACGACAGCGAGCGCCGCCTCGTCACGCGCACGACCGTCCGACTTGATTCAGATCGCCGACACGGTGGCAGTGACCTCCCGATGAGCGAAGTCCGCCTGAGCGTGAACGGCGAGGAGCACGTGGTCGACGTGCCGGTGGGGACGAGCCTCGCCCAGGTCCTGCGCGAGGAGATCGGCCTGACGGGGACGAAGATCGCGTGCAACGAGGGCCACTGCGGCGCGTGCACCGTCCAGGTCGACGGCGTGCCACAGCTCTCGTGCATCACGCTCGTCGCACGCGGTCGACGGCGAGGTGACGACGATCGAGGGGCTACGCGACCATCCGCTCGTCGAGGCCTTCATCCGGGCGGACGCCGTCCAGTGCGGCTTCTGCACGCCCGGCCAGGTCGTCTCGGCGGCCGCGCTCGTCGCGGCGAGCCCGCAGCCGACACGCGACGAGATCCGGCACGCGATGGCCGGGAACATCTGCCGCTGCGGCACGTATCCGAAGATCGAGGAGGCGATTCTCAGTTGGCAAGGCTGATCCGCACCGAGAAGGAAGTCGAGGGACGCTTCGAGGAGGTGTGGATCGTCGTCGAGGAGGATCCGCTCGAGCAGTGGCCGGCCGGCCCGCTCGCGGTGGTCGGCCGGCCGGCGCCGCGCCAGGATGCGCCTCTGCGCGTCCGTGGCGAGGCGCGCTACACGGCCGACATCAAGCTGCCCGGCATGCTCCACGCCGCCGTCCTCCGCTCGCCGCACGCCCACGCGCGCGCGAAGCGGGTCGACCTCGCGCCGGCGCTCGCGCTTCCCGGCGTGCGCGCGGCGATCGGCCCCGGCGAGGCGAACGGCCTCGAGGAGGAGGCCGGCTTCTCGGGAGCGCCCGTCGCGGCGGTCGCCGCCGACACGTTGGCCCAGGCGCGCGCGGGCATCGAGGCGATCGAGGTCGAGTGGGAGGAGCTCGAGATCGTGCTCGATCCCGAGGACGCAGTCAGGCGCGAGCTCCTAACCGAGGAGCCGCGGCGCCGCGAGCGCGGCGACGTCGAGCGCGCTTTCGCCGGGGCGGACGTCGTCGTCGAGGGGACGTACCGCACGCAGACCGTCCTCCACAACTCGCTCGAGACGCACCAGGCCGTCTGCGAATGGCAGGGCGACACGCTCCACGTCTACATCTCGACGCAGTACATCTGGGGCGTCCGCCAGACGGTCGCGCAGACGCTCGGCCTGCCCGAGGACAAGGTGCGTGTCGTGTGCGAGTTCATGGGCGGCGGTTTCGGCTCGAAGAACAGCCCCGACGAGTACACGTTCGTCGCCGCCGAGCTCGCGAAGCGGACGGGACGGCCGGTGCGCTGCGCGCTGACGCGGCGCGAGGAGCACACCTCCGCCGGCAACCGCAACTCCACGATCCAGCGGCTCCGGGCAGGAGTGCGCAGCGACGGGACGATCGTCGCGCTCGAGGGCGAGTTCACGAACTCCGTCGGCTGGTCCGGCTGGTCGTCCCCGACCGAGGGGCCGATGTGGATGCTCTACGCCTGCGACAACGTGCGCACAGTCACCTACGGCGCGCAGCTCAACACGCCGTTCATGAAGGCGTTCCGCGCGCCCGGCTTCGCCGAGGGGACGTTCGGGCTGGAGTGCCTGATCGACGACCTCGCGGCCCGGCTCGACATCGACCCGCTCGAGCTGCGGCGCCGCAACTACGCCGACTCGAACGACGGCACGCCGTTCTCCTCCAAGCATCTCGAGGCGTGCTACCGGCTCGCCGAGAAGCACTGGGAGCGGCGGCACGAGGTGCGCTCGCGGTCCGACGCGGTGTGGAAGCGCGGCGTCGGGATGGCGAGCCAGATCTGGTACGGCGGCGGCGGCCCTCCCTCCTACGCGTGGATCCGTCTCGGCTCCGACGGCCGGGCCACGGTGGTCACGGCGATGCAGGACATCGGCACCGGCACGCGGACGGCGATGGCGCAGATCGCGGCCGAGGAGCTCGGCCTGCCGCTCGAGCACGTGGAGGTCGTGCTCGGCGACTCCGCCCGCGGGCCCTACGCCTCGATCTCGGCCGGCTCCTCGACGACGCCGTCGATGGGACCGGCCGTGCGCGCGGCCGCGGCCGACGCGAAGCGGCAGCTGATCGAGATCGCCGCCCAGCGCCACCATCTCGAGGAGCGCGTGCTCGACGTGCGCGACGGGAAGGTCGTGTCGGCGGACGGCAATCTCTCGGCGCCGGTCGAGGAGGTCGTCGGTCTGCTCGAGGAGGCGCAGATCCTCGGCAAGGGCGCGCGCGGCCCGAATCCGACGGGAATGAGCGTCCTCACGTTCGGCGTCCACGTCGTCGAGGTCGCGGTGGACGTCGAGACCGGCGAGGTTCACGTCGAGCGCGTCGCGGCGATCCACGACGTCGGCCGGATCGTGAATCCGCTCGGCGCCTCCAGCCAGGTCGAGGGCGGGGTGATCCAGGGGATCGGCCACACGCTCTCGGAGGACCGGCTGCTCGACCCCGAGACGGGCCGCGTTTTGACGACTTCGCTCGACGCGTACCGGATGCCGACGATCGCCGACGTGCCGGAGATCGTCTGCGAGTTCGTCGACGTCCCCGACGAGCACCTGACGAACCTCGGCTCGAAGGGCCTCGGCGAGCCGCCGATCGTGCCGGTCGCCGCTGCGATCGCGAACGCGATCCGCGACGCGACCGGCGCCGAGGTGCACGAGCTGCCGATCTCCCGCGAGGAGATGCTGCGCGCGCTGCGCGAGGCCGAGCAGCGAGAGCGGGGGAAGGAGAAGCGTGGAGCTCCTGCGACCGTCTGACGTCTCCGAGATCCCAAGTAACACTGTGTTACTTGCGGGAGGGACGGAGGTGGTGCCGCTGCTGCGCGAGGGGCTGCTGCAGCGCGGAGCGGCTCGTGGACGTGCGCGGCGTCGTGCCGCGCGGGATCCAGGGCGCGACGATCGGCGCCGGCACGACGCTCGCGGAGCTCGAGGTCGAGCCGGCGATCCCCGAGGCGCTGCGCGAGGCGTGCCGGCTCGCGGCGTCGCCGCAGCTCCGGAACATGGGCTCCCTCGGCGGCAACCTGCTCCAGGCAACGCGCTGCTGGTACTGGCGGCTCGACTTCCCGTGCCGCCTCCACGGCGGGGACCGCTGCCACGCGCGCGACGGCGAGCACCGCGAGCACGCGATCTTCGCGAACGACTTCTGCGCGTCGGCGCATCCCTCGGACGTCGCGGCGTCGCTCGTCGCTCTGGGCGCGCGGCTGCGGACGAACCGGCGCGAATTCGCAGTCGAGGAGCTGTACCGGCTGCCGGACGAGGGCGACCGGAGCACGACGACGCTCGAGGACGGCGAGCTGATCCTCGAGGTCGAGCTGCCGCCGGTCGAGGCGAGCGCCTACCTCAAGGCGATGGACCGCAAGCGGTGGTCGTTCCCGCAGGTGGGCGTCGCCGCCGCGCGCCACGCTCGACGGCTCGACGCGCATCGCGCTGGCCGGCGTCGCGCCGATCCCGTGGCTGCTCGAGAGCGAGGCCGCCCTCGACTCCGCAACGCCGCTTCCGCGAACGGAGTGGAAGGTGCCGCTCGCGCGGGCGCTGGTCCGCCGCGCCCTCGCCGCCCTCGGCTAGACATCTCCTTTCGAGACACGTCCGGAACCTGGTTCCGGCCGTGTCCGCTTCGGGCGCGGCCATAGCCGACAGCGATGGCTCTGCGGGCCGAAAATCGTGTCGCGGCCTTGCCTTGAACAGACATGTCCGGTACCAGGTTCCAGACATGTCTGTTTTTGCTGTGGTGCTCGCGGCCGGCGCTTCGTCTCGCTACGGGACGGAGCCGCCCAAGCAGGTCGCGTTTCTCCCCCGCGTGCTCGCGGCGTTGCGGGAGAGCTCGGTGGACGACGTCGTCGTCGTGAGCGGGGCGCACGAGTTGCCCGTGGAGAGCGTGCCCTGTCCCGAGTGGGAGCGCGGGCCCGGCGCCTCGCTCCGTTGCGGGCTCGCCGCGTTGCCGGAGAAGGCCGAGGCGGCGGTCGTCTTGCTCGCCGACGGACCTGACCTCGACCCGCGCGCAATCGACCGGGTCGTCGAAGACTGGCGCGCGAACGGCGGCGACGCGGTCGCTGCGACCTACGGCGGCGTGCGGCTCCACCCCGTCCTCCTTGCGCGAGGGGTCTGGGGGACCGTCCCCGACGAGGGAGCAAAGTCGCTTCCGGCACGCCTGGTCCCCTGCGACGACCTCACGCCGCCGGGGGACGTGGATACCGCTACTCGAGCGGGATCCTGAGCGCCGAGAGCCTCAGCCGCAACTCTGCCGACATCGGCTCCACGACCGTCTTCCGCACGTAGACGCGCAGGCTCTCCTCGAACCGGTAGCGCCTCCGGCAGGACTCGCACTGCGCGAGATGCGCCTCAGCCGCGGCCATCTCCTCGTCGGTGAGGATCCGGTCGAGATACGGCTGCATCATCTCCTCGCAGTGCGCGCAGGGGTCATTCATGTCGCCTCCTCCAGTGCCGACTCGGCGAGCTCACGCTTGAGGATGCGGCGCCCTCGATGGAGCCTCGACATCACCGTACCGACCGGGATGTCGAGGATCTGGGCCGCGTCCGCGTAGCTGAAGTCACCGAGGTCGACGAGCACGAGCACGTCGCGGAAGTCGTGCGGCACCGCCGAAAGCGCCGTCACGATGTCGTCCTGCGACAACCGCTCTACGACCCGCTGCTCGTCTGTGACGCCGTCCCCACTCTCGGCGAGCTTGTCGTAGAGGAAGTAGTCGTTCGCCTCGAGCGGCTGCATCTGCGGAGCCCGCTGCTGCCGCCGCCCGCGGTCGATGTTGAGGTTGGTCAGGATCCGCAGGAGCCAGGCGCGCAGGTTCGTTCCCGGCGTGAACTGACGCCAGCTGCGGAACGCCCGGGCGTACGTCTCCTGGACGAGGTCCTCGGCCTCCTCGCGTGAGCCCGCGAGGTGGCGCGCGACCCGGTAGACCTGGTCGGAGAGCGCGAGCGCGTCCTCCTCGAACCGGACGCGGTCACGCGCCTCGGTCGCCAGCCGCTGCGCCTCCGCCTCCTCAGGCTCGGCGTCCACGCGATCAACCGTACCAGCGTTGGCCACGGGCACTCGAACGCCCGCGGCAGCGCTGCTCTTCCGCGCTAGACAGCCGCAAGCTCGGGAAAGCCGGACTTCGCCAGCTGCTGCACGATCGCCTCGCGCGACGTCTGCTCGTCGTCCCAGGCAAGCGTGACCTGTCCCATCAGGTTCGCATTTGCGGCCTCGAGGCCCTCGTGCCCCTCGAGTGCGTGCGCGAGCCGCATGACGCACCGCTCGCAGCGGACGCCGCCGACCTGGATCGTCTCGGAGACCGTCGCCACGACCTCAGCCTAACGTCCCGATTGCGATCTCCCGCGCAGCTGCCTCGGGACCGAGCTCGAGCTGGCGCTCG
>CAWGVE010000009.1:0-7127 GCA_963825805.1 uncultured Actinomycetes bacterium | reverse complement strand
TGCTCCTCGCCGATCTTCGAGACCGTCGCCTCGTGCCCGATGTCGACGTCGTCCGCGTCGATCTTGATGTACGGGTAGGTGTCGGAGCGCGACTCCTCATCGAGGATCAGCGCGTCGCAGACCACCTTCGACTTCGAGCCGACCGCGTGCTTGTCCACCTGGAGCAAACCGCGGTAGCCGGCGCGGCCGCCGTTCTTCGAGATCGACTTCGACGTGATCACCGAAGTCGTGTTCGGCGCGACGTGGACGCACTTGCCGCCGGCGTCCTGGTGCTGGCCGGAACCGGCGAAGGCGATCGAGAGCACCTCGCCGTGGGCGCGCTCGCCCATCAGCCAGATCGCCGGGTACTTCATCGTCAGCTTCGAGCCGAGGTTCCCGTCGACCCACTCCATCGTCGCGTCCTCGTAGGCGACGGCGCGCTTGGTGACGAGGTTGTAGACGTTGTTCGACCAGTTCTGGATCGTCGTGTAGCGGCAGCGTCCGCCCTTCTTGACGACGATCTCGACGACCGCGCTGTGCAGCGAGTCGGTCGAGTAGATCGGCGCCGTGCAGCCCTCGACGTAGTGGACGTAGGCGCCCTCGTCGACGAGGATCAGCGTCCGCTCGAACTGGCCCATGTTCTCGGCGTTGATCCGGAAGTAGGCCTGCAGCGGCATGTCGATCGAGACGCCCGGCGGCACGTAGATGAAGGAGCCGCCCGACCAGACGGCCGAGTTGAGCGCCGCGAACTTGTTGTCGTTCTGCGGGATGATCGTGCCGAAGTACTGCTTGAAGAGATCCTCGTGCTCGCGGAGCGCCGTGTCGGTGTCGAGGAAGATCACGCCCTTCTTCTCGAGATCCTCCTGAAGCTTGTGGTAGACGACCTCCGACTCGTACTGCGCGCCGACGCCGGCGAGGTACTTCTTCTCCGCCTCCGGGATGCCGAGCTTGTCCCAGGTGTCCAGGATGTCGGCCGGCAGGTCTTCCCACGACTTCGCCTGATTCTCGGTCGGCTTGATGTAGTAGAAGATGTTCTCGAAGTCGATGTCGTTCAGGTTGCCGCCCCACTGCGGCAGCGGGCGCGCAAGGAAGTAGTCGAGGCTCTTGTGCCGGAACTTCCGCATCCAGTCGGGCTCGTTCTTGTGCTCGGCGATCGCCTCGACCAGCTCGTGCGACAGGCCGCGACCGGACTTGAAGAAATAGTCCTTCGCCTCGTCGGGGTTCGAGAAGCCGTACTTGTACTCGCTGCGAATTCCCTTGACGACGTCGGTCTCGGTCTGGGTCACGCGGTCACCTCTTCCGGTTCGTAGGGCGCGTAGCCGCCCACCTCGAGCTTCTTGGCGAGCTCCGCGCCGCCTGACTCCACGATACGCCCACCCACGAAGACGTGGACGTGATCGGGAGTGACGTAGTCGAGGATCCGCTGGTAGTGCGTGATCACGAGCGCGCCCATCTCGGGGCCGACGAGCTCGTTCACGCCGCCCGCGACGACCCGCAGCGCGTCGATGTCGAGGCCGGAGTCGGTCTCGTCGAGCACCGCGATGCGCGGCTTCAGCATCGCCATCTGGAGGATCTCGACGCGCTTCTTCTCGCCGCCCGAGAAGCCGTCGTTGAGGTAGCGCGAGGCGAGCTCGCGGCTGACCTTGAGCCGGTCCATCTGGGCGAGCAGCTCCTTGCGGAACTCGGGGATCGCGATCGGGTCGTCGACTCCGCCGTTGCGCGCCTTGCGCACGGCGTTGATCGCGCTGCGCAGGAAGCTCGTCACGGTGACGCCGGGGATCGCGTGCGGGTACTGGAACGCGAGGAAGAGCCCGCGCTGTGCGCGCTCGTCGGCGCCGAGCTCCGTCACGTCCTCTCCGTCGAAGAGGAGCCGCCCCTCGGTGATCTCGTAGGCCGGGTGGCCCATGAGCGCGTAGGCGAGGGTCGACTTGCCGGAGCCGTTCGGCCCCATGACCGCGTGCACCTCGTTCGACGTCACCTCGAGATCGACGCCCTTGACGATCTCGGTCCCGTCCTCGAGCGAGACGTGCAGATTTTCCAGCTTCAGCAATGCCACTGATGAGCCTCTTTCCTTAAAAATAGCGGGGCTTTTGCCCCGCCGGACCAACCTGGCCCAGTCTAGCTGAGCGGTCTCCGCCGGCGTCTCGCACCAAACGCGGTCGAAGCGCGCTACGCTGCATGCGTGGGGTATTTCCAGACTCCCTGGCACATCGTCCTGCTTCTCCTGATCGCGCTGCTCCTCTTCGGCGGCAAGCGGCTGCCGGAGATCGGCAAGTCGCTCGGGCATGGGATGCGCGAGTTCAAGGATGCGGTCACCGGCAACTCGGAGCCCGACTCCGAGCCGCAGCCCGAGCTCCCGCCGGCCGAGCCGACTACCGTCGCCACGACGGCGACGCCGGCCGAGCCCGAGACCGAGCGCGAGACCGTCTAGCTAGGGCATGGCAGGGCTTCCGCGCCGTCTCGGCCACGCCGAGGAGGCGACGCTCGGCGAGCACCTCGAGGAGCTGCGCGGCCGGCTCTTCGTCATGCTCGGGGCGATCGCCCTCGGCACGGTCGTCGCCTACGTCTTCCACAACGACGTTCTCAACTGGCTGAACCGGCCGCTGCCGGCGAACCACCGCAAGCTCGCCGACGTTCGGCGTCGCAGAGCCGTTCACGGTCGACGATCACCGTCTGCCTCTACGCCGGCCTCGTGCTCGCGCTGCCGGTCGTGCTCTGGCAGATCTGGCTCTTCTTCGCGCCCGCGGTCGACCCCGCTGCGGAGCGGAAGGTGCTCGGTCTCGCGCTCTTCGCGGTCGTGCTCGGCGCGGCCGGGGTCGCCTTCGGCTACTGGATCCTGCTGCCCCGCGCGGTGCACTTCCTCACGAACTACGACACGAGCACTTCCGGACCTGATCCGTGCGAGCTCGTACTACAGCTTCGTCGTCACGGTCCTCGTCGGGATCGTGCTCGTCTTCCAGACGCCGCTCGTCGATTCTCGGGCTCGTCGCCCTCGGCGTCCTCAGCTCGCGGACGCTGCGCCGTCACCGGACGCATGGGCTACCTCATCACCGCGGCGATCGCGCTCGCGCTGCCCGGGCCCGGATCCCGTGACGACGTTCCTCGAGCTCCTGCCGATGTGGCTGCTCTTCGAGGCGTCGATCTGGCTCGCGGTGATCTACGAGCGGCGGCGGGCAAAACCGGCTCCAGCCTCGGCTACCCTGGGCGGCTGATGGCCAGAGCAGCGGTCAAGGCGAAGCAGCAGGCGACGGCGAAAGCGCAGGCGGCGGCTCGCGCCCGCGCGCGCGGCCGGCGGAAGCACAGCGGCGGCGGCAACCCGAACCAGGACCTCTTCTTCATCGCGGCTGCGGCGCCAGCAGAAGTGGGTCTACGTCGCCCTCGCGATCATCTTCGGGCCACCTTCGTCCTCGTCGGCGTCGGCTCAGGCGGCGGCGGAGGGCTCGACCCGCTCTACTACGGGCATCTTCGGCGGCAGCGGCGACCAGGTCTCGAAGGCGAAGGACGAGATCAAGAAGAATCCCGGCCAAGGGCTACATGCGACCTCGCGCGCGCCTACGAGCCGAAGAGCCAGCACGCCCAGGCGATCAGCGCGCTCCAGACCTACCTCGCGCTGAAGAAGAACGACGCGAACGTGTGGCAGCGAGCTCGGCGGCATCCAGATGGCGCAGGCGCAGACGCTGGCGACGCAGTATCAGGACGCGCAGCAGGCGGCTTCGCTGGCCGACCCGAGCCCGGCCTTCCAGCCGACCGGCGCGCTCGCCACCGCGACCGGCGCGAACCCGTCTTCCCCACGCGCCGCGCAGGCTGCGACGACCCAGAGCTCGACCCTCTACACGAAGGCGACGACCGCGCTGTCCTCCGCCGTCAGCGCCTACAAGACGGCGACGAAGCTCGAGCCCCGCAGCCCGACGGCGCAGCAGCTCTATGCGACGGCGGCGCAGAACGCCGGCAACTACGCGGTAGCCATCAAGGCCTGGAAGAAGTTCATCAAGCTCGATCCGACCAACCCGCAGGTCTCGTCGATCAAGTCGCAGATCAAGAAGCTCAAGCAGGCAGAGGCGGCGACCAAGGCGGCGTCCCAGGCGCAGACGCAGCCGAAGGTCAAAACAGGCGGCTAGTACGACGATTGCGGCTTCGGCCGCGCGGATAGACTCACCCGGATCGGCCCGTCGAGGCCGCCGGACGACTTCGGGGGGTTTCCGCGTATGAACTTCGACATCAAGACCGAGCAGCTCAGCGGCGAGGCGTATGTCATCTCACTCACCGGCGAGGTCGACCTGTACACGGCTCCCGAGTTCAAGCAGCAGCTGCTCGAGGTGATCGGACAGGGAGGCAAGGAGGTCGTCGTCGACTTCAGCGGCACGACCTTCATCGACTCGACGACGCTCGGCGTCCTCGTCGGCGGCGTCAAGCGGCTGCGCACGAACGACGGCCAGCTCTCGCTCGTCTGCAACGACCGCAACATCACGAAGATCTTCGAGATCACCGGGCTCGACAAGGTCTTCACGATCTATCCCACCCGCGAAGAGGCCGTCTCGGCGATCGGGAGTACCGCAGGGTTGATCCGGGCGCGTCGGGCCGGGGTCTTGGGGGGGCTCGCGGTGGCGGCGCTCCTGCGCCGCCGGCTGCGGCACCGGCGGCGTCGCGAGCGCCGGCCAGCAGCCCGACGCTGCAGAACGGGCAGCAGCTCTTCACGCAGAGCTGCGGCTCGTGCCACACGCTGCAGGCCGCGGGCACGGCCGGGACGATCGGCCCGAACCTCGACGACGCCTTCGCAGCGCCACGTAAGCAGGGCTATCGGACAACTCGATCGAGAACGTCGTCCTCGACCAGATCCGGCTCGGCTCGGGCGTCGATCGCGACGTACACGACGAACAAGGACGGCAAGCTACACGCCCAACCGGCGATGCCGGCGAACATCTTCAAGGGCCAGGACGCCGATCGACGTCGCCGCCTACGTCGCCTCGGTCGCAGGCTCGAACGGCTACACGTCGCCGTCGACTTCGCGAGCCTCGGCACGGACGGCAAGAGATCTTCAAGGGCGGCCGGTTGCGCCGGCTGCCACACGCTCGCGGCCGCCGGAGCGACCGGGACCGTCGGGCCCAACCTCGACCAGCTCAAGCCGTCGAGGCGAGGGTCGCGCACCAGGTCACGGTCGGCGGCGGCATCATGCCGGCCTTCAAGGGGAAGCTGAGCCCGGCCCAGATCCAGGCCGTCGCGAAGTACGTCGCCTCCTCCGCCGGCAAGAAGTAGCGGTGCTGGAACCGCGGCGGCGGCTGCGGGAAACTGGTTCGCATGGGGCGCTCCTTCGAGGCTGTCTTCGACGCTGAGTTCGCTTCCCTCCACCGCTACCTGGCCGGCGTGTGGGCGGCTCCGCGGCGGACGAGCTCGCGGCGGAGACGTTCGCCGTCGCTTTCCGCAACTGGGAGCGCCTCGACCCGGAGCGGCCGGTGCGTCCCTGGCTGTATGGGATCGCAGCGAACCTCATGCGGCATCACTGGCGCAAGGAGCGGCGGATGCTCCGCGCGTACGCGCGCACCGGCTTCGACCCGGTGCTCCCGGAGGAGGACGAGGCGGTCGAGCGGGCGGACGCCGACGCACGGCACCGAGAGCTCGCGGCGGCTGTCGCGAAGCTGCGGCAGGACGAGCGCGAGATCCTCCTCCTCCGCGCGTGGGCGGAGTTGACGGACTCGGAGATTGCCGACGCGCTCGGCCTGCCGCTCGGCACCGTCAAGTCACGGCTCTCGCGGGCGCGCGACCAGCTGCGGAACCAGCTCGGCGAGGTCGGGCAAGAACCGGTGGAAGCCTCATGACCGACGACCTCCTCACCACGTTCCGTTCCGACGTCCCGCTCCCGGATGACGCTTCCGCGAAGCGCGCGTACGAGCGCGCCGTCAGCGGTCGGCGCGTCCCCGCGCCGACGACTCGTCTACGTCGTGGCTGCGGTCGTCGTCGCCGGAGGACTCGCGGGCGGCCTCAGCGCGACCCTGGGCGGGGCCGGCCCGAACGTCAACCCCCAGCGCCAGCAGATCGTCGACCAGGCGATGACGCAGGTGCAGCAGGCATTCGGCGGCGATCGGATCCTCAAGGCCACACTCGACGGCGCGCTCTTGACTGTCGATGTCAAGTCCGACGAGCCCGTCAACGGCGTTGTTGGACCGATCGAGGGGTCGTCCTCACTCACGTCGCGAACCAGCAGCTCCGAGCAGCCGGTTACGAAGGCGTCGAGACGATCAACGTCAGCGGCTGGGGCGCAACCTCCCTTTCGCCACTTCGCAGCTGCCGCAGCTCCCGACCGACGCGTGCGACATCCCGGCAGGCACGACACTCGCCAACGTCACGGATGCCTTCGGACGCATGGTCCCGTTGCTCCGCGGGTTCTGCGTCATCCACCTGACGACGTCCGATCCGACGAACTTCGCCGGCGGCGTGGAGGACACCCTGAACGAGCTCTGGGCCGCCGTTCCCGCCGCCAAGGTGTCGCAGGGCCGCGCTGTCGTCATCGAGGCCGACGACCAGAGCGGCGTGCCTGTGATCGTCGGTGGCTGGGGGCCTGGCACGGAGGAGGGCGGCGCGGTGTATGCCCGTCCCGGCCTCGCACGCCGCTCGTCCGCAGCGGCTCGGCGGCCCGGCGGCTTAGGCGCGGCTGACGGGAATCGCGACCCGCTGGCGGATCGCCTCGAACATACCGTCGTCGCCGGCCACGAGCACCTCGTCGGCGCCGAAGACGCGCAGCGCGTCCTCGACCGCGAGCGCCGGGTCGTCGGCTCCGACCTCTACTCGCGCGCCCTGCAGGTGGGACTCGAGCATGGCTGCGGTCGCCTCGGCGTCGTGGCGCCGATCGTCGACGGCGCCGGTCAGGGCCTCCCGGGTCGACGAGAGCGCCGGCACGACGACGAGCACCTCCGCCCCGTCCGGCACGTTCACCGTCTCGGTGCCGGGTGGCGCGACGACGAGCACGCGATGCGTCCCCGGTGGTGTGCCGGAGGTGACGATTGGCGGGGCATCGGCGGCCCCGGGCACGGGCTCCTGTCTCAGCCACCAGAAGAGCCCCGCAAAGACGATCACCGCGACCGCGACACCGAGCCAGGTGTTGATGAACCACGCCGCGATGATCACGGCGGCGCCGACGATGACCACGCCCAGGA
>CAWGVE010000008.1:0-40895 GCA_963825805.1 uncultured Actinomycetes bacterium | reverse complement strand
TCGGGAACGCGCCGTCGCTCGTGTTGAACCCGGCCCGCATGTACTCGTAGAGCTGCGAGGTCAGGAACGCGAGGCCCATGAGGAACGTGAGCAGCAGCCCGGCGCGCATCCCCCACACGTTGCCGCGCTTGATCGACACGGTCGACCAGTGCATCGTCGCGCTCGACGTCATGAGGATGAACGTGTCGATCGCCGCGACGAAGACCCGGAGGTGGTAGGGCGGCGTCGGCCACGGCACGCCGTTCACGATCCGGATGAAGAAGTAGGCCGTGAAGAACGAGCCGAAGAGCATGATCTCCGACGCGATGAAGAGGTACATGCCGAGCGTCGCCGGCATGATCCGCGAGCTGTAGTGCGGCTCGGGTGGCCCGTGATGTTCGTGCTCGTCGTGACCGACGGCTCGACGTGCGAGTACGTCGTCATGCGGGGATCTCCGCGGACTTCGCCACGACGACATGCTCGACCGGCAGCCCGGTCTCCTTCCGCAGCCGCTCGACGAGGTCCCTGCGCAGCCAGCCGGAGCTGAGCGGCTCGAAGGTCGAGACGACGATCTCGTCGACGCGCTCGTCGTGCACCGCCTCCATCGCCGCGCTGAACGGGTCCGGGTGCGCGACCTGGCCGTGGACGTCGATCCCCTCGCCGCGCAACTCCCCGAGCGCGCGCTTCAGCCGACGCTCGGCCTCGGGATGCTCGCCCGCGTTCGGGTCGCTCTGCGGCGACATGATGAGGAAGCTCGCCGGGCCTGCCGCCGCCCGCTCGCGGATCTTCTCCAGCAGCGGCTCGCCGAGCACGGTCTCGTTCGCGATCACGAGCACGTTCTTCTCGCTCGGCCCGCCGGCGCCCGCGACGAGGTGCTCGACCGGCACGTCGCCGGCGGAGGCGCGGATCCGGTCGAGGACGTTGCGGCGCAGCCAGCCCGACTTCTCCTCGGGATGGGTCGAGACGAGAATCTCGTCCACCGGCGGCTCGAGCTGCGAGAGCGCGTCGCGGACGGCGGCCGCCGGATCCGCCTCGACGACGTAGCCGTCGGCCGCGATCCCGTCCTCGCGCAGGTGGCCGAGCGCCCGCTCGAGCCGGCGCCGGGCCGACGCGCGGCGGGTGTCGGTGTAGACGACATAACCCCGCTGGGGCTCGTTCACGGGCGAGACGACCGTGACGTGGATGTCGTCTCCGCGGGCGGCGAGCGCCTCGCGCAGCGTCTTCGCGTCGACCGTCTCGTTCGCGACCACCAGCAGGTGCGTCACACCGGCACCTCCTCCATCTCACGCGCCTTGGAGGGCGCGAGGATCGCGTGCTGCGCGCCCGGGACGCCGTACTCGTACGGCGACCCGACGACCTGGGGGATCTCGTCGAAGTTGAAGGTCGGCGGCGGCGAGGAGACCTGCCACTCGAGCGTCATGGCCCGCCACGGGTTCGCGGGCGCGATCTCGCCGAAGCGCCAGCTCGTGATCATGTTGTAGAGGAAGACGATCACCGAGGCGCCGAGGCCGAAGGAGGCGAGCGAGATGAACATGTTCAGGTTCTCGAACCGCGGCGGGTAGTCGGCGACGCGGCGGATCATCCCCTCCGTGCCCAGGATGTGCATCGGGAAGAAGGTCAGGTTGAAGCCGATGAACGTGAGCCAGAAGTGGAGCTTGCCGAGCGTCTCGTTGTACATCCGGCCGGTCATCTTCGGGAACCAGTAGTAGATCCCGGCGAAGATCGTGAACACGGAGCCGCCGAAGAGCACGTAGTGGATGTGGGCCACGACGAAGTAGGTGTCGGTGACGTGGATGTCGATCGGGACGGCGCCGAGCATCACGCCCGAGAGGCCGCCGATGACGAACATCGAGAGGAAGCCCAGAGCGAACAGCATCGGCGTTCGGAAGTGGAGCTTCCCCTCCCACATCGTCGCGAGCCAGCTGAAGATCTTGATCCCGGTCGGGATTGCGATGAGCAGGGTCGTGATCATCATCGGGACGCGGATCCACGACGACATCCCGCTCGTGAACATGTGGTGCGCCCAGACCGAGAAGCCCAGCACGACGATCGCCATCAGCGACAGCGCCATCAGGCGGTAGCCGAAGATCGGCTTGCGGCTGAAGACGGCTATGACCTCGCTCATGATCCCGAAGCCGGGCAACATCATGATGTAGACGGCCGGGTGCGAGTAGAACCAGAAGATGTGCTGGTAACCAAGTGGGTACCCGCCTCCCACCGGGCTGAAGAAGGCGGTGTGCATCACGTGGTCGAACATCGAGAAGAACTGCGAGCCGGCGATGAAGGGCGTCGCGATCACGACGAGCAGCGAGGTCGTGAAGTTCGCCCACACGAGTAGCGGCATGCGCCAGAAGGTCAGCCCCGGCGCCCGCATCGTGATGATCGTGACGAGGAAGTTGAGGGCGGTCATGATCGAAGACGCCCCCGCCCACTGGACTCCCTGGTTGAAGAAGATCGCACCCATCGGCTGGTGGGTGGAGTTGAGCGTCGCGTAGCCCGTCCAGCCGCCGGCGAAGGCGCCGTTCGGGATGAAGAACGAGCTGAGCATCATGATTCCGGCGATCGGCAGCAGCCAGAACGAGAGCGCATTGAGGCGCGGGAAGGCCATGTCCGGCGCGCCGAGCATCAGCGGGACCACGAAGTTCGCGAGCCCGGCGAAGGCCGGGATCACGAAGAGGAAGATCATCAGCGCCGCATGGACGGAGAAGAGCCCGTTGTAGGTCTGCGGGTCGAAGTACTGGTCGCCCGGCTTCGCGAGCTCGGCGCGGACGAGCATCGCGAGCATGCCGCCCGCGAGGAAGAAGAAGATGGTCGTGACGAGGTACTGGATGCCGATCACCTTGTGATCGGTGTTGACACGGAAGTAGTCCCGCCAGCTCTGCGCGCCGTGGCCGCTGTGGTCCTCGGCTCGCGTCGGATAGCCGAGGGCGTAGTACACCCAGTAGTCGAAGGCGCCGATGCCGGCGAGGAAGCCGATCGGTGCGGCGATGAGGGCCGCGACGAGCACGAGCGGCTCGGTGAGGAGGATCGGGTGCCAGCCGGCGCTCCAGCGGATCAACACGACGATCCCGAACCCGATCGCGCCGAAGAGCGGCGTCATCCAGAGCGCCCGGACGAGGCCGCCGCGGAGCAGCAGCCGCCGCCAGCGGCCGCCTGCCGGGCCGGGCGCGTGGTGGACGTCGTGCGCGGTCGTGGTGCTCGTGGTCAACGTCGGCTCACCCCTTCGTGCTCGTCTTCTGCTGCTTCAACCATGTGTCGAACGCCTTCGGCGGCATCACGATCGCCTGGGTGCGCATGAGCGAATGCCCCAGCCCGCACAACTCGTTGCAGATCAGCGGGTAGGTGCCCACCCGGTCGGGCGTGATGTGCACGTTCGTGATCAGCCCCGGGACGATGTCCTCGTTCGTCCGGAACTCGGGCACGAAGAAGGCGTGGATGACGTCGAGCGCGCGCATGTCCAGCTCGACCGACCGCCCCTCGGGGAGCCTCAGCACCGGGCTCGTCGCGTTGTTCGCGTCCGGGTAGCTGAACGTCCAGGCGAACTGCTGCGCGGTCACGTTGATCTGCAGCGTGTCCTTCGCCTGGGCGTCGTTGCGGGAGAGGACGATCGCGCTCACGATCGCGATCGCGGTCACGAGGACGAACGGGATGGCCGTCCAGGTGATCTCGAGACCGGTGTGGCCGTGGATCGGCGGGCCGTCCTCCTCGTCGTCGGGCTTGGCCCTGAACTTCACGATCGCGTAGAGCATCACCGCGGCGACGAGCGCGAAGATCACGATGCAGATCGCGATCACGAACCAGAACACGAAGTCGATGCGGCCGGCCTCGCGGGAGGCGTCTTCCGGCAACCAGGTCGGCACGAGCGCGACGGCGGTGGCCACACCGCCCGCGACCAACGCGATCCCCAGAAGGGCGACGATGGAGCCCCAGCGCATCCGTCCCGGAGACTAGACGAACCACAACTTGGGCGAACCTCGAACCGACCCTCGTCCGTTGTTACCCCGGACCCCATCAAAGGAGGAGCGCATGGGTCTCGGAGTAGGACTGATCCTGGCGGCCGTGGGCGCAGTGCTCGCTTTCGCCGTGAACGCGACCGTGAACGGCGTCGATATCCACACGATCGGCTGGATTCTCTTGATCGTGGGCATCGTCGGAATCCTGTTGTCACTGATCTTCTGGTCCTCGTGGGCCGGCCCCGGCGGCTTCAGCCGCCGGCGGACGACCTATGTCGACGACGGCCCCGCGGGCCCCGGCCCCGGCTACTAGAAGAGCGCAAGCTCTCGCGTTCGAAAGGGACACGGCCTCGGCCGTGTCCCCTTTTATGCGAGCGGAAGCTCCAGGAAGAAGGACGAGCCGTTGCGTCCGTCGGAGACGACCCAGACGCGGCCGTTCATCCGCGTGACGAGCTCGCGGGAGATGTAGAGGCCTAGCCCGGTGCCTCCGACTCCGCGCGTGAGGTTGGGGTCGAGCCGGAAGAACTTCTCGAAGATCCGGTCCTGCTCGGCGGGCGGCACTCCCAGGCCCTGATCGCCGACGCGGAAGCGGACGCGGGCGCCGCTGCGCCCGATCTCGAGCTCGACCCGGCCGCCGTCCGGGGAGTACTTGATCGCGTTGTCGGTCAGGTTGGTGAGGATCTGGCGCAGCTTGTCCGGGTCGGCTGCGACGGGCGGGAGGCCCCGGGCCGCGCTCACGGCGACCTCGATCCCCTCCGAGGCCCGCGCGCGTGCGACGTCGGCCACCTCGTTGGCGATCGCGGCGGCGTCGCAACGCTCGATCGCGATGCTCATCCGGCCGGACTCGAGCCGGCTCGCCCAGAGGATGTCGTTGACGATACGGGCGAGGCGGTCGGACTCGCTCGAGATGACCTCGAGCAGCCTGTCGCGCTGCGACTCGTCGACGGCCACGTCCCGCCGCCGAAGCGTCACCGCAGCTCCGTAGATCGCGGCGAGCGGTGTCCGGAGCTCGTGCGAGACCGTCGAGACGAAGTCGGTCTTCATCTGCTCCACGGCACGCTCGTCGGTGACGTCGCGGAAGGCGTAGACGGTGCCGCCCGGGAAGCGGACGGCGGAGATCGAGAGCCACCGCTCCTCACCCTCCACCTCGACGGGCAGCGTCTGGGCCCTCGAGGCTCCGCCCGCCTGCGGCTCGGAAGCGACGGGGATGCGGGACTGGAGCGACGTCCAGTCGGCCAGCAGCTCCGCAATCGGCCGCCCGACGGCCTCGAGGGCGGGCCGCCGCAGGCTGATTGCCGCCGTCGGGTTCCAGAGCCGGACGAGGCCTGCCTCGTCGACGAGGATGACGCCGTCGTCGACGTACTCGAGCGCCTCCGCCGCGTGCGCGCGCTCCTGCGCCTCGGCGAAGAGGCGTGCGTTGTCGAGCGCGAGCGAGATCCGGCGCGCGAGCTCGGTCGCCATCTCGAGGTCGGACGCGTCGAAGCGCGGCTGGCCTTCGATCGTGCCGAGGCTGATCGTGCCGAGCGTCCTCCCGCGCGCGATCAGCGGCGCGACGAGGCCCGAGGTGTTCGCGATCCGCCGGATCGCCCGTGCGTGCTTGACGTCGTGCGCCATCGCGGCGGCCTCCGACTGAAGGTCCGGCAGCAGCTGCGCGCGCCCCGTGCGGAGCGCGACCTGAATCGGATGCGTGGACAGCGTCGGCGGGTAGCGCACGCGGAGCTCGCGGACGAGCTCGGTCTTCTCGGGATCCGCGTGGACGGCGACGACCCAGTGGAGCTCGTCTTCTTCGTCGAGGAGATCGATCACGAGATAGCCGGCGAGAGCCGGCACCGCGAGGTCGGCGATCGCGTCGAGCGTCTGCTCCCAGTCGAGGCTGGCGACGAGCAGCTCGTTCGCACGGGACAGGAAGCGGAGGTTCTCCTCCGAACGGCTGCGGCGCGTGACGTCGGCGACGACCGCGACTGCGGAGACGATCGCGCCCTCTGCATCCCGTACCGGCGCGGCGCTGATCTCGAGTGTGCGTATCTCGTCGTCGCGTTCGAGCTCTCGCCGCTCGCCGATCGTCACCTCGCCGGTCTCGATCGCGCGCTCGAGCGGCCATCCGTCGGTGTCGGTGCCGGCCCGGCGGTGGTCGGCGCCGATTGCGATCTCTGCGCCCCAGACGCGCTCGAGCTCGTCGTTGCGGAGGACGATGCGGTGGTCGGCGTCGGTGATCGCGACGCCGAGCGGCAGCTGCGCGATCACCGCCTGCAGCTGCGCGAGCGAGTCCTGCGCCCGCCGGTGGAGGTCGACCAGGTCGAGTGCGAGCGAGATTCGCCGCGCGAGCTCCGACAAGAGCTCGAAGTCTTCGCTGCCGTGCCGGCCGGGCTCGCCGGAGGTGACGGCGAGGACCCCGAGCCGCCTGCCGCCCGCCTCGAGCGGGACGACGACGAGCGAGCGCGACTCCATCTGGACGAGCTCCTCCTCGCCGGGGCGCGCCACCTTCTTCAGCGGCTGCTTCAGCGACGGCAGGTGAATCGGCTTGCCGGTGCGGAAGACCTCGACGACCGGGATGCGCCGGTCGCGCGACGTGTCGTACACGTCGTCGATCTCGTCGAGGAGCGCCGAGATGCGCGGCTCGACGTGCGCGTGCGCCACGCGGACCAGCTCGCGCTCGCCTCGTGCGACGTAGACGTGGCAGCCGTCCGCGATGCGCGGCACCACTAGCTGCGGCACCCGGCGCAACAGCTCCTCGTACTCGAGCGTCTGGCTCAGCTGCTCGGTCGCCTCGAGGAGCAGCGCGAGCCGCGCTCTCGACGCCTCTGCCTCGTGCCTCGCCTCGGCCTCCCGCTGGGCGGCGAGCGTCTCCTGCGTGATGTCGCGCGTCACGTTGACGACGAGCTCGACTTCTCCGTTCGCGCCGAGAACCGGGGTCGACCGGAGCGCGACCCAGTGCTCCCACCCGTCCGTCCGCGAGCGGATGCGGACGACGGCCGCGCTCTCCGCGCCGCTCAGCGCCAGCGACGGCGGCAGGTCGTCCGTCGCCAGCGGGGAGCCGTCGGTGGCGAAGATCTCGTAGAGCGCCGCCCGATCCCGTGGCGTGAGCGCGACGAGCTCGTCCCCGGACTCGAGGCCCACGACGCGCGCAGCGGCGTCGTTCGCGAACAGGAAGCGGCCCTCGGGGGTCGTCGCCGTGATCCCTTCCTCGACCGTCCGCAAGATGCTCGCCAGCTGCTCGCTCGACTCGTGCAGCGCCTGCTGGGTCTGGGCGCGCTCGGCGACCGACGCGAGATGGTTCCCGATCGTCCGCGAGAGCAGCACCTCCCGGTCGCTCCAGCGGTGAGAGGCGTCGCGGTAGAGCGTGATCCTCCCGAGCAACTGGCCGCCGCGGATTAGCGGAACGAATGCGAGCGCTCCGATTCCCTCCTTGCGCAAGGCCCGCTCGAGGGCTGTCTCGTAGCCGGCAGCAGCGATGTCCTCGACGAGGACGGGCTCCGGCTCGTCAGCCTCCGGCGGCCACGGCGAGCGGCCCTCGGTGTAGGTGCGGTAGCGGTCGGAGAGGCCGCGCCAGGCGCGGAAGCGCAACACGCCTTCGTCGTCGGCGAGCAGGACCGCCGCCCGCTCGGCGCCCGTCGCCTCGAGGAGCGCGTCGAGGGCCGCTTCCAGCACGTCGCCGAGCTCGGGGGCGCCTGCGACAGCGTCCGCGAAACGGTAGACGGCGTCGAGATCGCGGAGGCGCGAGCGAAGCTCCTCCCGCTCGCTCACATCCCGGGCCGTCCCGAGCATGAAGCGCGCCTTGCCGGCCTCGGTGCGGACCAAGGATCCGTTCACCTCGAACCACGCGTAGCTCCCCGCGGCGCGGCGGATGCGGATCGTGACCGCGTCGACGTCGGTCCCGGCGGCCACCTCGTTCCAGGCGTCGGTCGCGCGCCCGGCGTCGTCGGGGTGGATCAGCTCGAGCACCCCGATGCCCGCCAGGGCGGGAGGCTCCCAGCCGAGGGTCGACCACGAGGGCGAGGCGTAGACGATCGTCCCGGTCCGGTCGCAGAGCGTGACGAGGTCGTGCGAGCGCTCGACGACGAGCCGGCGGACGGCATCGTCGACGCTCTCGGCCGTTGTAGCGAGCGGCTCCGTTCCGCTGCTCGTTGGTCTGCCCCCCAAGTCCGCACTCTCCTTGTGCTCGTCGCAGTCTGCACGATCTTTCGACGGATGGCCAGCAAATCCGCCTGGCTACAATGGGCGCCCGCTCGGGCCGTTAGCTCAGCTGGTAGAGCAGGGGACTCTTAATCCCAAGGTCGCAGGTTCGATCCCTGCACGGCCCATGCAGCACGTTCGTCAAGAGCCACGTTCCGTAGTTCGTGCGGATGCGAGGCTTCCGACCGGCGGCGACGATCCCGCTGTGGCCTACGCACAGCATCGGGAGGAACTGCCCGCCGCCTTCGAGGGAGCCACCGTCGGGGACGTCATGAGCCATGGCGTGATCAGCTGCCCGCCCGAGACGCCGCTCCGGGTCGTGGCGCGGATGATGGCCACGCACAGCGTTCATGCCATCTTCGTCTTCGAGCGCGCGGATGACGATGACGTGCCGCCGCAGATGTGGGGGGTCGTCTCCGACCTCGATCTCGTCGCTGCCACGCAGCTCGACCTCGACACGCTGACCGCCGGTGCGACGGCGGTGACTCCGCTCGTCAGCGTCGCCGTCGACAGCTCGATTCCCGAGGCCGGCGGCCTGATGGCGCAGTACGGGATCGCGCACCTCGCGGTCACCGAGCCCGGCTCCCGCCGCCCGATCGGCGTCATCTCCACGCTCGACATCGCGCGGGCGGTTGCGGCCGGCCGCGCTCCGCGCGAAGCCTTCCCGTCCGGCACCGTCTCGCCCTAGGGGATTTCCCGCAGGACAGACGAGGGAAGGCCGCCGACGGCTTTCGGATCCACCCGGATGGCGCCGGCGCCGCAGCGCCCGACACTGGACCGAAATGGAACACGGTTCGGAAAGGAGTCGGGACATGCGCAAGGCATTCGAGATCGGAGGCATCATTGCCGCGGCCGTGCTGGTCGTGTTCGGCGTCGTCGCCATCGCGATGGGCGCCAACGGCCGGCAGACGGTCAACAAGAGCCTCAACAACGAGTACATCGTCGGGTCATCCGACATGACGCCGTCGGCGATCAAGGCCGAGGCGCAGAAGGCGGGCATCACCTCGGCGGTCAAGCAGTGGCCGACCCAGAGCGTCGCCAACCAGAAGATCAACACCGGCGCCAAGGCGCGCCTGATGGCCCAGTACATGCACATCCACGCACTCGAGGCCACGGGTGGCTACACGTACGCCCAGATGGGCATCTACACGGCAAAGCCGGGAACGCCGAAGAGCCAGTTGATGGTGGGCGGCGGCACCGACAACGCCACATACGCCGCGGTCGACCCCAACACGAAGCAGCCGCTTCAGAACGGTGCCCGGCAGGTCTGGGTCACCGAGACCGCGCTCACGACCGCGCTCAACACGAGCTACATGGCTTCGCAGCTCGGGCTGTTCGGGATCGTGGTCGGGATCGCCCTCCTCCTCTCGGGCTTCGGCTTCGCGATCCTCGCGATCGGCGGAGCACTCCGGAATCCGGAGAGCGTCCTTAAGTCCGTGCGGCGGTCACACCCCAAAGCTCCCGCGGTGCCGGTGACATAAGCGCCCGACTCCACCGCAGGACAGTGAGGGCCGCTGCGAAGCGGCCCTCACGCGTTCCAGGGACCGCTCCGCCCCCCTCCGCCCGGCCCTGCCGCAGACTCGGCTCCGTTCGAAACGGCCTCGGCACACCGAAGCTGTCCGAGAACACCTGTCCGTTCTGGGAGCCCGGCGGCGCCGCGCTGACCGGCCGCTGCTCATTCGAGCAGCTCGACGTTGCCGCGGACGCTCGCCCTGGCTGCTCGAGATCCGCGGAGCTGGCCTCGGCCGGCTCTTCGGCGGACGAGGACGCAGAGCGGAGCCTCTTCCGCCACCTGCTCGACGAGTCGCCGGAGTAGAGCTCAGAGCAAAGGACGCTCAGCCGGCTTCGAGAAGCCCGCGCTCGAGCGCGTAGGCGACGAGGTCGGCGCGGCTCTGCAGCCCGAGCTTCTGCATGATGTGCGCGCGGTGCGTCTCGGCCGTGCGCACCGAGATGTAGAGCTGCTTCGCGATCTCCTGGTTCGTGTGACCGAGGGCGAGCAGGCGCAGCACCTCGCGCTCGCGGTCGGAGAGCGGGTCCTCCTCGGCGAGCTTCGTGGCCTCGGCGTCGGCGGCCACGAGACGGGCGCCGAGCTCGGGGTTGACGTAGCGGCCGCCGGCCGCAACCTCGCGTACCGCGGCAACGACTTCGGTGTCGGCTGCTTCCTTGAGGACATAACCGCTCGCGCCCGCTGCGAAGGCCTCGCGGACATAGCGCGGCTCGTCCTGCATCGACAGGACGAGCACCATCGCATCGGGGTTCTCGTGCTTGAGCTGCGGAAGCACGTCGAGACCGGTCTGGTCCGGCATGACGACGTCGAGCAGGATCACGTCCGGCTTGAGCGCTCGCGCCTGGAACACCGCATCGCGCGCGCTCCCCGCCTCTCCGACCGGCTCGAGGTCGTCTTCTGCGCCAAGGAGCAGCCGCAGGCCGCTGCGCACGACCGCGTGGTCGTCGACGATGAGCACCCGGATGCTCACGAGAGCGGCACCTCGGCCACGAGGGTCGTCCCGGCGCCGGGGCGCGACTCGATCTCGAGGCGGCCGTCGAATAGCGCGAGCCGTTCGCGCATGCCGAGGAGGCCGACGCCGTCCTCGCGCGTCGCCGCCGGCTGGAACCCCGCTCCGTCGTCCTCGATCACTGCAGCCACGCCGGTGTCCCTCCGGACGACCGACACGCTCACGTTGCGCGCATGTGCGTGCTTGACGACGTTCGTGAGCGACTCCTGTACGACCCGGTAGAGCGCCGTCTCCACCTCGCTTGGAAGTCGCGTCTCCCCGAGCGCCGAGTGGAAGTCGACACGAATGCCCGTCTGCTCGGCGAACGACTCGGTCAGCCGCTCGAGCGCGGGCACGAGACCGAAGTCGTCGAGCAGCTTTGGACGGAGCTCGACAGCCAGCCGGCGCACGTCCTGAAGCGCCGTGACGACGTGCTCGCGCAGCTCGGCCGCAGCGGCGCGGGCCGGATGGTCGGCGAGCGCCTCCTCGAGCGGCTTCAACCCGAGCAGGATCGAGGTCAGGGCCTGCCCGGTCTCGTCGTGGAGCTCGCGCGCGAGCCGCCGCCGCTCCAGCTCCTGTGCCTGCACGACACGGCGCAACGCGTCGCGCGCAACCCGCTGTGACAGCTCGACGGCGACAGCGGCGCGTGCCGCGAATGTCTCGGCGAGCCTCAGGTCGGAGTCGGAGAATCGTGCGTCGGGGCCGTCCTTGTCGTGGATCTCGATGACGCCGATCACCCGGTCGCGTGCGATGAGCGGCACCCACATGCCGGTGCGGGCGCCCGCACGCCTCGCCACCTCCTGGTGCACCTCGGGATCGTCGATCACCGAGTCGACTCGCTCGCTGCGCCGTCGCGCGAGCACCCGGCCGCTCTTCGAGCGCGAGCGGGGGAACGTCTCGCCGAGCAAATCCTCCACCGACTCTCCGGCCACGGCGGCGAACCTGAGGTCCTCGTCTCCGCTGGGCAGCGCGAGCGCGACGACGCGGGCTCCGAGCAGCTCGCGTAGGCGACGGACGACGAGATCGAGCAGACGCTCGAGATCGGTCTCGGTGGCGAGTGCATTCCCGACCTCGTGCAGCGACTGCAATTGCTGAGACCAGCGGGTGGACGCCTCGTACAGCCGGGCGTTCTCGATCGCGACCGCGGCCTGGCCCGCGAGCAGCGTGACGAGCTCTTCGTCCTCCTCGGTGAAGTCCTCACCACCCTCCTTCTCGGTGAGGTAGAAGTTGCCGTAGGCGACGCCGCGCAGCAGGATCGGGACGCCGAGGAAGCTCCGCATCGGTGGATGCGCCGGGGGGAAGCCGACGGAGCGGGGATCCTCGGCCAGGTCGTGCAACCGCAGGGGTCTCGCCTCGCGGATCAGCACCCCGAGGATGCCGCGTCCGCGCGGAAGCGCCCCGATCTCCGCCCGTCTGTCGGCGTCGATGCCGTGCGTCACGAACTGCTCCAGCTCCTCGCCGCTCGCGTCGATAACGCCGAGCGCCGCATAGCCGGCGCCGGTCAACTCGGCGGCCGCCTCGATGAGCCGGTGCAGCAGCGTGTCCAGCGAAAGCTCCGAGCTGAGAGCGAGGCTTGCTGCGAACAACGCGCGCAGCCGGCTTTCACTCACGGAAAGCGCGTCCACCGGGCCACCCTAAACCTCGGCCGCGCCCTACGGGAAAGCCGCAGGCGCGGTCCGCGCCCCCGCCGATGGCGCCTGCGCGCCTTGGAGCGAGACTCGGGGAAAAGGAGGCGCAAGATGAAAGCGCTCGTGTATCACGGACCGGGGCAGCGAACTTGGGAGGACGTCCCCGACCCGACAATCCAGGCGCCTACGGACGCCATCGTGAAAATCGATTCCACGACGATCTGCGGCACCGACCTCCACATCCTCAAGGGGGACGTGCCGGAGGTGCAGCCGGGCACGATCCTCGGCCACGAGGCCGTCGGCACCGTGATCGAGACCGGAAGCGCCGTCACCACGCTCGAGCCCGGAGACCGTGTGCTCGTCTCCTGCATCACCTCGTGCGGTCGCTGCCGCTTCTGCAAGGAAGGCCGCTACGGGCTCTGCACCGGCGGCGGAGGCTGGATCTTCGGCCACCTGATCGACGGCCTCCAGGCCGAGTACGCGCGCGTCCCGTTCGCCGACACGTCGGTGTACAAGGTGCCGGAGGCACTCTCGGACGAGCAAGTGCTCTTCCTCGCCGACATCCTCCCCACCGCCTACGAGGTCGGCGTCCTCAACGGGCGCGTCGAGCCGGGCGACACCGTCGCGGTCGTCGGCGCCGGCCCGATCGGGCTCGCCGCGATCATGACGGCGCAGCTCCACTCGCCTAGCCGGATCGTCGCCATCGACCTGGATGCGTCGCGGCTCGAGAAGGCGCTCGAGTTCGGCGCCGACGTCACGATCGACAACAGCAGCGAGGACGCGGTCGCGAAGGTGATGGAGCTGACCGGAGGCCTCGGCGCCGACGTCGCGATCGAGGCGGTCGGCGTGCCGGAGACGTTCGAGCTCTGCACCGACCTGATCCGGCCGGGCGGCCGCGTCGCCAACGTCGGCGTCCACGGCCACTCCGCCACCCTCCACCTCGAGAAGCTGTGGATCCGCGACGTCCTGATCACGACGGGTC
Source organism: uncultured Actinomycetes bacterium (assembly GCA_963825805.1). Lineage (GTDB taxonomy): Bacteria > Actinomycetota > Thermoleophilia > Gaiellales > Gaiellaceae > Palsa-739. The sequence goes on along the minus strand of CAWGVE010000008.1, from coordinate 27,685 downwards.
TCGTCGACACGACCACGACGCCGAAGCTCCTCAGGTTGATCGAGGCAGGGCGGCTCGACCCGACGCCGTTCGCCACCCACCGCTTCGCCCTCGCGGACGCGGAGAAGGCGTATGACGTCTTCGGAGCTGCGGCCGAGAGCCACGCGCTCAAGGTCGTGCTCGAGGCCACGCCCGTCGGGCAGGAACTGCTCGAGCAGCACGAGGTGCCGGTCACCGCATAGTGCCTCGGCGAGGAGGGCGGCGCGAGTACGTCGGGCGCCGCCCTCTTCGTGCGTGGTTTTCCGCAGCACGTGACGGCCTCGCCCGGATGCCGCCGCCCCCGGTCCGGGCCGACACTGTCCTCAGTGATCCGAGAAGGAGGCAGTGAGATGAGTGACACCAGACCGATTCTGTTCGCGACCGACGGCTCGCCTTCGGCGGAGGAGGCACAGGGGGAAGCGCTCGAGCTGGCTCAGCGGCTCGAGGCCCCGCTGCTCGTCGTGTCCGCCGTGCATGCGGCACTGCCCGCGGTCGGCTACAGCGGGTACGGCTACGCGAACGTCGTGGCCGATCTCACGCAGGCCGAGCACCATCGCGTAGAGGAGCTTCTCGCCGCTGTCGCAGCCACCGCATGTGCGGCGGGCGTCTCGTGCTCGACCGTTGCGGCCGACGGCTTCGCCGTCGAGGAGATCTGCCGGATCGCCGACGAGCACGACGCCCAGCTGATCGTCGTCGGCTCGCACGGCTGGGGCGCCGCGCGGCGGCTCCTCTCCGGCAGCGTCTCGACCGGCCTCGTCCATTCGGCGCCGTGCCCGGTGCTCGTCGTCCGTGGCTCGCAGCGCGCGCACGAGCATGCGGCGGCCGCGTGACCGTCACCGACGTAAGCGCGGTCGAGGCAACCGACGTCATCCTCCGCGACGGGTCGACGCTCCGGCTGAGACCGCCCGCCGCGGAGGACGCCGGCGCACTGGTCGAGTTCTTCTCGGGGCTCTCCGAGCACAGCCGGTACCTCCGCTTCCACGGCTTCCCCGCGCTCGGGCCGAAGCTCGTCGAGCCCGTGCTCGAACCAGACTGGCAGGAGCGCGGCGCGCTCCTGGGGTCGCTCGACGGCCGCATCGTCGCCCTCGCGGAGTGGGCCAGGCTGCGCGACTCGCGGGTTGCCGAGATCGCGTTCGCTGTCGGCGACGACCTCCAGCAGCGAGGGATCGGGACGCGGTTGCTCGAGCAGCTCGCGGCGCGGGCGGCCCAGGCCGGGATCGAGGAGTTCGTCGCAGAGGTGCTGCAGGAGAACACCGCGATGCTCGATGTCTTCCGCGACGCGGGATTCACGGTAAAGCGCGCCGGCGAGGCGGGCGAGCTCGAGATCCGGTTCGGGATCGCCCCGAGCAGCCACTATCGCGAGCACGTGGCGGCGCGCGACCACGTCGCGGTGCGAGCTTCGCTCGAGCCGTTCTTCCAGCCGCGCTCGGTCGCGGTCATCGGAGCATCGAAGCGCCGCGGCTCGATCGGCGGCGAGTTGTTCCGCAACGTTCTCGCCGCCGACTTCGCCGGTTCCGTCTATCCCGTCAACCGGAACGGCGACCCCGTTGCCGGCGTCCACGGCTACCGCAGCGTCGCCGGGATTGCGGAGGCGATCGACCTCGCCGTGATCTGCGTGCCGGGAGAGAAGGTGCTCGCGGCCGCAGAAGAAGCACTCGCCGCCGGCGCTCGCGCGCTCATCGTGATCTCCGCGGGCTTCGCCGAGACGGGTAACGAGGGGGCCGACCGGCAGGAACGGCTGCTCGCGCTCGTCCGCGACCACGGTGCACGGCTCGTCGGCCCGAACTGCCTCGGCATCGCCTCCTCCTCGGTCCGCCTCAACGCAACGTTCGCGCCGCGTAGCTTCCCGGCAGGCAAGATCGGCTTCTCCTCCCAGAGCGGCGCCCTCGGGCTCGCACTGCTCGAGCGCACGGAAGCGACCGGCCTGGGGGTCACCTCGTTCGTGTCCGTCGGCAACAAGGCGGATGTCTCGTCGAACGACCTGCTCGAGTGGTGGGAGGACGACGACGAGACCGAGCTCGTCGTGCTGTACCTCGAGTCCTTCGGCAACCCGCGGGCGTTCGCGCGCATTGCCCGGCGGGTCGCGCGCCGTAAGCCGATCCTCGCGCTGAAGGGCGGTGCCACACGCGCCGGCATCCGGGCCGCGGGGTCGCACACGGCCGCCCTCGCCGGCTCGGACGTCGCGGCCGACGCGCTCTTCGCGCAGGCGGGCGTGATCCGCGCCCGCACGCTCGACGAGCTGATCGACGTCGCCTCCCTTCTCTCGGCCCAGCCCGTGCCGCGCGGGCGGCGCGTCGCTGTCGTCACGAACGCCGGCGGGCTGGGAATCCTCGCAGCGGACGCATGCGAAGCGCTCGGCCTCGAGCTGCCGACGCCGAGCGAGGAGACGCGCGCCGCACTCGCAGCGGTCCTGCCGACCGAGGGCAGCGCGGCGAATCCGATCGACATGCTCGGAGGAGCGAACGCGGAGAGCTTCGCCACTGTCCTCCCGCCTGTGCTCGCCGATCCCGCCTTCGACGCGGCGATCGTCCTCTTCGTGCCGACCGTCGGGACGGACGAGGATGAGGTCGGCGCAGCGATCAGCCGCGCGGCGGCCACGGCCGCGGACAGGCCTGTCCTCTGCGCGTTCCTCAGCGCGAATGGCGCTCCAGCCTCGCTGCAGAGCGCAGCGCCCGTGACGTCCTTCGCCTATCCCGAGGCCGCAGCGAGAGCGCTCGCAAGAGCCGTCGAGCGTGGAGAGTGGCTGAGGCGGCCGGCGGGCGCGGTGCCCGACCTCGAGCGGGACCCTGACCAGGCACGGGCCGTCGTGCGAGAGGCGATCGCGGCGGGTGCCGGCTGGCTCGATGCGGAGCCGACGCGCCGCCTGCTCGAGGCGTACGGAATCCCGCTCGTGGCGGAGCGAGTCGCGAGCACGGCGGAGGCGGCAGTAGCGGCGGCGCGCGAGCTCGGCTACCCGGTCGTCCTCAAGACAGCCGCCCCCGGGGCGCACAAGACCGAGCAGGGGGGCATCGCCCTCGACCTGGCCGACGAGGCGGCGGTGCTCGCCGCCGCGGAACGGATCGGCCCACCACTGCTCGTGCAGCCTTTCGTCCGCGGCGGCACGGAGCTGCTGGCCGGCGCCGTGCAGGATCCCGTCTTCGGCCCGCTCGTCGCGTTCGGCCCCGGCGGCGTCCTCGCCGAGCTGATCGGCGAGGCGCAGTTCCGGCTCGCTCCGCTCACCGACCTCGACGCGCAGGAGCTCGTTCGCACCGGCAAAGCCGGACGCCTCGTCGCCGGCTTCAGAGGGACGCCTCCCGCCGACGAGGCGGCCCTCATCGACTTCATCCTGCGCCTCTCGCTTCTCGCAGACGAGCTGCCGGAGGTCGTGGAGCTCGACCTGAACCCGGTGCTCGCGATGCCCGGCGGCTGCTTCGCGGTCGATGCCAGAGTCCGGGTCGAAGGTCGCGCCCAGGCGCATCGCACGAAGAGCTGGTGACGCGCAACGATGCGGTCTGTCGAAATCGCAACGACCTCGTAGCCGAACCTCCGTGCTACCGTGAGCTCGCGGCCGCCACTTCGGCGCCCGGAGATCCAGCTTCTCGTTCCTCCTGTTTGCAGGCGTTTCGAGTCTCTCGCATCTCGAACCTGCTCTACAAGGAAGGAACCATCCATGAACGATTCATTCGCCGCGCTCGGCGTGAGCGTGCCCGTCGTCGAGGCGCTCGCGCGGCTCGGCATCAGGTCGCCGTTCGCCGTCCAGGCGCTCGTCTTGCCCGACGCCCTCGCGGGCGTCGACGTCCTCGCGGCGTCGCCCACCGGCTCGGGCAAGACACTCGCATTCGGAATCCCCATGATCGAGCGCACCGCCGGCGCCTCCGCGCATCCCAGCGCTCTCGTGCTCGTCCCGACGCGCGAGCTCGCCTCGCAGATCGTCGACGAGCTGGCGCCGCTCGCCAGGGCGCGCGGGCTGCGGATCGCCGCGGTCTACGGCGGCACGTCGGTCACCGGCCAGGCGAAGCACGCGCGTGGCGCCGAGGTGCTCGTGGCCACGCCCGGCCGCCTGCAGGACCTGCTCGAGCGGAAGCTCGTCTCGCTGCGCTCGGTTCGCGTGCTCGTCCTCGACGAGGCGGATCGCATGCTCGACATGGGATTCCGCCCGCAGGTCGACCGCATCCTCGCGCACATTCCCGAGAACCGGCAGACGCTGCTGTTCTCGGCCACGCTCGAGGGGCAGGTCGCAGATCTCGCGCGCACCTACACCGTCAACGCCTCGCGCTTCACCACCGGCGCCCAGATCCAGGACGTACGCGGAGACGTCGGGCACGAGTTCGTAGCCGTGACCGCCGACGACAAGCTCGAGCGGCTCGCCGAGCAGCTTCGGCGCGAGCGCGGGCTCACCCTGGTCTTCGTCCGCACCAAGCACGGCGCCGACAAGCTCGCACGCAAGCTCGTGCGCATGCACGACGTGCGCGCCGCCGTGCTGCACGGGAACATGTCGCAGAACGCGCGCGAGCGTTCGCTCGCGCAGTTCGGGTCGGGCCGGGTCTCCACGCTGATCGCAACCGATCTCGCGGCGCGCGGCCTCGACGTCGACGACATCACGCACGTGATCAACTTCGATCCGCCCCGCACGCCCGACGACTACGTCCATCGCGTCGGCCGCACCGGTCGTGCCGGCCGCACCGGAACCGGGGTGACGCTGGTGCTCCCCGAGCAGCGTCTCGACGTCAGCCGGCTGGCGGGAGCGGCCGGTCACGCGCATGCGTTCGCGGCGTCCGGAATCGAGACTCCGGCCCCTGCGCCGAAGGCTCCCAGGCGCCGCAGGCGCTAGCCGTGCTCGCTCGTCGCAACGACCTGCGGAACGTCGCGATCATCGCCCACGTCGACCACGGGAAGACGACCCTGGTCGACGCGATGCTCTGGCAGTCCGGCTCGTTCCGCGAGAACCAGGATGTCGCGGAACGGGTGATGGACTCCCTCGACCTCGAGCGCGAGAAGGGCATCACGATCCTCGCCAAGAACACGGCGGTGTCGTTCGGCGAGACCAAGATCAACATCGTCGACACGCCCGGGCACGCCGACTTCGGCGGCGAGGTGGAGCGGGCGCTGACGATGGTGGACGGTGTGCTGCTGCTCGTCGATGCGTCGGAAGGGCCGCTGCCGCAGACGAGGTTCGTGCTGCGCAAGGCCCTCGAGCTGAAGCTGCCCGTCGTCCTCGTGATCAACAAGGTCGACCGGCACGACGCGCGCCCGGCCGAAGTCGTGAACGAGGTGTACGAGCTCTTTCTCGACCTCGACGCGGACAGCTCGCAGATCGAGTTCCCGATCGTGTACGCGAACGCGCGCGCGGGCCAGGCCGGGCTCACCGCTGACGAGCTCACCCCGGATCTCGGCCCGCTGTTCGCAACGCTGCTCGAGGCGATCCCGGCGCCGAGCTACGACCCCGAGCATCCGCTGCAGGCGCTCGTCACGAATCTCGACGCCAGCCCGTACGTCGGCCGGCTGGCGCTGCTCCGGATCCGCCACGGGACGTTGCGCAAGGGCGCGGCGATCGCGTGGTGCCGCTCGGACGGGACGATCGAGCCGGCGCGCGTCACCGAGCTCTACCTGACGGAGGCGCTCGACCGCGTTCCCGCGGACGCGGCCGGCCCGGGCGAGATCGTGGCGCTCGCCGGGCTGCCCGAGGTCACGATCGGCGAGACGATCGCCGATCCCGACGACCCCAGGCCGCTGCCCGTGACCACGGTCGACGAGCCGAGCCTCTCGGTGACGATCGGCATCAACACGAGCCCGCTCGCCGGCACGGAGGGGACCCGGTTGACCGCGAGCCAGGTGAAGGAGCGGCTCGACGCGGAGCTCGTCGGCAACGTCTCGCTCCAGGTCGTGCGGACTTCGCGCCCCGACGTGTGGGAGGTGCAGGGCCGCGGCGAGCTGCAGCTCGCAATCCTGGTCGAGCAGATGCGCCGCGAGGGCTTCGAGCTGACGGTCGGCAAGCCGGAGGTGCTGACGAAGGAGGTCGACGGGAAGCGGCTCGAACCGGTCGAGCGCGTCGCCATCGACATCCCGGAGGAGTTCGTCGGCGTCGTCACGCAGCTGCTCGCGCTCCGCAAGGGACGGTTGCAGCAGATGGTGAACCACGGCAGCGGCTGGGCGCGCATGGACTATCTCGTGCCCGCCCGCGGGCTGATCGGCTTTCGCACCGAGTTCCTCACCGAGTCGCGCGGCACCGGGATCATCCACCACGTCTTCGACGGCTGGGAGCCGTGGCACGGCGAGTTGCGCACACGGCCGACCGGCAGCCTCGTCGCCGACCGGCGCGGTCAGGCGACGGGCTTTGCGATCGGCAACCTGCAGGAACGCGGGTCGCTCTTCGTCTCGCCGGGCGACGAGGTGTACGAGGGGATGGTCGTGGGCGAGAACGCACGCGACAACGACCTCGACGTGAACGCCTCGAAGCCGAAGAAGCTGACGAACATGCGCGCCGCAGCTGCCGACGAGCTCGTTCGACTGATTCCGGCGCGGCCGCTGTCGCTCGAGCAGGCGCTCGAGTTCATTCGCAATGACGAGGCAGTCGAGGTCACCCCGAAGTCGATTCGACTCAGGAAGGTCGAGCTATCGGCCACCGGACGGGTAAAGCTCGGGCGCCAGGCGCGCGGGTAGAAGCACTCTCAGCTTCGAGCGCGTGCCGCCGGTTCCAGCCCTTCCTGCGCTCGCGCTATCGCCCACGCGTGGTTCCAGCGGAACGCCGGCCGCAGGACCGGTGTCAAGACGTGGAGCACGGGCTTGTCGGCGAAGACCGACCAGTCGAAGCGCACGTGCGTCCCGGTCTCCGTCGGCGTCAGCGTCCAGAGGCCGCGCCCGCGCAGGTCGCCGACCACCTCGGCTCCCACCTGGTGCGGCGGGTCGTAGACCGTGACCGTCGAGCTTGTCCGCAATCCTCGTCAGCCATCGCTGCATTCTCTCCCAGCCGCTAGCGTCGCCCGCGTGAAGGTCCTCAGCGTCGTCGGCAACCGTCCGCAATTCATCAAGTCCGGGCCGGTCAGCGCCGCGCTCCGCGAGGCGGGCATCGAGGAGGTCGGACTGCACACCGGCCAGCACTGGGACCGTGACCTCTCGGATGTCTTCTACGAGGAGCTCGGGCTGCCGGAGCCCGACTACCGCCTCGACCTCCACACCGCCGACACCGAGACCATGCGGCCGCGGATCGCCGAGGTGCTCGCACGGGAGAGACCCGACTGGACGCTCGTCTACGGCGACACCAACTCGACGCGCGCGGGCGCGGAGGCGGCTGTCGGCGCCGGCGCTCCCGTCGCGCACGTCGAGGCGGGGCTGCGGAGCGGCGACCTCTCGATGCCGGAGGAGCACAACCGGATCGCGGTCGACGCCGTCTCGACACTCCTCCTCTGTCCCGACCAGCGCTCGCGAGAGACGCTGCTCGGCGAGGGCGTCCCCGGCCGGATCGAGGTCGTCGGCGACGTGATGGCCGACGCGTGCTTCCGCCTCGCGCCGATCGCACGCGAGCGGTCGCCCATCCTCTCCGAGCACGGGCTCCAGCCGGGCGGCTACGTCGCCGCGACGATCCACCGGCAGGCGAACGTCCAGCCCGAGCGGCTCGCCCGGATCGTCGACGGGCTGGGACGGATCGACGAGCGCGTTCTCTTTCCCGCCCATCCCCGCACCCGTGGTGTGCTCGGCGAGATCCCGCCGAACGTCGAGGTGCTCGCGCCGCTCGGCTACCTCGACATGGCCGCTCTCGTCTCCCAGGCGCGCGTGCTCGTCACCGACTCGGGCGGGCTGCAGAAGGAGGCGTACTGGTACGGCGTGCCCTGCGTGACCGCGCGCCCCTCCACCGAGTGGGTGGACACGGTCGAGGTCGGCGCGAACGTCCTCGTCGACGACGATCCGAGCAAGCTCGCCCACGCAGTCGCGGCGGCGCGGATGCCGGACGAGCGGCCGCCGCTCTACGGTGACGGTCACGCCGCGGAACGGGTCGCAGCTAGCCTTGCCGACCGTGGCTGAGGGCGCTCGCTATGACGTCGGCGTGGTCGGCGCGGGCTATGTCGGCGTGCCGCTCGCTGTCACGTTCGCCGAAGCCGGCTGCCACGTCCTCCTCGTCGACGTGGTCGAGGACATCGTTGCGGCGCTCAACCGCGGCGAGTCGCACATCCCCGACGTGCCGAGCGAACGGCTCGCGCCGCTCGTCGAGCAGGGCCTCGTCCGGGCGACGACGGGCTACGAGGAGCTGCCCGGGGCCGAGGCCGTCCTGATCGCGCTGCCGACTCCGCTCTCGGCGCAGCGCGAGCCGAACCTGTCGATCGTGGAAGACGCCGCACGCTCGCTCGCCGGTGTGCTGCGCGAGGGCCAGGTCGTGGTGCTCGAGTCGACCACCTGGCCGGGCACGACGCGCGAGGTGCTGCAGCCGATCCTCGAGGAGGGCAGCGGCCTGAAGGTGGGCGAGGGCTTCTTCCTCGCGATGTCGCCCGAGCGGGTCGACCCCGGCCGCGAGGACTGGACGACGAAGACGACGCCCAAGGTGCTCGGCGGGATCACGCCCGAGTGCACGCGCCGCGCCGCCGCCCTCTACCGGCGCGCGATCGACACGGTGCACGAGCTCACGAGCCCGGAGGCGGCCGAGCTCACGAAGCTGCTCGAGAACATCTTCCGCTCGGTCAACATCGCGCTCGTCAACGAGCTCGCGGTCCTCTGCGACCGGATGGGGATCGACATCTGGGAGGTCGTCGACGCCGCCTCGACGAAGCCGTTCGGCTTCATGCGTTTCAGCCCCGGCCCGGGCCTCGGCGGGCACTGCATCCCGGTCGACCCCTTCTACCTGAGCTGGAAGGCGCGCGAGTTCGGCTTCTACACGGAGTTCATCGAGCTCGCCGGCAAGGTCAACGAGGAGATGCCGTACTTCTGCCGCTCGCTCGTCTCGCAGGCGCTCAACCACCACGCGCAGCGGGCGATGAAGGGCTCGCGGATCCTCGTCCTCGGCGTCGCGTACAAGCCGGACATCGGCGACATGCGCGAGTCGCCCGCGCTGAAGCTCATCTCCCTCCTCATGAACGCGGGCGCCGACGTCTCCTACCACGACCCGCACGTGCCGGCCGTCTCCGAGCACGGCCTCTCGTCCGTTGCCTACGAGCCGGGCGCCTACGACTGCGTCGTCATCGTCACCGACCACTCCGCGCTCGACTACGAGCAGCTCGTCGACGACGCGAAGCTCGTGGTCGACCTCCGCAACGCGACCGGCGCCAAGGGCACCGCCGCCGAGCACGTCTACAAGCTATGAGCGAGAAGCTGCGCGTCGGTCAGGTCGGGCTCGGCTACTGGGGCCGGAACCTCGCGCGGGTCTTCGACGACGTCGCCGACCTCCGGTGGCTCTGCGACGCGAGCGAGCCGCTGCGGGAGGACTTCGCCCGCCGCCACCCCGACGCCCAGGTCACCGGCGACTTCGAGCAGATGATCTCCTCCGGGGAGATCGAGGGGGTCGTGATCGCCACGCCGGTTCCGACGCATTACCCGCTCGCGCGCGCCGCCCTCGAGGCGGGCCTGAACGTCTTCGTCGAGAAGCCGCCCGCCATGCGGGTCGAGGAGATGGAGGAGCTGATCGGCCTCGCCGAGGCGGGCGGGCTCGTTCTCATGCCGGGCCACCTCCTCCTCTACCACCCGGCGGTGCAGACGCTGAAGGAGCTCGTCGAGACGGGCCAGCTCGGCGACGTACTCGTCGTCTACGGCAACCGCCAGAACCTCGGCAAGATCCGCAAAGACGAGAACGCGCTCTGGTCGCTGGGCGTCCACGACCTCTCGGTCATCCTCTACCTGATCCAGGAGGAGATCGTCGAGGCGGCGGCGCACGGCCACGCCTTCCTCAACGAGGGCGTCGAGGATGTCGTCTTCTGCTACCTGCGCTTCTCCTCGGGGAAGATCGCGCACATGCACCTGTCGTGGCTCGACCCGCACAAGATGCGGCGGCTCACCGTCGTCGGGCGCGACAAGATGGCCGTTTTCGACGACATGGAGCCCGACCGGAAGATCACGGTCTACGACAAGGCGCCGGAGCAGCCGTCCGACTCGTACGGCGAGTGGGGAACGCGGACCGGCGACATCTTCAGCCCCAAGATCTCGAACGCCGAGCCGCTCAAGCTCGAGTGCCAGCATTTCGTCCGGCTCGTGCAGGAGGGCTGGGACGGGCGCGAGATGCACGACGGGCTCGAGGTCGTGCGCGCGCTCGAGCTCCTCACGGAGAGCCTGCATGGCTGAGATCCACGCGACAGCGATTGTCCATCCGGGCACGGTGCTCGGCGAGGGCGTGAAGGTGCTCGAGTACGCCGTGGTCGGCAAGCAGCCGTCGCTCTCGCCCCGCTCGACGGCCAACCGGACCCGCTCGAGCCCACCGTGATCGGCGACGGGACGATCGTCTCCACCGGCGCCGTCGTCTTCGCCGGCACGAAGGTCGGCGCGCGCGTCATCCTCGGCGACCAGTCGTGCGTGCGCGAGCGGGTCGTCGTCGGCGACGACGTCGTGATCGGCCGCGGCTCGCTCGTCGAGAACGACACGACGATCGGCGCGCTGACGAAGATCCAGGCCGACGCCTACATCACGGCCTACTCGACGCTCGAGGAGCACGTCTTCATCGCCCCCTGCGTCGTGACGACGAACGACGACTTCATGGGCCGCACCGAGCGGCGCCACGAGCTGGTCAAGGGGCCGACGATCCGCCGCGGCGCGCGGGTCGGCGGCGGCGCGGTCCTCTTGCCGGGGATCGAGATCGGCGAGGAGGCGTTCGTCGGAGCAGGCGCGGTCGTGACGAAGGACGTCGAGCCGCGGATGCTCGTGGTCGGCAACCCGGCCCACGTGCTCCGGCCCGTCCACGACGACGAGCTGCTCGAGAACCAGTAGCGGCTAGCCGGACTTGGTCAGCCGCAGCGAGTAGCGGCCGGCGCCGGGGCGGGAGACGCTCAGCTCGACGTAGTACCAGCCGGCCTGCCGTGCGCGGTACCCCAGCGTCTCCGTCCGGCCCGCATGCGCGGACTGCGCGACCCGCCACCTGGCGCGGTGGCCTTTGAGGACGGTCTTCGTCCCCGGGCGCCACAGGGTGAGGGCAACGGCCGCGCCGGCCGTCACGTGCGCCTGAAGGTGCTGGCCGCGCTGGAGCCTGACGCGGTAGATGTCGACCGGATCGTCCCAGTAGCCGATGGTGGCGGCCACGGCCGGCGCCCTCCCCCACAGCTTGTGCGCCCCGGCGACGTCGTCGTTCGGCTCCCAGCGATCGGTCAGCGGCAGAGCGGCGCCCGAGTTCACGGCGTTGACCGCCTTCTCCACGTCGAGACTGCCCCAGCCGCTGTACCTGTCGCGACCGACCAGACAGAGCGGGCAGCCGGTCGCGGCGTCGACGTCGTCGGCGTGCCGCTCGAGGATCACCGAGACCTGGTTTGCCGTGAGCGCAGGGTCGAGGCCGAGCAGGACCGCGGCGGCGGCCGACACCTGCGGAGCCGCGAACGACGTCCCCTCCGGGCGGCGGTAGTCGCCGGAGGCGCAGTCGGTATAGCCCTGGGGCGCGCAGTTCTGCTGCTTGCGCGTCAGCAACTTCGGGAAGGCCGAGAAGATGTCTACTCCGGGCGCAGCGAGATCCACGTAGCGCGGGTCGTAATCGGAGAAGCTCGGGACGTTGCCCGAGCGGTTCAGCGCTGCGACACCGATGACATGGGGCAGCGCGGAGGGCCAACTCGCGAACGGCCACGGCGTCTCGTACGCCTCGTCCGAGTTCCCCACCGCCGCGACGACGACCGCTCCCTTCGACACGGCGTAGGCGACCGCCTGCGCCTCGACTTTCGAGTACGTGTCGAGATTGGGCGCGAGTGGATCTCGCACCGCTCCGAAGCTGAGGTTGATCACTCGCGCGCCCTGGTTGACCGCCCAGACGATCCCGGCCGCCTCGGCCCTGAGCGGGATCGTGCCGTCGTTCGCCACCACCTTGGCCACCAGGAGCTTGGAGGAATAGGCGAGGCCCACGATGCCTCCGGAGTTCAAGGCTCCGGCGATCTCCCCGGCGACGATCGTGCCGTGCCCCTGGGTGTCGATGCAGGGGTTGCCGTCGACGAAGGATTTCGACTGCGCGATCTGCCCGTTGAGGTCCGGGGCCGAGCAGTCGGCGCCCGAGTCGATGACCCCGACCTTCACGGGCTGCTGGAACGCGGGCGGGGTGGGCCAGGCATCGAAGGCGCGGTCCTTGTCGAGGTACCACTGCTTCGCGTAGTACGCGTTCGTCGGCGTGAAAGCGGCAGCAGAAGACGCCGCGACCAGCGCGGCCGCCGCAGCAACGGGCAGCGCGAGCCTCAGCTTCACCACTTCACCGTAGCGCCAGATCAGCCGCTTGGCATGACCCGGATGCGTATAGACGCCGCGGCGTCCTGCGACGTAGCGAGGCGGTAGTCGGTCGTCGCGCTCGGCCTGACGACCAGCCGGAATGCGCCGCTCTTCGCGGCGGGCGCTATGCGCTTGAACTGTGTCCACGGGTTTCCGGCGCTCCGCTGCTGCACGACGGCGCCGCGAACGCCTCGCACGACGCCGCTCAGGAGGACCCGTGCGCCGGACGCGACCGGAGGGTTCGGCGACGGAGGCTGGAGCGACAGGACCCCGACGCTGAACCACGTCGAGCGGAGCGACAGAGCCGAGGCGGTGAAACCGCCGGCGACCGCGGTCGTGCTCTGCTTCCCGCGGACGAGCGCCGTGACCTTGATCGTCCGGACGCGTTTGGAGGTGTTGCGCGTCACGGTGGTGTCGAGGATGCGGCCCGTGACGTGGAGGGCCTGCGCGAGCGTCTTGGCGGTGACTGCCACCGGCCCCCAGTTGTGGTAGGGCGAGATGCCGTCGAAGGGGTCCTTGACCGAGACGAGATAGGGCTTGCCCGTGGTGCCGAAAGCGTCCGCCGCCGACTGCGTCAACCCGCCGGTGCTGGAGGAGAAGAGCGTGTCGGCCACATGGCTGCCGAAGAACAGCGCCTCTCCGGACGTCTCGTTCACCGCCTGCGTCGCCGACGGCTTCTCGGCGGAGACGCCGAGGTACGCCTGGCTGCGCCCGTCGGCGTAGACGTCGAAGGGCGCCGCGGCCCGGCGGCTCGCGAGCGCGTACGAGCGCGCGGCGACTGCCTGCGCATCGAGCGCGGCGGGTAACCAGGACGAAGGCTCCTCGGCCGGGACGACGCCGTACAGGTACTGCTCGAGCGGGAGCACGTTGATCGCTCGGAGCTTTCCGTTCACGACGTCGACCACGATCTGGCCGCGATAGGCGCGGCCGAGCTCGAGCTTCGAGCCCGCGGAGGGCGAGAACGTGAGCGGCGGGGTGAGGGCCTGGCTCGGGCCGCCGTCGACCGCGAGCTGGAGGGTGGGCGTCAGGGTCGTCTTGCCGGCGCCCAGCGTGTGATCGATTCCGTCGCCGTCCTCCACCGTCATCGGCCGGCCCGACGAGATGGCGAGCGAGCCCTTCGCATCGGCCAGGAGGACGCGGATCGAGCTGGCGGTCGACTGGCCGAGCGTCGTGCCGGGGTAGTAGGCGGCGAGGATCTGGTCGTACGTGTACCCCTGCTGCGCGTAGCCCTGGGCGCCCCACTGGCCCATGCCGACGCCGTGCCCCCAGCCGTGCCCGCTGAGGAGGAAGAGAACGCCGGAGCCGGCGGGCGCGACATACGGCGCGGCGGACGAGCGCGCCGCGTGCGGCGCCGTGGCGAGCGTGACGGCGGCGGCGAGAACGGACAGGGCGGCGAGCGTGCGGGCCAGAACGCCCCTGAGGGTAGCTTCCGGTCCGTCCGGACGATCTGTAAACTTGCCGCGACATTGCGAGGCGACGAGGCCTCGGTCTCCACACTGGGTGGTGACCGGGGCTTTTTGCGTTTTCAGGAAGCGTCAGGAAGCACAGTCAAGGAGGGAGAATGGGTTACGTGGAGAGCAGGAACCGGGCGACTTCTGACCCGGAGACGCGCAGGGAGGTGCTCGCGGAGGTCGAGTCCCGCGGCATCGAGGACGTCCTCCTCTGGTTCACCGACCTCGAGGGGCACCTGAAGAGCTTCTCGATCACGCGCGGCGAGCTCGAGGGCGCACTCGACGACGGGATGGGCTTCGACGGCTCGTCGATCACCGGCTTCAACGCGATCGAGGAGTCGGACATGGTCGCGATCCCCGATCCCGACACCTTCCGGGTGCTGCCCGACGGCCTGACGGCCCGGATGATCTGCGACATCGTCACGCCCGACGGCGAGCCGTACGCCGGCGATCCGCGCTTCGCGCTCCGCCGCGCGCTCGAGCGGATGGAGGCGCTCGGCTTCGACACGTTCAACGTCGGGCCGGAGGCCGAGTACTTCCTGTTCAAGGACGAGAAGGGCACGGAGACTCTCGACGAGGGCGGCTACTTCGCCCAGACGACGCTCGACGCCGCGACCGGCGTCCGCCGCGACACGATCCGCGCGCTCGAGTCGATGGGCATCCCCGTCGAGTACCACCACCACGAGGTCGGCCCGTCGCAGCACGAGATCGACATCCGCTACGCGGGCGCGCTCGACATGGCCGACTACATGCTCACGTACCGGCTGATCGTGAAGGAGGTCGCGAAACAGCACGGCTACCACGCGACCTTCATGCCGAAGCCGCTCTTCGGCGAGAACGGCTCGGGGATGCACACGCACATGTCGCTCTTCACCGACGGGCACAACACGTTCTTCGACGGCGACGACAAGTGGCACCTCTCCGACGTGGGCAAGGCGTTCATCGCCGGGCAGCTACGGCACGCGCGCGAGCTCTCGGCCGTCTTCGCGCAGTGGGTCAACTCGTACAAGCGGCTCGTGCCGGGCTTCGAGGCGCCGGTCTACGTGGCGTGGTCGCAGCGGAACCGCTCGGCGCTGATCCGAATCCCGCTCTACAAGCCGGGCTCCGAGCAGGCGACGCGCGCGGAGATCCGCTGCCCCGATCCGGCGTGCAACCCGTACCTCACCTTCGCGGCGCTCCTGCACGCGGGGCTCGAGGGGATCGAGCAGGGCTACGAGCTGCCCGACCCGATGGAGACGAACCTCTACCACCTCACCGCCGAGCAGCGGCGCGAGCGCGGCATCGTCTCTCTCCCGGAGACGCTCGGCGAGGCGATCGACGAGCTCTCGCAGTCGCAGCTGATGCGCAAGGCGCTCGGCCCGCACATCTTCGACCGCTACGTCGAGCTGAAGCGGAAGGAGTGGGACGAGTACCGCGTGCAGCTCACCGACTGGGAGATGAAGAAGTACCTGGCCGTCCTGTAGGCAGCTCGCCAGCTTGAATCGCGCCCTCCCCGGGTGTTGAATCGGTTCCGGTCAACCATGGGAGGGCGCGATGCGCGTCGAAGGCTCTGTTACGGCGATCTCGTGGATCCCGTCGGAGGCGATCGAGGGACTGCCGAAGCTGCCGTTCGAGCTCGGGGTCGGCCACTACGACGAGCCGCCGCCCGATCGGCTCGGCGAGGGCGACCTCGCGCGGCTCTGCGACGCGGACCGTTTCCGCGAGGCGAACCAGCTGAAGGCGTGGATCGAGGTCGAGGACGGGGCGATCGTCGACGCAGGCTACGAGGGCGGGGGCCTCGTGGGCTCGACGACGTTCCGCGTCGGGCCGAAGGCGATCGTCGTCCCGGGAGTGGCGTTCGAGGTGCTGCGCGCCGAGCCGGACGTCTCCGGCGACCGTGCCCGCTTCGTGCAGACGGTGGGCGGGCGTGCCGGCTTCCCGGCGCCGCGGCTGGTCAAGGGCGGGCCGTTGTTCCGCATCAATTCGGCGACGGCGTGGACGACGCTCGCGCTGACGCTCCACGCAGACGGCCGCATCGAGCACGAGGTCGTCGGGGCGAGCCCGTTCCCGCGTCACTGGATCTACGACGACGAGGGCGCCCTGGTGGAGAAGAGCGGCACCGTCGACTTCAAGGCGTGGTATCGCGGCTCGCACGGCGACAACACGCCGTGGGGCGACGAGGAGTCGGAGGCGGTGGTCGCGGCGGCGGAGAGCGCGCTCGAGCGCGAGCTGACGCGAACGCTCCTCTCGGGAGACGCGGAGCTCTACCGGCGCAAGCTCGGCGAGGGCGCGGTGCTCGTGACGCAGGGCGCGCCGGGAGACAAGCTCTACCTCGTCCTCGACGGCGTGCTCGGCGTCGAGGTCGACGGCGAGCAGGTCGCCGAGATGGGTCCGGGGACGATGGTCGGCGAGCGGGCGGCGCTCGAGGGCGGTGTCCGGACCGCGACGCTGCGCGCGCTGACGCCGTGTCGCGTCGCCGTCGTGCCCGCAGAGCTCGTCGCGGAGCCCGACCTGGCGGCGCTCGCGGCGGATCGCCGCCGCGAGGCCTGAACCGGCTCCAGTGAGTTGAGGCCGCGGCGGGCGGCCGTGCGCCGTCCGCCGCGGCCCGCATCGTTCCCCGGGTGGCCGGGCTCGGCTCGCCTCTCGTACTGTTGATCTTTCTCGCCGGCGCTGCCGTCACGTGGGGGGCCGGCATCACGTTGTCGAAGGCGACGGACGCGCTCGACGCGCGACTCGGCCTCGGTGACGCGCTCGGCGGGCTCGTCCTGCTCGCGATCGCGGGCAGCCTCCCCGAGCTCGCGATCACGATCTCCGCCGCGTCCCAGGGGAACCTCCCGCTCGCCGCAGGGAACCTCATCGGCGGCATCGCCGTCCAGACCATGGTGCTTCTCATCTGCGACGCCGCGGTCGGACCTCAGCGGCCGTTGACCTACCTGGTGGGAAGGCTGACCCCCGTCCTCGAGGGGCTGCTCGTGATCATCGTCGTCGCGGGCGTGGAGATGGGCGCGCTTGCTCAAGCCCTCGACGGCTATCGCCGGCACGGTCAGCCCGGCTTCGCTCGGGATCGTCGTCTTCTGGCTCGTCGGCCTCTTCGCGATCCAGCGCGCGGCAAAGGATCCGCGTTGGAGCGTCACGATGCCGGGCAGCCAGCCCGGTCGCCGGCGCCGCGAGCGGGCGCAACCCGACCAGCCGCATCCATATGCCGGCGCGTCGACCGCGCGGGTCGCTGCGATCTTCGGGCTCGCGTGCCTGGTGACGCTCGGCGCCGGCGTGGCTCTCGAGGTGAGCGGTAACGACCTCGCCAACCGGCTCGGCGTCAACGGCGTGATCTTCGGCGCGACGGTGCTGGCCGCGGCGACGGCGCTGCCGGAGATCTCGTCCGGCATCGCCGCCGTGCGACTCGGCGACAACTCGCTCGCGATGGGGGACATCTTCGGCGGCAACGCCTTCCAGGTCTGCCTCTTCCTCGTGGCCGACCTCGTGGCCGGACAGCCGGTGCTCCCATCTGCCGGCCCTCTCAACGCGTGGCTCGCCGCACTCGGCGTCGCGCTGACGGCGATCTACGGCTTCGGCGTGATCAGCCGGCCGGAGCACTGCCGGTCGCGGCTTGGCCCGGACTCGCTGCTCGCGCTCGCCCTCTTCGGCCTCGGCATCGCCGGCCTCTTCTTCGTCCCGCCGTAGATCAGCCGCGAACGCAGAGGGCGCCGATGTCGACCGCTCCGATGACCGGCTGCTCGACCTGACAGCCCATGCGCGCCGAGAAGAACTCGGGCGTGACGGGGGTGCCGCGGACGGCGATCGGTGCGAAGTTCCGTTCGATCCGCGCGGCGACAGATCGATAGGCGGCGGCCCGCGCCGCGCCGCGCAGCCGGTCGGCCGCCTCCAGCTGCCGCCGGTAGGCGGACGGCAGAGGGAGGACCGGCGGAGAATCCGCGGGCCGGTACGCCTTCGGATCGAAGAACGCATTCAGGAAGTCCGACGGGTCGGGCCAGTCGTAGTACCAGCCGATGAGTTGCATGTCCCAGCGCGTTCCCGCGGGCCCGCCGCCCGGCTCGATGTCGACGCGCACCTTGACGCCGATCCGCGCGAGGCTCGCCTTGATGACGGTGGCCGTCGCCCGGCAGTCCGACGACGTGCACGCCGTCACCGTCACGGTGCCGTGGAACCCGGCCGCGAGCTTCCTCGCCTTGGCAAGGTCGGGCTTGACCGGCACCACCGGCGTGCCGCCCCCGCCGGGGACGGCCGCAGGAAGGTACTGCGAGCTCGGGACATCGCCCTGCAGAGCGGAGAGAGCCCTGCGGTCGAGCGCGAAATCGACGGCGCGCCGCAGCCGAAGGCTGGCGAGCGGCCCGTCCTGTGTGTTGAACAGGACGAAGCCCGCGCCGATTATCGGCGCGTAACGCATCGCCGGTCGTCCTGCCCCGCCCCGGCTGCCTCCGTACCTGGTGTCGAGAGAGCCGCCCCGCCGGAATTGCGAGTCGCCGAGGACGTCGGCCGTGTAATCGGCCGTTCCGAGCTCGATGTGGGAAGCCGCGTGCTGGGAGAGGGTGTTGAGGTCGTAGACGATCCGCTCGAGCCGAGCCGGCCGCGGGCCGTGGTAATTGGGGTTCCGCTCGAGCACGCGGAGCGTGTCCTGGAACGAGGCGTCCAGGTAGTACGGGCCCGCCGACGGGATCGGTGTCTGCACACCGCCGTCGACGATCGGAGTGCCGATGGGACCGCCGCGAAGAACGGCGTCGAGAGACGCGTGAGGAAGTCGCCCGCCGGCGCGACGAGCCGGATCATCAGGCGATTGCCGGAGACGGTGATCCCGGACACGTGCTGTGCACTGCCGTCATGGAATGCGGTTGCTCCGACGACGTCGCCGAGGTACCGGGAGCCCGGCGCCTCCTGGCCGAGCCCGGGCGAGAGCGCCCGCTCGATCGAGTAGCGGAACGTCTCGGCCGTGACGGGCTCGTTCGACGGCGGTGAGAAGCGGTAGCCCTTGCGGATCCGGAACGTGTACAACCGCCCGCCGTCGGTGACCGTCGGCATCGCCGCGGCGGCGTCGGGCACGAGCCGTGCGCCACGTGCTCCGGAAGCATCCGGGTAGTTGAGGAGCTGCAGGCCCGTCGCATACTCGAGCTGCGCGCGGAACTGCGGGGACGGGAAGGCGTGGGCGGGATCGGTGTCGTCCAGCCAGTCTTCACTCAGCAGGAAGCTCGCCTGCTTGTTCGCCGGGACCGGCGGAAGCTTCGGCGGGCTCTTGTCGGTGGTGACGTACAGCACGCCCTTGCCCGGCTCGAGCGCGGCGGGGTTGACGACGATCGGGTAGTCGGTCATCGCGTTCGTCGCTCCGTCGATGCGGGTGAGCTTGCCCTCAGCTCCGACCCAGAGCCCACCGCCGAACCAGGCCGACATCTGCGGGAAGTGGCCGACGTCGTAGGTGCGCTCGAAGCCGCCGTTCTCGTCGAACTGCCAGACGGTGTCGTCCGGGACGACCGTGGCCCACACCGAGCCGCCGCCGATGGTCACGGAGCTGACCCAATCTCGGAGCTTCAGGGTCCGGACGACCTGGTTGATCTTGGGGTCGATCTCGCTGATGGTCGACTCGTTGCTCCGCCCGACCCAGAGGTTCCCGTCGCCGAACGTGAGCAGGTCGGCGTCGGGCAGGTCGATCGTCTTCGTCACCTGCAGGCTCGACGGGTCGACGCGGAACACCTTGCCCGCCATCGCCACCCAGACCGAGCTCGCTCCTACGGCCACCTGCGTCGGAGCCGTGTGGTCGATCTGGCTCGGGTCGGCGTGCAGCGGGATCCGCTGGACCGTCCGGTACTTGGGGTCGATCCGAAGGAGGGCCGGCTTGATTCCGTCGACGACCCAGACGGCCTTGAGCCCGACCGTCATCCCGGCCAAGCCGTCCTGGATGGGCACGAGTGAGCCGACCTGCTTGTGCGTGCGTGGGTCGATCCGCTCGACGATCTTGTCGGTGTAGCTCCCGAACCAGAGAGACCCCAGGCCGAGATGCAACTCGCCCGCGCTCCCGAGCGGGGCCTGCGCCTCGATGTGTCCGGTGGGACTGACGACGCCCAGCGACTTCTGAGCGATCTGCGGGGCCGCGCCCGCACTGCCGGCCAGGCCGAGGACCGCAGCGACCGCGATTGCCCCGGTTACGGCGAGGGCCACGGCCAGTTGCACGGGCCGGCGGCGGGCAGCCCGGCGCGCGACACGCTTGAGCCTCCGCACCGTCCACCGCTTTGTGCGCCGGTCGGCCGGCAGGATCTCGACCGCCGTCACCGGCTGTGCGAAGCCCTTCACACGCTCGACGCGCCGCTCGCCGTACTTGACGCCGTCGACGGCGCGAGCCAGCTGAAGCACCGTCTCGGAGGCCAGCACCTCGCCCGGACCGGCGAGCGAGCAGAACCGAGCAGCGAGGTTGAGCGCGCCGCCGCGGTATCCCTCGCCGACCGGAATCGCCTCGCCGGCATCGAGACCGACACCGATCCCGAGCGGAAGGCCTGCACCTCCCGCCTGGAGCGCAAGCGCCGAGCGCAACGCCTGACGCGCCGAGTCGAACACGACGAGCGCCTCGTCGCCGCGCAGCTCGATCAGGCGCCCCTCGCGGTCCTCGACGATGCGACGGACGATCTCCGCGAACTCGGTCGCGACGCCGGCGGCGGCCTCGTCCCCGTGCTCGACCGTGTAGCGGGTGTATCCGCGCAGGTCGGCGATGAGGAAGGTGCGGACGCCCGGGATCGTCCGCCGGATCAGCGGCACCGCGGCAGGCGCCGCGAGCCCGAGCGCAGCGGCAGCTTCCGCGACGAGCTCGGCACAGGTCGAGTAGCGCTCGTCGGGCTCCTTCGCCAACGCCTTCTGGACGACGGCGTCGATCTGCGGAGACAGCTCCGGCCGCGTCGCCGTGAGCAGCGGCGGCGGCTCGTTCACGTGCGCGAAGATGACGCGTAGGTCGCTGTCGCGCACGAACGGCGGGCTGCCGGTCAGGCACTCGAAGAGGACGCAGCCGAGCGCGTAGACGTCGGCGCGCGCGTCGACGGCGCCGGACGCGATCTGCTCGGGAGCGATGTAGGCGAGCGTGCCGAGGAAGCCCTGTGTGCCCGTCAGGCTCTCCGCGCTGGAGGCGTGGCGCGCGAGGCCGAAGTCGCACAGGTACGGCTGCTCCGTGGCGGCGGCGATCATCACGTTCGCCGGCTTCACGTCCCGGTGCACCAGCCCGAGCCCGTGAGCCGCGTCGAGTGCATCCGCGACCGGCGCCAGCAGGCGGAGCGCAAGCGCGGGCTCGAGGCCTCCCGGTGTCGAGTCGACAAGCTCCCGGAGGTCGTAACCCTCGACATACCGCATCGCGAGATACAGCAGCCCACCCTCCTCGCCGGCGGCGTAGATCGGGACGATGTTGGGGTGGTCGAGGCTCGCGGCCAGCTGCGACTCCGTCAGGAACCGCTTCCGGAAGCGGTCGTCCGCGGCGAGCTCGGGCGCGAGCACCTTGAGCGCCGCCTTGCGCTGCAGGTGCTGGTCTTCGCCGCGATAGACCGCGCCCATCGCGCCACGGCCGAGCAGCTGCTCGATCCGGAAACCGGCGAGGGTGCCCCCGATCTCGATTTCGATCGCCATGCGTGGCGCCTCCCATGCGTGCCGCAGTAGAGCGCTGCTCGAATCTACTCACTAGACGCGCCAAAAACGAGCCCTCTTCCCGCAGGCCTTGCCCTCCTTACGATGGGCCGGTGGATGCGAGCGAACGTCACCTACGGCTGCTGACGGAGACGATCGCAGCCGTCAACTCCACGCTCGACCTCGAGGAGGTCCTGCACCTCGTCGCGAACGAGGTCGCGGGAGCGCTCGACGCGGACGCCTGCTTCGTCTACCTCTACGACGAGCGCGCGGGCGAGCTCGTCCTGCGCGCGACGCACGGGACGCCGATCGACGCGATGACGCGCCGGCCGCGGCTACGGCCCGGCGAGGGGATCACCGGTGCCGCGGCGGCCGAGCGGCGGCCCGTCGCGATCGCGGCGGAGGCGCACCTCGATCCGCGCTGGCTCGAGTTCCCGAACCTGCCGGAGTCGGAGTACGAGTCGATCCTCGCCGTCCCGATCCTGGCGCGCGACCAGCTCGCCGGCGCCCTGAACGTCCGCACCCGCGAGCCGCGCGCGTTCCGGCCCGACGAGGTCGAGCTCCTGCAGGCCATCGCGGGCCAGGTCGCGCAGTCGATCGTCCACGCGCAGCTCTACGCCGACGCGCAGGGGCGGGTGGCCGAGCTCGAGGCGCTCGCCCGGATCTCGGAAGCCGTGTCGGAGTCCCTCTACCTCGAGGAGTCGCTCGAGGCGATCGTGAAGACGACGATGGACGCCGTGGGCGCGACCGGAGCGGCGCTCGTGCTCGAGGACGGGCGGATCGCCTGGCCCGAGGGACGCCCCGGCGGCTACGCCGTCAGGACGCCGCTGCGCTGGAAGCGGCGTGAGATCGGCCAGCTGGTGGCCGACAGGGACACGCCCTTCACCGACGAGGAGCGGGCGCTGCTCGAGGCGATCGCCCACCATGCGGCCGTCGCGCTCGAGCACGGGCGCGCGGTGATGCGCGGCGTCCTCGCCCAGGAGATCCACCACCGCGTCAAGAACAACCTCCAGACCGTCGCCTCGCTCCTGCGCCTGCAGGCTCACGCCGAGGGGGTCGACCCCCGTGAGGCGCTCGAGCACTCGGTCAACCGGATCCTCGCCATCGCCGCCGTGCACGAGGCGCTGACCGAGCAGCGGGAGGAGGACGTCGACCTGGCGGAGCTGATCGACCGCCTGCGCGCGATGCTCGTGCAGGGGCTCGGCCCCTCCGAGGGAGGCACTGCCCGCGACGTCGAGGCCCGGCTCGAGCCGATCTCGCTCGGCGGCAGCCGCGCGACAGCGCTCGCGCTCGTCTTCTCGGAGCTGCTCCAGAACGCGCTCGAGCACGGTGCCGGGACGGTGCAGATCGAGCTCGCACGCCGCGACGGCGATGTCCTGCTCACGATCGCCGACGAGGGCTCCGGCGTCGACGGCGCGTCGAGCGGCACGGGGCTCTCGATCGTCCGCGCGCTGGTGGCCGACGAGCTCCAGGGCAGCTTCTCCTTCGCGGGCTCGCGCGCAGAGGTCGTCTTCCCGGCGTGAGGACGCAGGAGGTGCTCATCGTCGTCCGCCGCGGGGACGAGTTCCTCGTCGTCCACCGCTCGCCGGCGAACGACGCGTACTGGCACCTCGTCGCGGGCGGAGTCGATACTTGCCGGAGTCGCGCGAGATCGTCGGATCGCTGTGAGGGAGCCGCCGCCGTCCCTATCCGCGGCGAGGGGCCGCACGCGCTCGTGGCACGTGAGCGAGGACGACTCCATCGCCCGCTTCGAGCCGCGCGACGGCAAGGTCTGGGCGATCGGGACGCGGCTGCTTCCCCTCTACTGGTTCCCGCGGGAGTGCCCGCGCGCGACCTTCTGGGCCGACTCGGGAACGAGCGGCGAGGACGTCGGGCAATTCCTCGGCGGGGAGCGGACGCGGCGCGTCCACGTCGTCGAGCCGGAGTGGCTGCCGCTGCTTCGGACGACGCGCGTTGTCGCCTACCGCCTGCCCGAGCAGGCCTTCGTCGAGAACGAGGACCGCTTCTGGATCTCCCCGGAGCCGGTCGAGCCCCTCGAGGTCGTCGAGCTCGGGGATCTGGTCGCCCGCCACGAGACGGCCGGGATCGAGCTGCATACCGAGGCGGACCTCCCCGGCTTCTGGGACGGAGTGATCGCCTCCACACTCGGCTTCAGCGGCATCCGGCTGCGAAACGCGAGGATGCGCGCGTGAGGATCCTGATCGCGGAGGACGAGACGATCATCCGGCTCGACCTGAGGGGCCTGCTCGAGCGGGCAGGCTACGACGTCTGCGCGGAGGCGAAGGACGGCGAGGAGGCGGTCGAGCTCGCGCGCGCCGAGCAGCCCGACGTCGCGGTGCTCGACGTGAAGATGCCGAAGCTCGACGGGATCGAGGCGGCGCGGCGGATCCTCGACGAGCGGCCGATCCCGATCGTGATGCTGACCGCGTACGGCCAGGAGGAGCTGGTCTCGCGCGCGGTCGAGGCCGGCGTCTTCGGCTACCTCGTGAAGCCGTTCCGCGAGCAGGACCTCCTGCCGGCGATCGCCGCCGCGCGCGCCCGGCACGACGAGCTGCAGGCGGTGCGGGCGGAGGCGGACTCGCTCTCCGACGCGCTCGAGGCACGCAAGGTGATCGAGCGGGCCAAGGGGCTGCTGATGGAGAAGGAGCAGCTCAGCGAGCAGGACGCGTTCGCGCGGCTGCGCAAGGCGAGCCAGGCGTCCGGCCGGCCGCTCAAGGCGATCGCCGAGGCGGTCGTCGCGACGCTGGGCGGGGAAACGTGAGCGGGGCCGAGCATCCGAACGCCGCCCTCGTGCGGCGCCTCTTCGCGTCGTTCGGCAACGATCCGATGGCGATCTCTGCCGCGCTCGCCCGCGACATCGCCTGGCGCGTCCCGGGGAACACGGTCATGAGCGGCGAGTACCACGGCCGGCGCGAGGTAGTGGAGTTCCTCCGCCGCACCGGGCTCGAGACCGACGGGACGTACCGGAGCCGGCTGCACACCGTGCTCGCCGACGACGACTGGGCCGTCGCGATCTACCGGGCCACGGGCAGCCGCAACGGGATGGAGCTCGACGTCGAGCAGGCGCTGGTGATCCGGATCGCCGACGGCGTCCTCCAGAACGTGACCGCGGTGCCGCTCGACTCGGCGTTCGAGCGCTTCTGGAGCTAGTAGCCGCGCGAAGAGCTCGAGCCGGGAGAGCTACGCCTGGGCCTGATCGAACAGCTGCTCCCAGCGCTGGAGCAGCGCCGTGAGCGCGTCGCGGCTGCGCTTGTGCGCAGCCAGCACGTCGACGTCCGTCCAGTCCTCGGCGAGCTTCTTCTCCAGCTCCGCCACCTCCACCTCGCGTGCGGCGATCTCTGCCTCGATCCGCTCGAGCTCGGACGGGCGCGGCTTTTTCGCCGCAGCGGCCTTGGGCTTCGGCGCAGGCTTCGGCTTCGCGGGCTCGACCGCCGGCTCGGGCTTCGCCCGCGCCTCCCGCTCCTCGCGGCGGCGCAGCAGCTCGGCCCAGCCGCCGTCGTAGGCCCGCAGCTGCCCGTCCTCGATCGCGAGCGTCCGCTCGGCGATGGCGTCGAGCAGCGCGCGGTCGTGCGAGACCAGCAGCACCGTCCCGGGGAAGGCGTCGAGCGCGGCCTCCAGCGCCTCGCGGCTCTCGAGGTCGAGGTGGTTCGTCGGCTCGTCGAGAACGAGGAAGTTCGCGCCGGAGGCGACCGTCACCGCGAGCGCGAGCCGCCGCCGCTCGCCGCCCGAGAGCACCGTCACCGGCTTCTCGTGCGCGTCCCAGCCGGAGAAGAGAAAGCGGCCGAGCAGGTTCTGCGCGTCCTGCCGCGGCAGGCTCGTCATCGACTGCACGCACTGGAGCACGGAGCCGCGCGTGTCGAGCTCCATCTCCTGCTGCGAGAAGTAGCCGATCTCGACGCCGTGTCCGATCCGCACGCCGTCTCCCCGTACGAGCTTCTCGAGCAGCGTCGTCTTGCCGGACCCGTTGGGGCCGACGAGCGCGACGTGCTCGCCTCGCTCGAGCGCGAACGAGATCTGACTCAGTAACAACTTGTCACTTGCGACCGTGACGTCGAGCCTGTCGGCCTCGACCACGGTCCGGCCGCTCCGGGCGGGCTTGAGGAACTCGAAGCCGAGGCCGCGAGTGCGCCGCGAGAGCAGGCCGACCTGGTCGGCGTGGGCGGCCTTCTCCTGCTCGAGCCGGCCGATCTGGGTCAGCTTCGCCTGCGCCTGCTTCGCCTTGTCCTTCTTGGCCCGGAACCGCTCGACGAACCGCTCGAGGCGCACGATGTCGGCCTGGACGCGCGCGACCTCCTTCTGCGAGTGCAGCATCCGCGCCGCCTTCTCGCGCCGCCATGCGTGCCAGGGGCCCGGGAAGAACGTCGAGCGGCCGGCCTCGAGCTCGAGCGTCGCGGTCGTCACCGCCTCGAGGAACCAGCGGTCGTGCGCGACGAGGATCACGGCGGCGTCGAGCGAGGCGAGCTCGCGCTCGAGCCACTCGAGGTTCGCGACGTCGAGGTGGTTCGTCGGCTCGTCGAGGAGGAGCAGATCGGGGTCGCCGCCGAGCGCGCGGGCCAGCGAGGCGCGCGTCAGCTCGCCGCCGGAGAACGTCCGCAGCGGCCGGTCGAGGTCTTCCTCCGCGAAGCCGAGGCCGCGCACGACGGAGGTCGCGCGGTCGCGCCACGCGTAGCCGCCCGCGTGCTCGAGCCTCGCCTGCGCCTCCGCGTAGCGGTTCAGCGTCGCCTGCGCGTGGTCGCCCTCCGTCATCGCCTGCTCGAGTCGCGTCAGCTCGTCCTCGACCGCGACGAGGTCGCGTGCGCCGGAGAGCACGTACTCGCGCAGCGACAGATCCTGCTCGAGCGGCGGCCGCTGGTCGTGCAGCGCCACCCGAGTCCCTTTTGCGAAGGCGAGCTCGCCGCCGTGCTTCTCGGTCTCGCCGGCGAGGATCCGGAGCAGCGTCGTCTTGCCGGCGCCGTTCGGCCCGGAGAGCGCGACGCGGTCGCGCCGCTCGACGGAGAGCGAGACGCCGTCGAAGAGGACGGTGCCCGCGAGCTCCTTGCGCAGGTTGGAAGCGATCACGACTGCCATCGGGAAGCCACTGTAGATTCGGCGCATGGGGGTGACCACGGATTGGCACATCCGCGGCAGCTACCTCGAGTCGTGCAACTGCGACCCGATCTGCCCGTGCCGCCGCATCGACGGCGTGACCGGCGGCCGCTCGACGCACGGCATCTGCGCCGGCGTCCTGTCCTGGCTGATCGAACAAGGAGCCGCGGCCGGCACGGACCTGGGCGGGCTGGCGGTCGTTCTCGCCGTCCGCTACGACGACGACGAGCCGGGCTCTCCCTGGACGTGGTTCCTCTACCTCGACGCGCGTGCGAGCGAGGAGCAGGAGGAGGCGCTCGAGGGGATCTTCACGGGACGGCTCGGCGGCGACGCGCTCACCCACTTTCCGTGGGCGTGGAAGGCGAGCACGCTGGTCGGGATGCGGCGGGTCGGGATCGAGGTCGACCACACGCGCCGCCGCCAGTGGCTCCGTGTCCGCGACCACGTGACGCTCCGGATCCGCGACCGCTACGCCGGTCAGGAGGCGGTCACCTGCGTCATCCCCGGCCACGACCGCGAGGGCGAGGAGCTGGTGGCCGACGAGCTCGAGGTCGACGACGGCCCGTTGTCGTTCGTCTATCGCGGCACGTGCGGCTACGCCTCGTCCTTCGCCTACTCCGGCGGATGAGCGCACCCGGCTAGATTCGCGGCGTGGTGCTCGCCCTCGATGTCGGCTCCTCGTCTGTGCGAGCGCAGTCCTTCGACGAGCAGGGAGAGCCGGAAGGTGAGCTGCGGAAAGAGCGTTACGCGACGGACGACGCTGACGAGGTGGCCGCCGCGGTTCGCCTCGTTCTCGACGGGCGCGAGCCGGACGCGACCTCCTGTTTCGCGCACAGCCTCGTCGCGGTCGACGCGGACTGGAACGCCCTCACGCCGATCCTCGGCTGGCGCGACACGCGCAGCGCCGGTGCCGCCGAGCGGCTCGCGCGGCGGCTCGACACCGACGCGGTGCACGCGGGCACCGGCGCGTACGTCCACCCGTCGTTCTGGCCGGCCAAGCTCGCGTGGCTCGCGGAGGCAGAGCCCGAGATCTTCCGACGTGCGGCCTGGTTCGTCTCCTTCGCCGACTACCTCCGCGGCACGCCCGAAACGAGCCTCGGCATGGCGTCCACGAGCGGGCTCCTGAGCCTGATGCCCCTGTCCTGGGACGAGGAACTGCTCGCCGTTCTCGGCGTGGACGCGGAGCGGCTGCCGCAGCTCGA
>CAWGVE010000007.1:0-25123 GCA_963825805.1 uncultured Actinomycetes bacterium | reverse complement strand
CGTACACGTACCGCTGCCCCGCCGGCCATCCCGATCCGTGCCCGGTCTGCTCGGGCGCGCCGCACCTCGAGGAGATCCTCCACTACGAAGGCGCGCACACCGTCGCCGCCGTGATCCTCGAGACCGTCACCGGGACGAACGGGATCATCGTCCCGCCCGACGGCTACCTCCAGTCGATCCGCGAGGTCTGCGACCGGCACGGGATCCTCCTCATCGCCGACGAGGTCATGGCCGGCTTCGGCCGCACCGGCAAGTGGTTCGCCGTCGACAACTGGGACGTCGTCCCCGACATCATCACGATGGCGAAGGGGATCAACTCCGGCTACGTCCCGCTCGGCGCGATGTCCGTGCGCGAGCCGATCGCCGCGTGGCTGCGGACAAGTACTTCGCCGGCGGCCTGACGTACAGCGGCCATCCGCTCGCGTGCGCGGTCGGCGTCGCGTCGATCGAGGCGTTCCGCGAGGAGGGCATCGTCGAGCACGCCGCCGAGATGGGCCGCTCTTCGAGGCGGAGCTGCGCGAAGCTCCAGGAGAAGCACCCGTCGATCGGCGAGGTGCGCGGCCTCGGCTGCTTCTGGGGGCTCGAGCTCGTCCGGAACCGCGAGACGCGCGAGCCGCTCGTCCCGTTCAACGCCTCCGGCGATGCCGCCGCGCCGGTCGCGCGGCTCGCGAAGGCGGCGCTCGAGCGCGGCCTCTACCTCATGACGCACTGGAACGTCGTCATGGTCTGCCCGCCGCTCGTGATCACGCCGCGAAGAGCTGGCCGAGGGCATCGCCATCCTCGACGACGTCCTTGCAATCGCCGACGAGTACTACGAACGACTGAGACGTGCCCGCGCTGCAGCGCCGCGATGGAGTGGCGACACGGCACGTGGCAATGCCCGACGTGCCGGTTCAAGTGGCGGCTGCTGCGAAGGCGAGACGGGTGACTGCCGCGACCCGGGCTAGGCTCGAGCAGCTCGAGAGTCGGGCCTCGACCCGCGCTCGAGCGAGCTCCTCGTGGTGCTCTGCTGGCTCGTGCGGGACGAGATCGCGATCCCCGAGGCGGAGCTCAACGCGGCGCGGCGCCGCGCGATGTTCGTGCTCGCCGCCGGCGGCGACCCGCACCGCGAGCTCGACCTCGGCTCGGTCGCCGCGGAACGGCTCGCGGCCGAGCTCGACACGCCCGAGCGCCGGGCGGCGCTCGCCGCGGCGCTCGACGCGCCTGCCCGGCCGACGATCTGCCGGCCGTCGCGGGCGCGGTCGAGGCGCTCCGCGCCGACCCGGAGCTCGCCTGGCGCTCGCTTCGCGCTCGCGCTGCTCGCGGACGAGATCGCGGACGAATAGCCGCTCGCGGGTGGCCCTGCAGCGTCCGAGCCGGCCGCCGCCGACTCCCGCATCGCCGCCTGCAGCCGTACTCGCGCGCCGACGCGCCGTACTTCCGCAGCCCCGGCTTCTACGTCCGCGTCGGCGGCCTCGCGCGTCGTCGTCGCCGCCGGCTTCGCGCTGCTCCTGCTCTGCGCGCCTGGTCGATCCAGGTGCTGCACGGGAAGGAGTACTCGCCGCAGGCGCACCAGCAGGCGTACCGCACCGTCGACCTGATCGGGCCGCGCGGCGCGATCGTCGACGCCCGCGGCCGGCTGATCGCGGGCACGACCGGCCACGTCGTGATCGACGCCGACGCCGCCTCGCTCGGCACGCCCGACGCGCACGGCGTCTGGCACCCGAGCGCCGAGCGGCCTGAAGGCGCTCGCGCGCTTCGCGAAGTTCGCGGGGACGCCCGTGCGGACGCTCGTCGTCGCGCATCAGCGCACGGTCGTCCGCTCGCCCGTTCGCACCGGCCGTCGTCCTCGCGAACCCGACGCGCGCGCTGACGATCTTCCTCCAGGAGCGCGGCGCACGGTCCCGGGCTTCAAGGTCGACGGCGCGACGCCGCGCGCGAGCTATCCGCAGGGCGCGCTTCGGCAGCGAGTTCCTCGGCCTGCTCGGCGAGATCAGCCAGCAGGAGCTCGGCTCGCACGCGTACGGGAACGCGAAGTCGGGCCAGATCGTCGGCCAGACCGGCGTCGAGGCGACCTACGACTCGGTCCTCAACGCGGGCTTCGTCCAGCGCGCACGTCCGCGTCGACTCGCTCGGCCGCATCGCCGGCCCGCTCGAGGTGCCGAAGGCAAAGCAGCTGCCGACGCTGCAGCTGACGATCGACGCGCGGCTGCAGCGGGCCGCCGAGAAGGCCGTCGCGGACGGCATGGCCGACTCGCGCACGCGATCGGCCACCATCCCGACCGGCGGCTCGGCGGTCGCGATCAACCCGTGGACGGGCGCGATCTACGCGATCGCGAGCTACCCGACGTTCAACCAGGTGCTCGCGGCGACGACCCGCACTACATCGCGCGCCTCTACACACGACACGACGCGCACGCCGACGCTCAACCGCGCGATCGCCGGCGTCTATCCGACGGGCTCGACGTTCAAGCCGATCATCGCCGAGGCCGCGCTCGCCGGCCGGGATCATCACGCCGTACACGCCGCAGCTCTGCTCCGGCTCGTTCGTCCTCGGCAGCCACATCTTCTACAACGTCGAGGCGGGCGTCGTACGCGACGATGACGCTGCCGACCGCGCTCGAGCGAGTCGTGCGACACGTGGTTCTACCGGCTCGGCGACCGGATCTGGCGCGCCGACCCGGCGAGAAGGCGACGCTGATCCAGCAGTGGGCGCGCATGCTCGGGCTCGGGACGACGCCGCCGATCGACCTCACCGGCGCGACGGCCGGCTATCTGCCGTGCGCCGAACGCGTACTTCGAGCGGCTCACCGGCACCCGTGCACGAGGGCCAGACGATCAACCTCGCGATCGGCCAGGGCGCGCTCCAGGTCAGCCCGCTCCAGCTCGCGGTCGCGTACTCGGCGCTCATCAACGGCGGCACCGTCGTCCGCCCGCACGTCGCCGAGGCGGTGATCCGGGACGGCGTGCGGCACAGCGCTGCGCTTCAAGCCGGTGCGGAAGCTGCAGCTCTCGCCCTCGACGTGGGCGATCAAGCAGGGGCTGTTCGAGGCCGCGAACAGTCCGTCCGGCACGTCGGGCTCGGTCTTCGCGCGGCTTCACGCTCGACGGTCGCCGGCAAGACGGGCACCGCGCAGGCGCCGCCGCGCGACGACCACTCCTGGTACGCGTCGTGGGCGCCGTACGACCACCCGAAGCTCGTCGTCGTCGTGATGATCGAGCACGGCGGCTTCGGCGCCGAGGCCGCCGCGCCGGCCGCGAAGCAGATCTACGAGGCGTACTTCCACACGAAGTCCTCCTTGAAAGCGATTGAGCCGCGGCCTCGCGGGACGACATTCCGCGCATGACGACGTCGCCGTCGCTCGCCCGCCCGAGATCCAGGCCGAGCTGATCTCCGAGGCGCTCGTCTCCGCGAGCGTCGGCTTCCTCGTCTGGGACGAGAACCGTCGCTACATCGCGGCCAACGCCGCGGCCTGCGAGATCCTCGGGACGACGCTCGACGCGCTCCTCGGCCAGCAGGTCGGCGGCCACACGATCGCGGGCGCAGAAGCGCTCGAAGAAGCGCTCGCAGCGGGCTTCGCCTCGGGCCGGGCGGTCGTCGAGCGGTTCGACGGACGCGGCCGGATCCACGTCTTCTACGCGACCTTCACGACGAAGACCGCCGGGATGCCGTTCATGGCAACCGTCCTCGCACCTGTTCGGTAACGATTCTCACGACCGTTTAGCTTCAGCGTCGGGGTTACCGAACTTCTCGGACCATGTGCAAACCACCGAGGACGAGGAAGGAGACATGCAGTTACAATTCCGCACAGCTCTGGTTCTGCTCGCACTCGTCGTGTTCTCCGCGACGGCCGCGACATTGCGTGGGCCGCATCGCGCTTCACCCAGGCGCACGCCCGCGTTACGACCCGGCGAAGACGCATCTCGCCCAGGCCGGCTGGATCGCCGGGCATCGGTTGCCCGACGAACGCCGGCGTCTCGACGAACGGGGGGAAGAAGCCCGACACGACCTACACCGATCCGGCCTGCCCGACCGGCGACAGGCGCGACCAGCATAACCAGGGCCTTCTGCTCGCGAAGACCGGCCCGACCGCGAATTACGCCGCCGGCGTCGCCGAACTGAAGGGCGTCAAGGGCGACGACGCTCACCGAACTCGGCTACGACCTGCGGAAGCCCGCGAGCACCGCCGATCCGCGCGGCTCGCACTGCGGCGCCGGCGCGCCGCGCTTCGACATCGACACCGAGGACGGCACGTCGTTCTTCATCGGCTGCAACTCGCCGCCCCCGTCGCAGACCGCCGGCAACGGCTGGCTCCGGCTCCGCTGGGGCGCTCCGCCGGGCACGCTGATGGCCTTCGCTCGACCGGCGCGCTGACGACATCTCGGCGCTGAAGGTCAAGTCCGTCTTCATCGTCTTCGACGAAGGCCAGGACACCGGCCCGGACAACTTCGGCCTCGCCGTGCTCGACAATATCGACGTCAACGGCACGCTCGTCGGCAAGGGCAACCCGCCGGGCGGAAGGTAACGACACGCGAAGCGCTTCGGGGCCGGCGATCGACGCCGGCCCCAGCCACTTGCCTTTAGGGACATGTCTCCGGTAGACGTGTCTCATGCGCTTCGCACTCGTAGTCGTTCTCGCCCTCACCATGGGCGTCTCCGCTGCGGCCGCGGGGGCACCGCCCGGAGCAACGGCGCTCTGCCGGGACGGGACGTACAGCTACTCGAAGCACCACTCCGGAACGTGCTCGCACCACGGCGGCGTCAAGCGCAGTGGCTCGACGGGAGCGGCTCCCGCAGCGGCTCCGGCGGCTTCAACACCGGCCGCACCGTCCTTCTCGGTCACCGGACGAACGAGCGGCTGCTGCGCTCGGCGCGGCCCGACCGGCGCTGCTCGCCCGGCCGCCTACTACTCGCACCTCACGAAGGGCGTGATCTGCGCGCCGAGCTTCCGCACGAGCGCGATCCGGAACGTGCCGGATGCGGAGAAGTTCCGGGTCGAGCGCGAGTACGGGATGCGCCGGGGCCGTACGGCTACGACGATCGAGATCGACCACATCGTCCCGCTCGAGCTCGGCGGCTCCAACGCGATCGCGAACCTCTTCCCCGAGCCCGGCAGCGGCCCCGCGAACTACCACGCGAAGGACGCCCTCGAAAACCGCGCGAAGGCTGCGGTGTGCGAGGGACGACTCACGCTTCGCGCCGCGCGACGAGGCATCGCGCGGGACTGGGAAGCGCTCTATCGGCGCCTGTTCGGCCACGCGCCGGCCTAGAGGAGCGGGTCGAACGCCGCCGACCTGCCGGCCACGAACGGACTCCTGCGAGGCAACTCTCGCGTCGTTGGCTCGTCCTACGCTGCGAGGAGTGGACGCCTGAGCTTCGCCCTAGGAAGTGAGAGGTCAGCGGGCGAGACGGCGACGGCGTGGCTGTCTCCCCAGTAGCGGATGATCGCCTCGCCTCTCCTCATGCTCAGAAAGGTGGCGCGACGCCCCCTGTGCACTACGTGCTGCTCAGGGGACAAAACGGGGATTGAGTCCATAGCCGGCGGTGAGTCCATAGCTACGTGCTCCTTTCCACTTTGCGAGACGTGTGTCCTCTTGCGTTAAGGATACGAGGTGATAGCTAGCCCGTCTGGCCGCGCCCCAATGCGGCCAGCGCCAGGAGCGGAAATGGCTGCGGCCGAAGCGAGCAGGAAGTTCGTTGGCACGTCATGCAGCTTCGCGGGTCGGGCGGACGGAACGCGAAAGAAACCCGCCGTTTCCAGCGGGTCATAGAGCGGATGATGGGACTCGAACCCACGACCTTCTGCATGGCAAGCAGACGCTCTAGCCAACTGAGCTACATCCGCGTGGGCGCGGAGTCTAGCCGAGCTCGGCTGCGTCCAGCGCTTCGTTCACGAGCCGGTCGGCGAGCTCGTTCTGCTCGCGCCGCACGGCCGGTACTCGACCTTGCCGACCGCGCGCGCGAGCCGCGCCGCCTCGAGCGAGAGCTCGCGGAGCGCCTCGTTCTTGACGCGGTACTCGCCGCGCATCTGCTTGACGAGCAGCTCGGAGTCGGAGACGACCTCGACCTCGCGGCACGTCCAGCTCGACCGCCTTCGCGAGCCCGGCGACGAGCGCCGCGGTACTCGGCGACGTTGTTCGTCGCGACGCCGATCGCCTCGCCGTGCGCCGCGAGCACCGTCCCGTCCTCGGCCTCGAGCACGTAGGCGAATGCGGCCGGGCCGGGATTGCCGCGCGCGCCGCCGTCGGTGAAGAGGCGCGCCTTCACCCGACGAGCTCGTAGACGTCGAAGGCCGGCTCCTCGTACGGATGCGCGCGCGCAGCGCCGCGACGACGTCGTCCTGCGCGCTCCGCCGGGAAGACCGTCTCGAGCCGCAGCTCGGCGACGCGCTCCTCCGTCCCGCGCTCGCCCGACCGCCGGGACGTGCCCGCGCCGCCGAGGAACGTGCCCGTGCCCTCGGTGTACCAGGAGCAGCGCTCGTAGTCGCCGATCCGCCCGGCGCCGGCGGCGAACAGCGCCTCGCGCACCGCGTCGAGTGCCTCGGGCGGCACGAAGACGACGAGCTTCCGGTTCACAGCGCACCGAGCGTAGTCGTATGTGCAGCGCATCCCGCGGCTCCTACAGCGGAATGGGAGGAGGAGTAATGAAGCAGACGCTCGCTGCGACGCAGTGCTCGCGGCATCGCCGTCGGTCTGCCGTCGATCGCCGGGGCCGCATCGCCGGCCGGCCAGGCGCAGGGATCTCGCTACGCACAGCCTGAACCCGATTCAGAAGAGGCTCGATCTCGGGAGCGCTCGCGCATGTCGCTCGTGGGCGGCGCCGAGCAGCGCGAAGCCTCGAGCGACGTACCGAGTGCGGCGAACAGCGCCGACCGGCGGGGACGAGGCCGACGAGGCCGACAACGATGCCCGCCCGACAACTACTCGCCGCGCCGCGGGTACCGGCGGCGGGCCGACGGCGAGGCCGAACTACTCGCCGTCACGGGCAAGAGCGGCTGCGCCGAGAACCTCGGCAACAACGTCAAGGTCAACCAGAACTGCCTGAACGTCTCCGACCCGATCTCGCCGGGTCGCGGCCAGGCGCAGAACGAGGACCTCGATCGCGATCGACCCGAACGAACCCGAACCACATGGTCGCCAGCCAGAACGACTACCGCCGCGGTGACGGCAACTGCTACGGCGCGTACTGCTCGACGGCGGCAGCAACTGGAACGACACGACGGTGCCGATGTCGTTCACGCACGGCACGCCGTGCGGCGCCGCGCGCCAGTACTGGCAGGCCGGCGGCGACACCTCGGTCGCCTGGGACACGCAAGGGCAACGCGTACCTCAGCTGCCAGGTGTTCAACCGCGGCAGCGGCGTCTCGCCGAACCCCGACCAGTCGAGCGCGTTCTTCGTCTTCCGCTCGACCGGCAACAACGGCGCGTCGTGGAACTTCCCCGGCCGTCCGGTCGTCGAGGACAACGACACCGCCGGCGCGGCGCCGTGCTCCTGGACAAGCAGCTGATGACGGTCGACGACCACGTCGGCAGCCCGTTCCAGGACCGCGATCTACGTGACGTGGACGAGTTCGCAGCCGACGGCACGGCGTACATCTACGAGGCCCACTCGAGCGACTACGGCGAGACGTTCTCGCCGCCCGTGCTCGTGAGCAGCGACAGCGCGCTCTGCGCGAACACGTTCGGCGCTGGCGACGCCGCAGGGCAACTGCAACGAGAACCAGTTCTCGAACCCGTTCACCGGGCCCGACGGCGCCTCTACGTCGCCTACAGCAACTTCAACAACGCGGTCGACCGGCGACAGCGACAACCGCAACCAGGTGCTGCTCGCCAAGTCGACCGACGGCGGCAGCACGTTCTGCGCTCCGGTCAAGGTCAGCGACTACTACGACCTGCCCGACTGCGACACGTACCAGGGCACGGCGCGGACCCGGGCCGCGCCTGCGTGCCGGAGAAGGGCGCCGTCGACGAACTCGGTCTTCCGGGCGACGAACTACCCGTCGGGGCCGTCAACCCGAAGAACCCGACCAGGTCGTCGTGACGTTCGGCTCGTACATCAACAAGGACTCGAAGGAGTCGAACGGCTGCGCCCCGGCCGGCTTCAGCCCCGACACGGGACTCAACCTCTACACCGGCGTCAAGACCGCCGGGTGCGTGCAACAACGAGATCCTGATCAGCGTCTCGAACGACGGCGGCGCGACGTTCACCGGGGCACGGCAGCCGATCCGCGGGACGAGAGACCGTCAACCCGGATCCGCCGCCAGGCGACAGACGGACCAGTTCTGGCAGTGGGCGGCCTTCAACGACGACGGCAGCTCGCGGTCGACTACTACGACCGCCAGTACGGCAACGACGAGACCACCGGCTCGTCGGACTTCAGCCTGTCTCGGGAACAAGGACCTCGCCAAGTTCGGCGCAGACGCGCGTCACGACGTCGTCGATGCCGCCGCCGACGCAGTTCAGCGGGCCAGTTCTTCGGCGACTACACCGGGCTCGACGCGTCGACGACGCCCTACCGATCTGGTCGGACACCCGCGACCCCGATCTGTTCCTCTGCCCCGGCACGGGGACGCCGGGCAATCCCGCCGGCGCTCTGCACGGGGGTCGGAGGCAACCCGGAGTGAAGGCGAACGACGAGAACACGTACATCGCACGGCTGGAGATCCCGAAGAGCTAGACGGGATCGGACAACGAGATCGACGTGGGGCTGCGCGAGCGGCCCCCGTGTCTCCGCGGCTAGCTCGAGCCGAGCGCGTCGTCGATCGCGCTGCAGCGTCGCGTCGTCGAGCGTGACGCCGGACGCGCCCGCGTTGTCGCGCAGCTGCTCGGGCTTCGAGGCGCCGATGATCGCGGCCGCGACGTTCGGCTCCCGGAGGATCCACGCGAGCGCGAGCTGCGCCATCGAGAGGCCGAGCCCGTCCGCGATCGGCCGCAGCCGTTGGACGCGCTCGAGGACGTCGTCGCTAGGTACTCCGACATCACTGCGAGTCGCTCCGCGGCGCGCGTCCCCTCCGCCGGCCTCTCGCCCGGCGCGGTACTTCCCGGTCAGCACACCCTGTGCGAGCGGCGAGTACACGATCTGCGAGACGCCGTTCTCGCGCGACGCCGGGATCACGTCCTTCTCCGGCTCGCGCTTCGAGCAGCGAGTACTCGGGCTGCGAGGAGACGATCTTCGCGAAGCCGTGCTCGCGCGCGAGATCGACGGCGCGCCGGATCTGCTCGCCGCTCCAGTTCGAGACGCCGATGTACCGCGCCTTGCCGGCGTCGACGACCTCGGTGAGCGCGCCGAGCTGCTCCTCGAGCGGAACGTCGTCGTCGCACGAGTGGCACTGGTAGAGGTCGACGAAGTCCATCCCGAGCCGGTCGAGCGAGCGCGTCGATCTGCTTGAGGATCTGCTCGCGCGACAGGCCGCGGCCGCCGTCGGGCGCCGTGCCGAAGACCTTCGTCGCGACGATGTACGAGTCGCGCGGCCGGCTCGCGAGCGCCTGGCCGAGCACTTCCTCCGAGCGGCCCTCGCTGTAGACGTTCGCCGTGTCGAAGAAGTTGATGCCGAGCTCGAACGCGACATCGACGAGCTCGTGCGCGGCATCGTCGGCGAGGCTGCCGCCGAACGTCGTCCACGTCCCGAGGCAGATCTCCGAGACCCTGGAGGTCGCTGTCGCCGAGCTGCCGGTACTTCACTACTGCTCGGTGTCGATCTGGGCGCGCTGGAGCTCGGCCGGAGTAGTCGACGTAGATCGACTTCCACTCCGTGAACACATCGAGCGCGGCCTGGCCCGCCTCTCGGTGGCCGTTACCCGTGTCCTTCGTGCCGCCGAACGGGAGATGCACCTCGGCGCCGATCGTGCCGGCGTTGATGTACGTGATGCCCGCCTCGAGGTCGCGCATCGCGCGGAAGGCGGCGTTCACGTCCTGCGTGAAGATCGAGGATGAGAGGCCGTACTTGATCCCGTTCGAGACCCGGATCGCCTCGTCGAGGTCCGCCACCGGGATGAGCGCGGTGGTCGGGCCGAAGATCTCCTCCTGCGCGATCCGCATCTGCGGGTCGACGTCCGCGAACACGGTCGGCCGGTAGAAGAAGCCCTTGCCGAGGTCGCCGTCGCTCGCGACCTCGCCGCCGGTGAGGAGCTTCGCGCCCTCGTCCTTGCCGATCTCGGTGTAGGAGTGGATCTTCTCGAGCGCGGTCTTGTTGATGACGGGGCCGATGTCGGTGTCGTCCTCCCAGCCCGGGCCCGAGCCGCAGCTTCTCGACGCGCTCGACGAGCCGCTTCTGGAGCTCGTCGTAGGCGCCCCGCTGGACGATCACGCGCGACGCGGCGGTGCAGCGCTGGCCCGAGGTGCCGAACGCCGACCAGAGGATCCCGTCGACCGCGAGCTCGAGGTTCGCGTCGTCGAGCACGACGATCGCATTCTTGCCGCCGAGCTCCAGATGGACATGCGTGAGCGTCTCCGCCGCCGCCTTGAGCACCTCGACGCCGGTCTCGCGCGAGCCGGTGAGCGTGATCACGCGGACGTCGGGGTGGCGCACCATCCGCTCGCCGACCGTGCTGCCGCCGCCGTGGACGATGTTGACGACGCCGCTCGGGATCCCCGACTCGGCGAGCAGCTCGACGAAGCGCTCGGCGAGCGCGGGCGTGTCCGTCGCCGGCTTGAGCACGACCGTGTTGCCGCAGACGAGGGCCGGGATCAGCTTCCAGGACGGGATCGCGACGGGGAAGTTCCACGGCGTGATCGCGCCGACGACGCCGATCGGCTGCCGGATGCTCATGTTCCACTTGTCGCGGAGCTCGGAGGGCGTCGTGTGGCCGAAGAGGCGCCTTCCCTCGCCGGCCATGTAGTACGTGATGTCGATCGCCTCCTGGACGTCGCCGCCCGCCTCGGCCTTCACCTTTCCCATCTCGCGCGTCATCAGGTCGGTGAGCGCCTGCTTCTCCTGCTCGAGGAGGCGCGCGAGCCGGAAGAGGATCTCGCCGCGCTTCGGCGCGGGCACGAGCCGCCAGTCGGCGAACGCCTCCTTCGCGACCGCGACCGCGCGGTCGACGTCCTCGACGCCGGAGCGCGGGAAGATCCCGATCGTCTCGCCGGTGGCCGGGCTCGTGCTCTCGAAGGTCTCGCCGGAGGCGGCGTCCACCCACTCGCCGCCGATCAGGTTCTTGAAGTTCTGCGCCGTCGTCGTCGCCATGAGCCGAGACTAGCGTCCGCTACCGCCCGGCGCGCCGCGGAGCCGACTCTCTCGAGGAACGCTATTCGGGGGCGTCGGTGTCGGGGTACTTCCCCGGGTGGGCCCGGCGGCGGTCGCGCACTGTCCGCTGTTCCTTCGCCTCCAGGCGCTCTTCGCCCTCCTTGCGGCGGTCCTTGCCCTCGCGGCGGTCGACGATGACGGTCACGTTCGGGTTGTCCTTGTAGTAGTCGACCATCTTGTCGTAGAGCTCGTCGGCGAGCTCGCGGGGAATGACGCAAAAGATCATCGCCGACGGATTGTAGGACGGAAGTCGGCCTGCGCCACCCGCCGGCCCCGGTATAAGGGGCGCATGCTGCGCCGGCACCTCTGGTGGCTCGCGCCACTCGCCGGCGCCGCCGTCGCCGGGGTCGTGGTGGCGGCCGTCTCGCTCGGCGGCGGCGGCTCGTCGACGCGGACGGTGACCACGAGCCATGCGCAGCTCCGTCCGGCAGCGGCGGCGCTCGCGTTCCAGAGCGCGATCACGGCCGTCGTGCGCCGGCTGTCGCCGTCGGTCGTCCAGATCCAGACCCCGCAGGGGCTCGGCTCCGGCGTCGTCTTCGACTCGAACGGCGACGTCGTCACGAACAACCACGTCGTCGGCAACGGCAGCGGCCCACTCACGGTCACGGCCGGAGCGCACTCGTACGGCGCCTCGCTCGTCGGCCGGTTCGCACCCGACGACCTGGCCGTCGTCCACGTCTCCGGAGGGCATCTCGCACCGGCCGCGTTCGCCGACTCGAGCGCGCTCGAGGTCGGGGACGTCGGCATCGCCATCGGCAACCCGTTGGGCCTGCGCTCGAGCGTCACCGAGGGGATCGTCAGCGCCTTCCGGCAGGGCGTCTCAGAGGGAAACGGGGTGGCGCTGCCGCTCATGATCCAGACGAGCGCCGCGATCAATCCCGGGAACTCGGGCGGCGCCCTCTCCGACCTCGAGGGCCGCGTGATCGGCATCCCGACCCTCGCGGCGACCGACCCCGAGCTCGGCGGCTCCGCGCCCGGGATCGGCTTCGCCATCCCGAGCAACCTCGTCAAGGACATCGTGGCCC
This sequence comes from uncultured Actinomycetes bacterium, assembly GCA_963825805.1. GTDB lineage: Bacteria > Actinomycetota > Thermoleophilia > Gaiellales > Gaiellaceae > Palsa-739. The sequence continues at coordinate 12,875 of CAWGVE010000007.1, read as the reverse complement.
AGATCATCAAGAACGGTCACGTCGTCAACTCGCACCGCGCCTACCTCGGCGTCCAGATCGGCGACACGAGCGGCTCGGGCGTCTACATCCAGAGCATCACCGCCGGAGGCCCCGCCGCAAAGGCCGGGCTGAAGCCGGGCGACGTCATCACGTCGGTGAACGGGCACGCGACCCCGACGGTCGACGACCTGACGAGCGTCGTCTCCGAGATCAAGCCGGGAACGACCGTCCGCCTCGAGATCGTGACGCAGAGCGGGAAGCACGCGACCGTGCACCTCACGCTGGGCGAGTTTCCGGGTAGCAGCTAGATCCGGGCGATCGCGGGGACGAGACGCCCCTCGTCCTCGACGTCCGCGTTCCAGTCCTTGAAGCCCTGGTCGAGCTCCTCGAGCTCGTGCCCGCGACGCTCGAGCCGGACCGGCTGCGCCGAGTCGGGACTGACCCGGTACTGGTACCACGAGAGCTCCCAGGCGACGGTCACTGCGAGCTCGCCCGAGGTGCCGGAGAGCGGCACGATGCTCGCCTGCGGCTGGCCGAGGCTCTTCGCGATGCCGCCGACGGTGCGCCGGTAGGCGCTGCCGTTGAAGAGATCGGCGGCCTCGACGAGCGCGACCTCGCCCTCCGAGAGCCGGCGCAGGATGGGCTCCTGGTGCGCGAGCGCCTCCTCCTCCGTGGCCCGGGTAAGGCCGAGGATCTCGACGATGTTGCGCTTCCGCCGGCGGCGACGCCCGCCGTCCACGGTCGGCGACGTCGGCGCCCCTTCCCTGATCCAGCCGGCCTCGACGGCCGTCTCCTGGCAGAGCGGGCACACGTCCACCAGCCCGGCCCCCTCGTCGGGGGCAAAGCGCACGGCACGCTCGCCCATCAGGAGCGTCCGCTCGCACACTGCGCAGCTCGGCGTCGTCGCGACGTTCGTAACCCTCATCCGCCGCCGAGTGTAGCCAGGCTTGCCCAGACTTTTCCACAGCGGGTAGTGTGTCTTACATGTGTCTTTTACATGTAGAGGCGGAATGAGAGGCCCTCGGTCGCGCCGCCACCACCACGGCCGCTGGCGCGTGCTCGCGCGGGTCGAGCGGTTCGCCGAGCCCGCGCTCCTGCTCCTCCTGCGCGAGCGCCCGGCGCACGGCTACGACCTGCTCGAGCGGCTGCCGGAGCTGACCGGCGAGGCGCGCATCGAGATGGGGAACCTCTACCGGCTCCTGCGCGCGCTCGAGGAGGAGGGGCTCGTCTCGTCGGAATGGGACGCGTCCTCCTCCGGCCCGGCGAAGCGCCGCTACGCCATCACGCCCGCGGGCGAGCGGCTGCTCGACCAGTGGGTCGAGGCGCTGCAGCGCTCGCAGGAGCGCACCGCCCGCTTTCTCGAACGCTACGACGAGAGGAGGTGAATGCAAGTGACCCACAGACATCACCATGGCTGGAGAGGTGGCCCGCGCATGTTCTTCCGCGGAGGCTTCCCGAGCCGGCCAGAGATGATCGAACGCCTGGAGTCATTCCAGCGCGATCTCGAGCAACAGCTTGCCGATGTCGCGGACGTGCTCGAGCACCTGCGCGACCGCGGCGAAGGCCAGCCTCAGCAGCAGGCGTAAGCGCCGGGCCGGAGCGGCGTGCGTCGATGGCGTGCGCCGCCTTCCGCGCCCTTTTCACGGCAGTTCGTCAGCGCTCTCGTAGACGCCGACGATCCGGTAGGAGCGCGTCGCCTGGCGCAGTTCCCCGAACGCGCGTCGAACGGTCGGATCGAGTGGATGGCCTGCGACTACGGCGTCGAAGCGGTAGCTCCACGGCGTAGATGGCAGTGGCCGGGAGACCAGACGGACCAGATCCAAACCGCCGAGAGCGAACGGCTCGATCGCGGCGTGCAGGGCTCCTGGCCGGTGGTCGGCCACGAACGTGAACGCCGTCCGCGCGCGCTCGCGGTCGGCGTCGAGCCGGGTGTACGGCGCGATCGCGACGAAGCGGGTAAATGCCGGAGCGTCGCCGACGTTGTCGGCGAGCGACACGAGCCCGTACCGGGAAGCGGCTTCGGTGCTTGCAATCGCTGCCGCATGCGGATCGCCGCCCTCTGCCGTCTCGCGCGCGGCGTCCGCGGTCGTCGCGGTCGAGATGATCCGAGCGTGTGGGAGGCGGTGGAGGAACCGGCGACATTGGTCGAGGGCGCTGGGGTGCGACCGAACAAGACGGATCTCGGCCAGCGGGAGGTGTCGCGGAGCGAGGAGCGCGTGGGTGATCGGCAGCACCGTCTCGGCGACGATCGAGAGCGGGTATTCGTTCAGCAGGTCATGAGTCTCCGGCACCGCTCCGGCAAGCGAGCTCTCGATCGGCAGTACCCCGTGTGTGGCGATCGCGCTCGCGACCGCTTCGGCAACCCCTCGGAAACTGCTCACCGGCGCGCGCTCGGCATCCGGAAACATCGCTGCCGCGGCGGCATCCGAATGTGAGCCTTCAGGCCCCGGGTAGACGATGGTCATCGCCCCAACCTAGAGCGCGCGCGGCGGGCCGGCGCCTGCGTCAGCCCGCCAGAGCGCCCGCGAAGAACTCCGCGATCGCGGCCGTGAAGGCGTGGCGGCTCGCCTCCCAGGCGTAGAACATGTGCCCGCCTTCGAAGTGGCGGACGGTCAGCCGCCCCGCCGTGTCCGGGTCGAAGCGCATCAGGTTCCGGAGCCGGTTGCTCGCGTAGTACGGCGTCGCCATGTCGTAGCGGCCGTGCGAGAGGAAGGCTCGCATGTGCGGGTTAAGCGCCATCCCGTAGCGGAAGGAATCGGTCGCGCCCTCCGGCGGCGAGAAGAAGTGCCGCTTCGTGTCCTCCTTCCACGCCTCGTTCACCTCGAAGCTGAGCAGGCGGTACTCGCGGTCTGTGCGGACGCCGATCTCGGACCGGAGCTGCCGGTTGATCGCCGCGGTGTACGCGGGCGAGATGCCCGCGAGCGTGGGATCGGGCGCGTCGTGCTCGGGCCGGTCGGGGAACGGATCGGTCGCGGTGATCGTGACGTCGTAGAAGCCGGCGACCTTCCGCTCGTCGCGGAGCAGCTCGCGCGCGTAGACGACCGGCGAGACACGGCCCTCGGCACGCGTGACGAGCTCGGGCGGGAGGCCGACCAGGTCGGCAAGCCGCGCGAGCACGCGCTCGCGCTCCGGCACACCGAGTGAGGCGCCCCGGATGAGGAAGGCGGCGTAGTCGCCGCTCGCGAACTCCTCGGCTCCGGCCAGCACCTCGTCGAGGGGCGCCCCCGCCGGGAAGGCACGCGACCGCCCGTGGAAGGCGGCGCCGGCGGCCATCGTCGGCAGCAGGTCGACCCACCCCGTCACGTTGTAGTCGCTGGCGGCGAAATCGGTCAGCTCGAGCGCCGGCGAGATCAGGATCGCCCCGTTGAGGCCGATGCCGGTCTCCTCCTGGAGCATCCGCACGAGCCGCCCGACGCGATAGCCGCCGTAGCTCTCGCCGGCGATGAATACGGGCGAGCCCCAGCGGTCGTTTTCGGAGAGCCAGCGCGCCATGAACTCGCAGAGCGACTCGAGGTCGCGCTTCTGGCCGAAGTACTCGTCCGGATCCGGCTTCTCGTCGGAGCCCGGCTTCCCCTCGCCCTTCGGCTTCTCCTCCTTCTCGCCGCCCTTGTCGGGCTCGATGATGCGGCTGAAGCCGGTGCCGACCGGGTCGACGAAGACGAGGTCGGCGAACGCGAGCCACGAGGACTCGTTCTGGACGAGCTTCGGCGGCAACGTGGGCAGCGTCCCGGCGGCCGGAAAGGCGACGCGCTGCGGCCCGACCGCGCCCATGTGCAGGTACGCCGACGAGGCGCCCGGGCCGCCGTTGAAGACGAACGCGACCGGCCGCGTCCCGTCGCCCTCGCGAGCGACGTAGGAGACGGCGAACATCTCCGCGGAGGGCTTCTCCTTCTTGCGCAGGACGTGCCACTTCGCCGTCGCCGTGTACTCCAGCGGCTGTGCGCCGCCCGTCCAGCTCGCGGTCGTCTCCGCTCCGGGCGGAGGCTCGTGATCGGGCTTCGCCTGTGTCTCCTCGTCGTCCGCCAAGAGCCGGACGCTACACCTTCGCCTCTTCGCGCTCGCGCTTCGTCTGCTCGATGATCTTCTGCGCGACGTGCGTCGGCACTTCCTCGTAGCGGAGGAAGTGCATCGAGTAGTCGCCGCGGCCGCCGGTCATCGAGGTCAGCGCCTGCGAGTAGGTGAGGATCTCGGCCATCGGCACCTCGGCCTGGATCGTCGTCATGCCGCCCGCGGGCTCCATCCCCTGCAGCCGGCCGCGCCGCGAGTTGAGGTCGCCGTTGACGGCGCCCACCGTGTCGTCCGGCACCGTCACCTCGACTTGCATGATCGGCTCGAGCAGGACGGGATCCGCGTTCTGGTAGGCCTCCTTGAAGGCCATCGAGCCGGCGATCTTGAACGCCATCTCCGAGGAGTCGACGTTGTGCTCCATCCCGTCGACGAGCAGGACGCGCACGCCCTGGATCGGCGCGCCCGCGAGCTCGCCGTGCTCCATTGCCTCACGCACGCCCTTGTCCACGGCGGGGCGGTAGCTCTGCGAGATCACCCCGCCGACGATCTTGTCGACGAACTCGTAGCCCAGCTCGCCGTCCTCCGCCGGCAGCGGCTCGAGCACGATCGCGCAGTCGCCGAACTGGCCGCGCCCGCCGGTCTGCTTCTTGTAGCGGTGCCGCGCGCGCGCCTCCTTGCGGATCGTCTCCTTGTAGGGCACGCGCGGCGGGTGGAGCTCGACCTCGACGTGGAAGCGCGTGTTGAGCCGGTCGACCGCCACCTCGACCTGCATCTGCGACAGGCCGGAGAGGAGCTGCTCGCCCGTCTGCGGGTCGCGGCGCATGATCAGGGTCGGGTCCTCCTCGCTCAGGCGGCGGAGGCCGGTCGCCATCTTCTCCTCGTCGCCCTTCGCCTTGGGCGTGATGGCAAAGCTCATCACCGGCTCGGGGAAGTCGATGTGCGGCGGCTCGACCGCGACCTCGTGGTCGACGAGCACGTCGCCGGTGACGACGTCCTTGAGCTTCGCCACCGCGCCGAGGTCGCCGACTCCGAGCGCCTCGACCGTCTCGGAGTCCTTGCCCTGCAGGAGGAGGACCTGGCCCAGCCGCTCCTTGGCGTGCGTGCGCGGGTCGACGAGCGTCGTGTCGCCCGAGACGGGCCCGGCGAGGACGCGGAAGCAGCTGATCCGGCCGGTGAACGGGTCGGCGATCGTCTTGAAGATGAAGACGGCCTGCTTCGCGTCGCCGAACTCGATCGTCGTCCCCTTCTTCGCCGGCGACGGGACGCCCTCCACGAGCAGGTCGAGCAGAGCGGTCGTGCCGAGGTTCTTCGAGGCGACGCCGCACGCGACCGGGTACAGCTCGTCGCGCGTGACGGCCTGCTTCAGCGCCGCCGCGACCGCCTCGGTGTCCAGCTCCTCCCCTTCGAGGTAGCGGGCCATGAGGTCCTCGTCCGTCTCGACGACCGCGTCGAGGAGCTTCTCGCGGTGCTCCGCCACGAGCTCGGCCATCGAGTCGGGAATCGGCTGCGGGCCGCCCTCGCGCCCGCCCGCCGGGTCCATGTACGCGCACAGGTGGAGGAGGTCGACGATTCCGGTCAGCTCGTGCTCGCTGCCGATCGGGAGCTCGATCGCGACGCAGCGATCCGAGAGCTGCTGCCGCGCGGCCTCGAGGACGCGGAAGAAGTCGGCGCGCTCGCGGTCGAGCATGTTGACGACCAGGACGCGCGAGAGCTCCTGCTGCTCGGCGCGCGCCCAGACGCGCGAGGTGTTGACCTCGACCCCCATGACGCCGCTCAGGACGACGACGACTCCCTCGACGACCCGCAGGGCCGCGTACGTGTCGGCCTGAAAGCCCGCGTCGCCCGGCGTGTCGACGAGGTTGATCTTGCGGTCCTTCCACTGGAGGTGGCAGAGCGAGCCGGAGAGGGACATCTGCCGTCGCTGCTCGTGCTCGTCCCAGTCCGAGACGGTCGTCCCCTGCTCCACGCTGCCGAGCCGGTTCGTGTTCTCCGCCTGGAAGAGCAGCGCCTCGACGAGCGAGGTCTTCCCGACCCCACGGTGGCCGGCGACTGCGATGTTGCGGATCTTCGTGGGCTCGGTGGCAGGCATGCTCGACGTGTCCTCCTCGGTCGCTTCGGCCCGCATCGTATCCCTGCCGGCGAGCCGCGTTAGCGGCTCCGAGCGCTAAAGGGCAGCGTGGGCGCCGACCGAGGCGAGGTGTGCCTTGAGCCGGAGGATCGCCTTCGTGTGGAGCTGCGAGACGCGCGACTCGGTGACGCCGAGCACCTCGCCGATCTCGCGCAATGTCAGCTCCTCGTAGTAGTAGAGCGTGACGACGAGCTTCTCGCGCTCGGGGAGCCGGGCGATGGCGTCTGCCAACGCCTCCTTCTGCTCGGTCACGGACAGCGTGCCCTGCGGGTCGGGCGCACTGTCGTCCTCGATCGTGTCGATGAGCGCGACCTGGTCGCCGCCGGAGCCGGAGACCGTCCAGAGCTCGTCGAGCGCCGCGATCGACGAGCGCCCGATCTCGCCGAGGCTCTCGCCGAGCTCCTCCTCGGTGATCCCGAGCTTCTTCGCGATCTCCTCGTCGGTAGGCGCGCGGCCGAGGCGGGCCTCGAGCTCGCCGATCGCGCGCTCGATGTTCCGGGCGCGTGCGCGCACGGAGCGCGGCACCCAGTCCATGGATCGCAGCTCGTCGATGATCTGGCCCTTGATCCGGGCCATGGCGTAGGTCTCGAACTTCACGTCGCGGCCCGGGTCGTAGCGCTCGATCGCGCCGATCAGCCCGAGCAGGCCGTACGAGACGAGGTCGCCCTCGTCGACGTGGGCGGGCAGGCCCGAGCCGAGACGGCCGGCGACGTACTTCACGAGCGGGGCGTACGTGAGGATCAGGCGGTCGCGGATCTTCTGATCGCCGGTCCGCCGGAAGTCCAGCCAAAGCTGCTGTGTCTCGTCGGACCGCGTCGCCATCGTCCGAGAGAATACGGCGTTTTCCGGCGGACTCCTCAGTCCCTCAGTGCCTACGTCGTCGGAATGCACTCGCCGAAAGCGTCGCGAGCCAGGCCGCGACCGCGGCCGCGGCGATGCCGACGACGATGCGCCGGGCGTCCTCCCCGCCCGCGAAGGCGTAGGCGGCTACGGCCGCCAGGGCGGCCGCGAGAACGGCGAACAGCATCCCGAGCGCGTGCCGCTGCAAGCGCCGAGGGTACTCAGCGGTGCGACACGTGCGGGGCCGGGCGGTAGCACTCGACCTCGACGTCGCTTTCCCAGCAGGCGTCCTCGAGTCGCTTGACGAGGCGCTGAGTCAGGAGCGCGGGGCGGCCGTCCATCGTGCCCGGGACTTCGTGCGAGCGATAGACACGGACGCCTTCGGAGATTCCCACCAGCTCCGCGCCGTCTGGATCGACCGGCGGCTGCCGGCCCGCGCGCACGGCCGTGGCTTCCTGCCACTGCATCTGCTGCTCGAGTCGGAACTTGAGCGCTTCCGCACCGTCTCGCCTGACGACCCACTCCTCGTCCAGGCCGTCTGGCGTCCGCTCCACCGTGAGCCGTGCCATGTAAGCCGTCGTCTCCCCCTGTTCGCTGTTTCGAAAACCCGCGGCGCGGCCTTCGTCTGGACCGAGTTAGTCCGGCTGGGCCATACCAGCGGTCCGATCCGGGCTCACGATGGTGGCATGAAGACACCTCCAGTCGTCGATCCCTGCGGGGAGCCGATGCTCGATCCAGATTGGACACCGGCACACGGCTACGCGCACGCGCTCGAGCTGCTGCGGGCCGCGGAGGCCGCGGAGGTCGGCGCCGTCCGGGCGGCTTCAGGGTCGGGGCGACGATGGACGAAGCGGACGAAGCGCCGGAAACGCCCCGGTACACTCGGTCGCAGCACAGGGGCGTAGCTCAGTTGGTAGAGCGGCGGTCTCCAAAACCGTAGGCCGGGGGTTCGAGTCCCTCCGCCCCTGCTGGCTCGGGTCCGCGACCGCTAGGGCCGCCGGAACTCGTCGTCGACATGAGGTACCGCCCCCGGCCCCGTCCCCGTGCCGGGCGCCTCGTCGTACGTGGCGTTGAGGTTCTCGGCGATCCTCGGGCTCGGGATCTCCTCGCGCTCCTCGTCCGAGAGCGGGTGGTCGTCGTAGTAGTCGGCGGGCTTCCACCAGCGCCGAAATCGTTCGCGAAGGTTCATGCCGGGCAGTGTTCCACCGTCGTCCGTTGCGTGCAGGGGCATTGGCCGAACACCTGCCTGGTGCTCACGCCGAGCCGGCCGCCTGGCCCGCCGCGAGCTTCGCGCTCATCTTGATCGCCTTCACCGCGCCCGTCGCACCCGCCTGGAGCACGAATCCGAGTGTGAGCAGGACGACGCCGAGCGGGAAGAGCACGCTCGACCCGAGCGCCAGGATCCCCAGCCTCCCGATCAGGTAGGCGGGGCTGCAGATGAGCGCGCCGAGGGTTCCGCCGATGGCCGCCGTCGCAAGCTTGTCGCGCCGGGAGCCGCCGGGCCTGATCCCGACGATCCGGGCCGGGACGGTGACGTAGGTGAGCATCATCACGCCGATCACGATCCCGAGCGAGACGACGAACCAGTGCATCCCCCAGCGCGGGACCACGATCGCCGAAAACCCGAGGGAGACGCCGACGACGAGCCCCACGCCCAGGATGACGCCGAGGTGGCGCCGCGCGAGCCCGAACGCCGGACGGATCTGGGGCGTCCCGGGCTGGGAGATCGCGAAGGCGAAGACGGCGTTGAGGTAGAAGCCGGCTGCGGTCACCAGGGCGATCACCACGACGAGCAGGAGCTCGACGCCGCCGTGCCAGGTGTGGAACTCCTTCCCCTTGAACGTGTGCGCCTTGAGGTCGAGCAGCGCGAGCCAGATCCACATCGCGGGCAACACCTGGATCAGCGTCAGGCGCCAGTTGGAGAACAGCAGCCTCAGCCCCTGGAAGAGCATCAGGAGGGCCCCGAGCGCGAAGACGAGGGGAGCGAAGATCCGCCGCGATTGGCTCAGGGCGAGGACTGCGGCCTCGACCGCCTCCTCGTCGTCCTCCCGGATGGCCCGTACGAGCGCCCGCCCCTGCCGCACCACCACCTGGCGACGCGACTCGACCCGGTCTCCGCGGCGAGGGGTGCCGGTAGCGCCGGCCGTCATTCCAGCGGCGGCGACGACTCCGCCGGCGGAGAGACGGCGCCAAGCCTCTTCTCGGCTTCGCGCCAGTTGAGCCAGACCGGCGAGAAGACCGCGCAGACGAGCGACAGTGTGATCATCACGAAGAGGTAGCCGACGACGGTGAGGACGATGCCGAGGGAGCCGAAGGCCTTTCCGTTCGTCGTAAAGCTCGGCGCCAGGAAGAGCGGCGAGGTCACGGCCGTGCCTCCCAGGACGATCGTCGCCGCGAGCGCCCCGGGGAGCAGCTTGCGCAGTCCGACCTTCCGGTGAAGCAGAACGTGGGGCGTCCCCAGCCAGAAGACCAACGAGCCGAGCACCCAGGCCGGGACGAGCACGGCCCAGCGACCGGTGTCGCCGAGCTCGGCCTGGGCGACCAGGACGAGCGCAAGCGCCACGGCGAACACGAAGAAGAAGATCGCATACAACCCCTGGTCGGCTGCCGACCCGACCTCGACCCCCCAGGCGCGCGCATAGACGTCCTGGTAGAGCTGGCCGATCCCGATCCCCCAGAGGAGAAAGGTCACGACCATCGTCAGCGACGCGGCGAGGGCGTTCGAAGAGGCGCTGCCGAACGTGTCTTCCACGAGCTTCGCCGTGCTGCCGGTCAGGTTCAGGTGGTCGACGAGGTGCGCGGCGAAGACGTTCACGCTCCCGCCCGGCGTATAGATGACGGCCACGAAGACGAGCGCGGCCGGCAGCACCGAGAGGCACGCGTAGATCGAGATCGCGCAGCCGGAGTTGCGGCTGGCGGCAAAATAGGCGCGGAACCACTGCAGCGCAAGCCGGCCGAACGGCCGGTCGGACCGCCGCCGAAGCCAATCGAGCAGGCGCTGTACACGGCTGGTCGCCGCCTCGTGCTGGGTCTGGCTCACCGGTTCGGACGTGGCGTCACCTTTCGCTGATTCCCGGCCTCAGCCGGTCTCGAGGACGAGCTGGCGGAAGTCGGCGAGGCCGGAGACGCCAACGCCCACGAGCCGTAGCGCGCCCGGGCGGTCGCGTAACCCGCGATCGAGGAGGCTACAGGCGAGCTCGCCGATCGTCTCGGCGGCGTCGATTCCCGACTGGAGCGAGCTCGAGCGGCTGCGGATCGAGAAGTCGGCGTAGCGCAGCTTCGTCGTCACCGTGCGCGCCACCTGGCCCCGCCGCTGCAGGGCGGACGCGACCTCGGACGCCATCCCGCGCAGCTCGTCGTGGAGGCGCTCGCGGTCGGAGATGTCCCGCTCGAAGGTGTTCTCGACGCTGATCGAGATCCGCTCGGTGTCGAGCTCGAGCCCGCGCGGATCGATGCCGCGCGCGCGGTCGCGCAGCATGCCGCCGACGCTGCCGGGCAGCAGGCGCCGGAGCTCCTCGTCCTCCAGTGCCGCCAGGTCGCCGACGGTCTCGATGCCTGCGCCGCGCAGACGCTCCTCCGCCTTCGGCCCGACTCCCGGCAGCCGGCGCACCGCAAGCGGCGCGAGGAAGGCGGCCTCCCGCCCCGGCGGGACGACGACGAGGCCGCCCGGCTTGCGGGCGTCGCTCGCTACCTTGGCCACGACCTTGCACGGCGCGACGCCGAGGGAGCACGTGAGGCTCGTGCCGGCGCGCACGGCCGTCTGCACCGCCTCGGCGACGACGCGCGCAGCGAGGAAGTCGCTCGCCACTTCGCCGACGTCGAGATAGCCCTCGTCGAGCCCCGTCTGCTCGATCGTGGGGACCACGCCGCGCACCGTCTCCCAGACGCCGCGGGAGTACTCGCGATAGAGCGCATGCCGCGGCCGGACGAAGACGGCCTGCGGGCAGCGGCGCAGCGCCTCGGCCGCGCTCATGGCGGAGTGGATCCCGAAGCGGCGCGCGACATAGTTCGCCGTGGCGACGACGCCGCGCCCGCGGGGGTCGCCGCCCACCACGAGCGGCTGCGTGCGGAGCTCCGGGCTCTCGAGCTCCTCGACGGCGGCGTAGAACGCGTCGAGGTCCAGGTGCGCGACGATCACCCGAACAAATGTACGGGCCGCCGCTGACGGCGGCCCGCCAGATCAGGGTGTCGTAGGCGCCGCGCCGGGAAGCTCCGCGCCGCTTGGCTCCAGCGGGTCGTGCAGGTGCCGCTCGATATTGCGGTCGGGCCGCCCGATCAGGAGGTAGAGCGCTCCGACGACCGCGATCACGAAGATCACCGAGAGCGTGATCCAGTCGATGTTGAAGAAGGCGCGCGCGCTCGTGAGCCCGGACGGATAGATCACGTTGAGGAACATCGCGCCGAGATAGCCGGCCGCGACGATCAAGACGGGCCAGCCCCACTTCCCCAGCCGGAACGATCCCTCGGGCTGCCAGCCGCGCGCCCGGGCGACGATCGCTCCGATCACCGTCAGGAGGAACGACAGGTAGATGCCGCTGACGCCGAACGACACGAGCGCGACGAGCGCATTGACGTGCGCCGGATAGGTCACGAACCAGATGTGGTAGTTGCTGCCCGGGTTGATGTAGACGAGGAAGATGAAGAGCACGGTGATCACGGCTCCCATGAGGAGCGCGTTGACGGGCGTCTTGAAGCGAGCGTTCACGCGCGAGATCCAACTCGATCCCGGCAACGCGCCGTCGCGCGCGTACGAGAAGGCGAGCCGGCTGCCCGCCCCCTGGATCGAGGAGCCGCACGAGAAGAAGGCGAAGATGATCATGAGGAGCAGGAAGTCCTGCAGCCAGCTCGGGAGCTGGGCGAGGATCGACGGGATACCGCCGGCGACGGCGGCGCCGACCGGGTTGTGCTTCTGCGTCGCGAGCAGCAGGCCGGCCGTGAGGATGAACGATGCGATCCCGCCCCAGATGAGCGCGTGGCGCATCGCCCTCGGGATCTGCCGGCCCGCGTCCTTCGTCTCCTCGGCGATGTCTCCCGCCGACTCGAAGCCGTAGAAGATGTAGACCGGCGCGAGCACCGCGACGAGCGCGGCCGCGAGCCAGCTCCCGTGGAAGTTGAAGCCGTACGCGTTGGTCGCATGGTGCTGCGCGCCCTGGGTCGAGAAGAGGAAGCCGAGGCCGTGGTGGAAGCCGTGGATCGCGAGGATGAGCGCGATCCCGAGCGTGCCTACGATCTCGACGTAGACGCCGAACTTCGCGACGTCGGCCATGATCCGCGCGCCGGTGATGTTCACGGTCGATTGGATCGCGAGCAGGATGAGCGTGATCACGAGGATCGTCCCGTGTCCTGCCGGATTGAGGTTCCAGCCGAACCAGTTGTGGGTCAGCGCCGTGACGTAGCCGACCACGCCCGTGTCGACGGCTGCGACGGTGATGAGCAGGGCGAAGCCGTAGAACCAGCCCACGAACCAGCCATAGCGGGGGCCGACCGAGAACTTGCTGTATTGGAAGAGCGCCCCGGCCACGGGATAGTGGCTCGCGAGCTCGCCGAAGACCAGCGCGACGAACAGCATCCCGATCAGAGGGATGAAGGTCAGCCAGATGTAGGCGGGCCCGGCGATCCCGAGGCCGAAGACGAACAGCGAGTAGATCCCGACCATTGGCGACAGGTACGTGAATGCGACCGCGAAGTTCGAGAAGAAGCCGAGCACGCGGTTGAGCTGCGGCTTGTAGCCGAGAGCCTCCAGCCGCGCGTCCTCGCTTGCACCCACATCCACCGCACTTGCCGCCTCGTTCTGCATCGGTCCCTCCCCTGTCGAGTGAACCCCGCTCGGGCGACTCTCTACGGTTCATCACGTCTGTGTCAATGGCCTGCCCGGGCCGATGGCCCGGTTAGGCTCCGG
>CAWGVE010000006.1:0-90772 GCA_963825805.1 uncultured Actinomycetes bacterium | reverse complement strand
CAGCCGGTAGAACCAGCCAGGCGAGAGGTTGATCACGCTCGCCTGGGTCAGGCGCATGATCAGGCCGAGCACGCCCATCAGGCAGATCAGCACGATCCCGGTCGACGGCGAAGAGCAGGCCGATTCGCCGCTCGATAGCGGCGCGCCTCGATCGTGAACGCGGCCGCGCGTGGATGTAGAACCTGAGACGGGCCGGCTGCTGTCGTGGCTGCCATCAGTGCTGGCTCACCGTGAAGGTGCCCTGCATGGTCGAGTGGTTGAGCCCGCACAGCTCGAGACAGCGGATCCGGTACACGCCCGCCTCGTTCAGCGCGAGGTCGAGCTCGTTGTGGTAGCCGGGCATCGCCTGCACGGAGCCGATCAGGCGCCCGTGCGGGTCATAGAGGCCGAAGCCGTGGTTGACGTCGATCGAGGTGACGTCAAAACGGATCCTCGTACCAACCGGGACGCTATCCGGGGCGAGCGACCAGAAGAACTGGCCTCCCGTGACCTTCACGACTGTCCGTCCGCTAGCGCCGCCGCTCGCATACGGCAGGTCGAACAGGGAGATTCCGACCACGAGCACGCCGAGTACGAGCAGAAGCGCGAGCCAGCGCTTGCGTAGCCAGTAGCCGATCCGGTGCACCCGCTCGTCGGATGCCTCCGAGCCGGCCTGCACGCCGATCACCAAGAAGGCGCCTGCCAGTGCGAGCGCGAGCACGGCGAAGATGGCGCCGATCGCGATCTGCGGATCGCCGTAGTGGAGGCTCACTGTTGACCGCGACCCATCGATTACGGCTCGTATCCGCCGACGGTCTGTCGGGTCGTGATCGCGATCCGGTTCCAGGCGTTGATCGCGACGATCTGCCAGATCAGGTGGGCGAGCTCCTCCGGTTCGAAGTGGCGGGCGGCTTCGTCGTAGACCGCAGACAGGGACGTGCGTCCCGGCGATCAGCGTGACCGCGTCGGTCAGGGCGAGGGCGGCCCGCTCGCGCTCGCTGAAGAAGGGCGCCTCCTGCCAGGCGGCGACCGCGTACAGCCGCTGTTCCGATTCGCCGGCCTTGCGCGCGTCTTTGGTGTGCATGTCGATGCAGTACGCGCAACCGTTGAGGATCGAGGCGCGCAGCTTGACCAGCTCGCGCAGTGCTGGCTCGATCCGGATCTCCCGCTCGAGCGCGACCAGCGCCCGCGACAACGACGGGCGCCTCGCGACCGATGTTCATCCGCTCCGCTTCGACGGTGCTGCCGGTTTCGGTGTCCATCGTGTGACTGCTCCTTATCTCTGAGCCGACGGTGCCGACGGCAGCCGGCTAAGGCTGGATCAGGCCGCGGCGTATCGCGTAGCGCGTCAGCTCGACGCGGTCGCGCATGCCCAGCTTGTCGAGGATGTTCTGGCGGTGGCGTTCGACCGTCTTGATGCTGATGAACAGCGCCTGGGCGATGTCTTTCGAGGTGTGGGCTTCGGCGATCAGTTTCAGCACCTCGAGCTCGCGCGGCGTCAAGACGTCGAATTCCTCCTCGCCGCGGCCGCCGCGTTCGACGTAGTCGCGCACAAGGGTCGCGACCGCCGACGGGTAGAGGTAGGAGTCGCCGCGCATCGCGGCGCGGCAGGCATCGACGATGTCGGTGTCGGCGCCTGACTTCAACACATAGCCGGACGCGCCCGCCTTCAGGGCCTCGAACAGAAACTGTTCGCTGTCGTGCATCGACAGAATCAACGTCTTCAACTCGGGCCTGCGCTTGTGCAGCTCGGCCGTCGCCTGGATGCCTGTCATGCGCGGCATCGAGACGTCGAGAATTGCCAGGTCGACGTCCTCCTTCAGCGCCTTGTCGACGGCCTCGGCGCCGTCCTCGGCTTCCGCCACGACTTCCAGGTCCGGCTTCGCGTCGATGACCTTCCTGAGCCCGGAGCGAACGATCGCGTGGTCGTCGGCGATCAGGATCCGGGTGACGAGCGGGATGCCCATCAGCTCGCCATCCCGACGTGCTGCCCGGCTGGCGTGGCCGGAACTTCCAGCCGGACCTCGACGCCACCTCCGGCAGCCTGCTTGATCGCCAGCGCGCCGCCAACGAGCAGCGACCGCTCGCGCATGCTGCGCAGACCGCCGTTCTCTTCCGGCACGCCGCTGAAGCCGCGGCCGTCATCGACGACACGGAGCACGACCCTCCCGGGCCCGGACTCGAGACCGATCCTCACATGGCGTGCCTGCGCGTGACGCGCGATATTGGTCAAGCTCTCCTGCGCAATCCGGTAGACGGCGAGCTCCGCGTCGTCCGACAGCGCAGGCAGCGACGGCTCGAAGCGACGCTCGACCTCGACACCGGATGCGCGTTGGAACGACCTGGACAGCTCCGTCAGCGCGCTCACCAGTCCCAGATGCTCGAGCATCTCCGGCCGAAGCTCGCTCGAGATTCGGCGTACCTCGTCGAGCGCGCCGCGCACCGCTTGCTTTGCCTCATCGATCTCTTCACGGTGCTCTGGAGCGGCATCCGCGATCACGTTCAGTTGCAGGAGGACGCCGGTCAAGACCTGCCCGACCTCGTCGTGCAGGTCACGGGCGATCCCGATCCGTTCGGCCTCCTGCGCCGCAAGGACGCGCCTGGCACTCTCGTCCCGTTCGGCTTCGAGGCGATCGAGCATCCGGTTGAAGGAACCGACTACCCGGCCGATCTCATCGTCGCGGCGTACCTCCAGCCGCTGGCCGCGGCGAAGCAGGTCGACGGTCTCCATCCGCTGCGCCAGACGCTCGAGCGGCGCGACCGCCCGTCTCAGCAGCCACGCGTTGGCGGCCAGGGTCACTACGAGGCCGACCCCGACGATCAGCGCCTGCTCGAGCTTGATCGGCGCGCTGATCGTCACCGGCGTCACGAGCAGCAAGACGGCGACGGCTCCCAGCAGCCCGACGTTGACCGCAAACACGCGCCAGTAGATCGACAGTGTTCGCTTCGCCATAGCTCGACGTTAGCGCCGCGCCACGCCCACTGCGCCTACTCTCCCGCGCCGGCGAGAACTCGGCGGAGCGATCAAGATCGGTACCGGCGTCGCCGCCTTCAGCTCCTCAGCCAGGCTGCTCCGGAGACCCCGGCCGCGCCAGCCGTGGACACGTGAGCCGACGAGGATCACGTCGGCGGCCTCCTCGGCGGCGATCTGACCGAGCAGCGCCGCGCGGTCGCCCACGCCCGAGCGGCATTCCGCCGTCTCGGTGATCCCGTACTCCTCGGCGAGCCTGACCAGCAGGCGCTCCGCCTGGATCCGGTCGCCTTTCATCGCCACGCTTTCGGAACCGTCCTCGGCCGCATCGTGGGGGTAGAAGCCCTGAGCCACATGGGCGAGTACGAGACGGAGCCCCAGCCGCTCGCTGAGCTCGACGCCCAGCTCGACCGCCCCGCGACCCTCATCGCTGTCGTCTACTCCACAGATCGATTGTTCCGCGCATCTTCCCTCCTTCGAGACGGTGCACCCACAGTGGCCCGAGGGTGACTCAACCGCCATAGGGGGACGACCCGATTTCACCGATGACCAGCCCCCACCGGGTCTGATGAAACGCCGAAGACGAAGCGGCGCAGATGGCGGATCGAACCGATAGCGCGATCGCACCGGCACAGACACGCTCACAGGAGATGAACCCTGACGTGTTTCGTGACCATCGCCTTCGTTCTCTATGCGGTCCTTACCGCGGTCGGGACCGGCTTGCTAATCGCGCGCAGCGAGCGAGACACGGTCGTCGATCAAGCCGTCGAGAAACGACTCAACGGCAGCACCTCGACCGCTCGTCCGGCTGCAGAGCGCGTACCACCCGTGTCAGGTCGTCACCGACCCGCGCCCCGGGGCTGAGCGCTCGCT
Source organism: uncultured Actinomycetes bacterium (assembly GCA_963825805.1). Lineage (GTDB taxonomy): Bacteria > Actinomycetota > Thermoleophilia > Gaiellales > Gaiellaceae > Palsa-739. Next base: position 86,949 of record CAWGVE010000006.1, on the reverse strand, counting down.
GTCGCTGCCCCGCAAAGCGTGAAGGAGATCGTGTTCCACGGGCTCGTGCTCTTGCGGAACGAGGGCCATGTCATGACGCCACGTCCGGCAAGCGAGCGACTCGTCTCCGAGGCGCTTCGCCACCTGACCGGGAGGGGTCACTGCCGCATCGCAGATGTCGGCACTGGAAGCGGGGCGATCGCGATCGCCCTCGCGAGCGCCTGCCCCGATGTCGAGGCCTGGGCGACGGATACCGACGCGGCCGCGGTTCTGCTCGCGCGCGCGAACGTGCGGCGACACGGCCTCGCCCGACGCGTCTTCGTCCAACGGGGCGATCTTCTCGCGCCGGTGCCGGCACCGCTCGACCTGATCGTCGCGAACCTGCCCTACGTGCCGCAGGCTGCGGCGGCTGATCACCCAGACCTGTGGACCGAACCGGCGGACGCCGTGTTCGCGGCTGGGGACGGTCTGGGTCATTACCGCCGCCTCATCGATGACTCGAGCGACTGGCTCGCCGCCGACGGCGCACTGCTGCTTCAGCTCGATCGCCGCATCCTCGTCGCCGGGCGCAACGATCTCGCAGCGCTCCGGGCCGGCATCGACAACGTGCCTCTGGCTGTCGACGCATTCGTTGCCAACGCGGCCTGAGACCACGAGAACGGCCGACTCCTCTGCGCTTGCCGCGCTTGTAAATGAGGTCCCCCGCGGCACACAGATGGAGATCCCGCCCCATTGGCCCGACCCGAGCGAAGCGGCAACCTGGGATCGAACCGCGACAAGGAGGTGATCGTGCTGCAACCGCTCGAGATAGCCCCCGCGACAGCCGTGAAAGTGAGGATTCTCATCGCTGACGACGAGGCGTCGTTCAGGTCGTTGCTCGCACAGAAGCTCCGCGACTCAGTCGCTGACGTTGACGTTCTTGAGGCAATCGACGGCGCAGAGGCCCTACAGCTCGGCCTTCAGCAGCATCCACAGATCGCCTTGCTCGACATCTCCATGCCGAGACTCGGCGGAATCGAAGCTGCGCTGACCCTACGCAGTCTCCGCCCGACGATGGAGATCGCCCTCCAAAGCGGCGACGCGGAGGAGCATCGCCTCCGTGCTACCGACCTGGGGCTGCCGCTGTTCGACAAACGCGACCTGGAGCAGCCCGTGGCATGGATCGAGGCCCGCGCGCGAACTGATCTTTCATCGTGAACGTGGAGCGGTCGACCGTCAATGGTAGGCGACTCGCAGACGCGGACCGGATTCCGTCGGCCGCCGTTCCGGTATCTCCTCGAGATATGAGCGAGTTCGGGACTCGAATCTGATCGGGCTGCGTCCGCTGCCGCTCGCGGAGCGGCGCGCGGTCGGCGGTCCTGTCTCGCGCCGCCTGCTTGCGGCCTACTTCGGCGTCGCGCTCGCCTGCTGGCTCGCGGCGAGCGCCACGGCGATCGTCGCGGCGCCGGACCTGGCCGCTGGGCACCCGCTCGCATCCGCGCCGGTGCTCGCGGTACACCTGATCGCGCTCGGCGTGTTGCCGTTCGCGGTGAGCGGCGCCTCGTTCCACCTGCTCCCGGTGATGCTGCGCAACGGGCTGCTATCCGAGCGGGCGCTATGGATCGCGCTGCCGCTGCTGGCAGGCGGCCTGCTCGTCGCATCGGGGCTGGGCCGGGAGGCGGAGCCGCTCGTGTGGGCCGGTGCGGCGATGGTCGCCTGCGGGCTTGCGATCGTGCTGGCCGAGGTGCTCACGCTCGTCGTCCGCGCGCCGCGCGGGCGCATGCTGATCGTGAGCCGCCTCGGCGTGGCGCTCTCGTGTGCGCACGTCGTCGCTGCGCTCTGCCTCGGGGCCGTGATCTTCTCGCAGGACGCTCCCTTCGCCGGGCTTGGGTACGGGCGCTGGCTCCTGATCCATCTGCACGTCGCGCTGCTCGGCTGGATCGCCCTCCTGATCCTCACCGTCGGACGGAATCTCGGGCCGATGCTGGCGCAGGCTCCCGCCGCGGCGCAGCGCACGCTGCCGCTGGAGGAGCTAGGCCTCGTCGGCGGACTCTGGCTCCTCCTCGCCGGCATCGGCACGCAGGAGCGTGCGCTCACGCTCGCCGGCGGCGCGCTGGTCGTCGTCGCGATCGGGCGCTTCGCCTCGCTCGTCGCACGTGTCGGGTTGTCCCGCCGCGGCCCGCTCGAAGCGCCGCTCGCCCATCTGCTTGCCGGTGGCCTCTTCCTCGGCCAGGCCGCCGCGTTCGGACTCGCAGCCGCCGCAGGCGCCGGCGGCACGCGGCTGGTGAGCGCCTATGTCGTGCTGCTGCTTGTCGGCTGGGCCGGGGGCGTCGTCGTCGGCCACCTCGGCAAGCTCTTGTCGCTCTCGCTCTGGGTGTGGTGGCCGCCGGGCCCTCGCCCGAAGCAGGCGTCTCTCTACCCGCGCCGGCTCGGGCTCGCCGAAGCGGCCGCCTTCGCCATCGGCGTCGAGTTGCTGGCGCTTGGCGTGCTCGTCGGCAGCACATCGGTTGCGCGCGCGGGGGCCGCGACCTTGCTCGTCTCGGCGGTGCTCACCGCGCGCCGGCGCGGCGCTGATCTGGCGCCGGCGGTCACGGTGAACCTCCCGTCGGAGAGTGGCGCTCTGCTCGACCTCGCCGCTGCGGCATCGGCATGGTGGTCGCGCGGGCTCGTTTCGAACCTGAGCTCGTGGCTTGGCGCGTCGCGTCTGCGACGGCCGCCCTCAGATCGGCAATCGCGTCTTCGCTGATCGCGGCGACGAGATTTGGACGCTCGAACAATCTTGCTCGCTCCTCAGCAGTCGACCAGGCGCGAACGTAGGGATCGTCGAGGATCGCCGCGAACGGCCTCCCTTTCTTGTGTTCGCGCAGCACGTACCGCTCCAGGTAGCCCTCCCGCGTGGTCGTTGCGAACAGGAACTTGAAGGGATTTCTAGGGCTGAACGAGACTCGCATCTGGACCTCTTCCTCGAGTTGTGCGACCGGCCGGGCGAGCCGCCTCTGCGCGCCCCGGCTTCTCCCAGCGGGAACGGAGGCTCGCTGACCATCTTCCAGTGAGTGTGAGAAAGCCTGGAATCCGTTCCCATGCCACCATCGTCGCCGGTACGCGGCGGCGTGGCCATGGGCTCGCCACCCGATCCGAAGGTCGTCGCCGCCCCATTCCGGCGGCACGCTCGTCCGCCACCGCACAGGCCGCCGTGGATCGCCAGTTCGGCAGCGTCCTCGCGTGGGCTCGGCGTTTCGGTGGTCTTCGCTACGGTCGACGCAGCGTGCCCGCGCTACTCGCCGCGCCCGGCGCGAACAGTTTCGTCGTTGACGGCCCTACGTGCTCTACCGGCGCCGCTAACTGGCCGCGCAACCCGCTGGACGCTGACGGGTACCGCCGCGAGGCGTACTACTGATCGCCGTGAGCCGGCTGGACGGATGCGTTCGGTGGAAGGTGCTGCGCCTCGGCGTCCCCTTCTCACCGCCGGCGTAGTGCGCTGGAGCCGGCCAAGGGGCGAGGAGCAGAGGAGTCGGGTGGGGAGCATGTACGCGCGCACCGCATGTGACTCGCCGGGATCGAACGCGACAAGGGTCCCTGGACGGCCGTCGGCGGTCTGCCCGGATGCGTCGATCGACACGTGCCCGCTGACGATCTGCACGAGTGCGCGTTCGCGTACGTGATGCTCTCCCATCGTCTCGCCTCGCTCGAGCTCGACGACGACCGCGCGACACTCGGGAGTGCTGAAGAGGACACGGGGGATCTGACGGTGTTGCCTCGGCACACGGGCCGCGTCGCTTCCAGGCGCGCGCGGCGTCTGCTTCTCAGTCGATGGCGGCGGTGAGGTGAGGTCGCGCCCACCGCTTCATCCGCCGTACGTTAGCCATCGATTTCGCGCTGGAGTGGATCTTGCGGGACGTATTGACAGAGCTATCGGTTGTGGCGTATGGCAGCAGCCGCTCCCAAGGTCTCGCCGGTCCTGCTCCTGCCGCCGACGGTGGGTGGGTATCTGGTCGACTGGCTCTCGCACGTTCGCGGCCGGGTGCGGCGCGTCACCTACGAAGGGTACGAATGCCTCCTTCGCTGCCACGCGCTTCCGGCCTGGCTTCGGTCGAACTGGCGGCGCTGACGCCGCTTCGGTTGCAGCAGTTGTACGGCGAGTTGCTCGACGGCAGCGAGTCGCGGTCGGCGCTCTCTGGCGGCACGGTGCTCAACCTCCATTTGGTCCTTAACCAGGCTCTTGGCCAAGCGGTCCGCTGGCAACTGCTCGCCGTGAACCCGGCGACAGGCGTGCAGCCGCCGCGGCCGAAACGTTCGCAGCGAGTCGTGGTCGACCCTGATCTGGCCCAACGGCTTCTTGAGGAGTCGGCCGGGACCATCTACGAGCTCCCCTGCGCGATCGCCCTCGCGACGGGCATGCGCCGCGGCGAGATCCTCGCCCTGCGCTGGACCGATCTCAGCGTCGACTCAGCAGCCTGCAGGTCGTGCGAACCTTGCAGCCCAGCCAGCAAGGGCTCGTTTACGAGGAGCCGAAGACCGCTCGCTCGCGCCGAGCTGTTCTGTGCCCGAGTTCATTCGCCCCTATCTCGAGCGACAGCGCGACTCGCAGGAGGACCGACGCGAGACGTTGGGGCAGTGGGAGGAAGAGGGGCTGGTAATCGACCGAGGCGACGGAGCGGCTCTGAACCCCGACACCCTCTCCACCGGCTGGGCCCGCCACCTCCGCAACCGCAGCCTGCCGCGGGTTCGCTTCCACGACCTCCGCCACGCACACGCCACCCTGCTGCTCCTGCAAGGAGTGATCCCAAGATCGTCTCGGAACGGCTCGGCCACGCCTCGATCGGGATCACCTGGACACCTACAGCCACGTCCTTCCATCGCTGCAATCGCAAGCCGCGGACGCCTTCGACCAGCTCTTCCCGCCACTCGGTGGGTCGCGCAACTCCTGTTCTCGGCGAGGATTCGTTGTCTACGCCGACACCAGACTGCCCCGCGAAGCCGCACCAGTACTGGCTTTGAGAGAAAACCGGCCCCCGTGGCAATCTATGGGTATGGCAGAGAACGACTTTCAGGCCGAGCAACACCCGTCCGGCACTTCGACGGGCGAGGTCGCGTTCCATCTGATCGCGAACTGCTTCCGCCTCGGCGAAAGCGGTCTCGACGCACGCCGGCTGGAGGCCGACGCGAGGCGTGCCCAGGCCGGGGATAGGCAGGCGCTAATTCGGCTCGGGTCGGCTCGGGCTGGCGCCCCAAAGGCCGGGGACAGCGCCGGCCTCTGCCGGTGCGGTCGATCAGGCGTCCCCTTCCTCGCCGCCGTCCGCCTCGGCGCGGTGTCGCGCCGGTTGCTCGCGCAGGCAGCGTCCGTCTCAGCAGGCGCGCGCACCGGACCGACCGGCCCGACCGCAACGGCGTCTTTTTTCTGCCTGTCTTCAGGGAGGGCGGGTGTGAGCGCCCCGACCCGGCATCCGGGTGTGGTCGAAGTGCTGGTCTCGGCGCTTCGTCCGTGGCCCGATAACCCGCGCTCCATCGCTCCGGCCGCGTTGGAGCAGTTGAAGCAGGCGCTCTCGCCGACTCCGCCATGTTGTGGGCCCGGCCGCTGATCGCGCTGCCCGACGGGACGGTGATCTGCGGCAACCAGCGCCTGCTTGCTGCGCGTGAGCTTGGCTGGCAGACGATCCCCACGATCACGGTCGACCTTGATCGCGATCGCGCCCGCCTCTGGGCGCTCAGGGACAACAACCAGTACGGCGAATGGGACGAGCAGGCGCTGGCCGAGCTGCTGGGAGAGCTGGCCGCCGACGGCGTCGATCTCGCGCTGACCGGGTTCCAGAGCCGGGACCTCGATCGGCTCCTCGCCGGCCTCGACGCCGACGCCTGATCCCGATGAGGTGCCGCCGCTGCCCGACGATGCCGGACTTCGACGGCCGGGCGAGGTCTACGAGCTCGGCACGCACCGGCTGCTCTGCGGCGACGCACGCGACGCGCGAGCTCCTGAGGCCGCTGTTCGGCCGGCGAGCGGGCGGAGCTGTTGTGGACCGACCCGCCCTACGGGCGTCGACTATGTCGGCAAGACCGAGCGGCGCTGACGATCGCGAACGACGACCGCGACGGGCTCGAGGAGCTGCTCGACCGCGCGTTCGCGGCCGCCGACGCCGTCGCTCGCGCCTCGGCGCCGCTTCTACATCGCCTCACCCGGCGGGCCCGCTAGGGCACGACCTTCCGCACGCGCTCGCGGAGGTCGGGCTGGCAGCTCCACCAGACGCTTGGTCTGGGTGAAGAACAGCCGTCGTGCTCGGCCACTCCGACTACCACTACGCGCACGAGGACATCCTGTACGGCTGGAAGCCGGGCCGCGGTCGGCCGGGCCGCGGCCGCCACCCCGGGACACGCTGGTACGGCGGCAACAACCAGTCCAGCGTCTTCCACATCGACCGTCCCGCCCGCAACGACGAGCATCCGACGATCAAGCCGGTCGCGCTGATCGAGGCGATGCTCCCGAACTCGAGCCGCCGCGGCGACATCGTGCTCGACCCGTTCGCCGGCTCCGGCTCCACCCTGATCGCCTGCGAGCGGCTCGGCCGCCGCTGCTTCGCGGTCGAGCTCGACCCCGCCTACTGCGACGTGATCCGCCAACGCTACGAGGAGTTCGTGCGCCATGGCTGAGCGGCGTCCGGCTCCGCGGGTCGATCGGGAGGCAGGCGTTCCAGTACTGGGCGTCGCTGCCCCTTGATCAGCGTTCCTACGCTGCCGTCGCGAGCCGCTTCGGCGCCAGCCCGCGCACGGTCGAGCGTTGGGCACGCGACGGCTCCTGGCGGGCGCGGCTGCGCGGGATCGAGGCCGAGGCGGCAGCAGGCGGACACGAGCTCGGCCGCACGCGGGCCGAGCAGTTGGCCGACTTTCACCAGTTGATCGAGGCCAGCTGCGTCACCTACGCGCGGCAGCTCGCCTCGGGGCAGGTGAGGATCACCGCCGCGGAGTTCGTTGGCTTGATCAAGGTGACGTTGCTCTTGCAGGGCGAGCCTGCCGACCGGGTCGAGTTGCTGGACGGACGGGAGGAGTGGGCAGCGCTGCGTAGCCGCATCCTCCAAGCGATCGGGCCCTATCCCGAGGCCAGGCTCGCTTTGGCTGAAGCCCTCGAGCAGGCAGACGATGAGCAGGCTGGCGGCTGACCTCCAGCTCGCGCTCGATCCGGCCCGGCTGCTGCGGCGCTGGGGCTTCGACCCCGAAGCCTGGCAAGAAGACCTCCTGCGCAGCCGGCCGCGACCGGGCGCTCCTCTGCTGCTGCCGCCAGGCCGGCAAGTCGAGCACGGCCGCGGCGGCCGCAGTCCACGAAGCGCTCTACCAGCCGGGCTCGCTGATCCTGATGCTCGCCCCCTCACAACGCCAGTCCTCAGAACTCCTGCGCAAAGCGCGCAGCCTGCTCGACGCCGTCGACCGCGAGCTCCAGTTGAAGACCGACTCCGCGCACACGATCGAGCTCGCGAACGGCTCCCGCGATCGTTTCCCTCCCGGCCCGCGAGGACACGATCCGCGGCTACTCCAACGTCTCCCTGCTCATCTTCGACGAAGCCGCCTGGGTCGACGACGAGCCTCTACATCGCCGCCCGGCCGATGCTCGCCGTCTCCCGCGGCCGCCTGCTCGCGCTCTCCACTCCCAACGGACAACGCGGCTGGTTCCACCGCGCCTGGACTGAGCAGCGAGACCGCTGGCACCGCACCCAGATCCCCGCCGCCGACTGCCCCCGCATCACGGCCGAATTCCTCGCCGAAGAGCGCCGCACACATGACCGCCGCCCAGTTCGCCAGCGAATACGAGTGCGAGTTCACCGACGCGATCGACTCCGTCTTCTTCTACGCCGACATCCGCGCCGCCCTCGACCCCGACCTCACCCCACTCTTCCCAGGAGGCTGGTAGATGACCGCCTACTACGTGCTCGGCATCGACCTCGGCCAATCGCCCGACCCCACCGCGCTCGCCCTCATCGAGTACGACACATCCAGACAGCCGGACTACCGCGCTACGCGGCCTCCACCGCTTCCCGCTCGGCACCCCCTACACCGACCTCGCCGACCGCGATCTGCAAGCACGTCGCCAGCAGCGCCGCTCCGGGCCGCGTCGACCTCGCCGATCGACGCGACCGGCGCCGGCGCGCCCCGTCGTCGACCACCTCCGCCGCAGAACTTCGCCACGCCCGCTCTACGCGATCACGATCACCGGCGGCACCAACGTCACCGGCAGAACGCGCAGACCCACACGTCCCCAAGCGCGACCTGATCAGCACCACCAGCCTCATCCTCGAACAACGCCGCCTCCAGATCGCCAACAACATGCGCGACACCAACGCCCTCATCGACGAACTCCTCGCCTACCGACGCAACCATCACCGAACGCGGCACCGACACCTACGCCGCCCCCTCCGGCAAGCCACGACGACCTCGTCCTCGCACTCAGCCTCGCCCTCTGGACCGCCGAAAACCGACGCCCACCAGCCCGCCACTACGCGATCGGCAACCCAAACCGACTCCCGCCCATGCACCTCGGACTCAACACGGACGACTTCTTCCGCCGCTCCGTCTAAGACGACCAGACGGGCATCTCGCCGCGGTACCTACCTCGAGCTTTCGGTGATGATCCCGCTCCACATCCGCGCGTTCGTAGTCTAATCAGACAACTAACCCGTTGTCCGGCCTCCTTAGACGCCCCCCTTCCGATACGCAACCACCCCGCAGGAAATGCGCAGCTATCCGGCCCAACCACGTCGTTTCCTAAACCGCGTGCGCATGTTCGATTCATGCCGGGGGCACTAGCCAGAGATTTGGTACCAAGCGTCTGTCTGCTGGAAAGCACGCCGATGACCGACGCCGCGCGCCGGTCCGCGCGCCAGCCAGGATGCGGAACCCGGACGGAGGGGGGATAGCCACCCTCCGTCCGGGTGATCGAGTTATGGCTGCCTGATCGGCGTCGAGCGGGTCTCGGCGTTCGATGTGCCGATCACCCGCAATGTCGTCTCCTGCGACGAGTCGGGCTCGAAGAGGATCGTTACCTGACCGCCGCCGAGGGCGTGCCGATCGCACAGGTAGGCATCTCCTCGGCTTCGAGTTCACGGAACGCAGCCAGGACGGCAGCGATCTCGCCCGGCAGCAGAAGCTCCGTCTCCGACTCCTCATCCCGTGGCGGGTCGATCAGATCGACCGGGTTCTCCTTCGCCAGACGCCACTTCCGCGCCACCCGAAACATGCGGACCGAGCAGCGTGAGGTCGTTCCTGACCGTCTTCGGCGAGGACCCGCCCGCCAGCCTCGCCGCGACGAACCGCTCAACCAACTCCGGTCGCCGCTCCAACTCCGACAACCTCACCGAACCAAGCTCGCGGACGAGATGCCGGATCGAGATGCCATAGGCGACCAGCGTGGACTTCGACAGGTTCCGAGCAGGCAGATGCTCCGCCACGAACCGCTCCGCGAACGCCGCGAACGTGAGCGGCTCCGGCTTCCGATACCCCTCACGCTCAACGTCGGTCAGCCGCGCCCGAAGCGCACGCTCCGCGTCACGACGAGTCGTGCCCTCCCTCGCCGAGCCAACCCGCTCCTTCACCTGCTTTCCGCTCGAATCGCGGAATTCACATACCAGACCAACCGCGCTTACCCGCATAGGGGATCACGCACGCACCACTAGGCATCTTTCCCACCTCCTGGTGGAAGCCCCCGGGGTGCCGATCCGTCGCATCCGATACTAGATCGGGCAGACGACGAATGGAAGTTCGTGCGAGCGCCGTCCCCACCGTCCGCGCTGCCTTTCGTAACGGTCCGAGCGTTACGGAACACGACCACGACGGACGGAAAAGGTGCACTGTTCTTCGCGCCGCCGAACTTCAGGCGACCGCGCAGAAACGACACCTCGGCGAGACCCGCGCGCTGAGCGGGAAGGACGATGTCGTGCCACCAGGCCGTGTCGGTGCGGGCCGGGAGGAGTCGCGCTCGCCGCTTCGCTGGCACTCGTCTTAGGCGCGACCCTCCGCCCTGCCGCCGGGCCGAACCGTGTCGACATTGCACCCTGGCAACTCGACCCCGTCGACGTCGTTGGCAATGTCGCTCTCTTCGCCCTGCCTTCCGCCGTGCTGTGGTCCCTCGGCTGGCCCCTTCGCCGAACCGTCGTGACCGGATTCGCCCTCTCCCTCGGACTCGAGCTACTGCAGCTCGCCGTTCCCGGCCGGACTACCGCGACCGCTGACGTGTTCTGCAACACCATCGGTGCGGCCGCCGGCTGGCTGCCGGCCCGCAAGTGTTGGGGCCACGGCAAGACTGGATGATGTGCCCAGGCGTCGATCAAGCCACTCGCCTTCGCAGTCCACCTCGTAGCCGCCGCGGCGCTGGAGGGCCGCCCGCAGCAGGCGGCGGTGCAGGTCGCGCACCTCTGCGTAGCGCAGCTGGCCCAGCTGGTGCAGCAGGCGCGTTGACCCTTCGACGTCGGTGAACAGAAGCGTCACCGTTCCGGTGGGCTGCGTGGCCATCCGGAGAATCTTCCCTCGATTCGATGCTCAGGCCAAGCGCCCGACGTCCGCCTCTCGAACGGACATCTCCGACGGATCGATCGAACGCTTTGCGATTGCGACCCGACCCCGGATCGTCCGCGTAGCGCTAAACCGATGTCTGGCTCGAGCTGCCCCCAATAGAAAAGCGGCCGTTTAAAGGCTTCGCCGGGAAGACTCCGGGCACCGCACGTGGCTCGGCGCGAGATAGAAATGATGAGGGCCGCCCGGCGGCGGCCCTCATCCATTCGAACCTACCTCTAGGGCTTCACTGTGGCCCTATCCCGTGGGAGCCGGGCATGGGTTGGACGCGAGACTGTTGTGGAAGTTCTCGAAGATGCCCTGAGTGGTGAATCCGGGCGCCGGGTAGACCGACATCGTGAGGGCGCCATACTCAGCGGTTGAGGTTCCGCCGAAGTTGTTGGTCGTACCGGGGATGCTTCCACCGCCCTCCTGCCAGATGCACGCCCCGTCCGAAGCAAGCGTGGTGCTGTAGATCGGGTAGAAGGAAGAGCCGTTCGGCGGATTTATGCATCCCGAACCGGGGCTCGGATCCATTGGGTTGAACACGTGGCGCTGGCAGTCGTTGTTGGTCGAGAAGTCCGAGCCTTCGATGCGCGGAAGGTCGGTCTCGAACGCCACGCGCCCGTAGTTGGTCAGACCGCTGTCTCCGCGGAAGAGTGGGCTGGTGAACCGGATCGGCGTCGAGACGTTGCTGCCGATCACCGAGTTCGAGCCGCTTCCGGGCCAGGTACCGGTCTGGTACTCGGGCCCATCGAAATCGTCGTCCCCTCCCACGCACCCACTGAACGAGGGGACGACCGTAGAACCGTCCGGATTGGACAGCACCGGGAGCGTGAAGCAGGGCACGTCATCGTCGTCCTGGCTCGAGTCGGTGGGATTGGGCTGGCCGGTGCAGACAAAGTTCGTGACCGAGTTGCAGTACTCGAAGTGGCCGATTTCGTCTGAGTACGCGACGTTGTACGAGTGCGCCGCCCACAGCACGCGGGTGTTCGGGCCAGAGGTGCTGTACATGGGATGGAACGCGTACGGCTGGTCGTGGCACGTCGGAGAGTTCGGCTGGTATAGCGGGTGGCCGAACCCATTCGCGATGCTCGCGGTCATCGAGCCCGTCTGTCCGGTGGTCATGTCGTTGATGATGACGGCGAAGCCCGCCGGCGTATCGTGCATGGTCACCTTGAGCTGATCACCGTTGTTCATCTCCAGCGTGTCCGGCCCGGTTGAGAATGTCGCGAGTGTCTGGCGGAGCGGATCGGCCGGAGCCTGCGAAAGCCCGCTCTTGGTGATGATCGCGTAGTTGACGTATTCGAGGCCTGTCTCGTTGAGGCAGTCGTCGTTGTTGACAGCACCGGTGTTCGAGTTCTGCGAGAAGCTGTCGATGTTCAGCGCGGCGCACCACTGCGTGTTGTTGTCCGCAGCTTACGCCGCTGCCCACGTTTCCCCAGCCAGGCGGATAGAACTGCATCTCCATGAACGCGGTGCCTGGCGTCTTGCCGAGGTACTTGGGCGAGTTCGGGTTAGTGCTCGTATAGATATTCGTGTCGCTGTCGGCCGGGCACCTCTTACCCGGATCCGGGGCGCTCTGGTTGTCGCACATCGCCATCCCGAACCAGAACGCCGGGTGCAGCATGAAGTTCCACGTGCCGCCCGTCCCGTCAGCCCGCCGGCGCGGTGGCCGGATCGGTCGGCAGGGTCAGGTGGTACACGTTCGAGTTCCCCGAGCCCGCCTTGTTCGAGTAGAACAGCATCGACGGCTCGTCGTGACCCGCGGTGTACGAGTAACCGTTGTAGGACACCGGGTTGTTCACCTCGGTGCACAACTGCGGGTGCTGGACGCACCACGGCGCGTTGTACGCATCGGCTTGGGCAGCCCCCACCGAGCTACCCCCGAACAGGGTCACCATCGCCGCCACCCCCAGAACTGCCACTCCGGCGAGCCTCAGACGACGTGGCACAAAGAAAGCGCGCATACCCCTACCTCCTCTGTTCGACTGCGAACGCTGGCTTCGCGCCGATCCTTACAAATCACGCGGCCATGCGTCGCGTTCCGCTCCTTGAGCGATCCGGAAACTCGAGCTCGAACGCGACATCCTCCGCCAGCCGCCGCAACTCCACCAACGCCGGCGCCTGGTCGATAGCGTCCTCAACAACGTCTCCGTCACCGCCGCCCGCCTAGTCGGCGCCGCGGGTGAGGAGGTGGCGCGTCTCTATCCACGCTCTGCCGGCGCCGGCTGGCCCGCGTTGGCGTCGCGTCAGGCCCGCGGCCCACAGGAGACCGTCGGCTTCGGCCTCATGGCACTTCGCTACACGCCCTGGCTGGACGTTTCCGTGGCCGTTGTCATCGGCATCGGTGGGGCGCTGCTCGCTCTCCTGATTCATCGCCAGGATCAGCGGCGCTGAGTCCCTTGACCCGACGATCCGCTCGGGGGTCATTCCGGAACTGTGAGTATCGAGTCGTCCCGTCTGGGGCTGTTGTCAGGTTGGCGCCGTGCTCTTTGTTCGTGACTCGATTTCGGAATGACCGCGTTCGCGCGTGTCTTTCTAGTGATTCGTCCGAGCGAAGAGTCCGGTGCCGGCCTGGCGCCCGTTTGCTGGCCTGATCAGAAGCCTGTCCGCCCCGGTGGGGCGTGACTCATCACAGTTCTGCCGCGCGCGGTTCCAATCCCCAGACCGGCTCCGGTTGCTGATCCCCAACCTGTGCTGGAGGTCGGTACGGATGCTTGCAGATCAGTTGGACTACGTGATCGGTGTCGATCCGCACCGCGACGTGCATGCGTTTGCGGTCGTCGAGGTGCGCACGGGCGGTGTCGTGTTCGAGGGCGCGTCGCCGCGACAGTGAGGGTTACGAGCTGGTGCTCGAGCTCGCCTGCTGCCACGCTGAGGGGCGGCGCGCGTTTGCTGTGGAGGGCAGCGGTTCGTTCGGCGCGGGTCTGACCCGCTTCCTCGCTGCCGTGGCGAGGAGTGTTCGAGGTTGGTCGTCTGCGGCGGGAACGCCGCTCGGGAGGTAAGACCGACGCGCTCGATGCGGTCCGTGCTGCGCGCGTCGTGCTCTCCCAGGAGCGGCCCGCTCGGCCGCGTGCTGGGGGCGAGCGTGAAGCACTGCGAGCGCTGATGGCCGCACGAGACGGTGCTGTCAACGCCCGCCGGGCGGCGCTCTGTCAGCTGCGCGACCTGATCGTCACGGCGCCCGAGCCGTTGCGCAGCCCAGCTGCGGCCGCTCACACGCGGGCGGCTGCTGAAGCGGCTGATAGCGGTCCAACCGACCGCCGCCGCGACGTCGAGTTACGCGGCACCCTTCACGCGTTGCGCAGCCTCGCCCGCCGGATCGAGCATTAACCAGCGAAGCCCGCCAGCTCGAAATCGAGATCGCCAGCCTGACCGGTCAACTCGCTCCGCACCTGCTCGACCAGCCCGGCGTCGGCACGCTCGGCGCCGCGCAGCTGCTGCTCACCTGCTCCCACCCCGGCCGTGTCCGCAACGAGGCCGCCTTCGCCAGGCTCGCCGGCTGCGCGCCGATCCCCGCCTCCTCAGGGCAAACGATCCGCTACCGCCTCGACCGCAGCGGCGACCGGCAACTCAACCGCGCACTCCACATGATCCTGATCACCCGTCGCCGCTGGCACCAGCCCACCATCGACTACCTCGCCCGTCGCCGCGCCAACGGCAAGAGCAGCCGCGAAGCAAACCGCTGCCTCAAGAGATACCTCGCCCGCAACCTCTACCGGCTACTCGAACACGGAGCGCCAATCGCGACTTGACAAACATAGAAGCATCACTGGCCGATGCGGACAACGACGACGATCTGGCCCAGTTCTGCCTGAAGTAGCCGACCGGTTGCCAGAGCGATCTACGGGCTTCGCTTGCCGGCCCGCTGCGCCAGTTCGTCCGGGTCGAGGATCCGCGTCTTGCCGCGCTGCAGCTCGAGCGTTCGGCGGGCTTGCTTCTTCTTGGAGGACACGGTTGACGGTTGCGCGTGAGGCGCCGGCGAACTCCGCGAGCTCTTCCTGTGTGAGTGGGGATGACCGCGGATCCGTTGGGCCGGCGGTAGACCTCGGACAGCTCGACGAGGCGCCGGAGAAGCCGGCGGTCGACAGGCAGATAGACCGCCGCTCTTGCGCCGAGGCGCGTGCAGCAGATGGTCCGCGATGCGATGCCCTAGAATCGACCGCAAGAGCGGCCCGTTGCTCCCCCTTACGCGGGCCGCTCGCTTCTCCCGCCTAACGTCCGAACCTTCCCGTCCGTCCGGGGGAGGATGCTGGGCCCATCGCCCCTTATGAGTTGGGTGTAGGGGGATCAGGGACCGCCGACGGCCAGAGGCGGTGCGGCACGTCAATTCGCCAGGTAACGCCCGGGCAACGACCAGCGGCGAAGAAGGACCCGGGGACGCGCCCTCCCTGACTTGCCCGAGGGCCAATGACGCTGCCGTAGGTCGAGCGCGGCCAGAGAAGACGCTACGCCCGCGCCACGGCCTCGACCTATAGGCAGCCCGACAATCGGCGGCGGCTTGGCGGTCCGGCGGCAGTGGAGGACTGCATGGGTTCGTGGCGATAGGGGCGATAGCGCCTGGGGGTTGCCCGTGGAGTCTGGCCGTCAGCCCCTGGCGGACCCCCTTTCCAGGCGCCTCAGTGGAAACGCGACAGCCAACGTGCCGGTTGTGCGGCTCTGCCCGTACGCTAGGCGGCATTGCGATCGGCTCATCTACCCCAACGGCTCCCGGCCTCTACCGCCGACACTATGCCGACGAGCCTGGTGGTCGGCGCCACCTCTGCGCGGGTCGGGCAACGAGTTCGGTTCGTAAGCGGCCGAGCGCGCTACGCGGCTTCGACCTTTAGCAGCCCCACGAACGGCGACTCGTCCTCCTCCTCGAACGGGACAACGTCGATCACTCGGAACCGCTGGCCGACGCCGAGGTGAATCTCCTCACCCGGCTTGATCATCACCGCGTAGGTCGCTTCGCCGAGATCGTGCGGCCAGCCCCCCCGGCTCCCGGGCGGAACGCACAGCACCCTGTCGCTCGAAGTATCGAGCGTATCGGCGTGCATGGGGCGTGTTGCATCGAGACGACACGCGAGGCGGACACTGAGATGCGAATCTCCAGCTCTCGCCTGCCGCACCTGCCGGAGCCGAATACGTCGGAGCAAACGTCACAGCGATCGTATGTGGGTCGGGATCAGCCGACCTCGACGTCCTGCCGGACTACTTCGACGTCATCGGAAGCCACGACGTCGCCTATAGCCCCGACTGTCCGGACGACGCGCCGGCGCCGTCACTGGATTCGCTCGCGCCAGGCGGTCTCTTCTCGGGGCAGTCGGCGACCGGGTACGTCTGTTGGGGTTCGCCTGCAACTGTGGCGGCGGGGCCCTCGTAAAGCGATCGAACACAGCACAAGCGACTCTAGTGACAGATCAGCGCGGACGGACGGCAGTTTCGAGCCCGGACGCCTCAGATCGTCGTCAGATCCGCGTCCGGGCAGCGAGCGCGCCCGGCACGTCGTCGGTGATGACGCCACTGATGCGCGTGTCGGACAGCAGTGCCGCCTGCTCGGCCGCCATGAAATTCCAGACGATCACGGTCAGCCCGGCGTTCGAGATCTCGGCGAGCGAGGCCTCGTCCACCAGATGCATCTTCGGTAGGACGATGGTCGCGCCGCACGCTAAAGCGATCGAACACAGCACAAGCGACTCTAGTGACAGATCAGCGCGCGGACGGACGGCAGTTTCGAGCCCGGACGCCTCAGATCGTCGTCAGATCCGCGTCCGGGCAGCGAGCGCGCCCGGCACGTCGTCGGTGATGACGCCACTGATCCGCGGGTCGGACAGCAGTGCCGCGTGCTCGGCCGCCATGAAATTCCAGACGATCACGGTCAGCCCGGCGTTCGAGATCTCGGCGAGCGAGGCCTCGTCCACGAGATGCATCTTCGGTAGGACGATGGTCGCCCCGCACGCATTTGCACGCTCCGGGGCGCGCTCGGTCGAGTGCGAGAGGATCAGCCCTCGGCTCAGCTGTGGTGTGAGCTCGGTCAGCCGCGCAAGCACGCGCTCGAGGAACGAGGTCACGATCAGCTCGCCGCCGCTCGCTGCGAAGCCGGAGAGCAGGTCCGCGAGGTCGTCCACGTAGCCGTCCTCCTTGAGCTCCACGTCCAGCGCGATCCGGCCACGCGCGAGCTCCAGCGCCTCTTCGAGGAGCGGCGGCAGCATCCCCGCGATGCTTTCGATCTCCGAGCGGGTCAGACTCGCTACCGGTGCTCCGGCAAGTTCCGCGTCATGGAAGACGATCAGCCGGCGGTCGCGCGTGCGCCGGACGTCGAGCTCGATCATGTCCGCCCCGAGCTCGATCGCCTGCTCGAAGGCGGCAAGCGAGTTCTCGGGGACACCGTTGCCCCAGACGCCGCGATGGGCAATCACGCTGGGTTCCTGGCGGAGGCGGTGGCGAGTGGTCAGGGCTCGTTGCGTTACGCGACGACCACGGAGTCGGCGAGAATGCGCATGGCAATTCGATCGCCGAGCTCCATGTGAGCGTAGAGGCTGGACGATTCGACGAGCACCTTCTCACCGGTGTCCAGCGTCACCCCCAACCGCACCGCAGAGCCCAGGAAGGTGCGATCGGTGATCGTTCCGGGCCCGGCCGAATCGGGCAGCACCTCGAGCGCCTCGGGACGTAGCAGTGCCTCCACGGCCTCGCCGGGCTTGTGGCCGTTCGGATTCAGCACTGTCAGGCGCTGACCGAATACCTGTACCCCGCCGTCGTCTCCGATGCGGCCGGGCAGCCGGTTCATCGCGCCGACGAACTCGGCCACGAACTGCGTGGCGGGGCGGCGGTAGACGTTCTCCGGAGTATCGAGCTGCTCCAGGCGGCCGGAGCGCATGACGCCGACGCGATCCGCCATCGACAGGGCCTCGGACTGATCGTGGGTGACGAACAGGGTGGTGATCCCGAGCCGCTGCTGGAGGCTGCGGATCTCGGCCCGCAACTGGGTGCGGACGCGGGCGTCGAGCGCCGACAGCGGCTCATCGAGCAGCAAGACCGTCGGCTCGATCGCGAGCGCACGAGCGATCGCCACGCGCTGCTGCTGCCCACCCGACAGCTGGTACGGATAGCGGTCGGCGGTCTCGGAGAGCCCCACCAGCTCCAGCAGCTCATCGGCACGCTTGAGGCGCGTTCCCTTGCTCTGACTCCGCATTCGCAGGCCGAACGCGACGTTCGTGCGCACGTCCATGTTGGGGAACAGGCTGTAGGCCTGGAACACCATCCCCATGTCGCGCTTGTTCGGCGGCACGCTGGTGATGTCGCGGTCGTCGACGAGCACTCTGCCTGCGTCCGGGCGGTCGAATCCGCCGAGGATCCTCAGCGCAGTCGTCTTGCCGCAGCCGGAAGGACCGAGCAGCGCGATCAATTCGCCGTCCTCGATCTCGAGGTCGAGGCCCGCCAGCGCGGTCACCCCCGGGAAGGTGCGTTGCACGTTCTCGAATCGGATCATGAGAGGACTCCAGTTGCGCGGCCGCCACGGCGGCGCTGTGCGAGGAACGACAGGCTAAAGAGAAGCAGGAACGTGAATCCGAGCGCGGCCATCGAGAGCGCGACCGATACGCCGATCTGGGCCTGGTGGCTCAGCACGACCAACTCAACCGGGAAGGTGTTGTACAGCAGAAGGGTCGCGATCACAACCTCGCCGAGACACAGCGCCATGGTCAGGAACAGCGCTCCCAGGACCGCGGTTTGAATGTTGGGCAGCACGACCCGCGCGAGCGTCGACGGCCATGAGGCGCCGAGGTTCCGTGAAGCATCGACGAGCGTGTGGAGGTCGATCGCCCGCACGCCGGTGTCGATCGCGCGGTACGTGAACGGCATCGCCAGGATCACGTAGAAGGGAATCAACCCCGATTGCGCGTGGTCGATGTACTTCAACATCCACGTCGGCGCGTTGACCTCGAACTGCTGAATGCCGGCGGCCATCACCACCGGTGGGATCACGATCGGCAGCAGCGTGACGAGCTCCAGGAATGCCGTCGCCTGGGGCTTCTTCAATCTCACCCAGACGACCGTCGGGAGCATCAGCACGATCACGATCGCGGCGCTGATCACGGCGATCTCCAGCGATGTCACGAGCGGCAACCGCACCGCCTTGTTGTGAATGATCTCGCCGTAGTTCGCGAATCCGTAGCCGCCGCTGTCCTGCTGCAGGCTGTACTTGAGGGCGGCCCCGAGCGGGACGATGAAGAAGATCGCGGCGAGCACGAAGATCACGACTCGCCAGATGCGCGGCCGACCTCGCCGGCGCGCGGCGACCTGAGTCGACGGCGGAGGGCCTCCAACGAGCTCGCGGGCGAGGCTTCCCTCGCCGATCTCGTCCATGCCCGGATTGACGACGCTCACCGCAGCCACCTCCGCGCCCGGCGCTGGAGGAGCCAGTAGCCGACCATGACGATCAGGATGACGACGATCATCTCCGTGCCGAGTGTGAGCCCGGCGCGGTCGGCGCCGACGAGTACGTTGCCGTCGATCGCATAGTTGATCTGCGCCGGGACGATCGCGAGCGTGCTGCCGACGAGTGCAAGCGCGGTCGCGTAGGCGGAGAAGGCGTTGCCGAAGAGAATCAGCGTGGCGCCGGCGAACGATGGGAGCAGCACGGGCACCGCTACGTGGCGCAGGTAGCTGAGCTTGCTGGCGCCGAGGCTCAGCGCGGCATCCTGCCACTCGGCGCGCAGACCCTCGAGCGCCGGAGTGATCAGGATGATCATCAACGGGATCTGGAAGTAGACGTAACAGAGCCCGACCCCGGTCATCGAGGAGATCGTGAAGCCGTTGGCGTACAGGTCGAGGCCGAAATGCTTGAGCAGCATCGTGACGACGCCTATCGGGCCGAGCGCGGCGATGAAGGCGAATGCGAGGGGCACGCCCGCGAAGTACGCGAGCACGCCGGAGCTGCTCTGAACAATGCGGTGCAGAAAACCCCCGCGTCTTGCCGTGACGACCGCCGCAGCAAGCCAGGTCCCGAAGATGGCGCCGACGACAGAAGTCCAGACCGAGAGGATCAGGCTGTTCTTGAACGCGGTCCTGTCCGACTGCGAATCCCACGTCTGCCTGAAGTTGTCCCACGTGAACTGGTTGCTTTCGGTCGTCAGCGACCCGTGGATCACCACGTACAGCGGGATCCCGAGGAACACGATGACGTAGGCCGCGAAGGGCAGGATCCCGGCCCAGCCTCCGAGGCCGGACGCAATGCGAAGGCCGATCCCGCGGCGCCTAGGCGCCGCGGGATCGGTGGTTACTGCGAAGGCTGCGTCCTGTGCTGCTATCGCTTACCAGTTCTGGGCGACGTAGGCGGCCGCAGTGTTGGCTTGCCCCGTGGTTGGAATGACCGCCTTGGAGAGGTTCGTGACCTTCGGCAGAGCCTTGAGCGCCGCCTTGTTCGCCGTCTTGGCTGCGATCATCGCGGCCAGCGTGACCGGGCGCGCGCCACCCTTGAGCCAGATGTTCTGGCCCTTCACCGAGTACAGGAACTCCTCCCAGAGGCGGGCGGCCGCCGGGTGCGGAGCGTACTTGCTCACGGCCTGGGCGTAAAAGCCGCCGAACGGGATGCCCTTCGGGTCGACGACCTTCCATTTGGTGGCACTCGTCAGACCCCAGGCGCCCGCCGTGTTCAGGTAGTCCCAGTTGATCGTGATCGGGCACGAGGTCGCAATGATGGAGGCCGCGTTGCAGTCGGTCGCGTTGAAGTTCCCCGAGCTCCTGAGCTGGTGGAAGAAGTCCACGCCCGGCTTGATGTTCTTGGCGGAGCCGCCGTTGTTGACGCCTGCGGCCCAGACCGCGGACAGCGCCGCATTGGCCGACAGCGGGCTGCCGTTGAGGGCAACGTCGTTCTTGTACTTGGACTGCTTCAGTGCCGCCCACGAGGTCGGGCACGGCGTCGACCCGAGCAGTTTTAGGTTGCAGCCGAACGAGATGAATCCGCCGTAGTCCTGGTAGTAGCTTCCGTCGCTGGACTTCTGGTTCTTCGGGATGCTCATCCAGGCCGCAACCTTGTAGGGCGCAAGAAGTCCCTGGCTCTTGCCGGCGGATGCGAACGGGAGACCGACGTCGACGACGTCCGGTGCGGATGAGCGGCCCTTCCCGTTCTTGATCGCCTCGATCTCCTGGGCGCTTGTGCCGCTCGGGTTGTCGCTGTGGATCTTGATGCCGTACAGCTTGTGGAAGGTGCTCAGCTGGGCGCCGTAGTTGGCCCAGTTGGTCGGCAGAGCGATCACGTTCAGCGTGCCTTCTTTCTTGGCCGCCTTGATCAGGGCCTTCATGCCGCCGCCCGCTTTGGCGGTCTTCGCGTTGGACCAGTTGAACGACTTTGACGAGGCGCTGGACGCCAGCGCCCCGGTTGCGAGCGCGCCGGCTACGCCGAGAGCGCAGGCTGCGAGTAGCGCGGGCCTCGCGGGGTGCGCGGCAAACCCGCGCACGAGGTTGGACGGGCGTACCCTCACGACATCCTCCTGGTGGTTGTTGACGGCCACACGACAGAAGTGCTTCAGACGACCCGGTCTGACCTTGCACAAGATCACACGTTCGCGACCCTGACGCAAGGGTCGTTCACAACCACGACGCAAGAGTCGTTTGTCGCGGGCGATAGGGTCATGAGCCGTGAGCCGACTGCTTCGGCCTGACCGCGCCCTCGCGCTCGAAGAGCTTGCGAGCCGAGACTTCGACCTGCTGGTCGTGGGCGGCGGGATCATCGGCGCCGGGATCGCCGCAGCCGCAGCCCACCACGGGGTTGCGGTCGCGCTCGTCGAACGCGGTGACTTCGGCGGCGAGACCTCGAGCGCTTCGTCGAAGCTCGTCCACGGAGGGCTGCGCTACCTGCGCCTCGGCGACGTGCGCCTCGTCCGCGAAGCGCACGAGGAGCGCCGCCTGCTGATGACCCGCGTCGCGCCGCACCTGGTCCGGCCCCTGCCGTTCCTGCTCCCGCTCTACGACTCCGGCCCTTACCGCCCAATGGTGGTCCAGGCCGGGATCGCCCTCTACTCGACGCTCGCTCGCGCCCGCCTGAACGGGCTCGTCTCGGCGGAGCGAGCTCTGCGCATGGTGCCGGGTCTGCGCACGACCGGTCTGCGCCGTTGCGGCCTCTATGTCGACTGCGTCACCAACGACAGCCGACTCACCCTCGCCAACGTCCGAGCCGCGGCCGAGAGCGGCGCAACGGTTGTCAACGGCGCGGCGGTGTCGGCGCTGCGACTCGTCGACGGCCGCGTCAGGGGCGCCGACGTCGTCGCCGACGGCGGAACCATCGCGGTATCGGCGAGGACGGTCGTCAACGCCGCCGGGCCGTGGGTCGACGAGGTCCGTCGGCTCGCCGACCCCGACGTGGAGCCATCGATCCGCCTGAGCAAAGGGGTGCATGTACTGCTCTCTGCGGACACGACGTGGTCGGCCGCGCTCACGATCCCGCACGACAAGGTGCGGGTGAGCTTCGCCGTCCCCTGGGAGGGCATGCTGCTCCTCGGCACCACCGACACCCTGCACGAAGGCGACCCCGGCGCCGTCGTGGTAGAGCAGGCCGACATAGAGCGCGTGCTCGCGGAGGCGGGCGGCGCCCTGGAAGAGCCCATCGTCCGCCGGGAGCACATTCGTGCCGTCTTCGCGGGCCTGCGCGTGCTGCCGCAGAGCAGCCGCGAGACGACGCGGGCGCGACGCGAGACCGTCCACATCCGAGACAGCAGCGGCCTCCTGACCGTCGCGGGGGGCAAGCTGACCACCTACCGGCGGATCGCGCTCGACACCCTCGAGCGTCTGCAAGCCGATCTCGGCCTGCACCGCATCGACCGCCGGCCCTGGCCGCTTCCAGGGGCAGCCGGGCTCGACCGCGTCAGCTTCCCCGTCGAGGTCAGCCCCGCGCTCCGCGCCCACCTGCTCGGCCTCTACGGCTCGCTGGCGCCCGAGGTGCTCGAACCCGCACTCGCCGACCCGACTCTGCTCGAGCCGCTGACCCCGGGCGCGCCTGACATCGCCGCCCAGGCGGTCTACGCCGCCGAGCGGGAGTGGGCACGCAACCCCGAGGACATCCTGCGCCGGCGCACGACGCTCGCGCTCCGCGGTCTCGCGGACGCCGAGCTGACCCGACGCGTAGAGCAGCTGATCGGCCGGCAGCTGGCAAGCCGCCGGTGAGCGGAGGGCGGGCCGAGCGCCCGCCCTCCGAATCTGCTCAGAGGTGCTACGCCTGGCCTGCGGGCGAGGTCGCCGCGACGACTTCTCCCCCCGCGTAGCCGGCCTCGATCCGCTCGAGCTCCGCTTCGTCGCCCTGCCGTACCGGGCCCTTGAACCATTTCCGCGCGCTGAGTGCGTACCAGCCGCCGAAGAGCAGGAACGCCGCGAAGACCGGGAGCGGCGTGTAGTTGAAGAGGTTCCAGTCGAAGTTCGACTTGAACGGAATGCCTCCCTGATAGGCCGGGAGCAGGAAGACGAGGCAGATGCCAAAGATCCAGATGATCGCGATCCAGTCGACGATCTTGTAGTACTTGCCGAGGCTCCAGGCGGTGCGCTCGAACGACTCGCCCGCACGCAGCCGGAGGATGATCGGGATTACGAATGCGATGTAGAGGCCGATCACGGCCACCGCCGTCGCCGCGTAATAGCCGACGAAGCCCCACCAGATCGCCGGCAGCGGCGTCAGGAACGCCAGCACACAGATCGCCCACACGGTGTAGACGGGAATGCGATCTCGCTTGGACACGCGCTTCCACAGTTGATGACCCGGTACCGCCCGGTCACGCGAGAAGGCGAACATCATTCTCGACGCGGACGTCGTCGACGCAATCGTGCAGAAGCACTGTGCGACGACGGCGACGAAGATCAAGAACTCCGCCCATTTGGTGCCCATCGAGTCGGTCCAGATGCTCTGGACGATGAACGCCGACGTGTCCGACGGCCCCTTCGCAGGGATCACGAACGTGACGGCCACGAGCAGGATGAAGCCGAAGATGACCGAGATCACCACCGACATGACCATGCCCCACGCCGCGCCGAGCGAGGCGCTGCGCGTCTCCTCGCTCATGTGTGCGGACGCGTCGTAGCCCGTGATCGTGTACTGGGCGAGGAGCAGGCCGGTGAGGAACACGTAGACGTAGATGAAGCCGTGCGTCGTCGTTCCGCCCAGTCCGGTGTTGTTGATCGTCTGCCCGAAGACGTAGTGGAACGACTGGTGATGATCCGGGACGATGATCATGATCGCCGACGAGCACGAGCACGCCGATCATGTGCCACCAGGCCGAGAACGTATTGAGCACCGCCGTGATCGAGACCTTGAACATGTTGATCAGGCCGGCGCTGAGCATGATGATCCCGTAGAGGAAGTAGATCCACCCGAACGAGTTCGGGTAGCTCCACCACAGGTGGAACAGCGAGGTCATGAAGATCGCGCAGCCGAAGCCGATGGCGGCCGTCACTGCGATCTGGCCGATCAGGTTGAACCAGCCCGTGAACCAGCCCCAGCCGGGCCCCCCGAGCTTCGACGCCCAGAAGTAGAGCCCGCCGGCCGTCGGGTAGGTCGAGGCGATCTCGCCCATCGCCATCGCGACGAAGGTGCATGCGACCCCGACGATCAGCCAGCCCCAGGTGATCGCGACCGGGCCGCCCTGGCTGTACCCGATGTAGTACGACGTCAGGCACCCGGCCAGGATCGAGATGATCGTGAACGAGATCGCGAAGTTCTGAAAGCCGCCCATCGAGCGGTACAGCTCCTGTGCGTAGCCGAGCCGGTGGAGAGTCTCGCGGTCGTCGAGCTGCGCGCTCTCCTCGGCAGGTGTGTCGCTCATCGAACCCTCCAGTTCGCGGGGATCGCCTATTAACCGCCCGTCCGGCTACCGCTGTCAACCCTTTTGGTAGAGGATTGAAGCGATGCTGAGCCTCGACGAGCTGCGGTCGGATGCCGAGTCGGGAGCGGTCGACACGGTCATCGCCTGCTTCACCGACATGCAGGGCCGCCTGATGGGCAAGCGGCTCGACGCCGAGTTCTTCCTCGCCGAGAACGAGGCCGGACACCCCGGCGAGGGCTGCAACTATCTGCTCGCTCTCGAGATGGAGATGGACCCGGTCCCCGGCTATGCGATCGCGAGCTGGGAGCGCGGCTACGGGGACTTCGGGCTCCGGCCGGATATGTCCACGCTCCGCCGGATCCCGTGGCACGAGGCCACGGTGATGGTGCAGTGCGACGTCGAATGGCACGACGGGTCGCCGGTCGCGCCGTCCCCCCGCCAGGTGCTCAGGGCGCAGGTGGAAAAGGCGCACGAGCTCGGGTTCGAGCCGATGTTCGGCTCGGAGCTCGAGTTCTTCCTCTTCCGCGAGAGCTACCTCGAGGCGCACGCGAGGCACTACCACGACCTCACGCCGTCGGTGCCGTACATCCTCGACTACCACATCCTCGCGGCGAGCTTCGACGAGCCGTTCCTCCGGGCGGTGCGGACGTCGATGAAGGCGGCCGGGATGGTCGTCGAGTCCTCGAAGGGCGAGGCCTGGGCGGGCCAGCACGAGATCAACTTCCGCTTCCAGGACGCGCTCCGCGCGGCGGACGACCACGCTGTCTACAAGACCGGGATCAAGGAGATCGCGTACCAGCGTAGGCTGCTCGGTCACCTTCATGGCGAAGCCGCACCACGAATGGGTCGGTTCCTCGTGCCACATCCACTCCTCGCTCTGGCACGACGGCGAGAACGCGTTCGCGGACGAGTCCGCGCTGTTCCGGCACTACCTCGCCGGGCAGATCGCGTGCCTGGCCGACCTCGCGATCTTCGTGGCGCCGGTCGTGAACTCGTACAAGCGCTTCGCGGCGGGGAGTTGGGCGCCCACCACGCTCGCCTGGGGGTACGACAACCGCACGTGCGGCTTCCGCGTCGTCGGCCATGGCTCCTCGTGCCGGCCCGAGACGCGGATCCCCGGCGCCGACGCGAACCCGTACCTCGCGTTCGCGGCGCTTCTGGCAGCCGGGCTGTACGGCATCGAGGAGAAGCTCGAGCTCGAGCCGGCGTTCGAGGGCAACGCGTACGAGTCGGATGTGGAGCGGTTCCCGCACACGCTGCGCGAGGCGATCGGCCGGCTCGAGTCGAGCACGGTCGCGCGGCGGCTGCTCGGCGACGACGTGATCGACCACTACCTCAACTACGCGCGCACCGAGCAGGAGCTGTTCGACAAGACCGTGACCGGCTACGAGCGCGAGCGCATGTTCGAACGCGGCTGATGGCCAAGCCGCTGATCGGCATCACGACCTACGTCGAGCCCGCGTCCTGGGGCCACTGGGGGCAGGTCGAGGCCGCGCTCATCCCGTACAGCTACGTCCGCGCCGTCGAGCGGGCGGGAGGCCGGGCGGTGCTCGTGCCGCCCGACGAGGACGGGCTCGACGAGGTGCTTGACGCGCTCGACGGCCTCGTCTTCTCCGGCGGCAACGACGTGGAGCCCGACGAGTACGGCGCGGAGGCGCATCCGGAGACGACGGGGACGAACCCCGAGCGCGACCGCGGCGAGCTCTCGCTGCTCGAGGCCGCGCTCGCCCGCGAGCTGCCGGTGCTCGCGATCTGCCGTGGCTTCGAGGTGCTCAACGTCGCCCGGGGCGGCGACATCGTCCAGCACCTGCCCGAGATCGTGGGGCACGAGGAGCACCGCGAGGTACTCGGTGAGTTCTCGGAGCACGCGGTCCGCGTCGATCCCTCGTCGCGCATCGGCGAGGTTCGCGGCCCTGTCATGTCGCATCACCACCAGGGCATCGATCGACTCGGCGAAGGCCTACGTGAGGTCGCCTGGGCCGAGGACGGCACCGTCGAGGGGATCGAGGATCCCGACAAGCCGTTCGTCGTCGGCGTCCTGTGGCATCCCGAGGCCGGCGAGGATCAGCGCCTCTTCGAGCAGCTCGTGGAAGCCGCGCGCAAGTGACGGCGATCATCAACCCGGCGACCGAGGAGACGATCGCCGAGATCGAGGCGGCCGGCGTCGAGGAGACGGACGCGGCCGTCGCCCGCGCGAAGGAGGCGTTCCCCGGCTGGCGCGCAGTCGCGCCGGCCGACCGGGCGCGGTTGCTGCGGCGACTCGCAACGCTCGTCGAGGAGCACGGAGAGGAGCTCTCGCGGCTCGAGTCGCGCAACGTCGGCAAGCCGATCGCGGGCGCGCGCGGCGAGGTGGGCATGGTCTCAGAGGTCTTCCATTACTACGCCGGGGCAATTGACAAGCACTTCGGCGAGACGATCCCCGTCGCGGGCGGCGTCGACCTGACGTTCCGCGAGCCTCTCGGCGTCGTCGGCCTGATCGTCCCGTGGAACTTCCCGCTCAACATCGCCTCGTGGAAGCTCGGGCCGGCCCTCGCCTGCGGCAACACGGTCGTGCTCAAACCGGCAGAGCTGACCCCGCTCTCGACGCTGCGGCTCGGCGAGCTGGCGCTCGAGGCGGGCATTCCCGAGGGCGTCGTCAACATCCTGCCGGGCAAGGGCTCGGTGGTCGGTACGCGGCTGGTCGAGCACCCGGACGTCGCGAAGATCGGCTTCACCGGCTCGACCGAGGTGGGCCAGGGGGTGATGCGCGGTGCTGCGGGCACGATCAAGCGCGTGACCCTCGAGCTCGGCGGCAAGTCGGCGAACGTCGTCTTCGCCGACGCCGACCTCGAGCGCGCCGCGGCGGCTGCGCCGTATGCGGTCTTCGACAACGCCGGCCAGGACTGCTGCGCCCGCTCGCGGATCCTGGTGGAGGCGAGCGTCTACGACCGCTTCGCCGAGTTGCTCGTCGAGGCCACGCGCGGCGTCACCGTCGGGGATCCTGAAGACGACGCGACGGAGATGGGGCCGCTCATCTCGGCCGGACACCGACGAGCAGGTGGCGAGCTTCGTCGAGGGCGAGTTCCGCTCTCTTCCGGGGCGAAGCGCCCGGACAGTCCCGGCTTCTGGTTCCCGTGCATGCTCGTCGAGGCGCGGGCTGAGGACCGGATCGCACGCGAGGAGGTGTTCGGCCCGGTTGCCGCCCTGATCCCGTTCGGCGACGAGGCCGAGGCGATCCGGATCGCGAACGACTCCGAGTACGGCCTTTCGGGCTCGATCTGGACCGAGAACGGCGGCCGCGCGCTGCGCGTCGCGCGCGCGATCGAGACGGGCGTCCTCTCGATCAACTCGAACTCGTCGGTGCGACCCTCCACTCCTTTCGGCGGCTTCAAGCGGAGCGGCTTCGGCCGGGAGCTCGGGATGCACGGCCTCGCCGGCTACAGCGAGATCAAGAACGTGTTCTATTCCACGGAATGAGCGGACGCCTCGAGGGCAAGGTCTGCGTGATCACAGGTGCCGGCGGCGGCATGGGCGCCGACGCGGCGGTTCGGTTCGCGGAGGAAGGGGCGCTGGTCGTCGTCGCCGACGTCGACGGCGCCACAGCCGAGCAGGTCGCAGGGGAGGTCGGCGGGCTACCGGTACAGGTCGACGTCTCGGACGAGGCGTCGGTCGAGGCGATGTATGCGTCCGCGGCCCAGCGCTTCGGCGGCATCGACGTCCTCTACAACAACGCGGGCATCTCCCCCGCCGACGACGCCTCGATCCTCGAGACCGGCCTGGAAGCGTGGGAGCGCGTGCAGGCCGTGAACACGCGCGGCGTCTACCTCTGCTGCAAGCATGGCATCCCCCACCTGCTCGAGCGCGGCGGCGGCTCGGTGATCAACGTCGCGTCCTTCGTCGCGCTCGTCGGCGCCGCGACCTCGCAGATCTCGTACACCGCGTCGAAAGGCGCGGTCCTCTCGCTGAGCAAGGAGCTCGGCGTCCAGTTCGCGCGCCAGGGGATCCGCGTCAACGCGCTCTGCCCGGGGCCGGTGGAGACGCCGCTGCTGCTGCGGATCTGGGGCGAGACGCCCGGCGCGGCCGAGCGGCGGCTCGTCCACCTACCGATGGGACGGATGGCCCAGCCGCGCGAGATCGTCAACGCAGCGCTCTTTCTCGCGAGCGACGAGTCGAGCTACGTGAACGCGGCGACGTTCGTCGTCGACGGCGGCCTCAGCGCCGCTTACGTAACGCCCCAATAGCGTCTCGGGCTTGTCTTCTGCGACCGGCAGGAGGATGATGGACCGGATAACCGAGAGAGCGCGATTTCCTGGCCCGCTCGGGGGATGTGGGAGAGGTGAGAACCAACCGAGGTAGATCAGCCGCGATTGCAGCGGTCGCTGCTGCGGTGCTTGCGCTGGCCGTGAGTGCCTGCGGTAGCGGCGGAGGCGGTTCGACGAGCGCCACCACCGTCAAGAGCGCGACCGCCGGGAAGACCTTCGCGACCCTGAAGATCGTCGACGGCACGCCCGACTACCTCGACCCGGGCCTTTCGTACCTGCTCTATTCGTGGCAGGTCTTCCAGGACGTGTATCTCGGCCTCGTGGTCAAGGCGCACGTCAGCTGCCAGACGTCCAACTGCACGACGATCCTGCCTGGTCTTGCGACGACGACCGGCACGGTGACGAACGGCGGCAAGACCTACAAGTTCACGCTGCGCAAGGGGCTGAAGTACTCGAACGGCCAGCCCGTCAAGGCGAGTGACTTCGCGAACACGATCATCCGCGACTTCCGGCTGAACTCGCCGGGCATCGGCTTCTTCTCGAACATCGCCGGCACCGACTCGTGCGAGGGGAACCCGACGAAGTGCAAATCCATCAGCGGCATCGTCACGGACGACTCGGCGGGGACGGTCGAGATCAATCTGAAGCAGCCGGAGTCGGACTTCCTGTACGTCCTCTCGATCCCGTTCACGTCGGTCGTGCCGTCGTCCACGCCCCAGAAGGACACGGAGAACCCGCCTCCGGCGGCGAACGGCCCCTACTACATCGCGAGTTACTCGCCGAGCAAGTCGTTCGTGATGAAGCGGAACCCGCACTGGCAGAAAGGCGAGATCCCGGCCGTGCCCGACGGGAACCCCGACAAGATCGTCGCGACGCTCACGAACGACCAGGCGCAGTCGGCGCAGCTCGTCGCGTCCGGGCAGGAGATGTGGGACGGGAACACTCTCCCGTCGGATCGGCTGTCCTACTACAAGAACAAGTACGCCAAGCAGATCAACTTCTTCACGACGCCGTCCACGTACTACTTCTTCATGAACCAGCGGACGCCGCCGTTCGACAACCTGAAGGCGCGGCAGGCGGTGAACTATGCGATCGACCGTCAGGCGCTCGTGAATCTGGCCGGCGGTCTCGGTGTGCCGACCTGGAACTTCCTGCCGCCGAGCTATCCGCAGTACAAGAAGATCACGCCGACTCCCTACCCCTTCGACATCAACAAGGCAAAGCAGCTCGTTCAGCAGTCGGGGACGAAGGGGATGAAGGTGACCGTCTACACGATCGCGGACGTCGCCGCCACCAAGGCCATCGGCGAGTATCTGCAGGGCCAGCTGAAGAAGATCGGCTGGAACGCGCAGATCCGGGAGCTCGCAGGCGCGAACTACTTCACGATCGTCGGCAACCAGGCGACGAAGGCCCAGATCGGCTTCACCAACTGGTTCGAGGATTACCCCTATCCGTCGGACTGGTTCAACATCCTGCAGAACGGCGAGAACATCACGCAGGTCCACAACAACAACTACGGGAACGTCAACTTCTCGTCGATCAACCACCAGATCGACCAGTACGGGCACCTGCCGCCGTCGCAGGCACTCTCAGCGAGCACCAACGCCGGCTGGGCGAAGATCGACCACGACCTGATGGTCAAGTACGCGTCGACCGCGCCGTTCTACAACGGCATCCTCACGTCGTTCTTCTCCTCGAAGATGGCTCTCCCGTGCGACATCTTCGACGACAACAACGACGATCTCGCCCAGTTCTGCCTGAAGTAGACGACCCGTCGCCGGGGCCGGCTACGTGCTTCGCCTGCCGGCCCGACGCGCCAGCTCGTCCGCATCGAGGATCCGCGTCTTGCCGCGTTGCAGCTCGAGCGTTCCGCGGGCTTGTTCTTCTCGGAGCACTCGGTTGACGGTCGCGCGTGACGCGCCGGCGAACTCCGCGAGCTCCTCTTGCGTGAGCGGGACGACCGCCGATCCGTCCGGACTTCGGTAGACCTCGGACAGCTCGTGCAGCCGGCGGAGAAGCCGGCGGTCGGCGGGGAGGTAGAGCGCCTCGAGGAGCCGCTCGTCCAGCATCCGTACTTCGCCGGCGAGGAATGCGATGAGTACTCGATCGATGGCGGGATAGCGCCCCCGGAGCCGGTCGAACTCGGGCTTTCGCACGGCGAAGGTCTCTGCCTCCTCCAGCGCGGAAACGGTGGCGGATCGGCGGGCATCGGCTTCGACGAGCGCCATCTCGCCGAAGTTCTCGCCCGGGCCGCGCATTGCGATCCAGACCATCTCCCCGAGCGGGGTCATCACCCGCACGGCGAAGCGGCCGGACACGACCAGATGAACGGAGTCGCCTGGGTCGTCGCGGTGGAAGACGACCTCGCCTCGCTGGAACCGCCGGCGCCGGGCGACCGAGAGCAGCATGCGCACGTCTTCGGCAGGCACGTCGCTCAAAAGACGCCAGCGCATCGGCGAAAGCGTATGTCGCGGCCGTTACACGCCCACTGTCGCGCGCGCGAGCGACACGAGAAGTCCGTCGACCTAGCCTCGAACGAGAAGTCATCCCGCGTCTCGAGGAGGCACCATGACCCACAAGAGATTCGCAACGGTCGCACTCGCAGCCACGATGCTCTCCGTCGCGGCGCCGGCACTGGCGGGCAACGGGGGCGCCACGGCGATTCAGATAGAGCAGCTCGGCCCGAAGCACCTACTCGGCGCCCGGAGCTGCCCGCGGACGCGGTACGTCACGCTCGCGACGCACCACGCCCGGAGCTGCCCCCGGGTGCGGTACGTCAAGGTCGCAACGCGGTCGATACCGATCACTCTCCGGACGCTCGACGTGGAAGAGCTCGGTCCGAAATACCTCCTCCACTGAACCAGCCCGAACAACCCTCCTTCGGGTGGCTGGAGGCCCGCACCGGCGGGCCTTCGGCTATGAGCAGCAGGGCGCTTTCGCCAGTGCGCGGGCCTCTCGGAGCCGGATCGTGACTCCCTTCTGCTCGAACATGTCGACCGCTTCGCCTGCCGCCTCCCGGCTCTCCGCACTCCGTCCGGACTGCTCGAAGGACGTTGCCAGCATCAACCAGGCTTCTCCCTGATTCGGGGTGAATGCAGGGTGCCGCGACCTCGACCGCTTCGCGCGCGAGCGTTTCCGCGACGTCGAGTTCCCCGCGCGCCGCATGGACAGGCGCGAGCACGCAGCCGCGACCAGAGCTCGTTCACGACGTCGTCGTCGGTGCCGATCCGCGTCCTTCCAGCGCCATGGCTTCGGCCCGCTCTAGATTGCCCGAGGAGCAGCTACACATGAGCGAGATAGATGAGGGAGGTCGAGCGGCAGGCATTCTCGCCCATCTCCTCGAGGATCTCGACAGCCCTCCCTCATTGTCTGCTCGGCCGCGGCGAGGTCGTCGTCCCAGGTCTCGATCTGGCCCTGGAACCAGGCGGTGCCGGCGTAGGAGAAAACGTCTCCGACCTCGCAGGAAGAAGTCGCCGCGCCTCCGCATTGCGCTGCCAGCCCTCGTCGAGTTCGCCCCGCAATTGCGAGGACATAGCCGGAACTGCCGTCGATCGTCGCTTTTGCCAGCCTCGCCATCGGTGGCGGCATCGCAGCTCGTCGCACAGCGCCAGCGCCGGCCCTGCCGGAGTCGGGCCGAGCGCCCTGCTGAAACCTGGTACGTGGCTGCATCGAACTCGAGCGACCATCCCCGTCGCGGCGGGCGTGCCACAGCGCCTTCAGCGAAAACTGCTCGGTCAGAGCAGAGGCAACCGCCCTCCAGCTTTGCAGCCTCAGCCTTGAGATGCCAGGCCCGCGCGAGCCAGTGATCATCGCCTAGCGGGGAGAGCAGCTGGAGAGCCCGATCGACGGCTACGCGTAGCTCGGCTGCGCCGACCTCAGCCCGCTCGCTTCGGATATCAACATCAACAAGTCGGCGCGGGCCTCGTTCGCCCGGTCACCGGTGGTCACCGCGTCGCTGCGGGCGTGCTCAGCCAGGTGCTGCGCTTCGGGGATGTCGCGGGTGTGGCTGATCGGTCTCGGCCAGGTCGAGCACGTAGCGCAGGCGGTCCGGATCGCCGGGAGGAGCCGACAGCGACCGCCCGCTCGAGCAGGTTCTCTGCCGCGCGAAGTCGCCGCGGGCCAGCGCGCGCCTCCCCGCGGCGCCGAGCAGTCGCGCCGCCCTCGCGCCGAGGTCGCGCGTGTGCTCGTCGGGCGCGGCGATCTCGCGGCGTAGCCGATACGCCTGCTCGAGGTGGTAGCCGCGGATCTCGTCCAACCCCCCATGCCTGTCGGTGCCGTACCGTCCAACCGGTCGGCGAAGCGCTCGTGCAGCTCCGCACGGACGGCCTTCGGCGTCGCGGAGTAAACCGCCTCCCGTACGAGGGCATGGGCGAAGCGATAGCCGTCGTCGCCCACGAACAACGACTCGGCGGGCCGGATCAGGTCCGACGAACGAGCGACGACAGTCGAGCCGCCACTTCCGGGCGGGCCGGCGCCTCCGACAGCTCGTCGACCGAGCCGCGATGGAACAGCCGACCCTCGATCGCGCCGCACTCGGCCACCGCTCGCTCCGCGGCCGGCAGCTGGTCGATTCGAGCGGCGAGAAGTCCCTGAATCGAGGGCGGCACAGCCAACTCTCCGCTTTCCTCGGCCATGGCGCAGAACTGCTCGACGAACAGGGGATTTCCCTCTGCCGACTCGACGACTCGCTTCGAGAGATCATCCGTGAACCCGCTCGTCAGGCCGTCGACGAGCTCGGCGGCATCCAGGTCGGACAGCGGTGAAAGCTCCAGAGCCGAGGATCGCCAACCGGGCCGCGCCTCGAGGAGCTCCGGCCTGCCCGTCCCGACCAGCAGGATCGGTGCCGAGCGGATGAAGTCGCGCAAGTAGTCGACGAGGTCCAGAAACGCGGGCTCAGCCCAGTGCAGGTCGTCCAGCACCAGAACGAGCGGCCGTTCGGCTGCCAGCGTCTCGAGCAACCGGCGCACGCTCCACTGAATCTCTCCGCTCGTCGCGGCCGAGGACGCGGCCCCGATCGCGCCGGCGACTGTTTCCGCCACCGCGGCATCTCCCAGCAGACGCGTCAGCTCTGGAAGCGGCTCGACTCCTGCGAGCTGGTGCACGACATCCCGCAACGGCCAGTACGTGATGCCTTCGCCGTAGGAAAGGCACCGGCCGATGAGCAGGCGCGCGTCCCCCTCGACCTGCGACGCGAGCTCGTGCACCAGCCGCGACTTGCCGACTCCCGCCTCGCCGGTCACTGCGACCAGGCGGCAGCTCCCCTCGCCGACGGTGAGCGCGAATTCGTCGATCAGCCGCTCGAGCTCCGCTCGCCGGCCGATGAACGGTCCCATGAGTCGTCGCGCGCTTCGATCGCCGCCGAGCACTTCGAGCAACCGGAAGGCTGCGACGGGCTCGGCCTTTCCCTTCAACGGAAGCGGCTCCAACGCCTCGACGTGGACGGCGTCCGAGACAAGCTGCTCGGTCGAGGCGCCGATCAAGATCTCGTCCGGCTCGGCCCATTGCTCCAGCCGCGCCGCGACATTCATCGTGTCGCCGGTGGCGAACGTATCTCCCTCGCCGGTGACGACCTCCCCCGTGTTGATGCCGATGCGCGCACGCAGCTCGACGCCCAGCTCCGGGCGCAGACGCGTGAGCTCCTCTCGCATGGCGACCGCCGCACGTACCGCGCGCAACGCGTCGTCCTCGTGGACCTTGGGGATCCCGAAGACGGCCAGGACGGCGTCGCCGACAAATTTTTCCACCGTTCCGCCGTGCCCCTCGACGATCGCGCGCATGGCGTCGAAGTACCGCTCGAGCGCGTTCCGCATCGCCTCCGGATCTACTCGCTCCCCAAGAGATGTCGACCCCACGACATCCGCGAACAGCACGGAGACCGTTTTCCGGACCCGTACAGCCACGCCCAAAAGGTACGACCACCGAGCCCGAATTTCCAGGCCTACCTGGCGGCCGGCCCCTACGCACCCGTGCGGACGGAGCGCGAGCCCGACCGCGTGAGCGGGATCGCCGGCAGGCCGGGATCGGGAGCGGCGTCCGGGTGGAAGAGGTGCGCGAGCTGGCGGATCCCGTCGGCGAGCCTCGGCCCCGGCCGCGAGTAGTAGCCGTCACCGTCCACCGCGACCGCCGGGACGGGCCAGTCGATCTCTCCCGCGCGCTCGGCCGCCTCGTCGGCGCCGAACCCGCAGGGGCCGACGACGATCAGCTCCGGCTCGAGGGCGAAGACCTCGTCCCAGCTGGTGGAGAACGAGGGGCGGCCGGCTCTGCCCAGCACGTCGACACCGCCTGCGAGCTCGATCATCTGCGGCAGCCAGTGCCCCGCGCAGAACGGTGGCTCGAGCCACTCGGCGAAGAAGACGCGCCGCCGGGAGCAATCCCGCACCGAGCCGGCCACTTCCTCGGCGGTCGCCCGCATGCGTTCCGCGATCTCCACGCCTCGCCGCGCGACGCCGAGGCGGCCGGCGAGGAGCTCGATCGAGCCCGCAACGTCGTCGAACGTCTGCGGATCGAGCGAGATCACCTCCGCACCGACCGGGCACGCCGAGGCAAGCTCGCCGCTCGACACCGCGCACACCGCACACAGGTCCTGCGTCACGATCACGTCCGGCGAAAGCTCGGCAACGAGCTCGGCATCGACGGCGTACAGCGAACGGCCGTCGCGCAGCGACGCTCGCACGGCCTCGTCGATCTCGATGCTCGACAGCTCCGCCGGTTCGATCCGCGCCGCCGTCACGACGGGCAGGCCGACGACCTCGGCCGGCCAGCGACATTCTTCCGACACGCCGACGAGCGACTCGATCAGCCCCAGCTCGGCGACGATCTCGGTCGCGCTGGGAAGGAACGAGCAGATCCGCATCCTTCCGACCATACCCCCGGAAGCAGCGAGCGAAGGGAGCCCAGATGCGCAGCGTGGTTCTGATCATGAGCATGTCGATCGACGGGTTCGTCGTGGGGCCACCTGGGCCGGGACCTCGATCGCGCGCGGCGAGCTTGTCGAAGAGGTCGCCGCCCTGCGCGACCAACCGGGCGGCGAGATCATCGCCTGGGGCGGCGCCGGGTTCGCCCAGTCGCTTTCGAGGGCCGGACTGATCGACGAATACGTCCTCGTGATCAAGCCGGTGGCGTACGGGGGCGGCTTGCCGATCTTCCGCGACCTGCCCGACGCAGTACGGCTCGACCTGATCGAGGCGCGCATTTTCGACGGCGGCGTCGTTCTCCACCGCTACGCGCCGACATCCCGCGTTTGACAACTCGCACTCGACCATTGCACCCGGTCAGCGCGTGGTCATTCCGAAACGAGTTCTAGACGCGGCACTTCGGGTCGCGCCAGCTCAGCTCCAACGCCCGCATCTGATCCTGGACGGCCTCGTCGAAGGAGCCGATGTCGTCGTCCGACCACATCACGTCCGGCGTGACGCCGGGGCCTTCGACGGTCGCGCGGTAGCTGGCTCCGTCGCCGCTCGGATGGCCGGCATACGGGTAGAAGCCGTAACAGAAGTCGCCGAGCGTGTGGCCGCGGTGATGGGTGAGGAAGCTGTTCGCGCGGTGCCAGCCCTTCCCGAAGGCCGAGTCGAAGGTGTCGACGTAGACGTTCCGGCCGTAGCTGTCGAGCGGGTTCCCCCGGCCGGTGGAGGTGAAGCCGTAGACGCCGACGCCGTCGTAGGTGAGGCGGCCGAAGATGTGGCGGACGTGGCCGTAGGCCCAGTTCTGGTAGATCGACGAGTTGCGCGAGCGCGCCGCGCCAGTGGGAGAGATGGAGCTCCCACGCGCCCCTGGTGCCGCCGAAGTTGGGCTTCAAGCGCTGCCAGGACTGGAGCGCCCAGTAGCTTCCGTCCGGCGCCTTGCAGGCCTTCACCAGCCAGGCGAGCGGCGGCCCGTCATAGGGGAGGCAGGCGCCGCGGCCGCCCTCGCCGTAGCGGAGCTGGAACCTGACCTGCGGCACCTTCATGTTCGGCGTGCGGGCGTTGATCGCGCCCCAGGCGGCCAGCGTCGTCCGGCGGCCGCCCGCCGAGTAGCCGACATGGGCGTGTCCCTGGCGGTCGACGCTCAGCGTCGCGCGAGTGACGTTGCGGCCGACGATCGCGCTGCCGAAGGCCGGCGTTGCGGCGCAGGCCGCGACGAGCAGAACAGCCGCTAGGACAGTCGGTCTCACGCTTCGGATATCGGCCGGAGGTCAGCCGACCGTGAGGAACGGGCTCCGGCGGCGGGTGAGCGGGCCGGGGTTCACGCCGCTGACGAGCCGCACGTCGACGCGGTAGCGGCCGGCGGGGAGCTTCCGGCTCGGCAGCGCGATCGTCTGCGGCGAGCCGCCGCCGCCGAGTGAGCCGCGGCTTGCGGCGACCGGGCGCCCGTCTGAACGGTCGAGCGTGACGAGGTAGAGACAGTCGCGATCGCAGCCGAGCGTCACCGAGGCCGCAGACGAGCTCGAGAGCTGCGACGGGAACGTCAGCGTCGTCGGCGTGACCTTCGCGCTCGTTCCCGGGCAGACCACCGCGCCGCGGGCGGCGGCGGCGATCGCGCCCTTGACCGCGGCCACCGCGGGCTTCGGGTCGCCGCTCGCGTAGTAGAGCCCGGTGGCGGGCTGCGCGGCGGCTCCGTCGTCGACGAGCCGGGGGAGCAGCACTCCGGCGACGCTCGGCGAGCAGGATGCGGCGCCGACCGCGTTGCCGTAGAGCGAGGCCTGCGTCGCGGGCGGCACCGCGCCGTCGGCCGGCGGCGCTCCGCCGGCGTATGCGCTCGACTCCGACGACGGGACGGTGCTGGGTGTCGCGGGCGGCTCGAGCAGGACGGGCGGCGCCGAGCCGAGCGATTTCGCGAGCGCCGCCTCGAGCCGGCCCACGTCGGCGGCGGCCCACAGGCCGGTTCCGGGAGCGGGTGCGGGTAGGAACGCGACCACGTCCGCCTTGCCACCGTCGTGCGCCAGCTCCTTCGCGAGCACGAGCGCCGTCTGCTGGGGCTTCGCGGTCGAGCCGTCGATCGAAGGGCCGACCGCGACGTCGGATCGCGCCGCGACGACAGCGGCGCGGATCGCCGCCAGCGCGTCGGCGTAGGCGGATGCCGTGGCGAGCGCCGGGGCGGGCGCGAGGACGACGTCGCGTAGCGACGGAACCTGGGCGGCGAGCGACGCGGCATAGCTTGCCGAGAGCCTCCCGTCCGGCCTCGTCCGTGGGCAGCTGGGCCGGGGTGAGCTGGGCGACGAGGCCGAGCCCCGACGGGACGCTCTTCAGCGATGAGACGAGGGCGGGATCCGGCGCCGTCTCGCCGGGCTGCCAGGGGATCGCCATGCTGACGAGCCGCAGCCCGAGCGCCTGCGCCTGTGGCGCCTGCGCTGCGGCGTCGATGCCCGCGCCGACGAGGAACGTCGGACTGGTCGGGGCGGCCGCCTTCCGGGCGGACGCGGCCGGCTGCGAGCCGCCGGCGGTGACGCGGACGAGCGGCAACGCGGCGAACGAGGCGCGGTTGCCGGCCGGCCCGACCGCCGTCACCTTGATCCCGTAGGCGCCGGCCTGCTTCGGCTGGCGCCAGCGCAGGGTGTGCCAGCCGGCGCCGAGGCCGAGCCGCGTCGCGGCTCCCGCGGCCGTCGCGATGCTCACCGAGGCGGGCTTGGAGAGCCAGAAGCGCAAGGCGCCGACCGGCGCGTTCCCGAGCTTGAACGCCGGCGGCTCCTTCACGTACGCGGCGAAGCGGTTGGCCTCGGCGCCGAAGGTCGGATCCTCCGGCGCGAGCTTCCGCAGCAGCTGCACGACGAACTGGTGGTAGGAGAGCGGCGACGGGACGCCTGCGAGCGAGTAGTACGACCAGTAGCCGGTGTCGAACCGGGGGAGCGTCGCCACGGCCGCCTGCTTCAGCTGCGCTGCGAGCGTCGCCGCCGCCGAGTCGCCCGTGGCCTGGGCATACGACTCGAGCGAGATCACCGACTGGAGCTGGGCGTTCAGGATCGGCACGGTGCGGAAGGAGTAGAGCCGGATCCACGGGCCTGCCGCGACCTTCGTCGTCAGCCGGCCGGGAATCGCCCCGTAGGCCGCCTTCGCCGCCCGGAGGAGCGCGGCGGAGTCGCCCGGCACGAGCGACGCCGCCCGGGCGAACGCCTGCGCGGCGACGGCCTGCGCCATCCCGGACACCCACGGCGGCTTGCCGCCCTCGAAGCGGAAGTAGTACTCCCAGCCGGTGCCGCCGCCGCCCCGGGAGACTCCGCGGGCGACGAGTGCGTCGGCCAGCTGCTGCGTGGCGGCGGCGTCCTTTGCCGAGGCGTGCGCGTTGAGCGCCGAGAAGTTCGCGAGCGGGTGGAACTCGAAGCAGAGGCCCGTGAAGTAGCGGTAGACGATCCCGTCGGGGCCGGTGATGTCGGTGTGGTTCCGCGGCGCCCCCTGCTTGGCGAAGTAGTCGTCGTTCGCGCGCAGCTGGCCGAAGACCGCAACGGCACGAGGCCTGGTCAGGCGCCCGGCCAGGGCGGCGGCCTGCCCGAGCGCGACCAGCACGTGCTCGCGGCGCCCGCGCGGGAGGACGCGCACGAGATGCACGGCGCGCAGGATCTCGGCGCGGTCGGCCGCGGCGGCGGCGTGGTCGAGCCGGCCGGACTTGACCGCCTGATTCACTGCGGCCAGCGCGGCCTTCTGGCCCGGGACGGGTGGAGGTGCGGCCGTCGCACCGGCCGCGACCAGCAGACCGGCGAGAACGGACAACAGCGCGATGACGGGACCCCTCACGCTCACCACCGCGAGGATTCTGCCGCAATTCCAGGGACTTTCGTCGCCAGCCTTACCTCCGGCTTGCAGTCACCTGGGCGCGAGCGCGTAGATCCGGCCCACGCCGACGAGGTAGAGCCGGCCGATCCCGGCCACCGCGGGCGAGTACTCGCCGTCGGGCCATTGCTCGAGCAGACGGCCGCTGCCGGCGGTCAGGGCATAGGTCTTGTGCGCGAGCGTGGAGAAGTAGACGACGCCGCCGACGACCGACGCGGCGCCGGTGATGGAGGCGCCGGTGCGACGGATCCAGCGGATCGAGCCGTCCTCGCCTCGCAGAGCGTAGAAGCCGCCGTCATAGGAGCCGACGAGCACGAGGCCCCGCCAGACGGCGGGTGAGGCGTAGACGTAGCCGCGCGTGGCGAAGCTCCAGAGGCGCTCTCCGGTCCAGGCCGAGAACGCGTAGACGCGCTCGTCGAGCGACCCGACGTAGACGCGGCCGCCGCTGACGGAAGCGGTGGAGTAGAAGTTGCCGTAGCCGCCCTCCCGCCAGAGGAGCTTGCCGCTGCGGGCATCGAGCGCGAAGAACGCGCCGGCGTAGTTGCCGATGTAAATCCGCCCGTACGCGAGTGTGGGCGAGGCCTTGATCGGCGCCCCCGTGTTGAAGCTCCAGCGGGGCTTCCCCGTCTGAGCGTCGAAGGCGTAGACGTACCCGTCCTGGTCGCCGATGTAGACCATTCCGTTCGCAACGAGGGGAGACGACTCGCAGGGGCCGATCCTGCGGTGCCAGCGGATTCGGCCGTCCCGGGCGGCCAGCGCCACGATCGCGCCCGCGTACGCATGGGCGTGGCAGGAGGGATGCGCGATGAACGTTGCGAAGACGAGCCCGTCGCCGAGCGCCGGCGACGACCAGCCGCAGCGCGGCGCGTAGTAGCGCCAGCGCACCCGCCCGGTGGCCGGGTCGATCGCGAACAGGCGCCCGTCGAATGCCTCCTCGAAGAGGCTCCCGTAGCCGACGACGGGCGGGAACTCGAGCAGCGCCTTGCCGTGGAACGTCCAGAGCCGCCGGAACGGCGGGCGCAGGCGCGGCGCCGCGACGGCGCGCACGCGTGCGTTGCCGGCACCGTACGTCGGCCACGGCAGCGCCGCGCTCGGCCGCGGCGGCGGCGCCGTGGTGGCGGGCGGCAGTGGCGGCGACTGCGTGGTCGGTGCGGGCGGGCGGCTGCTGCCGCACGCGCCGAGAGCGCCGGCCACGGCGACGAGCGCGACCGCCCGCCTAGCTCTGCGCACGCTCCCCGCTCAGGTGACTCCACAGATTGGAGACGAGCCGCGAGACGCTGGGCCAGTGGGCGCTCGCGCCGAAGTTGAGGGCGCCCGCGTCGAACACCGTCGACCGTCCACGCCGGTAGATCGTCATCTTGGCGGAGTGACCGGGCCCGAACGCGTTGCGGATGACGGCGAGCACCTTCGCCCCGGGTGGCGACGCATCGCTCGGCTCGTCGATCTCGATCCCGTAGCGCCCGAGCCGGCTGCCGTCGTGGAGGTTCGTGCCGGCGAAGAGCCACCGCGCAGCCGCCGTGTCGACGATGTGGTACGGCAGGTTGGGATAGCGGCCGAGGTTCCAGCCGTCGTACTGCTCGCCGACGAGCGCGGCCTCGGGCCGGCCGACGTCGCGCCAGCGCATCCGGCCCCAGATCGTGTCGTGGCCCGGCCGCACGGCATAGAAGAAGTTGTTCGCCGAGAGGAAGGCGAGGTTGCCGCCGGCGTCGCGGTAGCGGTCGATCAGGTGGTAGACGTGGTAGCTGACGTACTCCTCGTGGCCGGCGAAGACGACGAGCCGGTAATGGCGCAGCTGCCCCGCATTCTTCATGCGCTCGAGGTCGTCGTCGGAGACGAAGTCCGCCCGGTAGCCGCTGTGCCAGTACCAGCGCAGGAAGCCGAGGTCGAAGCGCCAGAACTGCTCGGGCAGCCCGGCGGGAACGCGGTCGCCTCGGACGTCGGTGGCCGCGAAGGGGCGGTTGAGATGGACGAGATGGACGGCCGGGTCGAGGTACCAGCTGTCGCCGTCCTTCACGTTGTAGGCCTGCCACGTGTTCGTCGGCTCCACCACGAGCACCGGCTCGCTCCCGAGCCGGCGTGGCCGGAGGATGAAGGGGGCGTAGTCGGTATGGCCGCCCCAGGTCAGGCGTGCGACGTAGTCGCCGCTCGGCCAGCTCGAGCCGAGGCGAACGGGTACGAGCCAGTGCCCGCCGCCCGGACGCCGAATCTCCTGCGGCGCCGTCATCGGCTCGCCGAAGGTGATCCTGTCCCGGCCGCCGTGAGCCGCGCCCGGCGCGAGCGCGCCCCCGGCCTGGAAGACCTGGAGGGTGACGCTGCTCGACGCGCCGCCGCCGATCTCCAGCAGGGCCGTCTGGCCGGGCCCGTAGCTGCGAGCCTCGAAACCGGCGAGCAGCGGGGCCGTCCCGGCGATGACCGGACCGAGGACGGCGGCGTAGACGAACACGAGCGCGGCCGCCACTGCGACGCCGAACGCGGCGCCGGCGGCGGCGTTCCGCTGCCTGCGGCTCCGGGGGGAGCGGCGTTCGCGAAGGCCGTGCGGCGAGAGGTTCACGGCGCCACCGTCCGGGGCGGCGCCAACGGCTCCCTAATGAACGCCTAACGGGCGCCGGAGGGGAGCCTCCCGCGGTGCGACAATCTCCCGCAGTTGGTCGAATACGCCATCCTCGGTCCGCTCGAGGCTCGATATGTGGCTGAAAGCGCCGCCGGCAAAGCCGGCAGCGCCCGGCCGGAAGACCGGGCGCCGGGGGCGCCCGGGGGCGGCGAGCCGATCCCGCTCGGCGGCCCGAAGCAACGGGCGCTCCTCACGCTGCTGCTGCTCGAGGCCGGTCGGGTCGTCTCGGTCGACCGGCTCGTCGAGGCGCTCTGGGCCGGTGATCCGCCGACGACCGCGGTCGCGTCGCTCCAGAACTTCGTGGCGCAGCTGCGGAAGGCGCTCGGCCCGGACGCGATCGAGACGCGCCCGCCCGGCTACGTCGTGCGGCTCGAGCCCGAGCAGCTCGACCTGGCCCGCGTGCGGAGCCTCGTCGACGAGGCGCGGGCGAGCGAGCCCGTGCGCCGGGCGGCGCTCCTCGACGAGGCGCTCGCCCTGTGGCGGGGCGAGCCGCTGGCCGACTTCCGCTACGAGACGTTCGCGCAGGAGGAGATCGCGCGGCTCGACGAGTTCCGCCTCACCCTCCTCGAGGAGCGCGCCGAGGCGAAGCTCGCGATCGGCGAGCACGCCGACCTCGTGACCGAGCTCGAGGGGCTCGTCCGCGCCTATCCGCTGCGCGAGCGGCTGCGGGCGCAGCTGATGCTCGCCCTCTACCGCTCGGGCCGGCAGGCGCAGGCGCTCGAGGCCTACCGGGAAGGGCGCGAGCTCCTCGTCGCAGAGCTGGGCCTCGAGCCGAGCCCGCTCCTGCGCGGAGTGCACGCCTCGATCCTCCGCCAGGAGACGTTCGCGGTCAGCCGCGGCGCGATGCCCGAGGTGGAGCATTTCGAGGAGGTCGCCGCCGCGCTTCTGGCCGGCAAGGTCACCGTGGTGGTCGGCTCCGACTCGGAGCCGCTCGCCTCCGAGCTCGCCCGGCGCTTCGGCCTCGAGGCTTCCACGCCGGAGCTCGCGCGCGTCTCCCAGGCCGTGGCCGTCCTCAACGGCGCAGGCCCGCTCTACGACACGCTGCACACGCTGATCTCCAGCGACGGCGAGCCGACCCCGGTGCACCGCTTCCTCGCCGGGTTGCCGGCCCTCCTGCGCGAGCAGGCGAGCGGGCAGCCGCTTCTCGTCACGACCGGGTTCGAGCTCGCCCTCGAACGCGCGCTCGACCTGACCGGCGAGCCGTACGACACCGTCTGCTACCTCGCGTCCGGGGAGATGCGGGGCAACTTCTGTCACATCTCGCCGAGCGGCGCGGCGACCGTGGTCGAACGGCCGAACTCGTACACGGCCGGCCTCGACCTCGACGCGCGTACCGTCCTCCTCCACCTGCAGGGCCGGATCGACGAGTCGACCGGGCGCGCCTGGGAGAGCTTCGCCGTCACCGAGGACGATTTCATCCACTACGGGAGCGTCGCGCGGCGGCTGCCCGTGGCGCTCGCGGCCCGG
Organism: uncultured Actinomycetes bacterium; assembly: GCA_963825805.1. Classification (GTDB taxonomy): domain Bacteria; phylum Actinomycetota; class Thermoleophilia; order Gaiellales; family Gaiellaceae; genus Palsa-739. The sequence continues at coordinate 43,613 of CAWGVE010000006.1, read as the reverse complement.
CTGCGGCGCACCCACCTGCTGCTCCTCGGCTACACGCTCTCGACCTGGACGCTGCGGGTCGTGCTGGAGCGGTTCTGGGGCAGCGACCCGCTGCCGTACCGCTCGTGGTCTGTGCACCCGGGGCCGCAGCCGCTCGAGCGCGAGTTCTGGCGGCGGCGGGACGTCGAGGTGATCGACATGGCGCCGGCGGCCTACGTCGCCGAGCTAGAGCGCGCACTGGAGAAGGCGGCGGCCCGGTGACTTCCGTCCCCGATAGCCCGTACAAGGGCCTCTCCGCCTTCGAGGACTCCGAGCTCGACGCCCTCCTCTTCTTCGGGCGCGAGCGCGAGCAGGAGGCCGTCGCGGCCAATGTGCTCGCGAGCCGGCTGACCGTTCTCTACGGGCCGAGCGGCGTCGGCAAGAGCTCGCTCCTGTACGCCGGCGTCGCACGCCGCCTGCGGGAGCTGAGCGGGGCGCCGGTCGTGGTCCACGACTCGTGGGCCGAGGATCCCGCGGCCGGGCTGATCGCGTCGGTCCGGGCCGAGTGCGGCGATCTCGGGCCTACGGCCGGGCTCGTCGACACGATCGCGGCCGCGGCGCAGGTGGGCGGCGAGCTGCACCTGTTGCTCGACCAGTTCGAGGAGTACATGCTCTACCACGGCGTCGAGGGGCCGCTGAGCGAGGCGCTGCCGCAGCTGCTGCGCCGGCCCGGGCTGCGGGTCAACGTCCTGCTGGCCGTGCGGGACGACGCCCTGGCCGAGCTCGACGAGTTCGCCGGCCGGATCCCCGAGCTGTTCGGGAACCTGCTGCGCCTCGACCGGCTCGACCGGGAGGCGGGCCGCGCGGCGATCCTCGGCCCGCTTGCCCGTTACAGCGAGCTGAGCGGAGAGGAGTTCACGGCGGAGGACGCCCTCGTCGAGGCCGTGCTGGACGAGGCGACGGCCGAGGCGGGTGTCGAGGCGCCGTACCTGCAGCTCGTGCTCGAGCGGCTGTGGGAACGAGAGCGTGCGGCCGGCTCTCGGACGCTGCGGTTGGCGACGCTGAGCGAGATCGGCGGCGCCCGGGCGGTCGTGCGCGAGCACGTCCAGGGAGCACTCGAGCGCCTGACGCTTCCCGAGCAGGAGGCGGCGGCCCGCGTGGTGCGGCAGCTCGTCACGCCCTCCGGGCGGAAGGTCTCGCACGAGGCCGCCGACCTCGCCGAGTACGCCGACGTCGACGCCGACGAGCTGCGCGGCCTGCTCGAGACGCTCTCCCGCGAACGGCTCGTGCGCGGCGTCAACGGCACGCCGGGCGCTCCGATCCGCTACGAGATCTTCCACGACGTGCTCGGCCCGCCGATCCTGGCGTGGCAGGGCGAGCAGCAGTTGCGGCGCGAGCGCCTCCGCGCCCGCCGCCAGCGGCGGCGGCTGCTGACGATCATCGGAGCGAGTCTCGGCGCGCTCGCGATCGTCGCGGCCGTGGCCGCCTACGCGCTCGTGCAGCGGAGCGACGCGCGGACACAGACGCGGCATGCCCGCGGAGGCCAGCTCGCCGGCGAGGCGCAGGCGAACCTTGCGACCAACCCGCAGCTCAGCGTCCAGCTCGCCCTGCGTGCCGCGATGCTCGCGCCCGGGCGGGAGACCGCGGACGTCCTTCGCACGAGCCTCGGCGCGATGCGCGAGACGGCGGCCCTGCACCTGGGCGGGAACATCCGCACGGCCGCCTTCGCCCCCCGCGGCGAGCGGCTTCTCGTCGCGAGCAGCAACGGACGGATCGGGCTCTACGACCGGTCGGGGCGGCAGGTTGCGCTGCTGCCGCGCCAGCACGGCCTTACTCAGGCCGCCTGGAGCCCCGACGGCCGGCTGTTCGCCACGGGAGAGTTCGGCGGCGACGTCTCGGTCTGGCGGCTCGGAACGGATCGTCCGGTGCGAACGATCCACACGCCGTCGCCGGTCAACGCGCTCTCGTTCGACAGGACGACCCTGCTCGTGGCCAGCGGGACCCACGTTCGGCTCGTCGACCTCGCGACCGGGCGCGTGAAGACGAGCGGATTCAAAGGCGCCGTCGTCGCGGGCGTTCTCGACCCCACGGGACACGTCTTCGCCGTCGCCACCCGGTCGGGAAAGTCGACGACTGCCACGATCCTCGACGCGGACACCGGTCGCGTCGTCGCGCATCTGCGCGAGGCTCGAGGCGGGATCCGCTCCTTCGCGTTCAGCCCGGACGGACGCCTGCTCGCGAGCGGAAGCTACGACCGCACGGCGCGGATCTGGGAGGCGCGCACCGGCAGGCTCGTGCACGTCCTTCGCCACCACGGCTACGTCCTCGCCGAGCAGTTCTCTCCCGACGGCCGCTTGCTCGTGACCTCGAGCCAGGACGGCGCCGCCTATGTCTGGGACGTCTCCAGCGGGCAACGCGAGTTGCTGCTCGTCGGGTCGGCGGGGGCCACCAACGAGGCCGCTTTCAGCCCGGACGGCAGCGAGATCGCGACGGCTTCGGCGGACCGGCTCGGCCGGATCTACTACAGCCAGGACGGCCGGCTGCTCGCTCCACTCGCAGGCCACCGCAGCGCCGTGACGAGCGTCGGCTTCGACCCCGGCGGAACGAAGGTCGTCACCGGCTCGACGGACGGCAGCGCGCGGATCTGGGACGCGCTGCCACAAGGGGCCCTCGTGCCGATCTCGCGGAACCGGCAGCCGGTCGACGCGCTCTTCGTGGGCGCCCACCCGGTCAGCATTTCCGGCCGGCGAGCGCAGATCCTCTCGACGTCCGGGGAGGTGCTTTCGTCGGTGACCATGCGCGCGCCGATCGTCGCGGCGGCGGCAAGCGACCATCTGGTCGCGGTCGCCGACGCGCGTGGCAACGTCAAGACCTTCGAGCCGAGCGGTCGCCACACCACCTTTTCCAACGGATCGCGTATCACCGCCCTCGCTTTCGCCTCACGCCGGACGCTCCTCGAAGGCGCGGCGGACGGACGTGTCTACAGGGAGCGGGCTTCCACCACGAGCCCGTACGTCAACGCCGGAGGGCGCGTCCTCGGGATCTCAGCCGCGCGCGGCCGCTTCCTTGTCCGGCTGGCGGATTCCCTGCGCGTCTACGCCGACGACGGCACTCCCCTGAGCACGATCCGCACGCAGGCGCTGCACGCGACTCTCTCGCCGGACGGGAGCTCGATCGCCACGACGAAGGGCAACGCCGCTCAACTCTGGAACGCCTCGACGGGGAAGCTCCTTTACACGCTCACTCGCGACCGTTCGCCGGTCAACGACGCCGAGTTCTCGCCCAACGGCCACGAGCTCGTCACCGTCGGTGACGACCACAAAGGACGCATCTGGAGCGTCGCCAGCGGTCGTCTGCTGCATGTCCTCGTCGGCCATAACTTCCCTGTCTACAGCGGCAGCTATAGCTCGGACGGCCACTGGATCGTGACCGGCAGCCAGTTCACCGCCGGTCTCTGGAACGCGGCCACGGGACAGCTTGTCTTTCTTCTCGGCCGCGACACGAAGCCCCTCACGGGAGCGAGCTTCAGCCCGACGGGGAACTGGATCCTCACCGGCAGCGAAGACGGCACCGCCCGCGTCTACCACTGCGCGATCTGCGAGCCGCTCTCCGGGCTCGAAGCGACGGCGAGGGCCCGCATCCGCGCGCTGCGCTGACCGGGCAGGAAGGCACCCCGCAGCCGGGGAACTCCGGTACGTGGACGACGAGTCTCTCCGTCTCCGCGCGCACGAGATCTCCCAGGGCCTGGAGGCCGGGACGCCGGAGGAGAACTGGCGGCGCGCCGAGCGCGAGTTCACCGTGGCGCACGACTACGACACGGTCGACCGCGACCTCGAGCGCCTCGGCATGACGCTGTCGCGGCTTCCGTCGGAGGCGGGGGTCGAGTGGCGGCTAACGCTTCCGCGCGGCGAGCAGGTCGAGGCCTGGGAGCCGGGCACAGAGGGGCTTTCGCCGCCCGCCGAGGTCATGCGCCTGATCGGGGGCGTCGTGGCGGGCAAGCCGCTCGTCCCGGGGCCGCCGCTGAGCCGGGAGCCGGGCGCGGCACGTCTGCACGAGATGCTCGAGGCGCAGCGAGTCGCCTTGCTGGCACACGACCCGGGCGTCAGGCTCGGAGACGATCCCGAGAACCTGCACAAGCACCGCGTCGCCGCGAGACGGGCGCGCGCGTCACTGCGCACGACGCGCAAGTATCTCGATGCCGAGTGGCGTCGTCCCCTCGGGGCCGCGCTGCGGGGCCTCGGCGAGGCGACCGGGCCGGTCCGCGACCTCGACGTCGTGCTCGAGCACGTGCGAGACGAGCTGAAGCGCCTGGATGAGATCGAGGAGGCAGCGAAAGCCGCGATCCTCGAGCGTCTCGAGGACGACCGGGAGCAGGCGCGGCGCGGCCTGCTCGAGGCGCTCGACGGCCGCGACTATCGGTTCCTTCTGGCGCGTCTCCGGCTGCCTCCGCGGCTGGCCGAGGGCGTCGAGTCGGTGCCGCTCGAGGTGCTCGCGCAAAAGGAGTTCCGCCGGCTCGCGAAGCTCGTCGACCGGGTCGGCAAGCGACCCGACGAGCGGTCGATCCACCGGCTGAGGATCGCCCTCAAGCATGCCCGCTACGCCGCCGAGCTCGTCGCGCCGAAGGGCGGCGGCCGGAAACGATTCCTGGCCGATGCTCGCATCTTCCAGGAGCTGCTCGGCGAGCATCAGGACGCGGTCGTCGCCGAGCAGCGCCTGCGGAAAGCCACGGTCGAAGACGTGCGAACGGCAGCCGCGTTCGCCGCCGGCCGGATCGCGGAGCGCCAACGGGCGCGGCGGGCGCGCGTACGGGAACGGCTCCCCGCCGCGTGGAAGCGATTGCGAAAGAGCGGCGCGCGTCTCGTTTGACGCCGCTTCCGCTTGCAGAGATATCCACAGCCTGTTAAACAGGCGGCGACAAGCGCGCTCTGGCGTTGTGAACGGGGAGGTACTGGAGCATGAAGCAGGTGGATCAGCGGACGGGACGGCCTCTGATCGACGGCCACGACCGCATCGATGCGTTGACGGACGACGAGCTCGAGGCCGAGCTGACGATCGCCGTCGCCGAGCCAACGCGGCGCGGTCGGCGCCTGGACAATTTGCTGCTCGAGCGAACGAGGCGGCGCATCCAGCCGCTCGCCGCGGGCTCGTAGGCCAGGCCCGTTAGGTCGGCCCCTGGGGCGGGCTGGCCTTGACGCACCGAGCTGGTGCTAGCGATAATAGTTCTATGGAGTTGCGTGCTCCACGCCTGCCCTTCTCGGTCGACCTGCTGATAGCGGAGGCGAAGCGGCGGATGAGGCGAAGGCGAGTTCTTGTCGTGGTGCTGGCCGTCGCGCTCGCCGGCGTTGCGGCAGGGGTGGCGCTGGCTCTGCGCGGGCCGGGCACACCCCGTTTCACCGTTGGCCCGTCCAGGGTCGTGGCGAGATCTCCGGTTCAGCACATTGGCTCTGGGCCTTTCGTCTTGAACGGAGGCTTCATCGGGGGCGGCGAAAGCGGTCTCTCTGGTGACGGCGGGTCCGGGCCGAAGGGGACGAGTCTCGGCTGCATCAACCATCGTCACTACTCGCAGGCGTTCGGCATCCAGAACCGGTCGCACGCGCCTGTGACCCTCGTCGGCGCGAACGGCGCGAATCCCTCGCCGGGGATCGTCGACCTTGTCGCCATCCAACTCCGGCTCTCGCCTCCGCAGAGGCGGCCGAGCGGCATCGCGAATTACGGTGGCAGCGTTGGCATGGATCTCGTCTACAAGCACTGGAGCGCTGCCCCGACAAGAGCTGTGACGCTCCCGCCCGGCCGCATCGCAACTGTCCAGTCGAACTACCTGATGCACGGCTGCGCCGCCCTTGCGTCCGGACGGAAGGTCGTCGTTCCGGGATCGCTAGTCCTCCACTACCGCGCGTCGGGGCGCGTTCACCAGAAGCTGATCCCGTTGCCGAGCCAGCGGTTCGTCCTCGTCGCCGGCCCGACGAAGCGGCAATGCATGCCGGTCGCGGGCTCGGCGAGCGTCGTCACCGCCGACACTGGGTGCGGCGCGGCACGCCAGGCGGCCCCCGCCTGCCATCCCATGTCGCATACCAGCTGGGGCGACTGCACCGTCGCGAGCGTTCTCTGGGACTGCGGAAGTACGGCAGGGCCCGGTTCCCCCTACCTCGAAACCTGCTGGCAACCGAGAAAGAAATCGCACTGGTTCAGGGTTCGCTGGAACCCGCCAACTCTTTCGAGCAAGGCGATAGGCGGCGTGCGCCTCGGTCTGCCTCGGAAAGAGGTCGTGACTCGCCTGAGCAAGCTGCTCGGCACGCGCGCGACGAACCCCCCAGCGAATCCCGCATGTGGCCCGGGCTTCACGGAGATCGACTGGCTGCGCCTCTACGTCGAGCTCACGCACGGACGCCTAACCGGGTTCCGGTACATCGCGAACGGCTGGCCACCGGCCAGCGACGGCAAGCACCCCAGCGCCACCGATCCGTGGCGGCTCGTCACGAGCCGAGGGATCACGCTCGGCAGCACTCTGTCCCAAGCTAGTGCCGCCTATGGCCACCTGACGCCGGTCGGAACCAACCGCTGGCAAACACCGGACGGTCTAGTCCTCTACGACGACGCACGCCACTATCCGGACCCGCCAGGCAGCCGAATCACCGAGATCAAATACGGGACCTGCGGCGACTTCTAGGACAACGGAGCGCAGCGCGGCTCGTGCCGCTCCGCGAGGACGAGCAGGAGCGAGTGCAGGGCCTCTCGCTGCTCGGCGTCGAGGGGCGCGAGGAACTCGTCCTCCACCCGCTTCGCCAGGGCGCGTAGCTTCGCGAGCGTGCGCTTGCCGTCGGCCGTGAGGCGGACGACGTGGCGGCGCCGGTCGTCCGGATCGCGCTTCCGCTCGACGAGGCCCTTCTCCTCGAGCTCGTCGAGGAGCCCGACCAGCGTGCCCCGGTCATAGCCGAGCGAGTCCGCGATCGCAGCCTGCGTCTCGGGGGCGCCCTCGTCGAGCAGCACGAGAATCGCGTGGTGGTACGGGCCGAGGCCCGTCTGCTCGTACTCGTCCAGCGAGCGCTGCTTCGCGGCGAAGCCCAGCCGCTTCAGCAGGAAGAGAGTCGAGGCCACCAGCTCCGTCGGGAGCCGCGGGCTCGTCTTTGTATCGATCTTGGTGTCAATGCCCATTTGCTCGGAATAGTGTAGCGCGGTCAAGCGTTCCTTTCGTGTATTGTTGGTATTGCCAACGATTGGAGGAAGTGCTTGATTCCCACGATTCAACCGGATTCACCGCGGCGGCGCTGGAGCGCCCTGGCCCTCATCGTCACCGCTCAGTTCATGGTCATCCTCGACGTTGCGATCGTGAACGTCGCGCTCCCGTCGATCAAGTCCGATCTCGGCTTTTCCCAGACGGGCCTGCAATGGGTGATCACCGCCTACGCGATTCTCTTCGGCGGAGTGCTGCTGCTCGGCGGCCGCCTTGCCGACCTGCTGGGCCGCCGGCGCATGTTCGTCGCGGGGCTCGCGCTGTTTGCCGCGGCCTCTCTTCTCTGCGGCATCGCCTGGTCGTCGGGCTCGCTCGTCGCCTTCCGCGCGGTGCAGGGCCTCGGCGGGGCGCTGCTTGCGCCGGCCGCGCTCTCGCTGCTGATGACGACATTCGCCGAGGGGCGCGACCGCAACCGCGCGCTCGGCATCTACGGCGCCGCCTCGGGTAGCGGCGCGGCCGCCGGCGTCCTGCTCGGCGGCGTCATCACGTCGTATCTGGGCTGGTCCTGGATCTTCTTCGTCAACGTCCCGGTCGGCATCGCGGCGATCGCGCTGGCGCCGGTCCTGCTGCGCGAGAGCCGCGCGGACCTGGCGCACCGCCACTTCGACCTGGCGGGTGCCGTATCGGTCACGTCCGGGTTGATGCTGCTCGTCTATGCGCTGACCCGCGCGACGACCGACGGCTGGAGCTCGCCCGTCACGATCGGGCTGCTCAGCGCCGCCGCGGCGCTCATCGCGACCTTCGTCGCGATCGAGTTGCGCTCGCGCTCGCCGCTCCTGCCGATGCGGATGTTCCGCTCGCGCACGCTCTCCGCCTCGAACGTGGCGATGGCGATCGTCGGCGCGGTCACCTTCTCGGAGTTCTTCGTCCTCACGCTCTACCTGCAGGACGTCCTCCATTACTCGGCCGTGCAGACGGGCGTCGCCTTCGTGGCCTTCGCCCTGACGGTCGTCGTCACCTCGAACGTCGCGCAGGTCGTGGTCGGCCGCGCCGGCATCCGCACGACCCTCACCGCCGGCCTGCTCATGGCCACGGTGTCGGTGGGGCTGCTGACGCGCCTGCCGGTGGACGGTCACTACTTCTGGGAGATCTTCCCGGCCTTCGTGCTCGGCGGCGCGGGGATGGGCTTCTCCTTCGTGCCGGTCACGATCGGGGCCCTGACGGGCGTCGAGCGCGCGGACGCCGGCGTCGCGTCCGGGCTCGTGAACACGAGCCGGCAGATCGGTGGGGCGATCGGGCTCGCAGCGATCAGCACCATCGCGGCGACCGCCACGTCGGGCTACGTGCACGCGAACGGCCTGTCGAGCGTGACCGCGCAGGCCACCGTCCACGGCTTCCAGACGTCGTTCTACGTTCTCGGCGGGCTGCTGCTCTTCGCGCTCGGCGTCGTCGCCGTCTTCTTGCGGCCGGCGAAGGAACGTGCGGTCGAGACCGAGGCGCCGCAGCTGCAGGAGGCGGCATGACGAGCGGCGACGACCGGGCCGGTCACCGGCAGACCGTCGACGAGCTGCTGCGGCAGATCGACGACCAGCGCCGGCGGCAGCTCTTCCTCGAGGCCTCGGGCGTGTACGCCCCCGGCCTCGAGCGGGAGACCGAGCTGAAGCGGCAGGAGCTCGCAGAGCTCGTTCGATAGGCCGTAAGGTTGGCCCGGATGCGGGCGACGAGCGAGTACGAGCGGAAGCTCGACGCTCCGGCGGGGTTCCGGCTGCCGCCGCTCGGCGGCCGGCCCCTCGAGGCGCGGGTCTTCACCTCCGTCTACTACGACGTGCCGGGAGGGGCGCTCGCGGCCGCGGGCATCACGCTCCGCCGCCGGATCGAGCATGGGCGCAGCGTCTGGCAGCTGAAGCTTCCTGCCGGCGACGCGCGTCTCGAGCTCGAGTTCGAAGGAGGGCCCAAGAAGCCGCCCGACGACCTGGCCGGCCTTCTCCACGCACACCTTCGCCACGGGCCGCTCGAGCGTGTCGCCGAGCTGCGGACGCGCCGCCGGGGGGAGCTCGTCGCGCGCGAGGGAACGACCGCCGAGGTGACCGTCGACGAGGTCGCGGTGATGGATGCGCGCCGGGTTCGGGACAGGTTCGTCGAGGTCGAGCTGGAGCTCCGGACCGGGAGCCCTGCCCAGATCGACGTTCTCGCAGAGGAGCTCGCCGAAGCGGGCGCCGAGCCGGGGGAGGGGCGGCCGAAGGTGTTTCGCGCCCTCGATCTCGGCGGCGGCGAGGCTCCCTCTCCGGACACACCGTTCGAGGCGTTGCGCACCCGCCTGCGGGAGCAATTGCGCGAGATCGAGCGGCACGACCCCGGCACGCGCCTGGGCCGCGATCCGGAGAGCCTCCACGACATGCGCGTCGCCGTGCGCCGCCTGCGGGCGTTGCTGCGGGCCGGCGGGAAGCTCGTCGCGACCGACACGGACGAGCTCGACGCGCGGCTGAAGGAGCTCGGCCGGGCGCTCGGCGAGGTGCGCGACCTCGACGTCCTGATCGAGCGCCTGGAAGGCGAGGCTGCCGAGCTGGGGGAAGTGGACGCCAAGCAGGCACGGCCGCTGCTCGCCGTGCTGCGCAGGGAGCGCTCTCGCAACCGGCGGCGGCTGCTCGCCTATCTGCGCTCTGCCGAGTACCTGGCGCTGCTCGACGACACGGCTCGAACGATCGAGGAGCTCGAGCCGAGCGGCTCGGACGCATCCCTGGGCGACCTCGCCGACAAGGCGTTCTCCAAGACGCGCAAGGCCGTGCGCGACCTGCCGGACGAGCCGGCCGACGCCGAGTTGCACGCGGTGCGCAAGAAGGGCAAGCGCGCGAGGTACGCCGCCGAGCTCGCCGGCCGGAAGAAGTTCGTCAAGCGGGCGAAGAAGCTGCAGGACGTCCTCGGCGAGCACCAGGACGCGGTCGTCGCCGCGGGCCGGCTGCGGGAGCTCGCGGCAGAGGCTCGGCCGGAGCACGCGCTCGCGGCCGGGCGACTCGTCGAGCGGGAGACCGGCCGCCGCGCGGAGGCGCGCAGCACGTGGCCGAAGGCATGGAAGAAGCTCCGCAAGACGGTTTGACCGTCCGCGCCGCAGGCGGCCTCGTCGTGCGCGACGGCAAGGTGCTGCTCGTGCATCGGCCGAAGTACGACGACTGGAGCTTCCCCAAGGGCAAGTGCGACGCCGGCGAGGCCGACGAGGCGTGCGCCCTGCGCGAGGTCGAGGAGGAGACAGGGCTCAGCTGCGAGCTCCTGGAGGAGGTCGGCGAGACGAGCTACACCGACGCGAAAGGGCGGCCGAAGGTCGTCCGCTACTGGCGCATGCGGCCGCTCGGCGGGGAGTTCGCTCCCCACGACGAGGTGGACGAGATCCGCTGGGAGACGCCGGAACGCGCCGCCGGCCTGCTCAGCTGGCCCAGGGACCTGCCGCTGCTGGAGCTGCTGTGACGAGCATTCTCCTCCGCCATGCCTCCGCCGGTGACCGCGACCACTGGGACGGCCCCGACCTTCTGCGCCCGCTCGACGAGCGCGGCCGCCGGCAGGCCGCGGAACTCGTCGAGCTGCTGCGACCCTTCGGGCTGCGGCGTGTCGTCTCGAGCCCGTACACCCGCTGCGTCGACACGGTCGGGCCGCTGGCAGCCGAGCTCGGGGTGCCGGTCGAAGAGGACGACCGCCTCGCCGAGGGCGCGGCTCGGGGCGCCGACGAGCTGCTGCGGGAGGACGGCGTGCTGGCGTGCACGCACGGCGACGTCGTCTGCGACGTGCTCGGCCACGGCCTGAAGAAAGGGGCGGCCGTCGTCCTGCAGGACGGAAGAGTCGTGGGCGAGCTGCGGGTGCGCTAGGAGCGCTAGGCGGCGAGCGCGTCGCGCGAGGCGAGGACGGCGCCTTCGCGGATGCCACCGCTGCAGACGCGGAGCGGGACTCCGAGCCTCCGCTGCACCTCGGCGAGCAGGACGACTCCCGCCGGGAGGATCTCCGCGCGCGCCCGGTCGACGCCGAAGCGGCGGGCGATCTCGCGGGGCGGGCAAGTCTCGACGAGGCGCAGCGCCTCCGCCAGCTCCTCGTCCCCGAGCTCCGCGCCCACGAGCCGGCGCGCCGCGCGGGCGCTGCCGCCGACGACGAGCGCCGCCTGCACTGCCGGGGGCTCGAGCGAGCCGAAAGCCTCCCTCGCCTCGGCCGGCATGTCTCCGGCGCGGGCCGTGAGGCGCACGGAGCCGAGGTCGACGGACTCGATCCAGTCGGGCTCTCCGTCCGGGCTCCCGACGGCGATCTCCGTCGAGGCGCCGCCGATGTCGCAGGCGGCGATCCGGGACGGAAGCGGGAAGTCGGCGGTCAGGACGGCGCCGCGGTAGGCGAGGCTGCCTTCCTCCTCCTTCGTGAGCACGCGCGCCGGCACGCGCGCAGCGCGCGACAGCGCCGCCACGAGCTCGTCGGCGTTGCCCGCCTGGCGGCCCGGAGCGGTGAGAAAGACGTCGAGCGACACCACGCGCTTCCGCCTGGCCGCGGCCGCGAGCTCGCGGACCGCCTTGGCGGCGGCGGCGAGGTGGACGGCGGAGACGGAGCCGTAGCGCTCGATCTCCTCGCCGAGCGAGAGGCGGACTTTCTCCTTCTCGAGCGGCACGAGACCGTCCGGGTCGGCACTCGCCACGAGCAGCCGTGTCGTGTTCGACCCCACGTCGATCACCCCGATCCTCATCTCCACGCATCCTAGGTCCGCGATCGGAGAGCGCCGCAAACACGTGGTGACGAGCCGGAGACGGTCTGGTTACGTTTTAGCGGGGGCGCGCGAGCGAGAGCCGCCGCCGGGCGCGCCGCATCAGGGTCTGCTGCCCCGAGCGCGGACGCTCGTCCTTCTTCGGGTGGGCGCGGTCCCAGCGCCCGCCTTCCGCCAGCTCGAACGAGCTGGCCGTGTCGCGCCATAGCGCCTCGAAGGTCGCGGCGAGCTCGGCCTGGAGGGCGAGATCCTCGACCGGCGTCACGACCTCGACGCGGTGGTCGAGGTTGCGCGGCATCAGGTCCGCGCTGCCCATGTAACAGACGCTGCGGTCGGCCGCGTCGAAGAGGAAAAGCCGGCTGTGCTCGAGGAAGCGGCCGAGCACGCTCCGCACGCGGATCTGCTCGCTCAGCCCGGAGACGCCCGGCCGCAGAGAGCAGACGCCGCGCACGAGCAACTCGATCTTCGCCCCGGCCTCCGATGCGGCGTACAGCTCGTCGATCACCTGCGGATGGGTCAGGCCGTTCACCTTGATCCGGATCCGCGCCTTCTTGCCCGCCGCGGCGGCATCGGCGACGGTGCGGATCTCCTCGACCAGCCGGTCGCGGAGGGCGAACGGCGCGACCAGGAGCTTGCGGAAGCTGGCGGGCCGCCCGAACCCCGTCAGCTGGTTGAACAGGTCGGCGACGTCGGCGGCGATGTCCTCGTCGGCCGTGAAGAGGCCGAAGTCCTCGTAGACGCGCGCCGTGACTGCGTTGTAGTTGCCGGTGCCGAGGTGGACGTAACGGCGCAGCTGCCCGGCCTCGCGCCGGACGACCAGCGTCGTCTTCGCGTGGATCTTGAGGCCGGGGAAGCCGTAGACGACGTGGACGCCCGCCTGCTCGAGGGAGCGCGACCACTCGATGTTGCGGCGCTCGTCGCCGCGCGCCTTGATCTCGACGAGGCAGACCGTCTGCTTGCCGCGCTCGGCCGCGTCGACGAGCGCGGGCACGAGCGGCGTGTCGTCGCTCGTCCGGTAGACCGTCGACTTGATCGCGATCACGTCGGGGTCGGCCGCGGCCCGGTCGACGTACGACTCGAAGCTCGATGCGAACGAGTCGTAGGGATGGTGGACGAGGAGGTCGCCGCTGCGGATCGCTGCGAACTGCTCCGCCGCCGACTCGAACGTGTTCCACGGCGGACGCGCCACCGGCACCCAGGGGTCGTTCTTCAGGTCCGGGCGGTCGAGCTTCCAGAGCTCACCGAGGTCGGCGAGGTCGAGCATTCCCTCCAGCGGGTAGACGAGCTCGTCGGACGCGTTGAGCCCCTGCTGCAGCCGCTCGCGCATCGCCTGGGACATCGAAGCGGAGACCTCGAGCCGGGTCACCTCGCCGAAGCGCGCGCGGTGCAGCTCGAGCTCGACTGCCTCGAGCAGGTCGTCGGCCTCGTCCGAGACCTCGAGATCGCCGTCCCGCGTGACGCGGAAGAGCGACCGCTCGCGGATGTCCATTCCCGGGAAGAGGTGGGGCAGGTAGTGCGCGAGGACGCGCTCCAGTGGCACGAAGCGGCCTCGCTTGCCGACGGGAAAGAAGCGCGGCAGGCCCTCGGGCACCTTGACCCTCGCGAAACGCTCCTCGCCGGTGTCGGGGTCGGCCACGAACAGGCCCAGGCTGATCGAGAGGGCCGAGATGTAGGGGAACGGCTGCCCGGGCCCCACGGCCAGAGGGGTCAGGACGGGGAAGATCTCGCGCTCGAAGCGGCCGTCGAGCTCGGTCAGCTCCGCCGGCTCGAGATCCTCGACGCTGGAGACGACGATCTTCTCCTCCGTCAGCGCCGGGCAGAGCTGCTCGCTCCACAGGCTCTCCTGGTCGCGGTACAGGTCGATCGCGCTCAGTCGAGCTTCGTCGAGTGTCTGCTGCGCCGTACGGCCGTCGGGCAACGGCCTGCTCACGCCGGCCGCGGCCTGCCCTGCGAGCCCGGCGACGCGGACCATGAAGAACTCGTCCAGCATCTCGGCCGAGACCTTGAGGAAGAAGACGCGTTCGAGCAGCGGGTTCGTCTCGTCGCGCGCCAGCTCGAGCAGGCGGCGGTCGTAGTCGAGGAACGAGAGCTCGCGGTTGATCAGCCGCTCGGCCGCGGCGGCGGCGCGCTTGCGTGGGCGGACGGTGGCCACTGCCGAACCTTACTCCCGAAGTGCTGCTCCACCCCGGCTGCTCACCCGGGACGCCGCCCGACCTTCGGCTCGTGCGGAGCGTCTCGGTTGCCGGCGGCCCTCCACTATCGTCCCAGCCGTGGCCGGGCCTCCCTACAGCGGGCACTGCATGTGCGGCGGGGTCCGCTTCGAGGTGACGGAGGCGCCCCTGAGCGCCGGCTACTGCCACTGCACGCGCTGCCAGCGCCGGACCGGCACCGCCGCGTCGGCCCAGGCCCGGCTCGCGCCCGGCTCCTTCCGCCTCCTGGCCGGCGAGGAGCTCGTCCGCGAGTACGCGCCCGAGGATGGCTGGCCCAAGTGCTTCTGCTCGGCCTGCGGCAGTGCCCTCTGGAGCAAGTACCCGGAAACGGGCGAGGTCGGGAGCGTGCGCCTCGGGTTGTTCGACCCTGGCCACGGGATCCGGCCGCAGTGGCACACGTTCGTCGACTACGCCTGCGAGTGGGAGCCCATCCCCGACGACGGGCTCGAGCGTTACGCCGAAGGCAAGCCGCGCTAGAGGGCGTCGAGGCTGCGCTGGGCCGGGTGGGTGGGCCGGCCGAAATAGAACCCCTGCGCCTGCTGGCAGCCGAGCCGGCGAACGATCGTGTGCTGCTCGGACGTCTCGATCCCCTCCGCCACGAGGTTGAGCTGCAACGCGTGGCCGAGGTCGATGATCCCCTTGAGGAGCACGAGGTCGCTGGCCTGGCTTTCGACGCTCGCGGTGAAGCTCCGGTCGATCTTGACCACGTCGATCGGGAACTGCCGCAGATAGGAGAGCGACGCGTAGCCCGTCCCGAAGTCGTCGAGCGCGATGGAGACACCGAGGTCCTTGAGGATGCTGAGCTTCTGCGCGACACGCTCGTCGGACGCGAGCAGCGTGCTCTCGGTCAGCTCGAGGGTGAGCTGCCCGGGGAAGAGCTGCGAGATGTCGAGGGCGCGACGGACCTGCTGCAGGAAGTCGGGGTGATGGAGCTGGCGGGCCGAGACGTTCACGGCCATCTGCATCGGGCGGCCGTGCAGGCTGCAGAGACGTGTTGCCTCCGTGCACGCCTCGGTCAGCACCCACTCGCCGAGGCCGACGATGAGCCCGGTCTCTTCGGCCAGCGGGATGAACTCGCCGGGCGGAAGCTCGCCGGCGGTCGGATGCTCCCAGCGGACGAGAGCCTCGTAGCCGATGATCTGGTGGCGGTTGAGATCGACGACCGCCTGGTAGTCGAGCCGGAACTCCTTGCGGACGATGCCCTCGCGGAGCTCGCCGATTCGCTGCGACCGCTCGACCGAAGCGCGGTCGAGCTGCGCGTCGAAGAACGCGTAGCCGGTCTCGGGATGGCCCTTGGCCCGGTACATGGCCGTGTCGGCTTCCTTCAGGAGCGCCTCGTCGTCGGTGCCGAAGGCGATACCGATGCTTGCGCTCGTGTAGAGCGATCCCGGGCCGCTCTCCAGCGGCTGCGCGATCTCGGCGAGCAGGCGCTCGGCAACTCCCACCGCGTCCTCGGGCGTGACGGGCTCGGTCAGCACGATCGCGAACTCGTCTCCGCCGAGCCGCGCGGCCGTGTCGCCGGGGCGCACCGACCGCTCGATCCGCCGGCCGATCTCGTGCAGCACCTCGTCGCCGAGGTCGTGGCCCCAGCGGTCGTTGATCCCCTTGAAGTCGTCGAGATCGATATAGAGGAGGCCTGTGGCGTGCCCCTCGTCGTGACGCAGCTTGATCGCGTGGCGAAGCCGCTCGTGGAAGAAGGCGCGGTTCGCGAGCCCGGTCAGCGGGTCGTAGAGAGCGAGCTGCCTGAGCTGCTGCTCGGCCTCGCGCTCACGCGTGATGTCGAGGAGGTAGCCCTGCAGGTGCAGCGCCTCGTGGCGCTCGTCGAGGACGACGACGCCTTCGTCGCGAAGCCAGACGACGCGTCCGTCGCGGGCGATGAGGCGGTACTCGATGCTGAGCGGCTCGTGTGTCTCGTGCGTGTGGGTGTGGGCGGCGAGGACGCGCTCGCGGTCGTCCGGGTGGAGTATCCGCGTGAACAGGTCGGCCTCCGTCGCCCATTCCTCGACGCTGTAGCCGAGCAGCGGCTCGATCTGCCGGCTCGTGAAGATGTTCGAGCTGATGTTGTCGAGCGCGTCGACGTAGACCACGAGCGGGAGCTGCTCGATCAGGGTGCGGTAGCGACGTGCGACGTCGTCCGGGGACCGGGGGTCGTCGTCGTACTCGCGGAAAGCCACAGGCGCCGCGGACACAGTCATGGAATCGGCTTTTTCGGGGGATCTTGCGTCCCCCGGACGGGGTATCGGCTCGAGCTCTGGCCTTGCTAGACGGCCACCTTGGACGGGTCGGGCACGATCCGGATGTACGGCTTCGGCTCCTCCCACTCGCCGAAGAGCTCTTTCGCCTCGTCGTTCGAGACCGAGCCGGCGATGATCACGTCGTCGCCCGGGTCCACTGGGCCGGCGTCGAGACCTTGTGCCCGGCGGTCAGCTGCAACGAGTCGATCACCCGCAGCACCTCGTCGAAGTTGCGACCGGTCGTCATCGGATAGACGAGCACGAGCTTGATCTTCTTGTCCGGCCCGATCACGAAGACGTTGCGCACGGTCTGGTTGTCGGCGGGCGTCCGTCCCTTCGCCTCGGCCTCGAGGCCCGCGGGCAGCATCCCGTAGAGCTTCGCGACCGTGAGGTGCGGGTCGCCGATCAGCGGGTAGTTCGGCGCCGTTCCCTGCGTCTCCTCGATGTCGCGCGCCCAGGCCTCGTGGTCCTCGGCCGCGTCCACGGACAGCCCGATGATCTTGACGTTGCGCCGGTCGAACTCCGGCTTGATCGAGGCCATGTAGCCGAGCTCCGTCGTGCACACGGGCGTGAAGTCCTTCGGGTGCGAGAACAGCACCCCCCACGAGTCGCCGAGCCAGTCGTGGAAGTGGATAGGTCCTTCTGTGGTCTGCGCCTCGAAGTCGGGCGCGGTGTCGCCGATCGTCAGTCCCATATCTCTCCTCCTTTTCGGGCGACCCTAACGGTCGCGGTGCACCTCACGTAAAACGTGGGTAAGCCGGAAAGCTTCCGGCTTCCCCGGCAGGCCTCGCGGAGGAGATGCTCCACGGCGTGAACCCGCGCCAGCGCTCCCGCCTCTTCGGTGAGGTCAACGACCGGATCCACGACCTGCTCGCCTCGGCCGAGCCCGACCTTCCGGGCGAGTTCCTCTGCGAGTGCGGCCGCGACTGCGGGCAGCGGGTCGAGCTTCTGCCGGCTGCGTTCGCCGAGCTGAGGCGGTCCGGCGAGGCCGTGCGCTCGTCGGGTTGCCGCGGGACGAGATTTCGCCTGCGCGGCCGTCGCGCGCGCCCGGCCGACGGCGTTCCGGCCCTGGGCTAGGTCGCGACCGCGGCTGGGGCCGGGGCCCGGTCTGCCTCGAGACGGAGCCCCGTCTCGGGATCGAAGTAGTGAACGCGCGACGGGTCCACTGACAGCCGGAGCGGCGACCCCGGCCGAGCGGCCGTCTCCGGGTCGACACGAGCCGTGAAGAGCGAGCCCTCCGTGGCCACGAGCGCGTCCTCGTCACCGGCCGCCTCGCGCACCTCGCTGACGTCGACTCGCGGGGCGGCGACGGCGAACAGGACGTGCGTATCCGCGCCGAGCTCCTCGACGACCTCGACCTGTACGTCGAGCCGCGGCAGCGACGGGTCCGCGAACGCAGCGTCCTCGAACGCCTCCGGGCGGAGGCCGGCGATGACGCGGCCGGCCCGCGGAACGCCCGAGGCCGGGAGCGGGATCGCGTAGCCGCCGAAGCGGATCTCCCCGCCTGCGATCTCGGCTTCGACGAGGTTCATCGCCGGCGAGCCGATGAACGCCGCCACGAAGAGATTGGCCGGCCTCTGGTAGAGCTCCTGCGGGGTGTCGACCTGCTGGACCCGCCCGTCGCGCATCACCGCGACGCGCTGCCCGAGGGTCATCGCCTCGATCTGGTCGTGCGTGACGTAGATGGTCGTCGTGGCCAGCCGCGCGTGGAGCGCGGCGAGCTGGGCGCGCATGCTGACGCGAAGCTTCGCGTCGAGGTTCGAGAGCGGCTCGTCCATCAGGAAGGCCTTCGGCTCGCGCACGATCGCGCGCCCCATCGCCACCCGCTGCCGCTGCCCGCCCGAGAGCGCAGCGGGGCGGCGGTCGAGCAGCTGGTCGAGGCCGAGGAGGTCGGCGGCGCGCCCGACCCGCTCGGCGATCTCGCGCTTCGGCGTCCTGCGCACCTTGAGGCCGTAGCCGAGGTTCTGGCGCACCGTCATGTGCGGGTAGAGCGCGTAGCTCTGGAAGACCATCGCGACGTCGCGGGAGCGCGGCGGCAGGTCCGTCACGTCGCGCTCGCCGATCGAGATCGTCCCGCCGGTCGCCTGCTCGAGGCCGGCGACCATCCGCAGCAGCGTCGACTTGCCGCAGCCCGACGGCCCGACGAGTACGAGGAACTCGCCGCTGCCGATGGTCAGCGAGACGTCGTCGACTGCAACCACTCCGCCGGCGAAGACCTTGCTGATGTTGTCGAGGACGATCTCGGCCACTCGAACGATCGAGGAGTTAATACCGCATCTCGCGCTCGAAAGCAATGGCATTGACCACTTTGCCCAGTAGCTCTATAGTCGTTCCGGGATGCCGGTGATCGACACCCAGGGAAAGATGACGAAGCAGAGCGCGGCGCGGCAGCAGGTGCTCGAGCTCATCGGGCAGCTCGGCGTCGGTACCGCGATCCCCTCCGAGCGGCAGCTCAGCGTGGACCTCGGCGTCTCGCGCCTGACCGTGCGCGCCGCGCTCGACGACCTCGCGCGCGAGGGCTATCTCGTGCGGCGGCGCGGCAGCGGCACCTACGTCCAGCACCCGAAGATCTCGCAGGAGCTCACGATGACCTCCTTCAGCGAGGACATGCGCCGGCGCGGGATGACGCCGAGCAGCCAGACGCTCGCGCTCAAGGTTCAGCTCGCCGGCGCACGGCTCGGCCGCTTCCTCAATGTCTCTCCTGGAGAGGAAATCATGGTCGTCAGGCGGCTTCGCCTCGCCGACGGAGTCTCGATGGCGATCGAGACACTGCACGTGCCCGCGAGCGTCGTCCCGGGGCTCAAGCCGCCCGATCTCGAGGGCTCCTTCTACGAGCTCCTGCGCGCGCGATACGGGATCGAGATCGCGACGGCGATGCAGACGATCGAGCCCACGGTGACCAACGAGGAGGAGTCGGCGGCGCTCGGTGTCCCGCTCCATTCGCCCGCCTTCCTCTTCGAGCGCACGAGCCGCGACGCAGACGGACGCACACTCGAGTTCGTCCACTCGATCTACCGCGGCGACCGCTACCAGATCGTCTCCGAGCTGACGCCCTCGTAACCTGCCCGTCACCGGACCTTGACAAGAGTGGTCCGGTGTGGGAGATTCCGCCCGTGGCTAATTGGTATAGACCACTCGACGCATTGCAGAGCGTCTCGCGTCCTTCCGCCACAGGTTTTTCGGACGTTCGGCTCGCGCGTCGACGACTCGAGGGAGATATGGCATGAGATACCGGGTTCTCGCGGTGGTCGCCGCCGCGATTGCGCTGGGGGTCGTCGCCGCGACGGCCACAGCGAGCGGGCAGCGGGCTAACGCCCACACCCTTACGGTTTGGCTCCAGGTCGACGCGCAGAACGGTTGGCCGGACATCGTCGCGTCCGCCAACAATGCGTTCGAGCAGGCCAACCCCGGCTGGAACGTGAACGTCCAGTACCAGCAGTGGGGCGATCACCTGCAGAAGTTCGACGCGACGATCGCCGGCAACGACACGCCGGACGTCATCGAGATGGGCAACACCGAGATGACGAAGTACATGGCTGTCGGGGCGTTCGCGAATCTCAGCGGATCCGTGGGCAAGTTCGACAACTCCAAGCAGTGGCTCACGGGCATGCGCGCGTGGGGCACCTACCAGGGCAAGCTCTTCGGCGTGCCGTACTACGCCGGCTCGCGCGTGATCACGTACCGGAGCGACCTGTTCGCGAAGGCCGGGTTCAAGAAGCCGCCGCGCAGCATGTCGCAGTTCCAGGCCCAGCTCGTCAAGGTCGGCAAGATGGAGAAGCACGTGAAGGGCTTCGCCCCCATGTACGTCGGCGGCGAGGACTGGTACACGGCGCTGAGCTTTGTCGCCGACTACGGCGGCTCGATCGCCAAGTTCTCGAACGGCAAGTGGCACGGGACGCTGAACTCGAAGAAGTCGATCGCGGGGCTGACCAGGTTCAAGCAGTTCTTCCTGGCTACGCAGCCGAGGTCGTCGGCGACCCTCGACGGAACGGCTCCGTACCCGTACACCGTGTACTCGCAGGGCCGCACGGCCGCGAACTACGGCCCGGCCTGGTACACGTGCTGCACCGGGAAGAAGTACAAGAACGGCACGAAGCAGTTCGTGATGCCGAGCCATGTCGCCGGCAAGCCGATCCCCGGCTTCCTGGGCGGCTCCACCCTTGCGATTCCCTCGCAGAGCAACTCGAGGTCGCAGGCGATCCAGTGGCTCTCCGACTTCACGAGCAACGCAAGCGAGAAGGCGCTCGAGGTCAAGGGCAACATCCCGAACGCGACGAACCTGCTCGGCAACAAGGTCAACGAACGTGCCGCCGTGCGGAGCTGGTTCGTGCCGCAGGCGAAGCACTGGGTCGACGTCGAGAACGGCAACATCCTGAAGACGATGCTCGCCCAGATGCTCACGGGTCACCTCTCGGTCAAGCAGGCTGCGTCCGTGGCGAGCGCGAACATCGCGCAGACCCTGAACGGGTCGTAGGCCGCTCCTGAGCGGGAGCGAGCACCCTGCGCTCACAGCCGCCGCCGCGACCTCAGGGTCGCGGCGGCGGCTCAGCCGCAGCCGCCTCGCCGGCGGCTCGATCCCGTACCTCCTCGTCGCGCCGACGGTCGCGGTGCTCGTGGCGATCCTCGGCTACCCGATCTACTACCTCGTCCGGCTCTCGTTCGAGAAGTACGACCTGTTCGCGCTGATCGCGCATCACGGCACGTACGTAGGGCTCGACAACTTCCGCACCATCCTCCACGACCCGGTCTTCTGGCACACGCTGTTGCGGACGGTCGTCTTCACCGCCGTCAACGTGGGCCTGACGATCGGGCTCGGGACGCTCGTTGCGCTGCTTCTCGTCCGAGTGTCGACCTGGGTGAGGCTCCTGCTCACCGCCGGGCTCGTCCTCGTCTGGGCGATGCCGCCTGTCGTCGCCGTTCAGGTGTGGAGCTGGATGACGAACAGCGAGAACGGCGTCCTGAACTACTTCCTCACGGACGTCCTGCACGTCGGCAACTACTTCCAGCACAACTGGTACGAGACGACGTTCTCGCAGTACTCGATGGTCACCGCGCTGATCGTCTGGGGAGCGATCCCCTTCGTCGCGATCACCGTCTACGCGGCGCTCTCCCAGGTTCCGCACGAGCTTCTCGAGGCGGCCCAGATCGACGGCGCGCGGGCCTGGCGGGTCTTCAAGGACGTGACGCTGCCGGTGCTGATGCCCGTGCTGCTGATCCTCACCAGCCTGTCGATCATCTGGGACTTCGGCGCCTTCACCCAGCCGTACCTGCTCATCGGGCCCGGTCACCAGACGCCCGACAACTACCTGATGAGCACGTACCTCTACATCGAGGGCTACACGAAGACGGAGTTCGGGCTCGGCGCCGCGATCTCGATCCTCATGCTCGCGATCGTGGCGGCGCTGAGCGTCGTCTACGTGCGGCGGATGCTGCGGGTGGGTGAGGAGACGTGAGTCGCCGGCGCCTCGGCCGCCTCGGCTGGAACGCTGTCGGGCTCGCGCTCTTCGCGGTGATGGTCTTCCCCGTCTTCTGGATGGTCTCGACGGCGTTCAAGACCAACGACAAGATCTACAGCTTCACGCCGACCTGGCTTCCGGGCAACCCGACGCTGCACCACTTCCAGGCCGCGATCCATCGGCCGTACTTCTGGACCGACGTCAAGAACAGCGTCATCGTCGTGGTCGCCGTGGTGGCGATCGCGCTCGCCGTCTCGTTCTTCGCAGCGATCGCCCTCGCGAAGTACCGGTTCAGCGGGCGCAAGGTGTTCATCGTGCTCGTGATCGGGATTCAGATGCTGCCGCCCGCGGGCCTCATCATCCCGCTCTACGTCGTGCTCGCGAAGTACAACCAGGTGAACAAGCTCACCGGCGTGATCCTCGTCTACCTCACGTTCGCCCTGCCCTTCTGCGTCTGGACGCTTCGCGGCTTCCTCCTCGGGATCCCGAAGGAGCTCGAGGAGGCGGCGATGGTGGACGGCTCGACGCGGCTCGGCGCGTTCGTCCGGATTCTGCTGCCGCTCGTCGCGCCCGGTCTCGTTGCGACGTCGGTGTTCGCGTTCATCACGAGCTGGAACGAGTACATCTTCGCGAGCACCTTGCTCCATGACGGCCGGACGCAGACGATCACCGTCTGGCTCTCGTATCTCTACGGCGGCAACCGCTTTGTCGACTGGGGAGCGATCATGGCTGCCTCGACGTTGATCGCGATCCCGGTCGTGATCTTCTTCCTTCTCGTCCAGCGCCGGATCGCCTTCGGGCTCACCGCGGGCGCAGTGAAAGCGTGAACTGGTCATGACCACTCGCGCAGGCTGCTCGTATTTCGGCGTCAGGATCCCGCGCCACGTCCGGCGCGACATGGCCGACCTGGCGGCGCGCGGCTACACCGGCGTGCTCCACACGTTCTCGGAGAACGACTTCGCCTACTACCGCGACACGATGGCCGAGATCGTCGCCGCCTCGCACGCCGAGGGCCTCTTCGTCCAGGCGAGCCCGTGGGGGCTCGGCCGCACCTTCGGCGGCGAGGCCGAGAGCCGCTGGGTCGCCTTCCATCCCGAGGAGTGCCAGGTGCTCGACGACGGGCGCCGCGTCGCGGCCGCCTGCCTCAACAGCTCCGCCTACCGCGAATTCTGCAAGGAGTGGGCGGACTGGGTGCTCGAGTGCGGCGTCGACTCGGTCTTCTGGGACGAGCCAGCCTGGGTCGTTCCCGTCCACGTCGGCATCGACGACCCCGCGCGCTGGACCTGCCGCTGCGACCATTGCGCCGAGCGGCTCGGCGGGCCGGTTCCGGCCGAGCTGACGCCGGAGGTGACGCGCTTCCGCCAGGAATCGGTCGTCGACTTCCTGCGCGAGCTCGTAGCGCACGTCGCGGCCCGCGGCGGCGCGAATGCGATCTGCCTCCTCCCGGCGACCGAGGGGACGCAGGGCCTGGCCGACTGGGACGAGGTCGCGGCTCTGCCGGGCCTCGACGACCCTCGTCACGGACCCGTACTGGAAGCACTGGGACGAGGCGGCGGGCCCGTTCGTGAGCCGCTTCGCACGCCTCCTGCGCGAGACCGCAGAGCGTCACGGAGTCGGCGCGCAGCTCTGGGTGCCGAGCTTCGGCCTCGACAGCGACGACATCCCCGACCTCGAGGCGGCCATCGCGGGCGCGCGCGACGAGGGCGTCGAGGACCTCTGGACGTGGGGCTACGAGGCGTGCCGGCACATGACGCAGCTCGCGACCCCCGACTCGCCGCCGGTCTGGGAGGCAGTGAGCGCGGCGCTGACCGTAAGGCCGCAAGTGGCCACCACGGAGGCGGCCCGCGCGGATCTCGCCGACCTCGACCTGCGCTCGACCCGCGACCTCGTCCGCCTCCTGAACGAGGAGGACGCAACGGTTCCGGCTGCGGTCGCCGAGGCCGGCGACGAGCTCTCCGCCGCGATCGACGCGATCGTCGAACGGCTCCGCCGCGGCGGCAGGCTCATCTACGCAGGCGCCGGCACGTCGGGAGCCCTCGCGGCACTCGACGCGGCCGAGTGCGGCACCACCTTCGGCTCGCCATCCGGCGAGGTCCTCGCCGTCGTCACCGAGCAGGACGCGGACGAGGACGATCGCGCGGCGGCGACGAACGCGTTACGCGGGCTCACCCTCCGGCCCGAGGACTGCGTCGTCGCCGTCAGCGCGAGCGGGAGGACACCGTTCGTGCTGGCCGCGCTCGTAGCTGCGCACGAGGCCGGCGCGCTGCGGGTCGCCGTCGCGAGCGTTCGCGGCAGCGCAGCCGCGGCTCTCGCCGACCACGAGGTGGCGGTCGTGGTGGGGCCGGAGGTGATCGCCGGGTCGACACGTCTCAAGGCCGGCACGGCGCAGAAGCTCGTGCTCAACACGATCTCGACGGTGGCGATGATCCGGCTCGGCCGTACCTACGGCGGCCTCATGGTCGCCGTGGCGCCGGGGAACGAGAAGCTTCGCGAGCGGGCCCGCCGCAACGTCGTGCTGGCGAGCGGCGCCTCCGAGGAGCGGGTGGACGAAGCGCTGGCGGCCGCCGCCGGCGACGCGCGGGTCGCGCTCGTCTCGCTGCTGGCCGGCGTGGACGCGGATGCAGCCCGCCTGCGTCTCGAGTCCTCCGATGGCTCGGTTCGGAAGGCGGCGGGACAGTGAGACTGGGGGTAGAGGCGGCGCTCGTGCGCGGGGAGCTCGTCGCGGGCGACGTCGACGTGGAGGACGGGCGGGTCGTCGCGGTCGGGCTCGCCGGTTGCCCGCGCGGCCGCATCGCCGTTCCCGGCTTCGTCGACCTTCAGGTCAACGGCTACGGCGGCGTGGACTTCCTCTCCGCCTCGACCGACGACTATTGCCGCGCGGGCGAGGCGCTGCTGCTCGCGGGCGTGACGGCGTACCAGCCGACGTTCATCACCTCGGCGGAGGCGACGACGATCGAGGCGATGCGCGCGATGCCTTCGGGCACCGGCCCGCACGTCCTCGGCGCGCACCTCGAGGGGCCGTTCCTCTCGCCCGACCGGCCGGGCACTCACCCGCTCGAGCATCTTCGCGCCCCCGACGTCGCCCTGCTCGACCGCCTGCTCGACGCGGGCAACGTGACGCAGATGACGCTCGCGCCCGAGCTGCCGGGTGCGGACGCGCTCGTCGAGCGCCTGCGCGAGCGCGGCGTCGCCGTCTCGGCGGGCCACACGAACGCGACCGCGGCGGAAGCCGACCATGCCTTCGATCTCGGGGTCGGCGGCGTGACCCACGTCTTCAACGCGATGCGGCCGTTCCGCTCCCGCGACCCGGGATCGCCGGAGCGGCCCTCACCCGCGCCGGTGTCGTGATCGCGATGGTCGTCGACGGCCACCACCTCGCCGACGAGACCGTGCGGCTCGTCTGGGCCTGCGCGGCCGGACGCGCCGCGCTCGTCACCGACGCGATGGCGGCAGCCGGGGCCGGCGGCAACGGCGGCACCTTCCAGCTCGGCGACGTCGAGGTGGCGGTCTCCGACGGCGCCGCGCCGATGCGGGGCGACGGGACCCTGGCCGGCACCGTCCTGACGATGATCGACGCGGTGCGGAACCTCCATGCCCTCGGCGTGCCGTTCGAGGAGGCGGTCGGCGCCGCGACGGAGGTCCCCGCCCGGTTCCTGGGCCGCGAGGACGTCGGCGTGCTCGAGCCGGGCGCGCCGGCGGACGTGGTCGTCCTCGACGACCGGCTCGAGATCCAGGCTGTCCTCTGCGTGGGCCAGGGCGATGTCGTGGCTCGCGACTGAGCTGCGCGAGCAGCCGGAGGCGCTGCAGCGCCTGCTCGACCGCCAGGCGAGGGCCGCGCGCGAGGCTGCCCGGCTCTTCAGCGGGCAGGACGTCCGCTACGTCCTGATCGCCTCGCGCGGCAGTTCCGGCAACGCCGCGCGCTACGCGCAGTACCTCCTCGGCCGCGCGCATCGCGTGCCGGTGATGTTCGCCACGCCGTCGCTCTACACGATCTACGGCCAGCCGCCGCGCCTCGACGGCGGCGTCGTGATCGGGATCTCGCAGTCGGGTGCGTCCCCGGACGTCGTCGCGGTGCTCGCGGAGGCGCGGGAGCAGGGGCGGCCGACGCTCGCGATCACGAACGACGTCGACTCTCCCCTGGCGCGAGCCGCCGAAGCCGTGCTCCCGCTCGAGGCGGGGCGGGAGCACGCGGTCGCCGCCACGAAGACCTACGTCAACTCGCTCGGCGCCGTCGCGCTCCTCTTTGCGGAAGCGGGGGACGACGGGGCGGCCCGCGAGGAGCTCGCGCGGATGCCCGAGGCGCTGGCCGCGCAGATCGAGCTGTCGCTCGGCGACCCGCCGCCGCTCGAGGAGTACCGCGACGCGGTCGGGCTGACGGTCGTGGCGCGGGGCGTCAACTACGGCACGGGCTACGAGATCGCGCTCAAGATCCGCGAGCTGTCGGGGCTGATCACCGAGGCCTATTCGCCGGCCGACCTCATGCACGGCCCGATCGCCGCCATCCAGCCCGGGTGGCCCGTCGTCGTCGTCGCGCCGAGCGGGCCGGCGCGCCCGAGCGTCGAGGAGATCGTGCCGCCGCTGCGGGCGCGC
Source organism: uncultured Actinomycetes bacterium (assembly GCA_963825805.1). GTDB lineage: Bacteria > Actinomycetota > Thermoleophilia > Gaiellales > Gaiellaceae > Palsa-739. The sequence goes on along the minus strand of CAWGVE010000006.1, from coordinate 17,268 downwards.
GGCGCCCGGCTCCTCGCCGTCTCCGACGTGCGCGCGGTGCTGCGCCGCGCCCAGACGAAGCTCGAGCTCGCGCCCGGAGTGCCGGAGTGGCTGAGCCCGCTGACGGCGGTCGTCCCCGGCCAGGTGACGGCGATGCGGCTGGCGAGCCTCCGCGGCCTGGATCTCGACCAGCCCGTCGGGCTGCGCAAAGTCACGCTGACGCGCTAGGGGCGATTCACATCTGGCTCTTTTCCGGCGCCCGTACGCTCGCGGGCGAGCGCGGAGGGGATGCGCTCGCTCTTCGTCGTCTCGCTGCCGCGCTCGCTGTCGAGCCTGCTCTACGTCGCCGCCGCGCGCGCGGTCGGTCTCGCGGAGCCCGCATGGACGAGCGACGGGGAGATCCTCAACCGCGACCGCGTGCCGAGGCGACTGCAACGCCTTGCTCCTGCGGACGAGCGCTTCACCCTCATGGGCTCCACGCCGGAGGTGTTTGCGGACATGACGGGCTATCTCGACCGCGCGGCCCGGCGCCAGGGCTTCGCGTACAAGGACGTCGTGCAGCCGTTCGTGATCGGAGGCTGGGAGGGGCTCGGCGACTTCGAGGTCCTCAAGGTGCGCCGCGACCTGGCGGAGGTCGCGTACACGATGCTGAAGCGGCAGTGGCTCTATCCGGCACGCGCAGCGAGCCTCTTCGACGCTCATCCCTGGGCGCTCGTGGAGGGGCTCGTCCGCGCCGAGGCGGTGCTCGACGCCTTGCCCGGCGAGACGGTCTACTACGCCGACGCGGTTCTCGCCCACGACCCGCTCGAGCATGCCCTCGGCCGCCTCTATCCCGACACGCGGCTCGCACCGGTTCAGTACATCGACCGCCGCTTTGCCCGCACCCGCCGCCGCCTCGAGTCCGAGCGGCGGAGCTCGCTCGTCTTCCGCCGGCTCGAGCGGATCGTCGCGGAGGTCCGGGAGCGCCTGCGCTCCGACGAACCGCGCGAGGAGATCGCCGAGGCGCTCTCCTAGGAGGTCTTGACGGCAGAGCCACCGTTTCGCGAAGGCCTCCCAGCACCCTTGTAACAGTCTGTTACTTGCGAGGAGCGTGGCCGAAAGGCCCGTGACCCTCGTGGAACCGAGCCGCTCTGCCGATCACCTAGTAACAGACTGTTACTAGGGCTAAGAAGGCTCCGGGTTGAGCGCCAGCAGGCGCAGCGCGGGAATGCCCAGGGCGCCGACGACCAGCGTCGGCAGGACGATCAGGCCGCGGTAGAGGAGCACCGCGGCGACGACGTGCGCGTTCGGCGCGCCGAAGCCGACGAGCGTCCCGACCATCCCGAGCTCCACGACGCCGATTCCGCCCGGAGTGAGCGGCAACGAGCTGATCACGCGGCCGATGGCCCAGGCGAGGAACGCCTCGCTCGGCGGCAGGGTCGCGAACGAGATCCCCACCGCCCGCAAGGACAGCTCGAACACGAGGTACGCGGTGAGCTGGTTGCCGAGCGTCGCTGCGGTCAGCACCGGCCAGCGCCGCCGGAGCAGGACGAGCCGCTCCTGCCGCAGCCGCAGGAGCGACTCGCCGCTCCAGACGGGCGGCGGGCGGCGGAAGATCCCCGCCACCCACGCCGCGAACCGGGCGGCGGCGTTCCCGAGCCGCAGCGCCGCGGTCGGGCTGCGCAACGCCGCCACCGCGAGCGCCACGATCGCGGCGCCCGCCACCGCGCTGACAGCGGCGATCACGGCCGTCGACGTCGAAAGCTGGCCGGTCGCGAAGACCAGGATGGAGCCGATGAGCGGGTAGGCGAAGATCATCACCTGGCTCCAGATGCCGGTGACGGCGACCGCGAAGGCCGCGTTCCCCCGGTCCACGCGCAACCTGCGCAGGAAGCCGAAGGAGATCGCCATGCCCAGCGGCGCCCCGCCGGGAAGGACGGTCGTCAGCGCCGTCGAGGCCTGCGTGAAGGCGAGCGCAGCGAGGAACGACAGCTGCGAGAGCACGGCCATCCAGGGCAGAGCGGTCGTCAGGACGTCGAGCAGAGCGGCGGCCCCGAGCGCGGCGGCCCAGGCTGGGGAGATCGTTCCGAGCTGGTGGAGGACGCTGCCGTAGCTCGCGATCCGCGGCAGGACGGCGACAAAGACCGCCGCCGCGAGCGCGACGCCGAGCGCAAAACGGAGAACGGCCCGGCGGCGGCTCCGCATGGCCGCAGTCTATGAGCGGGCGGAGGACGCTTTCGCCCTCCGCCCGCAGGGTCGCCCTATGGGCCCGAGACGACGCAGCCGTTGCCGGTTGCGTCGAAAGCCTTGTTGCTCCACAGCGGCTGCACCGCGAACTGGTGGCCGCCGAGAGCGATGTTCTGCGTGTTCATCCAGGCGCACTTGTCGCCGTTCTCGGACGTCTGGTCGTCGTTCCAGCCGTCCTGCACCGACGTGAAGTTGTCCGGGTCGGTGACGGCTTCGGCGTATTCGTGGCCGGTCGCGATCGACCAGCCGTCGAAGATGCCGTTGCCGAACTTGTCGCTCGTGGCGTTGACGTTGTGCATGCCGCAGCCGGTGGTGCCGCTCCCCGGCCAGTTCTCGTTCAGCCACGGGATGAAGGCGTACTGGATCCGCTCGGGGTTGCCGAGCCCGTCCACGCTCGTCGTCTGGGTGTGGTACGCGCAGTAGGCGGCGCCTTCCCCGTCCCGATCGTCTCGGGCGGCGTGAGGATGATGTACGTCGCGTCCGGGTTGTAGCCGAAGTGCTGCACGGCCCTCACTGCCTCGCTCGCGATCGGGTCGTCGACGAGGTTCTGGGCCAGGCCGAGCGTGACGATGTCGTCCGGCACCGCCGACGGGTCGGTCCAGGCTCCCTTGAGCTGGCCCTTCGGGTTCGTGACGAACCCGCCGCCGCCGGCGCAGTTCGTCGAGCCCGGGAGGGCGTAGGCGCAGTACTGCGTCTGGATGTTCGCCCACGGGCTGCCGCCGACGTTCTGGAAGAACGACTGCATGTACGTCTGAAGCGTCTTGCTCGAGTACATGACGCCGTTCGTGTCCGGCGTGGTGAAGCCCTGAGCCCACGGCTGGCCCCACCAGACGAGGTAGACGGCCGGCTTCTGCTCGACGCCGATCGCGCCCGGGCCGACGTTGCCGCCGTGGTAGATGAGGTCGTTCTGGAGCTGGTCGGTGCTACTCGCGGCCGGGCTCTGACCTTGCGCCCAGAAGAAGTGCTTCGCGTTGATCGGGCCCGTGCCGGCGCCGGCCGTGGTTCCGATCAACCCGAAGAGGGCCCCGGCGAGCGCGAGGCCCAGAAGCAGCCGAATCTTCAAGAAACTCCCCCTTGGTTGGCAGGAAATCCTGCTTTACCCGCCTCTCTCCTGGTCGAAACGGCTCTGTTGCTAGCCTCAGCCGCGCGATGGCGGTTCTCGTCACCGGCGGAGCCGGCTTCATCGGCGCACACGTCGCCCGGCACCTGCTCGACGGCGGCCACGAGGTCGTCGTCCTCGACGATCTCAGCGGCGGCTTCGAGGCGAACGTCCCTGCCGGAGCGGCCTTCGTCGACGGCTCGGTCACCGATCCCGAGCTCGTCGACGAGCTGTTCCGCGACGCACGAGTTCTCGCAGGTCTTCCACCTCGCGGCCTACGCGGCCGAGGGGCTGTCGCACTTCATCCGGCGTTTCAACTACACGAACAACGTCCTCGGCTCGGTCAACGTCCTCAACGCCTCCGTGCGGGCCGAGACGGTGGAACGGTTCGTCTTCGCCAGCTCGATCGCGGTCTACGGCCCCGCCCAGACCCCGATGTCGGAGGACGTCGTGCCGGAGCCCGAGGACCCGTACGGGATCGGGAAGTACGCCGTCGAGCTCGACCTGGCCGCCGCGCAGCGGATGTTCGGCCTCGACTACACCGTCTTCCGGCCGCACAACGTCTACGGCGAGCTGCAGAACCTCGCCGACCCGTACCGGAACGTGATCGGGATCTTCATGAACCAGCTCCTGAGCGGCAGGCCGATGACGATCTTCGGCGACGGCTCGCAGACGCGGGCTTTCACGCACATCGACGACGTCGCGCCCGTGATCGCGCGCTCGATCGACGTCCCCGAGGCGGCGAACGAGGTCTTCAACGTCGGCGCCGACACTCCCTACACCGTGCTCGATCTCGCCACCGAGGTCGCGGCCGCCCTCGACGTGGCCGAGCCGGAGATCGACTTCCTGCCCGCGCGGAAGGAGGTCGTCCACGCCTTCTCCGACCACGCGAAGCTGCACCGCATCTTCGGCGAGCAGCCGACGGTGCCGCTCGACGAGGGCCTGCGCCGCATGGCCCGCTGGGCGTCGGAGGCCGGCGTCCGCGAGCCGATCCGGTTCGAGAGCGTCGAGGTCCTGAGGAACATGCCGCCCTCCTGGGCGGAGGGCCTCACGCAGACCGTCTAGTGCCCGACGTCTCGGTCTCGCTCGTCAACACGAATTCGCGCGACCTGCTGCTCGCGTGCCTCGAGTCGCTGCAGGGCGTGGAGGCTGAGGTCGTCGTGCTCGACAACGCCTCGGAGGACGGCTCCGCGGCGGCTGTCCGCGAGCGCTTCCCGGACGTCCGCCTGATCGAGCAGCGCCGGCGCGCGGGCTTCGGCGCGAACCACAACACCGTCATCCGCGCCACGACCGGCCGCTACGTCTTCGTCCTCAACGAGGACACGACGAGCGACGACTGGGGCTTCGACCGGATGGTCGCCCACCTCGACGCGAGCCCCCGCGTCGCCGCGCTCGCGCCGCGGCTCGTCTACCCGGACGGCCGTCCCCAGGCATCGGCCTGGCGCTTCCCCTCGCCGGCGACGGCCGCGCTCGGGCTGGTCACGCTCGGCCGGGCCGGGATCGTGCAGTCGGGAGGGAGCGAGACTCGCGACGTCGACTGGGCGATGGCGGCCGCCCTCCTCCTCCGGCGAGAGGCGCTCGACGAGGTCGGCGTCTTCGACGAGGGATTCTTCATCTACTCCGAGGAGACGGACCTCTGCCGCCGCCTGCGCGGGGCGGGCTGGCGGACGCAGTACTTCCCGCAGGTGACCGTCGTCCACCACGAGTCGCAGTTCAGCGCCGGGATCCCCGAGCGGCGGATCAACGAGATGTGGCGCGGCCGGCACCGCTACTGGCAGAAGCACCACTCCTCCGCCGGCGCCGGCGTCGCCGCCGCCTCGACCGGCGCGCAATACGCCCTGCGCTCGCTGCTCCGCGCCCGCGATCGCGACTTCGCCGCGCGGATGCGCCTGCACGCGCGCGACGCGCTCCACGTCCGCGGGCCGGGCCTGCGCGAGCTCGCGGAGGACTGGAACCGCGAGCACGAACGCACCCGGCAAAACACTAGCGCAGAAGCGCACATTCGGGCACACTCCGTTCGTCCAGAAACGCGTGCTCGGGGGGCCAATGAGGGTCGTGCAGCGAACGAAGTCGAGCAGGTCAGAGACTCTCCGCGCTTCGCGCGCGCACCGGCCCGCGCACCTCGCAGGGGGTACCTGGCGGAGCCGTGTCCGGCACCGGCCGGATCCCGGCGGCGGAGCAGGTGGAGGAGGGCAGCCGGGGTCGGCGCCGCTCGTCCTGCTCGTCGACGACGAGCGCTCCATCCGCACGATCTGCCGCGTCAACCTCGAAGGCGACGGCATCGCCGTGGTCGAGGCGCAGGACGGCGTCGAAGCGCTCGAGCAGGTTCGCCGGGCGCAACCGTCGCTCGTCCTCCTCGACGTGATGATGCCGGGGTCGACGGCTGGAAGGTTGCGGCGCAGCTTGCGGCCGACGAGGCGACGCGGGACATCCCGATCGTCTTCCTCTCGGCGCGCGCCGCGGAGGAGGATCGCCTGCGCGCCCAGGAGCTCGGCGCGGTCGGCTACGTCGTGAAGCCGTTCGACCCGCTCGAGCTCGCCGGAACCGTGCGGGACGTGCTCGAGCGCGTGGCCAGGGGAGAACGGGAGCAGCTCAACAGCGACCTCTCCAACGAGCCGTGACCGAGCACGCAGACGCAGCTCCGCTCGTGGCAGAGGCAGAGCCGCTGAGCCGCCCGCGGCCCGCGAGGTCGCGGCGGCGCTCGTCGCGGTGGCCGGCCCGGCCGCCGTCAGCCTGCTAGCGCTCGGCAACTCGCACCAGGCCGTGCCGGCGCTCCTCTACGTCCTCGTCGTGATCGCCGCGGCTGCCCTCGGCGGGCGCATCCCCGGGCTGGTGGCCGCCGCCGTCTCGGCCGTCCCGTTCTACTACTTCTTCATCACGCCGTACCACACGTGGTCGGTCAAGTGGGACGGCGTGCTCGCGTTCGCCGTCTTCCTCCTCACCGGCGTCCTCGGGGGCGAGGTGCTCGCCCGGGAGCTCGGCGCCCGCACCCGCGCCGAGGAGGAGGCGTCGTCGAGCTCGAAGGCTCTCGACACGGCTCTCCGCCTCCAGTTCGTGGCCGACGCGCTCGTGTCGTCGAGGACGCCGCAGGATGTGCTCGATGCCGTGCTGGTCGAAGGCGTACGTGCGGCCGACGCGCGCGCCGGGCTGATCGCGACGCTGAGCGAGGACGGCGAGTGGCTGGAGGTGATCGCGATGCGTGGCTACGACAGCACGTACATCGACCCGTTCAGCCGGTTCCCGGTCGCAGGCAACTATCCGATGTCCGAGGCGGTGCGCACCGGCGACGGCGTCTTCATCGGGTCGGAGGCCGAGCGCGACACGCGCTATCCGGAGCTCGCGGGGGTGTCGCAACCGGGCCACGCGCTCGCCTGTCTCCCTCTCGTCGGCCAGCACGGCCCGATCGGCGGCCTCGTCTTCTCGTTCTCGACGGACGAGGACTTCCCGCCGGAGCGCCGCGCGCTCAAGCTCGCCCTCGCCCGCCAGGCCGCGCTCGCCCTCGAGCGGGCCCACCTCGTCGTCGCCGAGCAGGCGCTGCGCGAGCGGCTCTCGTTCCTCGACGAGGCGACCGCCCTGCTCACGTCCTCGCTCGACCTCGAGCGGACGCTCGAGCGGCTCGTGTCGCTTGCCGTGCCGCGGGTCGCCGACTGGTGCGCAATCGACGTCCTCGTCGAGGAGACGGGCGAGATCGAGCAGCTCGTCGTCGCCCACCAGGACCCTGAGCGGAAGCGGTGGGCCGAGGAGATCCGGTCGCGCTCGCGCGCGGTGCGGATCGACGACGAGTTCGACCTGACCGCGAAGGTGATCCGGACGGGAGAGCCCGAGTTCCTGCGCGAGGTCCCGCAGGAGCTGCTCGCAGAGGCGGCGCAGCGAGACCCCGTCGCGGCCGAGGCGCTCGAGCACATCGCGATCCGGAGCGCGATCACGCTGCCGCTCTGGACGGGCGAGCGCAGCCTCGGCGCGCTCACTCTCGTGGCCGAGCACCGCGCCTTCGACGACGACGACTTCGACCTCGCGCAGCAGCTCAGCGCGCGCGCGGCGATCGCGGTCGAGAACGCGCGGCTCTACCGGGAAGCCGAACGCCGGGCGGAGGCAGCGCTCGCCCTGGCGTACGTCGGCGACGGCGTCGTCCTGCTCGACGAGGACGGACGTGTGCGCTTCTGGAACGCTGCGGCCGCCGCGATCACGGGCGTGCGGGAGTCCGACGCGCTGGGGCGGCGCCCGGCCGAGGTCCTGCCGGCGTGGGAGGAGCTGACCCGGCTCGCCGAGCTCGCCGACGCGGAGGCGCCCGAGCGGGCGCGCCCGGTCACGGTGCCGGTCGAGACGAAGGCGGGCGACCGCTGGGTCGCGGTCACCGGCGTCGCCTTCGACGAGGGCGTCGTCTACGCGCTGCGCAACGTCACCGACGAGCACGCGCTCGAGCAGGCGCGGAGCGACTTCGTCGCCACGGCGTCGCACGAGCTCCGCACGCCGCTCGCCGCCGTGTACGGCGCCGCCCGCACGCTGCGGCGGACGGACATCGAGATCCCCGCCGAGCAGCGGGAGCAGTTCCTCGAGATGATCGTGAGCGAGACCGAGCGGCTGACGGCGATCGTCTCCCAGATCCTCCTCGCGGGCCAGATCGAGGAAGGTCGCGTGGATGTGGCGACCGCGGCGATCGACCTGGGGCCGCTCGTCGAGAGCGTGCTCGCCTCGACGCGGCTGCGGGCGCCCGAGCAGATCGAGCTGCGGCTCGAGCAGAACGGCGGCACGGCGGTCGCGCTCGCCGACGAGGACAAGCTCCGCCAGGTCCTCGTCAACCTGCTCGACAACGCGATCAAGTACTCGCCCGACGGCGGCGACGTGATGGTGGAGCTCGCCCCCGGCCCCGGTCGCGCGCGGCTGACGGTGCGGGACGGCGGGCTCGGCATCCCCGCGGGCGAGCAGGAGCGGATCTTCGAGAAGTTCTATCGCCTCGATCCCGCGCTCACCCGCGGCGTCGGCGGCAGCGGCCTCGGCCTCTACATCTCGCGGGAGCTCGTCTCGCGCATGGGCGGCACGCTGACGGTCCGCTCGGAGCCCGGCGAGGGCGCCGCCTTCGTCGTCGACCTTCCGTCCGCTTAGCGCCTTCTCACATCTCGCGGCAAACTTAGAGCCGAAATGCTCGTTCTTGTTGTTGATGACGACCGCGCGGTGCGCGAGGCGCTCGAGCGCGCGCTGCAGCTGCACGGCTACGAGGTGGCGCTCGCATCCGATGGGGACACGGCCCTGGCGGCCGTCGACTCGCGGACGCCGGATGCGCTCGTGCTCGACGTGATGATGCCGGGGCTCGACGGCCTCGACGTCACGCGGCGCCTCCGCCGCTCGGGCAACCGCGTCCCGATCCTCCTGCTCACGGCGCGCGACGCCGTCGGCGACCGGGTGGAGGGGCTCGATGCCGGCGCCGACGACTACCTGCCGAAGCCGTACGACCTCGACGAGCTGCTTGCGCGCCTGCGCGCCCTCCTCCGCCGCTCGAAGCCCGAGGAGCCGGGAGCGGTGCTGCGCTTCGCCGACCTGACGTTCGACCTCGGCTCGATGGACGCGCGCCGGGGCGGCCGCCGCTTCGAGCTGACGACGACGGAGGCGCACCTGCTCGAGCTGTTCATGCGCAACCCGCGCCAGGTGCTGCCGCGCTCGCTGATCTACGAGCGCGTCTGGGGCTACGACTTCAGCCACTCCTCGAACGCCCTCGATGTCTACGTCGGCTACCTGCGGCGTAAGACGGAGGCGGAGGACGAGCTGCGCCTGCTCCATACCGTCCGCGGCACGGGCTACGTGCTGCGCGAGCCATGAACTTCGCTCCGATGAGCCTCCGCGGGCGTCTGACCCTGGTTGCGGCCGGCACGGTCGCCGTCGTCGTCGTGCTCGCTTCGACGGCGACCTACTTCCTGATGCGGCACCAGCTCTACTCGCAGGTCGACGGGGAGCTGACCCAGCACGCCCTCAACCCGGACACCAACTACGAGAACCTCAGCCCGAACCAGCCGGATTTCGTGGCGAAGGTCCTGCCTGACGGCGAGCGCACCCTGGGCAGCGACGCCCTGCCCGTCGACGCGCAGATCCGGGCCGTCGCCGCAGGGAAGCGACGAGGGTTCTTCCGCAACACGACGCTGAACGCGTTCGAGACGAACAGCGGCCGCAGAATCGTGCTCCACGCGCGCGAGCGCGTGCTGCCGGTCCCGGCCGGCTCGGCGGCCCTCTCCACGGGCGGCGCGGTCGTGGTCGCGCGCGACATCGGCTACATCGCCCACGACCTCAAGCGGCTGCGTCTCGTCCTCATCCTCGTCTCGCTCGGCGGGATCGCCGTCGCCGCCGCGGCGGCCCGGCTTCTCTCGACCGCGACGCTCGCGCCGGTGCGCCGCCTGACGGCGGCCGCCGACCGGATCGCGAGGACGGGCGACCCGAGCGAGCGCGTGCCCGCGGGAGGAAGCGGCGAGATGGAGCTGCTCGGCACGTCGTTCAACACGATGCTCGCAGCGCTGGAGGAATCGCTCGAGACGCAGCGGCGGTTCGTGGCCGACGCATCGCACGAGCTCCGCACGCCTCTGACGAGCCTGCAGACGAACATCGACGTCCTGCGCGGAAGTGTCGAGCTGGAGCCGGACCAGCGGCGGCGTCTGCTCGACGACCTCCACCGCGAGTCGCAGGAGATGCGCACGCTGATCTCGGGGCTGCTCGAGCTCGCGCGCACCGGCGCGCAGGCCGAGAAGGAGCCGTTCCAGCTCGACGAGCTCGTGGAGGATTCCCTCGAGCGGGCTCGCAGCCGCTTCCCCGCCGTCAGCTGGGAGGCCGGCGCGCTCGAGCCGACGATCGTCGAGGGCTACCCCGACCGCATGGAGCGCGCCGTCTGGAACCTGCTCGAGAACGCGGGCAAGTGGAGCGGCGAGGGCGGCTCCGTCGAAGTCTCTCTCGCCGGTGGCGACCTGGAGGTCCGGGATCACGGGCCCGGCTTCGCCGACGAGGACCGGCCGCTGGTGTTCGACCGCTTCTACCGCTCCGCCGCGGCGCGCTCGATGCCCGGAGCGGGGCTCGGCCTGGCAATCGTGCGCGAGGTCGCCGAGGTGCACGGCGGCACCGTTACGGCGGAGAATGCGCACGACGGGGGAGCGCTGGTGCGGCTCTCCTTGAACGGCGCAGCACGCCCAGGCGAGACTCTTTAAGCGCTCTTATCCGCTTCTAATGCTGGGCTGGTTCGATTGGACTGCATCGAACCCCTCCCCGGCTCGTCTGTGACGGCGAGCCGCGGCCAGCCCGGTCCGGCGTCTTCCCGGATCCCCTGCGGGTAAGGCGCCGGGCTGTGGGGCTGGGGTGCGCTCGGCAGCGAGATCCAGACGTCGGCGCCCCCGGAGGCACGGTCGCGTATGCCGACGCCGACGCCGCCCCCGTGGGCGCGGGCGACGAGCTCGACGATCGAGAGGCCGAGCCCCGAGCCGCCGCGGCTGCGGGCCTCGTCGGCGCGGCTGAAGCGGTCGAAGGCACGCGCGCGGAAGTCGTCGGGGAAGCCGGCGCCGCCGTCCCTGACGTGCAGCTCGACGAAGCCGTCCCGCTCGACCGCCGCGAGCTCGACCGGCCCCCCGCCGTGCACGAGGGCGTTGTCGACGAGGTTCACGAGCGCCTGCCCGACGCGGAGCGGATCGGCGTCGAGCCGGAGGCCGGTCGGCTCCACCCGCAGCTCGCGGCCGAGCGACGCCGCGCGGGTCGCAAAGCGAGTCGCCGCGTCCTCGAGCAGGTCGGAGGCCGGGACAGGCTCTCGGCGGATCGGCAGCGGCCCCTGGTCGGCCCGGGCGATCAGGAGCAGGTCGTCTGCGAGCCGCGAGAGCCGTTGCGTCTCCTCGGCGGCCGAGCGGAGCGCGCTCTCGAGCTCCTCGCGCGAGCGCGGACGGCGCAGCGCGAGGTCGAGCTCCGTGCGCAGCAGCGCGAGTGGAGTCCGCAGCTCGTGGCTCGCGTCGGCGACGAAGCGCCGCTCGTGCTCGAAGGCCGCGTTGAGGCGCGCGAGCATCTCGTTCAGCGTCACCGCGAGCCGTGAGACTTCGTCCCGGGCCGTCGGCACCGGGAGGCCGCTCGGCTCGCCCGGCGTGACGGCCTCGGCCCGGCGCCGGAGGACCTCCACGGGCCGCAGAGCGCCCGCCGCGAGCGCGTAGCCGCCCAGGGAGGCGGCGAGCAGGGCAAGCGGGAGGAAGAGGAGAAGCTCGTGGCGCAGGTGGTCGAGCGACTCGGCACGTGGCCCGAGCGAGCGTGCGACGACGGCGACCTGCCCCGACTTCGTCGGCACCGCGAGGACGCGCCACTCTCCCGGCGGCTGCGAGAGGCGCCTGTTGCGCCAGACGCGCTTGCTGCCGGCGGGCGCCTTCGCGGGGCTGCCGGCGAGCGCCTCCGCCACGACCTCCCGCCCGACGAGTGGCGGCAGCTGCAGCGTGGCCGGCTGGGAGCGGAGGAGCCGTCCCGTCGGCCCGAAGATCTGTCCGAGCGTCGCGCCGCCGCCGGTGTCCTGGTCGACAGGCCCGCCGTCGCCCTCCTCTCTCGCCTGCGCGATCAGCGTCTGATCGACGGTGCCGAGGAGCTCGTTCGCGACGCGCTGGTAGACGAACAGCCCGACCGCAGCGAGCACGACGGCCATCGCCGCCGCGAAGCCGAGGGTGAGGCGGACACGGATCGGAAGCCGCGACACGGGCTCAGTCCGCGCGCAGCCGGTAACCGACGCCGCGGACGGTCTCGATCGAGTCGCGTCCGAAGGGACGGTCGACCTTCTCGCGCAGATAGCGGACGTAGACGTCGACGACGTTCGAGCGGCTCTCGAACGCGATGTCCCAGGCGCCGTCGAGCAGTTGGGTGCGGCTGAGCGTGACGCCGGGCCGGCGTATGAACAGCTCGAGCAGCGCAAACTCCTTCGCCGACAGGTCGAGCTCGCGGTCGCCGCGCCACGCGCGATGCGCCGCCGGATCGAGGCGGAGGTCGCCGACTTCGAGCACGGGCGGCCGCTCCACCGGCGCCCGGCGGGTCAGTGCGCGGAGCCGCGCGAGCAGCTCCTCGAAGGCGAACGGCTTCGTCAGGTAGTCGTCGGCGCCGGCGTCGAGGCCGACGACCCGGTCGTCGACGCCGTCGCGCGCCGTCAACATCAGCACGGGCGTCCAGACCCCGTCGTGCCGCAGGCGGCGGCAGACCTCGAAGCCGTCGGCTCCCGGCAGCATGACGTCGAGGACGATCGCGTCGTAGGGAACGGCGCGCGCCATCCAGAGCGCCTCCTCGCCGCGGTCGGCGACGTCGGCGGCGTAGCCCTCCTCGCGCAGGCCGCGCCCGAGCAGCTCGCCGAGCTTCTTCTCGTCCTCGACCACCAGGACACGCATGCCTAGGCCATTTTGGCGTCTCAGGTGAGAGCCCGGTGAGGCTAGGAGCGCCAGCGGTGGAGAATTGCAACCGCGTCGTCGAGCGAGCCGACGACGGCGCCGCCGCCCGCCTCGATGCAGCCGCGGACGAAGAGGTTCGTCGCATTCTCGCCGCGGCGCTCGCCGCGCAGGTCCGTGAGCAGGCCGACAACTCCCTTGCGCTCCGGGTCGCGCTGTTTCAGTCCGTGGAAGAGCCCGATCTCGCACGCGGTGCCGTCGTCGACTGACGGCCCGTCGAGGAGGGCGAGCACGGCGTCGGCGGACTCGACGCCGCCGGCGTCCACCGCGTACACCGCCTCGGCGGTCGCCTCGAGCCCCACGAGCCCGTGCTCGTGAGGAACGAAGACGTCGAAGCCCTCGCTCCGGAGACGGCCGGCGCAGTCGGCGAGGAACGATCGCTCGTACGGGGTGAACAACGGCCCGGCGAGATAGATGCGCATCGGCTCAGTCTCGCCGAAGCAGGGTCAGGGAGTGGGCGTCGACCGCGACGAGCGCGCGCGCACCGACCGGCTGCGCCGGCGCCTCGCCTGTGGCCAGCTCGACGGCCCAGCGTGAGCCGAAGCGGCGCGTCGGCAGCGTGAAGGCGACGGCCTCCGAGTGCGCATTGAGCAGCAGCAGGAACGAGTCGTCGACGATCGGCTCGCCGTGCGGCGTTCGCCCCCGGATCTCGCGGCCGTTGAGGAAAACGCCGAGCGTCCGCGTCTCGGGGCTCGTCCAGTCGCGCTGCGTCATCCGCCGCCCGTCCGTGCGGAACCACCAGGCGTCGGGCAGTCCGCTCTCGCCCGTCGTCCCGCTCAGGAACGACGTCCGCCTGAAGACCGGATGGTCTCGCCGCAGCGCAATCAGGCGTCGCGCGAACTCGAGCAGCCCGGCGTCCGCCGACTCCCAGTCGAACCACGAGATCTCGTTGTCCTGGCACCACGCGTTGTTGTTGCCCCCCTGCGTCCGCCCGAGCTCGTCGCCGCCGAGCAGCATCGGCACGCCCTGGGAGAGGAGCAGGGTCGCGAGGAAGTTGCGCTGCTGGCGGGCCCGCAGCGCCAGCACGGCCGGATCGTCGGTGTCGCCCTCGGCGCCGAGGTTCCACGAGCGGTTGTCGTCGGTCCCGTCCCGGTTGTCCTCGCCGTTCGCGTCGTTGTGCTTCTCGTTGTAGGAGACGAGGTCGTGCAGCGTGAAGCCGTCGTGGGCGGTGACGAAGTTGATCGAGGCGAACGGGTCGCGGCCGTCGTCCTGGTACAGGTCGGAGGAGCCGGTGAAGCGCTGCGCGAACTCGCCCACGTTCGCCTGCCCGCGCCAGAAGTCGCGCACCGCATCCCGGTACTTCCCGTTCCACTCGGCCCAGAGCACCGGGAAGTTGCCGACCTGGTAGCCGCCCGGCCCGACGTCCCACGGCTCGGCGATCAGCTTCACCTGCGACAGCACCGGGTCCTGATGGATCGTGTCGAAGAACGCCGAGAGGCGGTCGACGTCGTAGAGCTCCCGCGCGAGCGCCGAGGCGAGGTCGAAGCGGAAGCCGTCGACGCGGCACTCGAGCACCCAGTAGCGCAGCGAGTCCATGATCAGCCGCAGCACCGACGGCTGCACGGGGTTGAGCGAGTTGCCGGTGCCCGTGAAGTCCATGTAGAAGCGCAGGTCGTCGGGCATCAGCCGGTAGTAGCTTCGGTTGTCGACGCCGCGGAAGGACAGCATCGGGCCGAGGTGGTTCCCTTCGGCGGTGTGGTTGTAGACGACGTCGAGGATCACCTCGATCCCCGCGCCGTGCAGCGCCTTGACCATCCCCTTGAACTCCAGTACCTGCTCGCCGGCGGTGCCCGTCGCGGCGTAGAGCGCGTGCGGTGCGAAGTAGCCGATCGAGGAGTAGCCCCAGTAGTTCGTCAGGCCCCGGTCGTGCAGGAAGCTCTCGTCGGCGATGTGGTGGATTGGGAGCAGCTCGACCGCCGTGACGCCGAGCTCGCGGAGATACCCGAGAGCCGGCTCGGAGGCGAGCGCGGAGTACGTGCCGCGCAGGTCGCCGCGGATCTCCGGGTGGAGTTTCGTGAAGCCCTTCACGTGGGCCTCGTAGATCACGGTGTCGTGCCAGGGAATCCCGGGCGGCCGGTCGTCCTCCCAGTCGAAGCTCGGGTCGACGACCACGCACTTCGGGACGGCATCGACGTCGTCCTCGTCGTCGAGCTCGAGGTCGGCGTCCTCGCCGGCGCCCGGGACATACGGGAGGACGTTCGCCCGCTCCCACTCGACCGGCCCCTCGATCGCCTTCGCGTACGGGTCGATGAGAAGCTTGTTCGGGTTGAAGCGGTCGCCCGTCGCAGGCTCGTAGGGGCCGTGGACGCGGTAGCCGTACCGCCGGCCCGGCCCGACGCCCGGGAGGTAGCCGTGCCAGACGTGAGCGGTGACGTCGCGGAGCTCGACGCGCGTCTCGTCGGCGCCGTCGAAGAGGCACAGCTCGACGCCCTCCGCGTTCTCGGAGAAGAGCGAGAAGTTCGTCCCCTCGCCGTCCCACGTCGCCCCCAACGGGAACGGCCTCCCCGGCCAGACCTCCATCGGCGGCGAGGTTACTCGGGCACGAGCCAGACCGCGCCGAGCGGCGGCAGCGTGAGCGTGGCGGAGAACGGCTGCTCGTGCCACGGAACGGCCTCCGCCTCGACGCCGCCGAGGTTGCCGGCGCCGCTGCCGCCGTAGAAGGCCGAGTCGGTGTTCAGCACCTCGCGCCAGCGGCAGCAGGCCGGCATCCCGACGCGGTAGTCGTGCCGCGGCACCGGCGAGAGGTTGAGCACGCAGACGAGCGGCGGCGTATCACCCTCGCCGAGACGCGCGAAGGCGACGACGTTGTTCGCGGCGTCGTTCGGCTCGAGCCAGCGGAAGCCGGCGGGCTCGAAGTCGAGCTGCCAGAGCGCAGGGGTCTTGCGGTAGGCGCGGTTGAGGTCGCGCACCAGCGCCTGGATCCCCTCGTGCTCGGCGTGCTCGAGCAGGTTCCAGTGGAGAGAGCCTTCCGCATTCCACTCCTCCCACTCGCCGAGCTCGCCGCCCATGAAGAGGAGCTTCTTGCCGGGATGCGCCCACATGAAGGCGTAGAGGGCTCGGAGGTTCGCGAACTTCTGCCAGCGGTCGCCGGGCATCTTGTCGAGCAGCGAGCGCTTCCCGTGCACGACCTCGTCGTGCGAGAGCGGCAGCACGAAGTTCTCGCTGAAGGCGTACATGAGCGAGAAGGTGAGCGTGTGGTGGTGGAAGCGCCGGTAGACCGGGTCCGTCTGGAAATAGCTGAGCGTGTCGTGCATCCAGCCCATGTTCCACTTGAAGCCGAAGCCGAGCCCGCCGAGGTAGGTCGGCCGCGAGACGCCGGGCCAGGCCGTCGACTCCTCCGCCGAGCTGATCACGCCCGGCTCGCGCCCGTAGAGCGTCTCGTTCATCTCCTTCAGGAAGGAGACGGAGTCGAGGTCCTCGTTGCCGCCGAACTCGTTCGGCACCCACTCGCCCGCCTTGCGCGAGTAGTCGAGGTAGAGCATCGAGGCGACGGCGTCGACGCGGATCCCGTCGGCGTGGTGCTCGCGCAGCCAGTAGAGCGCGTTCGCGAGCAGGAAGTTCCGCACCTCGGTGCGGCCGAGGTTGAAGACGAGCGTGCCCCAGTCGGGATGCGCGCCGCGGCGCGGGTCGGCGTGCTCGTAGAGGTGCGTCCCGTCGAAGGTCGCGAGCGCCCAGTCGTCGCGCGGGAAGTGGGCGGGCACCCAGTCGAGGATCACGCCGATGCCGCGCTCGTGGAGGTGGTCGACGAGGTAGCGGAAGTCGTCCGGCGTGCCGAAGCGGGAGGTGGGCGCGTAGTAGCCGGTCACCTGGTAGCCCCAGGAGCCCGAGAACGGGTGCTCCATAACCGGAAGCAGCTCGACGTGCGTGAAGCCGAGGTCGGAGACGTAGTCGGCGAGCTCGTCCGCGAGCTCGCGGTACGTCAGGGGCCGGTTCCCCTCGAGCGGGTTGCGCCGCCACGAGCCGAGGTGCACCTCGTAAATGGAGACCGGCTCCCGCAGAGGATCCGATTTCGCGCGGTTCTCGAGCCACTGCTCGTCCTGCCAGACGTGCTTGTCCTCCCAGACGACAGAGGCGTTCGCCGGCGGCACCTCGGTGTAGAACGCGACCGGGTCCGCCTTCAGCCGCAGGCGGCCGTCCTTCGTCCGGATCTCGAACTTGTACTTCGTCCCCTCGTCGACCCCGGGCACGAACAGCTCCCAGATGCCGGAGGCGCCGAGCGTGCGCATCGGGTGCAGCCGCCCGTCCCAGGAGTTGAAGTCGCCGACGAGCGAGACCGAATGGGCGTTGGGCGCCCAGACGGCGAAGGCGGTGCCGACGACGCCGTCGACCTCGCGCACGTGCGCGCCGAGCAACTCGTAGAGGTGCTCGTGACGGCCCTCCATCGCGAGGTGGACGTCGAGCTCGCCGAGTGTGGGGAGGAACGAGTACGGATCGCGGACCGTGAACGTGTTCCCGTCCGGGTACTCGACCTCGAGCTCGTACTCGAGCGGCAGGCGCGCCTTGGGGAGCAGCGCCTCCCAGAGGCCCGCGGGATCCTTGAGC
>CAWGVE010000005.1:0-38910 GCA_963825805.1 uncultured Actinomycetes bacterium | reverse complement strand
GCCTCCGCGCTGCGCGCAGGGTGCGCCGTTGCTACAAGCACCGTCCTCCTGGTGCTGACCGGCCAGTTGCCTGCGGCGCTCGGCGCAGCCGGCTCCCTTCGACAACGGCCCCGGTGCTGGCACCAGCACCGGAGCGACCGGTGGGGGCTCCAGCCTTTCCCTTTGGACGCCCATTCTCCTCGTAACCGTGGTGGTGCTCGTCACAGCCGTCGCTTTCCAGATCAGCGCCGTGCGCCGCCGGCACGGCTCCGCACACGCCTAAGGCCGCCAGGACAGCGGCCCGGTCACCACGGGGTAGCCGGGCCGCGCCCGGCGCCACATCTTCGGCATACACGGTGCTCAGCCACCGCGGATGGCGCCGGACCACAACCAGGGCCCGGCTTCCAGCTACAACCACGAGGTCGCCGCACCGGGCGGCGGCCAGTTGACCCGGAGAGGCGGTCGTCATGGCGTTCAGATTGAGGAATTCAGGGTGGTGGGTTGCCGTTGCGGCCGCCGTCGCCGCAACCCTTCTCACGGGGCCGGCACTCGTTGCGGTGGCGTCCGCGGCCCCCACGCAGGTCCGGGCGCCGAGCGCGAGCCCGGGGAACACCTACGGCGGGCTCACGTCGCAGGGCTGGCCGCTGCTCATCGACATGACGGCGACCCGGCGCCAGGTGGTCCGGGCCGTCGTCGGATCCGACTTGCGGTGCACGGCCGGCGGAGAAGCCGCGGTTCCGACCCCACTCTTTGGCCTGTCGGTAACCCGGAAGGCGCTTCGCCCGCTCCTTCGGCCGGGTCACCCTGCGCAACGACGACGGGACGACCACCGACATCCAGGGGCGGATCACCGGCAGTCTCAACCTGACCAGAACCCGGATCACCGGCACCTGGTCAGCTCAAACTCACCGAACACGACGCCGCCGGTGCAGTGACCGACACGTGCGCCACCGGCGCAGTGAGCTGGCGGGCCAAGCAATAGGCCGGCCGGGGCGCCGGACGGCGGAGACCGTCCGGCGCCCCGACGACCGAAACGCTGCGACACCGTTGACCGGATCCCGGCCATCACGCACGCTGAACTGTGGCCGGGCCGCGACCGCCCATGATCGGGCGCTCATCAGAGCTTCTCCGGCTGACCAGCGTGCTGGACGGCTCCGACGTCGGCCCGGCCATGGTCATCGGCGACGCGGGCATCGGCAAGTCGCGACTCCTGGCCGAGGCCACCGCGCCACTCATGCAACGAGGAACCTGCTTGCTGCAGGGGAGTTGTCTGCCGCTCGCCGAGGCTTTGCCGTTACTGCCGATGAAACAGGCCATCCGCGGATTGACGAGGTTCGCTGGCGGGCAATCCTCAAGGCCGTCCTGACTGAGCAGCCCGGCTATGTGCGAAGCGAGATCGCCCGATTGCTTCCGGAACTGGAGCCCGGCACGTCCTTCGACGGGGCCGATGCCCCGGCGGAGGGATGGCGCAGAGAGCGGATGTTCACCGCGCTGCACGAACTCCTCTCGGCTGTCGCCCGTCGTCACCCAGTTGCGCTGGTCATCGAAGACATGCACTGGGCTGATCAGACCACCATGGATCTCCTTCGGGTGCTGGTCGGAGATGGCTATGCAGCACCGATCCCCATCGCCGTCAGCTGTCGCGACCGCGAACCATCGGCGAACCCGGCGGCGAATGACTGGCAGGCGACAGTTCGGCTGCTTCCGGGGGTCATGAGCCTGCCCTTGTCACCCCTTGACCGCGACCAGACCTCCGAGCAAGTCGCGGCACTGCTGGGCTACCTGCCCACGATCGAGGCCCTGGACGCGTTGTTCCGGCGAAGCGAAGGCAACCCCGTTCTTCACCGAGCAACTCGTAGCGGCAGACCCGACCACCGAAGGGCGGGATCAGTCACAGATGCGAGACCAGATGCCACCGGGCCTGGCCGCATTGCTCAACGCCCGAGCGAGACAATCTTCTGAGCAAGCCCGCCACGTGTTGACCGTGCTCTCTTGGCTGGGCGCGCCATCGGCGAGACCACGATTGCTCAGGTCGCCGAACTGTCCCCGGAGACTGTGGAGGAAGGCCTCGTCGAGCTCATCGATGCCGGGTTAGCGACAACGACTTCCGACGGTCTGTTTCGGTCGCGGCACGCCCTGCTTGCTGAGGCCGTCACGGCCAACTTGCTTCCACGGCGTAGACGCATCTTGCACGCGCGACTGGCGGAGAGTTCGGCAAGGACGAGGGAGCCCTGGCCGCGGCCGAGGTCGCCGCTCACTGGGCACTTGCCGAACGACCGAACAGGAGCTTGTCTGGGTCGCCAAAGCCGGGAAGGCCGCCGAGGACATCTTCGCTTACGCCGAAGCCCGCCGGCACTGGGAACGCGTCACCGAACTATGGGACGTCGCTGATGCCACACCGCCGGGATTGCACCTGGCGGAGGCCTTCGTCCGGGCGATCGACTGCAACTACGCCCATGGGGACTCGGCTCACGCTGCGGAACTCACCGAGGCGGCGCTGGGGCGATCCGAGCAGTTCAGCGACCGGTACGACAGGGCAGTTCTGATGTATCGGGCGGCCCTCTCGCGCCGCCATAGCTCCCCGGAGGCAGCCCTTGGCGCTGCGCAAGAAGCGAGGCTGCTGTTCTCAACGCTGCCACCAAGTCACGAACAAGCGTGTGCCCTGGGCCAATGCGGAGCCCTGCTTGACGTCGCCGGCCGTCACGACGAGGCCGTGGCCGTCATGACCGAAGGATTGGCCATAGCGAAGGCCATCGGATCACGCGAGGACGAGGCCTCGGCGCTGGTCGATCTCGCGATGCATCAAGCCCGCGCCGGGGATCCGGGTGCAACCAGGGACCTCCTCTCCGAAGCCGCGGAACTCCAACACGGCACCACCGACGTTCAAGCCGTGTTGTTCCTCGCGATCGGCCGAACGGGCACCTTGCTTCGGGCCGGCGAGCTGGAGGAAGTCTGTGCCCTCGGCGCAACCGAGCTGGACCGGCGCGCAGTCTGGGCGGAGCCTCCCGCCTCCAATCCGCCTTGCTCGCCTCCAACCTCGCTGAGGCTTACTTGGAACTTGGGCGGCTCGCGGAGGCGGCAGCACTAGTCGACCCGATGGCCGTTGGTGAACCCTCGCTCGACAACTGGGCTGTGCACGAGCAGCGTGTCCGCATCGACGTCTCTCGTGGGGACCTCGAGGGAGCAAGGCAACGCTTGGCAGCAGTCAGGGCGATTGCGCCAAGCCACCTCGAGTCCCAGATGGAGCTCGCCCAGACCGACGCCGAGCTCGACCTTTGGGGACGGGAACCCCGTGGCGCCGCCAACACAGTCATGGACCTGCTCGGCCTCGTCGCGCCCACCCCGCTGAGTCGCGACGCCGACAGGCTCCTGATCCTGGGCATGCGCGCACAGGCGGACCTGGCAGAGCGAGCCCGCGCACGTGGCCAGCCGGAGGAGTTGGAACGCGCCCTTGCCGGTGGCGAGCGACTCATGTCCTTGGCGGAGTCCATGCAGCGGGAGCCCTTCACAGCAGGGCCACTCGCCGCAACGGCCGACGCCGAGAGGTCCTTCTGGGAGGCGGAGCTCGCCAGACTTCAAGGACGTGAGAGCTCGGACCTCTGGGAGGCGGCCGCGGACCAGTGGAAGATCCTGCGACGCCCGCGTCACCGTGCCTACGCCCTCTGGCGGCAAGCGGACTGCCTTCTCGCCACCGGTCAACGAGCCATCGCGGAACCGGTGATCCGCGAAGCCGCCGAAGTCGCCGTTGCCTCGGCCCCATTGACGGAGCGAATCGGCGCCCTCGCAAGTCGAGCGCGAGTAGACCTTGGCGTGACCGCCTCGCGGACCCGGTCCGAACCGGAGGACCCCAACGCACTCACCGATCGGGAGCGGCAGGTGCTTCGCCTGCTTGCTCAGGGGCGCACGAACGGTCAGATCGGCGCCGCCTTGTTCATGAGCCCGAAGACCGCCTCAGTCCACGTCACTCACATCCTGCGCAAGTTGGGGGTGTCCGGGCGCGTGCAGGCCGCGACATTCGCCGAGCGGTCCGGACTTCTGGACCACCACGACCCCGGATCGGATTGAAACCCGGGTTCGGGTGATCGTGTTGCTTTGACTAGAAGGCGCTGAGTGAACGGAAGTGCCGTACCCGCTGCCTGACCGTATGGGCAGCCCAGAACCGTTCGGTAGTGGTTCCCCTCTGTGTCAAGACGCAGCTGCGAGGACGGGCGTAGGGTCGTGGGCGAGCCCGGGAAGTGACTGCTCCGAAGTGCTGGCCATGGGGATCAGGTCAGCCGCGCTGGATTGAAGAGTCGCCCCCACTTGTCCTCCCGGGCTCGCTGCTGCCCGGTCTGCCTGGTCGTCGACGAGGCTGCCGGTAGACGACGTCGGAGAGTGCGTCGTTTGAGGCAGCGCAGCGCTTCGAGGTGGGTCTTGCCCGGCCTCGCGCTTGCGCCGGTAGTAGTCCTGGCCGGGGCCGGGCATGCGGTACTGGACGACGGCGGCGATGTGCAGGGCGTGGTTGAGCCGGCGGTTGCCGCCGCGGTTGAGCCGGTGCCGGTTGTTCGTCGCCGGAGGACACGTCGATCGGTGCGGTGCCGGTGTAGCTGGCGAAGTGGTGGCGGCTGGGGAACCGGCGCGACGTCGCCGGCCTCGGCGAGGATCTTCGCGGCGTTGACCGGTCCGACCCCGTCGATCTCCGAGTCAGGGTGGTCGGGTGCTCGGCGAGCACCTCGGTCGATCTCGTCCTTCGAGCGTCCTTGAGCTTGCGCGTCGAGCGCGGTCGCAGCTCGGCGAGGTAGTCCAGGGCGAGCTGCTTGCGGGCCTTCCCGACCGCGTCGCGGGGCCGGACCGTGGCCAGCAGCTCGCGGGCCCTGGTGGCGCTCAGATGCCGTTTCGCGCCACCGGGAATCAGCTGCAGAGCACCTCGTGCAGCCGGTTCACCGTGGCGATCCGCAGCTCGACGACCTCCTGACGGCGGGTGGACAGCAGCCGCAGGATCTCGGTGGTGTCATCGGGTCGCACCACCTGCAGTCCCGGCCCGCAGGCCGGCGACCGCGACCGCGAACGCGTCGGTCGTCGTCGGTCTTGCGGCCGCTGCCACCGCCCAGCGCACGGACCCGGGTCGAGAGCTTCGGGCCGGCACGTCGAGGACCGGCTCGCCCTCGGCGACCAGCCGCTGCGCCAGCGCAGGCACCGACACCGCGGGCACCCTCGACCGCCCACACCCGGTCCGGCCATCGCCCGGGCGAACGTCTTCATCGACCGGTAGCCGGCCCGGTCGTTGGCGAACCGCTGCTGGGCGAGCACCCGCTCGCGTTCGTCGATGACGACCGAGCGTGTTGCTCGCCTTGTGCGGATCGACCCCGATCACCACCTGCCCATCGGCGCTCCTCCAGCTCGACTGGAGGACGGCGGGAGGGCAGAGCTACTTCAGGCGAAGCACACCCCTCTTGAGCCACTCCCAGCCAGCGACACCCGGCGGGCAGCACCCCATTAAAGAGCCACACCAAAACGTGGGCAGCCAGTTCCCGAGCTACCCCACCGGACTCTAACCCACAGCCTGGCCCGGCCGTGGGCTGCCGTCAGTCAACAAGTAGCCAGTTCAGGTCAGTTCACGCTCGGCCAGTCCGGTGGCTCCCACTGCTGAGGCGTGATCCCAATGGCAGAGAGCCCGCCCACCTGGCGGTCAGCCGGTCCTTGGTCCAGATCCACGAGCTGACCGACCCCTGGGTAGCGCCGGGGCCGGGCCCGCTCGCCGAACTTCACCAAGTATCAACACCGTCTTATCGGGTGGTCCGCGGACGTCCGGCGTGCTGCCGGCCGAGTTCGGCATCCGCACTATCCCTCTGCTCAAGGTCGGTCGGCGCGATTGCGCGCAGGCGTCGGTCGCGGCGCTTCAGGGCAACAGGGGCCACGGTGTAGACCCAGCGCTGGCGCAGGCCGAGCAGCCGCGCTGCCACCACGCCGCCCATCACGAGAACGGCCGCGAGCAGGGGGAGCAGCACGATGAAGTCGCTGTAGACGACGGCGATGACGACGCAGGGCGGCGAGGTCGTCGACGACGAACACGGTCAGCAGGAACGCGCGCACCCGCTCGGGCACGTCCCGACCGACCACCGCGAGCAGGCCCAGCGCCAGGGCGGTGTCGGTCGACATCGCGACGCCCCACCCGTCGCACCGGGGCCCCCGTGGTTGACCGCGAGGTAGATCACGACCGGGCACTACCATCGCGACCAGGCCGACGGCCAGGGGCAGCACGAAACGGCCGCCGGTCGCGCAGCTCACCCAGGTCGAACTCGCGGCGCGCCTCGAGACCCACCACGAGGAAGAAGAGCGTCATCAGGCCGCTGTTGACCCAGGTGCGCAGGTCCCAGCTGAGCCCGTGGTCGCCGAGCCGGATCGACAGGTCCGTTGCCCAGAACTACTCGTAGGAGCCGGGTCGACGTTGGCCCAGACCAGCGCGGCGACCACTGCGGCGACGAGGATGCCGGCGCTACCCGGGCCTTCGGTGCGCAGGTACTCCCGCAACGGCGCCGACCGGCCCCGCGCCCACGTCGACCGCGCCCGCCAGTCGTCCCCCGAGGTCGCGGCCTCACCCGCCATGCCGCACCCCTTCCACGCCTCCAGAGGCTAGGGAACCTCGGGTGACCGCGAAGGATTCCCAGCCAGAGACGTGTCCTGCCGGTTCTCGACGAGCGACGTCAGCTCCTCGTGCTTGGGAGCGACGCCGTCGCCGATCGAGCGACCACGCAGCTTGCGCCCGGCCCACGGCGCGAAGTAGTTCCGGAACCACACCGCGTCCGAGCGCCGGGCGGCGAGCCACGACCGCCGCGCGGCCGCGGCGACCTCCGCGAGGTGCTCCGTGCCCGCAGAGGTCGGGACACCCAGGGTCTGCAGCACCGTCGACGCGACCAGCTCGTGGCCGCGGGAGCTCAGGTGCAGCCGGTCGGGCGCCCACATGTCGTCCTGGTAGAGCTCCGGCAGGTGCCAGAGGTCGACGACGAAGGCACCGACGTCGTGGGCCGCACCGACCAGGGACGCGTTGTAGGCCGCGGCGCGAGCGGCGAGCGGGCGGCCCAGAGGCAGCCGGCCGCGCGGGTCGAACCCGGCGAAGACCAGCAGGGTGGCACCGGTGGAGCGCAGCTGCTCGAGCACCTCCCGGATGGAGCGGGTCAGCGCCGGGACGTCGCAGCGGAAGCCGATGATGTCGTTGCCCCCGCCGGCGATCGTGACCAGATCGGGGCGCATGGCCAGCGCTCGCGGGACCTGCTCCTCGGCGATCTGGGACAGGCGGCGACCTCGGACCGCGAGGTTCGCGTAGCGGAAGCCGTCCTTCCCCCGGCGGCGAGCTCGGTCGCGACGAGGTCCGCCCAGCCGCGGTAGGTGCCGTCCCGGCGTAGGTCGGCCAGGCCTTCGGTGAAGCTGTCGCCCAGGGCGACGAAGCTCGAGTACACGTCACCTCCCCGACAGGAGATCAGTTGCCGTCTGGCAACCATACTCGGTCCTACGTCCAGCAGATCAGCGCAGCCGGTACAGGACCTCGCCGGCCTCCTCCACTACCAGGGTGTCGGGGTCCGCGCGCCAGGCCTCCAGGTCGACCGCGTGCCGGGTCGAGATAGTCGAGGTCGATCGGCCGGACGACGTCCTCGCGGGATGCCGGTGGCCAGGGTGACGCGTCACCCGGCACGCGCTCCCCGTCGCTCGGCGTCCTACGTGCCCGGCACCGCGCAGGTGGGTCGAGTGCGCAAGGTCGCCCCAGGGCACGTCGCGGAACCGGTCCCACTGGCCGAGGAAGTAGTCGCGGCAGTGGTAGCCGATCTCGACGATCGGCGGGTGCATGGCTGCGACCTCGCCTGATGTGCGGCGCGTAGAGCACCACCTCGCCGCCGTCGGCCACGACCGGCTCGACCTTGTAGAAGCCCTTGGCCCCGGTCCAGAGGTCGGGGTACTTCTCGCGGGACGAGCGAGAGCACCCGGCGCACCGGCGCGTCGAGGTAGCGGATGTGCGCCTGGGCGGACACGTCGGCGGCCGCGGCCCACGCCGTCCTCGGGTGCGCCGAAGGCCATCGCGTGCAGGGCGGTCGTACCGGACTGCACGACGACGCACAGCGCCAGCCGCCGCCCGGGCACCAGCGCGGCGGCCTCGTCGATGAGCGCGCGGACCGGCGTCGTCCCCGTCGTCCCGATGATCTCGCGCGCTGGTGATCAGGGCACCGAGCCAGTGCGACACGTCGATGACCTCCTGGCCGGCGACGCCGGGGAAGAAGTACTTGTTGCCGCCGGAGAACCCGACCACCTCGTGCGGGAAGACCGGGCCCGACGACCAGCGTCACGTCGTGCTCGACGACGGCGCGGTTGAGCCGGACGTCGACGGCCTGCGCGCAGCAGACCTTCGGACAGCTCGGCGACGCGTCGGCGCCGATGCGTCCCGAGCGGACACGAACGTCGCCGGGTCCCACCACTCGTGGTTGCGCACGGTCATGCCCGGGATAGCGCTCGGCCAGGCCGCCCGGCGGGTAGCCGAGGTGGCGGGCCAGCGCGGCCTCGTCCATCGGCGCGTGGGTGCCGAGCGCGACCAGGACCGTGAGCCGCGAGACCCGCGCCGTGCAGGGCCCCGTGCACCGCGCCGACAGCAGCAGCGGCAGCGGGCAGCTGCGGGTGCCGTCGGGCACGACGACGCAGACGCTGCGACCGTCGAGATCCGCGTCGGCGAGGCTGTCGAGGACGAACCGGCGCACCTCGTCCTCGGACAGGGTCCGGTCCGCGCCACCGATCATCGTCACGGGCCAACCCTGCCCGGCTGGACTCGACGATGCCAGCCACCCGAGAGCCGGAGTTGTCATCCGCAGAGCCCACGGCCGGGTCAGCTGGCGCAGGTTGGTCGGCGGAAAGGCCGAATCGCCAGCCATCTCGCGCCACCTGCGGCTAGCTGCAGGAGCGCGAGATCAGGCCGCCGCAGAGAGCGCGTCGGTCAGCAGGGCGACGAGCGCCTCGAGCTGCACGTCGGCCGAGGACGACACCTCCTCCTCCGAGCCGTCCAGGGCCCGGGCGGCGAGCCCGGCCTTGCTGTCGATCAGCTCGGCGATCCTCGCGTCGATGGTCTGCGCGGCGATGATGCGCCACGCGGTGACGGGCTCCGTCTGACCGATGCGGTGGCTGCGGTCGATGGCCTGCGTCTGCTCCGCGTCGGTCCAGGAGAGCTCGGCCAGCACGATGTTGGAGGCGACCTGCAGGTTGATGCCCACGCCCGGCCGCGGTCAGCGAGCAGACCGCGATGGCGACGTCGGGATCGTTCACGAAGGCGTCGATGTTCTTCTGCCGCGCCGTCGGCGTCTGGTCGCCGCGGATCGACGAGTAGCGGATCCCGCGCTTGGCGAAGGTCTCCTCGGCGACGTCCATCACGTCGACGTGCTTGGCGAAGAAGACGACCTTGCCGGCGCTGCGCGCGAGCTGCGCCGCGTAGTCGGCGGCGAGGCCGGCCTTCGCCTGGCCGATGCGTCGCATCATGCTGAACACGTTCTCGTCCGGTCTTCGTCGTCGTCGTGTCCTTCCGCTCCCACGTGGCGACCCTGCGCACGAGGTCGTGGTCGATGCCCTCGACGACGGCGCCGGACGTGCGCGCTCGCCAGCGCGCTCTCGTACCGCGACACCAGCCGACGGGCGAGGTCGCGCTCGGCCTCCCGGATCGAACGGCCGGCCTTCGTCGTCGAGCTCGACGGGAAGGTCGGCGATGCGGCGGGCGGGGATGTCGGCGGCCACGTCGACCTTGCGGCGACGGACGATGCCGAGGTCGATCACGCACTTGCGAGCGGCGGGGTAGAACCCGGGGTCGGCCGGCGTCAGGCCGGTCTCCTCGAGCGCAGTCCATCAGCTCGGCGAGCGGCTTCTTGTCGTCGATCCAGCCGAGGAACTGCCAGATGGCCCGGAAGTCCTCGATGTCGTTGATCAGCGGGGTGCCGGTGAGCGCCATCAGCAGCGGACGCGCGATGCGGGACCGGATGCGCTCGGAGAGCTCCAGCACGTGCTGCGAGCGCTGCGAGGTCTTGTTCTTGATGAAGTGCGCCTCGTCGACGACCATGCCGCGGAAGCCGAGGTCGCCGAGCCAGCCCACGTGGCGGTCGAGCACCTCGTAGTTGACGATGACGATGTCGGCGAAGCCGTCGATCGTGTCGCCGTTGCCGTGGATCACGGTGGCCGACGCGGTCGGGTGTCCAGAGGCCGGCCTCGCGGGCCCAGTTGGTCTTGACGACGTTCGGCACGACGACGAGCAGCGGGTAGGCGTTCGCGGCCTGCGCGGCGAGCAGCGCCTGAGCCGTCTTGCCCAGGCCCGGCTCGTCGGCGAGCAGGAAGGTCCGGTGGCCCGGCAGCGGCGGCGGCGACCAGCTGCGCCTGGTGCGGCATCAGCTCCAGGCCACCCGGCGCCCGCAGGGAGGTCGGCGTCGGGCAGGGCCATGCAGGCCGAGGCTCCGCCGCCGGCCTACTCGAACGACCGGAAGAGCGGGCCGAGCAGCTCCCAGCCGGCCAGCCGGCGCGGAGCCGGCCGTGCTCTGCCGGCCGGCCGCGAAGTCGGGGGCGAGGAAGGGGTTGGCCAGCTGGCGCGAGACGACCGACTGCGGCACGACCCGGCGCTCGGTGGTCGGCGGAGGCGGCCGACGGGCTCGGCGGGCGTCGACCTCGTCGGGGCCGGCTCGAGCCCGGCGGCGCTGCAGCATGTCGCGCTTGAGCGACCTGGCCGCGTCGGAGACGACGGCGTCCTCGGCGAGGAGCGCGAGCAGCGAGGTGTCGCGGGCGGCGGTCTTCGCGAGGATCGTGGCGATCCCGTCGAGGCGCTTGAGCTGCTCGGCGCGGCTGGGCGTCGCTGCTGGTCTGCGTCGGCCCGTGACCCGGGCCCGCTCCTCGCGCACCAGCAGGGCGACGACCTGGAACTTCGTGCGCACCGAAGGCCGCACCGGCCCCGCGCTGGACCGCCGCCTCGACCTCACGCACGGCTGCGGGCGAGCACCGGGATGATGCCGTCGTTGTCGCGGTCGCGGACCCGTCGCTGGTTCCGCGGGCGCGGTACGGCGAGCGCCCGGCTGGCGCTGGCCTCGTCGAGCCACAGAACTCCTCCTCCGGCAGTGCCCGGCACGCTCGCCGCGGCGGACTGAAGTGCCCGCACGCAGGCCCGCGGCCGGGGCGATGGACGTCGAGCGGAGAGCGCCCGGGTGGCTGCTCCGCGACGCGACTCGGTCCCACGGATCTGCGAGAGATCAGCGACTCGTCCGGGCCGACGGCCCGCCCACGGTGGGAACCTGCGACCACTCGAGATGGTCGGGCACCAGCCCGGAGCGAGCGGTCGTCGGGGAGGACGAGCGCATTGCCCGCGGTCGGTGCTGCACCAATACTACCCGCCGATCGGCCCACGCGGCGGCTTCGCGACGCGTGGCGCGGACGGAACCCGTCCCTGAGGGCCGCAGGTCGCCCGGAGGGCGGGCACGAGAGCCCCCAGATGCCAAGGTGCAGGCCGGGGGCCCTGGGGTCGTCCCGCTGCGTGGTCGCGCTGTCCGACCGATGACTTCCCGGGGGCGCGACGGTCTGGTGTGGCATGGACGCTGCCACCCGAACACAACTCGCCAGCTGCGCTGGACGGGTCGGTGCTGCTGCCCGGCGACCCGGCGTACGACGAGACGCGGACGATCTGGAACGCGATCGTCGACCGGCGCCCGCGCGTGATCGTCCGCTGCGCCAGCGTCCGCGACGTGGTCACCGCGGTACGGACGGCCCGCGAGCACGACCTGGAGATCGGCATCCGGTGCGGCGGCCACAGCGCGGCCGGCCACGCCGTGCCCGACGGCGGGCTGATGATCGACCTGACCCCCCTGCGCGGGGTCCGGGTCGACCCGGCGCGGCGCCGGGCGGTCGTGCAGGGCGGCGCCCTGCTCGGGGCGCTGGACCAGGCGACCCAGCGAGTACGGGCTGGCGACCACCGCCGGCAACGTGTCGCACACCGGCGTCGGCGGCCTCACCCTCGGCGGCGGGATGGGCTGGCTGGCCCGGCAGTCCGGCCTGGCCTGCGACAACGTTGTCGTCGTTCGAGGTCGTCACCGCCGACGGCGACGTGCGTGCGGGCCAGCGAGGACCGAGCACCCCGACCTGTACTGGGCGCTGCGCGGCGGCGGCGGCAACTTCGGCGTGGTCACCGAGTTCGAGTTCCGGCTGCACGACACTCGGCACCCGGGCGCTGCCGTCGAGCTCGACTTCCCGGTGCGCCCCGGCGGTGCGCGGCGCGCTGCGCGGCTGGCGGGACCTGCAACGCTTCGGCGCCGCGGAGGCCACCTTCACCGCGGCGATCGAGCGGCGGCATGTGACCCTCGGCTTCGTCTGGGTCGGCGACCCGGCGCAGGGCGAGCGCTGCTCCCGGCGACTGCGCGCGCTCGGTCGGCCGTCGGCCGAGCGGGTCGTCGAGCTGTCCTACCTGGAGCTGCAGTCCCGCGACGACGTGGCAGACGGCACGCGCTGCGCCGCTACTCCAAGGGGCACTACTTGCGCGAGCTGCCCGACGAGGCGCATCGACGCGTTCCTGGGGCGGGGAGCTTCGATGGACGGCGGCCCGTTTCGCTGCCCGGTGCCGGGCTTCCAGGCCTACGGCGGGGCGATCGCCGACGTGCCCGAGCAGCGACACGCCGTTCAGCCACCGCGACACCGCCTTCGAGCTCGGCGCGAGCACGGGTGGACCGACCCGGCGAGGACGAGGGCGCATCGAGACGGCACGGCGCCTACGCCGCCACGCTCGAGCCGTTCGCCTCCGGGGTCTACGTCAACGTCGCTGGGCGACGAGGGTGCCGCCGGGCGTCCGTCGCGCCTACTCGCCCGAGAAGCTGGCCCGGCTGACCGCGGTGAAGGACACCTACGACCCGGAGAACGTCTTCCACCTCAACCAGAACATCCAACCCTCGGGCGCCTCGGCGGTCGGCTGACGCCACTCGCAGCCGGCGGTTGTCGGTGGGCGGCGGCATGCTCCGGGCGTGACGAGCAACGGAGCGCACGACTTCGACTTCCTGCACGGCAGCTGGACCTTCCACCTGCGCCGGCTGCGCACCAGCACCGACCCGGACTGCACGGAGTGGTTGGAGGGCGAGGGCACTTCCGAGGCGTTCCGATCCTCGACGGGCTGGGCAACATCGACCGGCTCTGGATGCCCGCCACGGAGGGGGTCGAGGCGTTCGAGGGCTGCACCCTGCGCCTCTACGACCCGGCGTCGGGCACCTGGCGGATCTGGTGGGTGTCCACCCGGGCGCCGGGCGTGCTCGACGAGCCGGTGGTCGGCGGCTTCGACGGCGGGCGCGGCACCTTCGAGTGCGACGACGTGGTCAACGGGGTCGCGGTGAGGGTGCGCTACTCGTGGTACGCCGACCACGACGAACCGCGCTTCGAGCAGTCGTTCTCCCGCGACGGCGGCGAGAGCTGGTGGGTGAACTGGGTGACGACGCAGCGCCGACGCTGATGCCGGCGTTCGTCAGCGCAGCATCTCCTCGACCGCGATCCGAGCGGAGGACGCGCAGCCCTTCGTGAAGCCGTAGAACGGGCCGAAGTCGCGGGTGGACGCGAAGCCCGTCACGAACAGGCCAGGGAGCGACGTCTCGAAGCCTTCGGTGAGCTCGGGGAAGCCGTCGCGCACCGCGACCTTGTCCAGCACGCCGGACAGGTAGGGCACGCGCACAAGGTCCGCCCGCATAGCCGGAGGCGAAGACCACGAAGTCCGCCGTCAGCTCGCCCCCGTCGGACAGCGTCAAGGTCAGGTCCGGTTCACCCGACGGACACGCCGACGACGGCGCAGCCAGGACGGCTGGTCACGACCTCCGGCCGCCAGGCGCGGGACCAGCCACGGCTCCAGGGTCAGGCGGCCCACCTCCCAGAACTCCAGGGCGATGACCTGCTGCTCGTCGGGGGTGAGCCCGCGCCACCAGTCCGCGCTGAGCGAGCGTCTGGTCGACGTACCCGTCGACGAAAGCCCAGCTGACCTTCGCGAACTCGGGTGTCGGATGACGGTGGACCACGTCCACCCGCTCGGTGCCGTGATCGCACAGCAGGGCCGCCCACTCGTAGGCGCTCTGCCGGCCGCCGACGATCACGACGCGGGCGCCGGCGAGGTCGTCGAAGGAGACGAGCTCGCTGGTGTGCGCGCGCCGGTCCGCGGGCACGTCGGCGTACCACGGCGGCAGGTTGACGAAGTGTCGGATGCCGGCGTGTACTGGTTCAGCGTCGTATTGCTCGGCGACGATCCCTCCGAAGATGCCGAACACGGCTCCTAGTAACGCGCCGATCGCGCCGGACCCGGCGGCCCAGCCGATGAGAACGCCGATGCCGACGCAGGCCGCGAGCACGGCTAGTAGAACACCGCCGGCTCCAGCGGCGTTGAACTGCGACGAGGCGGTCCCCTGCATCCGCGCGCGAGAATAGCAGTATCGGATGGGCGACTTTGTGACACCCGAAACCCGCATGGAGAGCCGAACTCGCCTCTTGCTCGTTCACGGTTCCGTGGTCAACGCGGAACTCACCTGGAGCGCCCAGAAACCGCTCGCGGAGCGCTTCGACATCGTGGCGCCGAACCGGCGCGGCTTCCCTCCCGGGCCCGACGTCGAGCGGGTGGACTTCGAGGACGAGGCGGTCTGGCTGGAGCAGTTCCTGGAGCCGGGCACGCACCTGGTCGGGCACTCCTACGGCGGTGTGATCGCTCTGCTGGCCGCAGCGCGGCGGCCGGAGCTGCTGCGCTCGCTGACGGTGATCGAGCCGCCGGCGTTCGGCGTGGCGCGCGGGGTGCCGGCGGTGGACGACTTCATCGCACGGATCGGGGAGCAGTGGACGAACGGCCCGCGCGACCCGGGCGAGTTCCTGCGTGGCTTCCTGGCGCTCGTCGGCTCGTCCACACCGCCCGGGGACTTCACGCCGGAGCTCCTGCAAGGCGCGCGGACGCTGATGGTCGAGCGCTCGCCGGCGGAGGCCGTGATCCCGTTCGACGAGCTCGCGCAGGCGCGCTTCCCGAAGCTCGTCGTCTCGGGCGGGCACAGCCCCGCCTTCGAGGCTGTCTGCGACGTGCTCGAGGAACGGCTCGGTGCGGAGCGGGCCGTCCTCCCCGGCGCAGGCCACTCCGTGCAGCGGCTCGGCGAGCCGTTCAACGAACTGCTGACGAGCTTCGTGCAGCGAGCGGACTAGGTCGGCTCGAGTCGGTCCCGGAGCTCCTCGCCTGCGAGCACGCCCGGGACCAGCATGAGGGAGAGCACGAGCAGCGCGCCGCCGAGCCCGGTGACCGCCAGCAACGCGCGGACTCCGAACGCGTCCGCGAGCGGCCCGACGACGACGAGCGCGACCGGCATCAGGCTCGTCGAGACGAGCCAGTCGATGCTGTTGACCCGGCCGAGGAGGTCGCCCTCGACCCGCTCGTGGATCAGCGTCATCCAGATCACCAGGCCGACGGTCGAGAGCGCCCCCATCAGGAAGCTGGCGACCATCGCCGTGGCCGCACTCGTCGCGAAGCCGAAGAGGCCGACCGCCGCGACCTTCCCCGCGAGCACGAGGAAGAGAACGGTCACGGGACGGCGCGGGCTTCCGCGGGATCCGGTCGCGACCGCCGCGATCACGGCGCCGACGCCACCGGCCGCGTAGATGAACCCCAGCGTCTCGGCGCCTCCACCCAGATCGTTGCGCACCAGGACGGGCACGAGCGCCTGCACGCAGCCCCAGGTCGCAAGCGTCCCGATAGCGTCCGCCGCCATCCCGGCCCAGAGCCACGGGACGCGCTTGACCGCGGCCAGGCCCTCGCCGACGTCGCGCAGCACCGAGCGGACGCTCGCCTCCGCCTTCCGGAGGACGGTGCGCGGGACGCCCATCCGGGAGAGGATCGCGGCCGAGACGGCGAACGTCCCGGCATCGATGGCGAGTGCCGTACCCGCTCCGAATGCGCCGACGAGGACCCCTCCGAGCGCCGGGCCGACCAGGCGAAGCGCAAGCGGCCGGTTGACCTGGTTGAGCGAGTTCGCCTGCGTGAGCACCTCCCGGTCGACCAGCTCCGGGACGATCGCCCCGTAGGCCGGCCCGAACACCGCCTCGGACGCGCCGTAGCCGGCCACGAGGAGGAGCAGCTTCCAGAGGGTGAGGACGCCGGCGAGCGAGAGGACGGCGATCGCGCCGACGAAGATCCCCGAGATGATGTTCGCGCCGAGCAGGATGCGGCGTCGCGGCAGCCGGTCCGAAAGCACACCGCCGAAGAGCAGCATCGCGATGTGCGTCAGCGTGAAGGCGAGCCAGACGACGGCGAGCGCCGTCGCGCTGTTCGACAGCGCAAGGGTCTGCCAGCTGATCGCGACGTACCAGATCCCGTCTCCCAGAAGCGAGATCGTGCTGGCCGACCACAGCAGCCGGAAATCTCGGCTGGCGAAGGGTGCGAGGAAGCGACGCATCTCGTCGCGCGGATGCTGGCAAAGGCCCCGGCCCCCGTCAACAGGCCGAACGTCCGGGTTTAGGCGATCTTCTTGAGCGGATCGTCGGACTTGCGCCGCCGCTGGATCCGGTTTCCGAGCTTGACGATCTCCAGCACGTAGACGACGTAGATCGAGAAGATCACCGCAGCCAAGCCGATTGCGGCGGCGAGCAGCGTCCACCACGGATGCCAGGAGCCATGGGCGCGGAAGGGGACGAAGCGGGTCGCGAAGGCAGCCGCCGCGAGGCACAGGCACCAGGCCCAGATCGTGAGCGCCGCGCGCCGCTGCGAGAAGCCGCGGCGGAGAAAGCGGTGGTGCAGGTGCGCCTGGTCGGCCTCGAAGACGCGCTCGCCGCGCCTCAGCCGCCGCACGACGACGAAGGTCGTGTCCGCGATCGGGACGGCGAGAACGAGCAGCGGGAAGAAGAGGGCGACGGTCGCGGCCGTCTTCAGCAGGCCCTGGACGGAGATGGCCCCGAGCATGTAGCCGAGCAGGAGCGCGCCGGAGTCGCCCATGAAGATCCGCGCGGGATAGAAGTTGTGGCGGAGAAAGCCGACGCAGGCGCCGAAGACAATCGCCGAGAGGATCGCGGCGTCGACCTTCCCGAGCGAGAGCGCGATCACGCTGAACGTCAGCCCTGCGATCGCCGCGACCCCGGCGGCGAGGCCGTCGAGGCCGTCGAGGAAGTTGACCATGTTCATGATCGCGACAACCCAGAGGATCGTGAGCAGGATCCCGACCGATTCGGGCAGCGTGTGGACGCCGACGAACGGGAACGTGAAACGGTCGATCCAGACGCCGAACGAGACGAGCGCGACGGCCGCCGCAACTTGCCCGCCGAGCTTGCCGTACCACGGGAGGCCCCGGAAGTCGTCGACGAGGCCGACCGTGACGGCGATCGTGGCGCCGAGCAGCAGCCCCCGGTTCTCGTGGCTCATCGGAAGGAAGGCGAGCGCCGGCACGAGCATCCCCAGGAAGAGCGCAAGCCCTCCGAGGCGCGGAACGGGCAGAACGTTCACGCGCCGGCCACCCGGGACGTCGACGACTCCGAGCCGCCGCGCCATCCCCCCGACCGCCGGCGTGAGCAGCATGACGCCCGCGAAGGCGACAAGCGCGCCCCAGACGACCTCGAGATGATCCGAGAGCTGGTCGAGGACGCTGAGATGCGGGCTACTCGCCGCGAGCATCACGACGTCAGGGTACTTCGCCGCTCAGTCGGCGAGACCCTTTTCCCGGAGCTCTGCCAGTGCCTGCTCGGACTTCCCGAGCTCGAGCCCCATTCCCTCGAGGATGCGACCGGTCTTCGTGAACTGGATCTCGTCGTACTGCACGATCTGGACGCGGTTGCCGCTCGGATCGCGGACGTCGAAGAAGCGGCCGGGAAGGATCTCGACACCGGCTGCCTCGAGCGCGTCGCGTACGGCCTGCTTGTCGTCGACGACGAGGCCGAAATGCGGCTCCTCCGCGCGCGGGCCGCGTTCGAACAGGGCGACGAACTGGTCGCCCATCTGGAGGAACGCGGCGTGCGGCACGCTCCGGTTCACGGCCGTCGGCTGGAACAGGTCGGTGTAGAACGCGACCGCCGCCTCCAGGTCGTCGACCTGCAAGGCGACGTGGTTGATCCCGACGAGGCGTGGCTTCATGGAAGCGCCAAGCCTAGGCGTTCCACTCGACCACGATCTCTCCCTCGATCCCGGGTAGCGGAAGCGACTGCGCTTCCGCCTCGACCGCGGCGCGCTCTGCCCGCGACAGGCGGCGCCAGGAATCGATCGCCAGCTTCGCCTGGGCTCGCCGCCACGTCCCGACGATCTCTCCCTCGACGAGGACAGCGCCCGGCCAGACGCGCGGGGTCCACAGCTCGCTGCGCTGCCGCGCGTCCGGAACGAGCAGCTCGCGATCGGCTCCCTGCAGCAGCCAGTACGCATCGCCGCTCGGCAGGAGCCGCGCCGGCGCCGGCGGGCCTGCAGCTTCGCGCAACGAGGGCTCGTCGCGGGCGAGGATCCACGCGTCGCCGACCGGCGTGCGAACCGCAGTCAACGACCTGCTCAGTCCGTCGAACGCCGTCCGGGCCTCCGGCGGCTTGATTCCGGCCCAGACGCCGAAGGCGTCGACCGTCGTCGGACCGAAGACGCGGAGGTAGCGGCGGGCGAGCTCGCGGCGGGCCTCGAGCGGATCGATCTCGGGTGCGGGCACCGTCCACATCGTCGGGGCTCTCGCACCCTCCCAGCGGATCAGCACCGTGCCGGTCGCCGTCGCCGACTTGAGCCCGTTGTGGAGGCCGAGCGCATCCTGCACCTCGCTGTCACGCACCCGCCGCCCGGCCAGAAAGTCGTGCAGTCGGGCGGCGAGCTCCTCGGCCTTCTGCCGCCGCCTCGGGTCGTCCGGCAGCCGGGCGAGCGTGAAGACTGCGCGATCACGCGCGGCGACGACGTACGTGCTGAAGCGCGGCCCCCAGACCTGGACGAGCGAGGGGTCTTCCCAGCTCGACGGGTGCGTCCCCCCGACCCGTGCGTGGATCGAGATGAGAGCCGCCCGGGGCATACTGTCCTGCAGCCCCGCCCAGGCCGCCCGCCGGAGAGACCGCGCGCCGGGCGGAAGCCGTTCGTCGAGCGAGCCGACCCGGCGGCGAAAAGCGAGAATCTGCGCGCGTGTGAGCTCGAGCGGCGATCGCGGCATCGGCCGGAGACTAGTGTCCTCCGCGTGAGGGTCACCGCCGAGGCCGCGCGCCGCTATCTCATCGCGCGGCTCTTTCTCGCGCCCGCACGCTCGCTCGAGGGCGGACCCGGCGCAGTGCTGAAAGTCATCCGGAAGCTCGGGTCGATCCAGTTCGACCCGATCGCGGTCGCTGGACGAAACCACGACCTGATGCTGCACGCGCGCGTCGCCGACTACGACCCCGCCTGGTGCGATGCGCTCTACGAGCGGCGCGAGATTTTCGAGACCACCAACAAGGCGCTGTGCTTCATCTCGGCGAGCGAGTTCCCCTGGTTCCGCCTGAACGCGGGCCGGAAAGGGCCCGAGTTCCACGCTGCCGCCTTGACGGAGAACGCGGCCGTCGCCGAGCGTGTGCTCGAGCGCATCCGCACGGACGGGCCGCTCTCTTCCACCGACTTCGAGCGAGAGGCCGGGGCGACGAAGGACTGGTTCGGAATGCCCGAGAACGCGGTTCGCTCCGTCCTCGAGGCGTACACCGTCGCCGGCGTGATCGGGCTCGCGCGGCGCGAAGGCAACGTCCGGTACTACGACCTCGTCGAGCGGCTGCTCCCTGCCGAACTGCTCGCGCGGAAGGTGCCGGAGCGCGAGCAGCTCCTGCACAAGCAGCTCTCCCGCCATCGCGCCCACGGCCTGCTTGGCGCCGGTGGGGCCGGCGGCACCTTCGCGCGCATCGCCGCGCCGGAGACCCGCCGGGAGCTGCACAAGGAGCTCGTCGAACGTGGCGCGCTCCTGCCCGTCGAAGTCGAGGGAATGCGCGGCAAGCGCTTCGTCGTCGCCGAGGAGCTCGCCCTGCTCGAGGCGCCGCCGGAGCCGGCGGCGTCCGTCGCGTTCATCGCCCCGTTCGACTCGCTGCTGTGGGACACGTCTTTGCTCGCAAGCCTGTTCGGCTTCGAGTTCGTGTGGGAGGGCTTCTTCAAGCCGCAGAAGCGTCGCTGGGGCTACTACGTCCTGCCCATCGTCTTCGGCGACCGTTTCGTCGGCCGGATCGAGCCTCGGATCGACCGGGAGCGAGGCAGAGTGGAGGTCCTCGGCCTGTGGTGGGAGGACGGGTTCGCGCCGCGACGCGCCGAGGGTTTTGTCGAGGCGATGCGAGATGCGCTCCGCGCGTACCTGCGCTTCGCGGATGGGGGCGCTATCGAGTGGGCGCCGCATCTCGCGGCGGAGAAGCGGCTTTTCCCTGCCCGCCCGTAGGCGTAGGATCGCTACGTCACGGCCTTCGAGACACCGACCGACCTGATGCACAACCGGGGCCTGATCGAGGACCCCGAGGCCTTCGCCCAGGAG
Organism: uncultured Actinomycetes bacterium; assembly: GCA_963825805.1. GTDB lineage: Bacteria > Actinomycetota > Thermoleophilia > Gaiellales > Gaiellaceae > Palsa-739. Next base: position 18,493 of record CAWGVE010000005.1, on the reverse strand, counting down.
CGTGGCGCAGCGTCCTGGCTCTACCTCTGCGGCGAGGAGTTCGCGTCGATGGAGGGCGGCCTCTCGTACGCGGACGTGCAGAGCTCCGTGCCGGAGTCGGCAAACGTCGTCTCCGACCCGCCGACACCGCTGAGCATGGATCTCGCCCGCCGGCAGATCGAGGCGCTCGACGCCCTGCCGAGGCCGACCCTCGTGACCTGCCGCACGGGGCCCCGCTCGTCCGCCCTGATCTACCTCTACGCAGGGCTACGGGCCGGGGCGTCGGCGGAGGACGTCATCGCCCGCGCAGAAGCGGACGAAGCTCCCTGGGCGGGCTCGGACGAGCTCCGGGCCTGGGTCACCGACGGGCTCGCGCAGCTCTCCTGACGCCAAAGCGGGTGCGCGAAGCCGCTACTTCCAGAGTTGCGGTGGCTCGCCGGTCACGCGGATCGATTTGACGCGACCGTGTCGGTCGAGCGTGACGACGAAGCCGGCCTTGTTGCGCCTGCCGCTCGGGCTCATCCGCCAGGTCTCGATGAACGCGACCCGCCGGACGCGATCGGACGGCTCAGCGACCGTCGAGCAGGTGCCCTTCAAGATTCGGTTGGGCGGCAACACAGTTCCGCCACGCGGGATGGCGCAGCGGAGGTACAGAGCCGGGGTGTCGGGGAAGATCCGGAACCGCGCACTCGCCTGCCGCGCTCGTGCGATGGCAGAGACCTCGGACGAGGTGAGGCCCCAGTCGAGGCCGACCTTGTGGTTGGCCAGATCGACCCCCACCTCCAGGTAGTGCGCGCCACAAGGCCCGGGAACGCCGGGACCCGGGCGCGGGCATCCGACCCGGAACGCATGGCGACCCCTCATCCGGATCATCGCCCAGCGCTCGTGACCCGGACGGGCACCCCAGATCCGAACGGTCTCGATGCGAGTGATCGCCGCGTGCGCGTTGCCGTAGTACTTCGCCTCCTTGTGCGCGATGGGCTCGAGCGAGAATGTGCCCGCGTAGGCGGCAGCCGCGCCGGCGCAGAGAGACAACGCGAATACGGTCACGATGCGACGCATGCCTACCTCTTATACGCCGGCAACACCGTGATTGTCACCGGCGGCGAGACCGCCCCGAGGTAGGACGCTCGTCTGGGCGGCGCTATGAAGTCGTCGCCGGCGGCGGGTCATTCAGGGTGAGGATCAGCGATGGAGGTGCGAGTGGATGCTCGGTCTTGGTCGGCACGATTGCGGTGCCGATCGCCAAGAACTCCATCACGTGTGAGCCCCAGCCGTGACTTCGCTCGTGCAACTCGACGCCGACGATCCCTTTTGCATCCAACGCTTCCGCCTCGGCCTGCATCCGGGTCATGGCCAGCTCGCGCGCGGCGTAGATCGCCTGCGTGTAGTTCGACATCTCAACGTTGCGGCCCACGCGACCCGCCCAGCGCGCGACGTTCTGATGCGCGACGTGGTAGACGCAGTTTCCGAGCACGAGACCTACCGGTCGAAAGCCAGCTGAGAGCAGCGTCCAGAAGTCCTGCCCCGAGAGATCGCTCGTGAACGGCCTGCCGTTCGGCGCGCGATGCAGCTCCCCGGCGGCATGCTTCACCGCCGTGCCGATCGCGATGAATTCGGCCAGCTCGCCGCCCCATTCGTGGCGGCCGATTTCGAGCCGGACTCCGACGATCCCGTCCGCACCGAGCGAGTCCGCCTCTTCCTCCATTCGCGTCATCGCGAGCTCACGCGCGTGGTACATCGCCTGGGTCAGAACATCGAGCTCCTGGTTCTTTCCCCAGCTACGAAGCTGGAGGCCTATGTGATAGATCGAGCTGCCGACGACGAGTCCGAGTGGCTCGAAGCCGGCCTGTTTGATGAGCAGGAACTCGTTCACGGAGAGATCGCTCGTGAAGAAACCTCCGTCGGTTTCGCGCATCCGGCGCAGCCGGTCTCGGCCGGCCTCCGGAACTCCTTCGAGGGAGCTCGGGTCGTAGTTCACGCCCTAGTTCAACCCCAGGGCGAATGCGACAGAGGGCGGCGCGCCGCTCTCGAGCGAGGCGACCGCAGTTCCGAGCAGGTCGAGGGTCACGATCAGGTCGGCGTCCCTCTGCTCGCTGAGCTTCCAGTCGACGGACACGCCGAGCACGCCTGACGCGCCGAGCTGCATCGCCTCGTGCCGCAGGCGCGTTGCGGCGCGGAGCCGCGCACTGCGAAGCCCCTCGGTGTAGTCCCCGTATTCCTGGTTCCGATACGAGCGGCGGGAAGCCCGAAAGCGCGCGAGCTTCGTTCGGTAGCCGGACACGACGTAGCTGACGCTCGTGCCGCCGATGACCCCGAGCGGCCAGATGCCGGATTCGATGAGCTCCCAGAACTCGGTTCCGCTGATGCTCGAGATCGCGACCGGATCCTCGCTGCCAGGCTCAAAGCGGTCCGACGTAACCGCCGTTCCGAGCGCCGTGAACTCGATCGAGTGCCGGGTGTGGAAAAACCTGCCGCGCCGGATGCGGACGTCGACGACGGCGAAGGCCCCGGCCTCGCGCGCGGCGGCGCCCAATCTCGCCAGCGCCTGCGTCCTCGCATCGTTGTACGCCGCAGTCCGCTCCTCGAGCTCGTACGAGCTGCCCTCGTTGAGGTACTGCTGCACGGCGAGCGAGCCGCGTGGGAAGTAGACCTGCGAAGAGCCGCCACTTGGATATTCGAGTCGTTGCGGCGCGAGCGCGCCGCGCATCCAACGGCTCGGCTTCTGCTGATAGCCGAGGCTCATCACCGACGTGCCCTGAACGACGTCCAACGAGCGGAAGCCGGCGCTGCCGAGAGCGCGGAAGCCTCCCGCCGAGAGAGTCGAGACGAAGGGTGATTCGCTCATTCGTCCAACAGGCGCTCGAGGGCCAGGCGCCCGCGCTCACTCTGGTCGGCCGCCTCGGACAGGTCGTGCGAGAGCGAGTCGATCCAGTCGTCCAATTCGAGCACCTCGTTCTTCAGGACGATCCCGCGCACGGCGCGCGCCCTCAGGCAGGTCACGTCGGCGGCATCGCGCGCCAAGTCGTAGCGATGCTCGCCGAGGTTGACGGAGATCGACTTGACGCGTCCACGGCCGCGAAATCCTTCGCGGTCGACGTTAGTGCTCTCCGGGAACGAAGCGGAAAGCTTGACGGCCAGCACCTCGAAAAACGCATTGAGGTCACGCGCGTCGGCGCGAAGCGATGCCGCGAGAAGATCGAAACGGCCCGCCTCCACGAACGCGAAGCTAGCGAATTCCCGGCTCAGGTGCGGCTACTTCGTCCCGTAGAGCCGGTCCCCCGCGTCCCCGAGCCCCGGGACGATGAAGCCGCTCTCGTTGAGCCCGCGGTCGACGGCCGCGCAGACGATGTGGACGTCCGGATGCTGCCGGTGGACCTCCTCGATCCCCGGAGGCGCCGCGACGATGCAGACGAGCGTCACCGACTGCGCACCCGCCGCCTTCACCGAGTCGATCGCCGCGCAGCTCGAATGGCCGGTCGCGAGCATCGGGTCGAGGACGATCGCGTCCCGCTCGGCCAGGTCGTCCGGCAGCTTGAGGTAGTACTGCACCGGCTGGAGGGTCTCCTCGTCCCGGTACATCCCCACGAAGCCGACGCGCGCGCTCGAGACGAGCGACAGGACGCCGTCGAGCATCCCGACTCCCGCCCGCAGCACCGGGCAGACGGCCACCTTCTTGCCCGAGATCCGCTGCACGGTCATCCGCTCGAGGGGCGTCTCGACCTCGGCCTCCTCGGTCGCCATGTCCTTCGTCGCCTCGTAGGTGAGGAGGAGCGTGATCTCGTTCGCGAGCTTGCGGAAGTGGACGGTCGGCGTCTCCCTGTCGCGGAGGTAGCCGAGCTTGTGCTGGATCAGCGGGTGCTCGACGACGGTCAGCCGCGGGTCGCTCACGCGACGTACGTCGTGTAGCCGCGGAAGCCCTCGTAGAGCGGCCGCGCCGCGCAGAGAGCGCCGACCCGGCGGCGCAGCCCGTCCAGGTCGGGGGTCTCGGTCAGCGCCTCGCAGATGATCTGCCCCACCTCGCGGAAGTCGTCCTCGTCCAAGCCGCGCATGGTCATCGCAGGCGAGCCGAGCCGGATTCCCGAGGTGACGAACGGCGAGCGTTCGTCGAACGGCACGGTGTTGCGGTTGACGGTGACGGCGATCTCGTGCAGCCGCTCCTCCGCCGCCTTGCCCGTCCACTCCGACTCGCGCAGGTCGACGAGCAGGAGGTGCGTGTCGGTGCCGCCCGTGACGAGCGAGAGCCCGCCTTCGACCAGCGTCTCGCCGAGCGCGTCGGCGTTGCCGCGGACGTGCGCCTGGTAGTCGCGAAAGGCTTCGGTCATCGCGACACGGAAGCAGGTCGCCTTCGCGGCGATCGTGTGCTCGAGCGGGCCGCCCTGCATCCCCGGCATCACGGCCGAGTCGACGGCCTTCGCGTGCTCCTCGCGGCAGAGGATGAAGCCGGCGCGCGGGCCCGCGAGCGTCTTGTGCGTCGTCGAGGTCACGAAGTCGCAGTGCTCGACCGGGTTCGGGTGGAGGCCTGCCGCGACCAGGCCGGAGAAGTGCGCCATGTCACAGAGGAGCAGCGCGCCGACCTCGTCCGCGATCGCGCGGAAGCGGTCGCTCTCGACCGTGCGGGGATACGCAGACCCGCCGCAGACGATCATCTTCGGCCGCGCCTCCTTCGCCTTCGCGAGCACGTCGTCGTAGTCGACGGTCATCGTCTCGGGCGAGACGCCGTAGTGGACGACGTTGTAGAGGCGTCCCGAGAAGTTGACCTTGTGGCCGTGCGTGAGGTGCCCGCCCTGGTCGAGCCGCAGCGCCATCAGCGTGTCGCCGGGCTCCATCGCGGCCGAGTAGACCGCCATGTTCGTCTGCGCGCCGGCGTGCGGCTGGACGTTCGCGTGCTCGGCGCCGAAGAGCTCCTTGGCCCGGTCTATCGCGAGCTGCTCGATCTCGTCGATCACCTCGCAGCCGCCGTAGTAGCGGCGGCCCGGGTAGCCCTCCGCGTACTTGTTCGTCGCGACGGAGCCGACGGCCTCCAGGATGGAGGGCCAGGTGAAGTTCTCCGACGCGATCAGCTCGATCTGGCCGCGCTGGCGCTCGAGCTCCTTGCCCAGGAGCCCCGCGATCTCCGGGTCGATCTCGTCGAGCCCGGCATGCGTCAGCTCGTGGAACGTCGCCTGCGTCGTCGCCACGGCGAGGATGCTACTCGGGCAGGCGGGCAGCGCCCTGCCGCAAGACGCGCGGCTCGCTGCTCGTGAGATCGACGACCGTGGACGGGACGCCGGGCAGCTCGCCCGCGTCCACGATCGCGCCGCACGCGGCGCGGATCTCCTCCGGCACGTCCTCGAGGCGGCGCGGGTCCGGTCCGCCGCTCGCGTTCGCGCTCGTCGCGGCCACGACGCCGACCGCACGCACGACCCCGGCGGCGGCCGGCGGAAGGTCGGGCACGCGGACCCCGAGGTCGCCGAAGACGAGCGTGAACGGCCCTGGGAGGTAGCGCTCGAGGACGGCCCGGTCGAGCCCCGGCACCGCAGCGACGAGCGCGTCGACGTCGGCGGCGAGGAGCGCGACCGGCTTCGAGCGGTCGCGGCCCTTGAGCTCGTAGAGCACGTCCTCGTGGCCCGGCAGCGCGCAGAGGCCGTAGACGGTGTCGGTCGGGAGGATCACCGCGCGGCCCGCGCGCAGCGCCGCGACCGCGGCCTCGCTCACAGGAGGAAGTCGGTCAGGGCTGCGCGGAACGCCTCGGGCTGCTCGATGTAGACGAAGTGGCCCGAGTCCGGGATCGTGACGAGCCGCGCGTCGGGCAACTCGCGGACGATGGCGTCCGCGCAGACAGGCCCGGCGATCATGTCGTCGTCGCCCACGACCACCAGCGTCGGAGCCTCGATCGTGCGCAGCTCGCCGCGGAGGTCGAAGGTCGGGAACTCGACCGTGTTGAAGTAGTGGAGCGGCTCCGACTGCGCGAAGTCCGCGAACAGCTCCCGTCCGACCTTCTCGTTGCCCTCCCAGCGATGGAAGTAGAGCGGCGCCTGCCGCTGCACATTCGCAATCAGCTCCTCGACGGAGGAGAACTCGCCGGCCTGCTCCTCGTGGATCGCCTTCGCCGCGTCGGCGAACCACGGCTGGTCGCGCCGCTTCTCGATCATGCGCTCCATCGCCGCGTTCGCCTCGTCCCCCCACACCGCGAGCGTGTCGACCAGCAGGAGCCGGCGGATGCGCGTCCCGTGTGCGGCTGCATAGGCCATCACGACGATCCCGCCGTGCGAGAAGCCGAGCAGGTCGAGCTGCTCGACGCCGAGGTGCTCGCGCAGCGCCTCGAGGTCGGCGACGTACGACGCCAGCGCGTAGTCGTCGGCCGGGTCGGAGCCGTGCGAGCCGCGCGGGCTGAGGAACAGGAGCTCGAAGGTGTCGTCGAGGCCGGCGAAGTCGCGGAACTCGGCGGCGGATCCGCCGGGGCCGCCGGGGTGGCAGACGAGGAGCGGGCCGCTCCCGCGCCGCTCGTAGGAAAGGGTCAGCCCGTCGGGTGTGGTGAAGATGTCGATCACGGCAGCCTCGCCTCCACGACCCTATCGCTGCCGGCGAGATCGGCGGTGACCGCGACGTCCGACCAGCCGAGCCGCTCGAGCATTCCGGCAACCTCGTGCGCCTGGCCGTCGCCGACCTCGAAGGCGAGGAAGTGGGATCTGCCGCACGCGCAAGTCGTTCGTGCTCGCCGCGGCCGACGAGCGCGACCTCCGGTTCCCAGCCCAGCTCCGGCTGGAGGCCGGCGAGCTCCTCGACATAGGGCGGGTTGGCGATCACGAGGTCCCAGCCCTCGCCGGCAGCGGCGGCGCCGTCGCCCTGCCACAGCTCGATCTCGAGCCCGAGCCGCTCGGCGTTCTCGCGCGCAAGCGCCAGCGCGTCGGCAGAGACGTCCACTCCGGTCACCCGGGCGTCGGGGCGCTCGTCCTTGAGCGCGAGCGCGATCGCGCCCGAGCCGACTCCGACGTCGAGGATCCGGGGCCGCTCGACTCCCTCCACGAGAGCGAGCGCGCGGTCGACGAGCGTCTCGGTCTCGGGCCGCGGCACGAGCGCGCGCGCGTCCGTCTTCAGCGTCAGCCGCCGGAAGCCCCACTCGCCGAGGACGTACGCCAGTGGCTCGCGAGCCTCGCGGCGCACGAGGAGCGGCTCGAGCCCGTCCACGCGCTCGTCCAAGCGGCCCGCGAGCCCCGAGCGCGTCGTCCCGAGCAGATGCGCGACGAGCCACTCTGCGTCGACCCGAGGCGTCTCGACACCGGCCGCGGCGAGCCTCCGCTCCGCCTCGGCGAGCGCCTCGCGAACGGTCACTCCCCCAGACGCGCGCCGGCGCTCGTCGGTCGCCAGCGCCTCGGTGAACTCGTCGAGGCCACCCTCCAGGATCCGGTCGAGCTGATGGACGGTCAGCTTGACCCGGTGGTCGGTGAGCCGGTTCTCGGGGAAGTTGTACGTGCGGATCTTCTCGGCCCGCTCGCCGGAGCCGATCTGCGCGTTGCGGGCGGCGCCGAGCTCGGCGCGCCGCCGCTCGAGCTCGCGCTCGTAGAGGCGCGCGCGCAGCACGCGCATCGCCTTCTCCCGGTTCTGGAGCTGCGACTTCTCGTCCTGCATCGAGACGACGACGCCGGTCGGCAGGTGGGTGATGCGGACTGCCGAGTCGGTCGTGTTGACGGACTGCCCGCCGGGGCCGGTCGAGCGGTAGACGTCGATCTTGAGGTCGTTCGGGTCGATCTCGACCTCGACCTCCTCCGCCTCCGGCATCACGGCGACGGTCGCGGTCGAGGTGTGGATGCGGCCGGCGCTCTCCGTCTCGGGGACGCGCTGCACGCGGTGCGTGCCGCCCTCCCACTTGAAGACCGAGTAGGCGCCGTCGCCCTTGACGGCGAAGATGACCTCCTTGAAGCCGCCGCCGTCCGACGGGCTCGCCTCGAGCTCCTCGACCTTGAAGCCGCGCCGCTCGGCGTAGCGCGCGAGCATCCGGTAGACGTCACCTGCCCAGAGCGCGGCCTCGTCGCCGCCGACGCCCTGGCGCACCTCGACGATCACGTCCTTGCGATCGGCCGGGTCGGTCGGGACGAGCGCCAGCCGCAGCTCTTCCTGAAGCGTGGTCGTGCGCTCCTCGAGCTCGGGGACGAGCTCCCGCAGGTCGGAGTCGCCGTGCGCCGCGTCGAGGTCGTCCCGCGCGGCCTCCCACTGCTGCGCGAGCTTGTACGGCCGCTCGAGCTCCTTCAGGCGCCGACCGACGTCCGCCGCCTCACGGTGGTCGTTGTAGACGGCCGGGTCGGACAGCCGCGCCTGCAGCTCCTCGTAGTTGCGCTCGAGGTCCGAGACGAGGTTGTCGAAGTCCGTCGCCATGGCGACGGTCAGCCTAACTGCGTCCTCCAGCGTGATCTCCGGGACGCCCGCGAGCGCCTTCGAGACGGGGCAGTTCTCCTTCGCGGTCTGCGCTGCTGCGCGGAAGCCGTCCTCGTCGAGGCCGGGGACCTTGCCCTCGACCGTGAGCGCGATGCGCGTGATGCCCTCGCCCGGGTTGGAAGGTGACGGTCGCCGACGTGCGGAGCTGGTCCGGGTCGTGGCCGTCCTTCGAGAGGCCGTTCGCGAGCGCCATCGAGAAGCACGACGCGTGTGCGGCCGCGATCAGCTCTTCCGGGCTCGTCACGCCGCCGGCCTCGTCGGTCGAGCGCGCCGCCCAGCTCACCGCCTGCTCTCCGATCGCGCCGGTCGTCGTCGAGACGATCGTGCCGGAGCCCTCCAGCAGGCTCCCCTGCCACTGCACCTCGGCGCGCCTGTCGGTCGCCATCGCTCCTCCTTCGGGTCGTTTGCCTATGCGGAGAGCGTACGCAGGGGGCCTAGTCTAAGCGAGTGGCTGCAGCGCCGCCGCTGCGGCGTCGTCGAGCGGCAGCCGCCGCCCCTCCTCGACGCGGCCGTCAACTCTTCCGGCCCGAGCGAGCCTGCGAGCAGCGACAGCGCACGATCGTGCTGAGCCAGCTCGAGGCCGGACTGGTTGCCTCCGAGCACCGTCCGCAGCTCATCCGCGGCGCCGAGCAGACGGGCGGCCCGGTCCGGATCGGCCGAGGCCAGGGCGCAGCCGGCGAGCTCGATCGCCCAGCAGGCGTTGTCGCGATCGTGCGTCGGCGCCGCGATCGCGAGACTTTGCTGCGCGAGCCCGCGCGCGTCCTCGAGCCGGCCGCCCTCGAGCGCCACCGCGGAGCGTGCGGCGAGTGAACGCGACTCGGCATGCAGCTCGCCGCAGGACGCCGCGAGGTCGACCGCGCGGCGCAGGTAGTCGTCCGCGACCTCGAGCTCCCTCCGACCAGCGCCACGTACCCGAGGTTGAGGAGCGCGATCGCAGCGATCCCCGAGCGACCGAACGCCGGGCCACGCTCTGCCGCGTCCGCGAAGAGCGCGAGCGCGCGCTCCTCCTCGCCCACACTGAGGAGCGCGCGGCCGAGCGCGCTCGCCACCTCCAGACCCGGGCCGCACGTCGCCGGCCGCCTCGCCGAGCTCGATCGCACGCTCACCGTGCGCGATCGCTGCGTCGAAGTCGCCCTGCATCACGGCGAGGAGCGAGCCCGTCACGAGCGCCATCCTCTTTGCGGGATCGTCATCGGCAAGCCGCGGCAGGACGTCCTCCACGAGACGACGCCCTTCGGCGACGTAGCCGCGCTTCGCCCAGAGGAACCGGAGGGCGGCGAGGAAGCGCCCGGTGAGCTCCGGCTGCGCTGCGGCCTCGCGGATGTTGGCCATGTCTTCCTCGAGCAGCTCGAGCCACTCGGCCTGGTCCGCACCTTCGAGGTGCGGCTCGGCCCGCTCTGCAAACGCAAGGAACCACTCGGCGTGGCGGCGACGCAGTGCTTCGGCTCCGCCTTGCTCGGCGAGCCGCTCGAGTGCGTAGCCGCGAATGGTCTCGAGCATCCAGAAGCGCTCTCTCGAGTGTCGCACGAGACTCTTCTGGACGAGCGCCTTCGAGCTGTCGAGCTCCGCGTCGGCGACCTCCTCGGCGGCGTCGAGCGTGCAACCGCCCGCGAACACCGCGAGCCGAGCGAAGAGGCGCTGCTCGTCCTCGTCGAGCAGCTCGTGGCTCCACTGGATCGCCGCTCGGAGTGTCCGCTGACGCGCGTCGACGTCCCGGGCCCCGCGGAGAGATCGAGGCGCCGCTCGAGCCGTTCGAGGATCTGAGCCGGCGAGAGGACGTCGGTGCGCGCGGCCGCGAGCTCGACGGCAAGCGGGAGGTTGTCAAGTGCCGCGCACAGCGCGGTCACGGTCTCGTCCACCGGGGGCCCGCCTCTCGGCGAGAGAAGCGCCGGCGTCATCCGACGGCAGCGGCTCGACCGGGTATTCGAACTCGCCCCGAGCCGGAGCAGCTCGCGGCTGGTGACGAGGACGTGGAGTTTGGGACACTTCGAGACGAGCTCGGCGACCGCAGTGCCGCCGTCGACGACCTGCTCGAAGTTGTCGATGACCAGCAGCAGCTCGCGCTCGCCGATGTCGCGGCGAGGTCCGTCGCGGGCACCGAGCGTCCGGCGATCTCTTCCAGCACGAGCTCCGCGTCGTCGATCGGCGCCAGCGCGACCCAGAAGACGCCTGCTTTGAAGTCCGGCACGAGCTCGGTCGCTGCCTCGATGGCGAGGCGCGTCTTCCCGAGCCGCCGGGCCCGGTGAGCGTGAGGAGGCGCGCACCGCCGCGAATCCGGGCGACGACGTTCGCCGCGTCGTCGGCGCGACCGACGAAGGAGCTGGCGGGCCGCGGCAGGTTCGTGTTCGCGATCGTCCTCAGCGGCGGGAAGCGGCGCGTACCCAGCTGGTAGAGCGGGACGGGGTCGTCGAAGTCCTTCAGCCGGTGCTCGCCGAGGTCGCGCAGGTCATGCCCTACGCCGAGCTCCCGCTGCGTGGCGCTCGAGAGCACGACCTGGCCGCCGTGCCCGACGGCGCCGATCCGTGCCGCGAGGTGGACATCGGCTCCGACATAGCCCTCGCTCGTCAGCTGCGGCGTGCCTGTGTGGACGCCGATCCGGACGTGCACCGACCCCGATTCGAGAAGCTCGCAACCCTCGCCTGCAGCCGCGAGCGCGTCGTCCGCCGATCCGAAGACGAAGAAGAACGCGTCCCCCTGAGTGTCGACCTCGGTTCCGTGATGCCGCACGAACGCCTCGCGCAGGATGCGCCGGTGATTCGCGAGCGCGTCCGCGTAACCCTCGCCGAGCTCGTGAAGGAGCCGCGTCGACCCTCGACGTCGGTGAAGAGGAGAGTGACCCGGCCGTTCGGAAGCTCGCGCATCGCCGCGCTCGGCGCGCCTCGCCTAGGCCATGACCTCAACGCGCTGCGCGCCGGGCGTGCCCGCCGCCTCGAGATCGAGCACCTCGCGCAGGGCGCGGATCGAGACCTCGAGCTGGTCGAGCGTGGGCTCGCGCGTCGTCAGGCGCTGCAGCCACAGCCCCGGCGCCAGCAGGGTCATCAAGATCCGGTTGCCCTGATGCTTCCCGGCGAAGCGGATCAGCTCGTACGCGAGCCCGGCGATCACCGGGAGGAGCAGGATCCGCGTCGCGATCAGCCAGTACCAGGCGGGCCGGCCGAAGAACGCGAACACGAACACTGCGATGACCATCACCCAGAGCAGGAACGCCGTCCCGCAACGCGGGTGGATGAGCGAATAGCGCTGCACGACCTGCGGCTCGAGCGGCTCACCGGCCTCGTAGGCGTTGATCGCCTTGTGCTCTGCGGCGTGGTACTGGAAGACGCGACGCAGGTCGGGAAGCAGCGAGATGAGTGCGAGGTAGGCGACGAACATCGTCACGCGGATCAGACCCTCGACGATCACGAACCAGCCGCCGCTCGAGATCGGGAGGGCGTCGGTGATCAGCGCCGGCCCCACCTTGAAGACCATCAGGGCGAAGCCGATCGCGATCGCGAAGGCGAAGATCAGGGCACCGCGCGAGAGCTCCGTCTCGACCTCACCGTCCTCGCCCTCCTGCTGCGCGGCGTAGTTCGCCGAGATGGCGAGCGCGCGGAAGCCGATGGCGAGCGACTCGCCGAGCGCCATCACGCCGCGAATGACCGGCAACCGGAAGACCCAGTGGCGCGCCATCGCGGAGTCGATCGGGCGCGAGACCTGTGCGATCTCCCCGGTGGGTGTCCGGACCGCCACGGCCCAGTTGCCCGGGGCACGCATCATCACGCCCTCGAGGACCGCCTGCCCGCCGACGTTCGCCATGGCTTCGGGTGCCGCTAGCCGCGGCGTGCTTGGCCGGCGCGCTCCAGGCGGCGCTGGAAGCGCTCGACGCGACCGCCCGTGTCGACGAGCTTCTGCTTGCCGGTGTAGAACGGGTGGCACTGCGAGCAGATCTCGACGTGCAGCTCGGGCTTCGTCGAGCGGGTCTGGAACGTGTTTCCGCAGGAACACGTCACCGTGGCGATGACGTACTCGGGATGGATGTCGGCCTTCATTGCTCCCTCAAGATAGCAGCGGCCTGTTTCGGCTCCACGTTGCCGCCCGAGACGATCACGGCCACGCCCGCCCCGCTTTCGACCTTTCCTGCGAGGACGGCTCCCGTGGCCGCAGCGCCCGCAGGCTCGCACGCGAGCTTCGCGCGCGCGTAGAGGAAGCGCATGCCTTCCGCGATCTCGTCCTCGGTCACGAGCACTGTCTCGACCTTGCCGCGACAGATCTCGATAGGCAGCTCCCCGGCGAAGGGCGGCGCGAGCCCGTCGGCGATGGTGTCGGTCTCGACCGGAACGCTGTGCCCGGCCGCAAGGCCGGCGGGAAAGGCCTGCGCGCGCTCGGGCGCGACGCCGATCACTCGGGCGCGACCGTCGAGCGCCGTGACGATGCCGGAGACCAGGCCGCCGCCGCCGGTGCCGACGACGACGGTCTCGACGTCTGGCATGTCCTCGAGCAGCTCGAGCGCCAGCGTCCCGTGCCCGGCGACGACGCAGGGGTCGGAGTGCGGATGGACGAAGATGCGTCCCGCCTCCTCGACGACAGCCAGCGTCTGGTCGTACGCGGCCGCGGGATCGGGCGAAGAAAGGTCGACGGTTGCGCCGAACCCACGCGTCACCTCCACCTTGAGCGGATTGACGCCCTCCCACATCTGGACGAGGCAGTCGACGCCTTCCTCCCTGGCCGCCCACGCGACGGCCTGCGCGTGGTTCCCCGCCGACCACGTGACGACGCCTCGGTTCCGTTCCTCCGCAGTGAGCGAAGCGACGCGGTTGAGGGCGCCGCGCACCTTGAACGAGCCCGTCTTCTGGAACAGCTCCGCCTTGAGGGTCACGCCGAGAGTCGTCGACCGGAACGTCGGCGTCCGGTGGATCCGTCCGGCGAGCAGGCCGCGCGCGCGCTCGACGTCCTCGCGTGAAACGCTCACGCAGGCAGCGTCTCACGTGCGGGCGCACCCACGGGGACGCCCAGGCGCACGGTGAAGACGGTGAGTCGGCCGGGCTCGCTCTCGACGTCGACGCTGCCGCCCATGGCGAGCGTCAGCTCTTTCACGATCGCGAGGCCGAGACCTGTCCCGACCCTCCGCTCGAGGCCGTACCGCTCGTGCAGGTAGAAGCGCTCGAAGGCGCGCTCGGTGTCGGCCTCGGCGAGGCCCGGCCCGGTGTCCTCGACACGGAGGACTCCCGGCGCCGAAACGACGCGCACCTCGCCGCCCGCCGGCGTGAGCCGCAACGCGTTCTCGACGAGGTTCGAAACGACCTGGAGGACGCGGTCGGCATCTCCGATCGCGGGTGCCGAGCCGTGGGTGACCGGCTGGAGCGCGACGCCGAAGCTCTCGGCCTGCTGCTGATAGCGGCGCACGGCATCCTCGGCCACGTCGGCGAGGTCGATCTCGGAGTTCACGACGCTGAAGTCGGTGCGGTTCATCCGGGCGAGGTCGAGCAGGTCGTGGACAAGGCGTTCGAGCCGGCGCGCCTCGCCGGCGACGGTCGCCGCCGCTTCCCGCGGATCGACGGCGCCGTCCTCGACCGCCTCGGCATAGCCGCGGATCGCGGTGAGCGGCGTCTTCAGCTCGTGGCTGACCGAGAGAAGGAAGTTCCGTTCGGCTTCCTGAGCCTGCCGGAGCTGCGCAGCGAGATCGTTGAAGGCGACTGCGAGCGTCGCGATCTCGGCAGCGCCCTCGACCGGCACCGGCTCGGGATGCGTGCCGCGCATGAGCGTCCGAGCGCCGGCTGCTATCCGATCGACCGGCCGGGAAATGCGCCGTGCGAGGAGGAACGCGGCGAGCGCGGCGAGCAAGCCGCCGGCCGCTGCGGCGACGAGGAGCCCCCACACGTAAGGCGACAGGAGCGACCCAGTGGTGCTCTGCGGCCGCAGCAGGACGAGTGTCCCGGGGTTGGCCGACCGCGCCGCGAAGTAGTACGCGGTGCCGTCGATGCTCACCGAGCCCTGCACGGGTTGCGGATTTGTGCGGGCGAGCCGCTCCTGCGCCCAAAGGGGCAGCACACCCGGATTGATGCCTACCGTCTCGTGCTGCTGCCGGAGGATCACCTTGTATCGGTCCGGCAGATTCGTGATGGACGGGACGCCGCTGCTCTGCGCCGCCGCGATCAGGTCAGCCTGGTGACCGAGATCCTTCAGGGTCGCGCGCTTGACCGCGCGATGGGTGAGGACGACCCCGAGCCCGATCGTGAGGGCGACGCAGATTAGGACGACGACCCCGATCGCCCGAAACAGCCGCGAACGAAGCCCGCTGCCGCGCATCGGCTACGCCGGAACGAGCTTGTAGCCGGCGCCCCGCACCGTCCGAATCCCTTCCGGGTCGCCGAGCTTGCGCCGCAGCTGCGCGACATGGACGTCGACGGTGCGGGTGCCGCCCGGATAGGTCATGCCCCAGACGAGATCGAGCAGCCGCTCGCGCGAGAGGACGATGCCGGGATGCTCGAGGAAGCACGCGAGCAGGTCGAACTCCTTGCTGGTGAGCTCGACCTGCTCGCCCGCGACGGTCACCTCGTGGGAGTCGCGTCGCAGAACGACCGCCCGCGCGGCGAGCACCTCGTCCTCGGTGCGGCGCTCGGCACGTCGCAGGATCGCCTTGATCCGGGCGGACAGCTCGCGCGGCGAGAACGGCTTCGAAACGTAGTCGTCCGCGCCGAGCTCGAGACCCGCGACCCGGTCGGGCTCCTCGTCGCGGGCGGTCAGCATCACGATCGGCACCTTCGAGCCGGCCCGGATCCTGCGGCACACCTCGAAGCCGTCGATGCCCGGGAGGCCGATGTCGAGCACGACGACACGCACGGGCTGGCCTCGCAGCTCCGAGAGCGCGTCCTCCCCGGTCCGGCGCCAGACGACTCGCCAGCCGTCCTGCTGCTCGAGGTACTGCTTGACGAGGCGCCCGATCGAGTCGTCGTCCTCCACGAGCAGGAGGGCGCCCCCGGTTGCCCTGACGGTCACGGGCTCAGGATAGGGATGGAGCCGGCGCGGCGGACGGCGACAAGCCGTGCTTGCCGTGTTGCCGCGGGATGCGCTCGATGTCCACGGAATCGGCCGCGCCGTTCGCCGGCCAAGTCACGAGTACGCGCCAGCGTGTGGCAAGCACCACCAACGGGACACGATGTCCTCCCAGGCCGAAGACCTTGGTCGTGCCGGAGAGCGGGATCTGCTGGACGCGGCCGTCCGCTTCCTTCAGCGTGAGTTGCGTGCCGGTCACGGACTGGATCACGCCGCGGTCGACGCGCCAGTCCTGCCCGCCCTTCTTGACCACCTCGGCGCGGATCATGCTCGGGCCGAAGAGCTGCTGGATCACCGCCTTGCGAAGTGCAAGGCCGGGCGATGCGAACCAGAGCGCGAGGTTGAGCGTTACGAGAACCGCTGCGAGAAGGACGAAGCGCCGGGTGAACATGGGTCACATTGTCGGCGCCGAACCGCGCCTGAGGGTAAAGCCCCTGTAAATCGGCAATGTGTCACCTGGCGAACCCAACGCGGGGCTGGGTGGCGCTATCCCGCATGGTTGTGCGGAAAACAGCCTTTCGGGCTTAGACTCCTCCGTATGGTCGGACAGTCAGGCACTGAGCAGTCGAGCGCTCTGCGCCGCGCTCAGGACGTGGCAATCGGCGTCGGCGTCGAGAAGGCCCTTCCACTTTTGCTCTCTCTCGCAGGAGCATTCAAGTTGACGACGCTCTCTGGCCTACACGGCTGGTGGCGAATCATCTTCCTGGTTTGCATCTTGGGTGCCGGGACGCTTCTCCTGATCCAAGCTGGGCATCTCTTCGCGGCTGCCATACCTGAGAAGTACACAAAGGCACTAGATCGCGATGCGCGTCACCGCGCCGTAGAGGGTCATCGATTTCAAATGCGGGCTACTGCGTCATTTGTCGCCGCAGAGCTTGCAGGCAATCTCAAGGTCCTGAGGGATGCCGCGGAAGACAGGAGCTACCCGGCGCAACTGCAACTAGCAAGTGCCAAATGGGAAGAGTGGGGTTTGAACCTCGCTGGCAGTGAGGGCGCACAGGAGGCCCACCGCCTAGCCGCGGACGCCTACAGCGAATTCGCCCGTTTGAACAGAGTAGTTGGGGAGGATGCGGAACGCTTCCAAACCGACCACCCGCAGGTCATGCCAGGGCATCGACTGGACAGGGCTATCGAAGCGGCGAGCAAGGCTGAGGAGGCGGTACGCAGTGTTGGCGCGCGGTACTAGCCCGCACCTCCCTGCCGCCGTTTGAGTCTTCGCCAGAGTCCGCTTCTACGCCGGAATCAGTCTCGGCTGACTCGCCCGTGAGCAACAAACGAAGCGCGTCTTCCGGCTCCATCTCGACGTTGACGGGTTCGTCCATGTGCTTTCTCAGGCATATCCATCGTACGCCTCAGTCGTCGAACACGGTCTTGTAGATGAGCCGGCGATCCCCGGCGCGCCGCATGAGCCGCGTCATGCGGTCGGTGTCGGACAGGTCGCGCGTGGAGTACCGGAAGTCGAACTCCGCGAGGTAGCGGGGCAGGTGCTCGCGGCTGACGTGGTGGTGGGTGCCGTCGAGCGACCGCTTCAACTGGGAGAAGTAGTTCTCGGCCTGGTTCGTGTCACGTTGCCCCGGACGTACTCGCGCTCGCGGTGGTTGACGGTGTGGTGGGCGGCGAACTGGTGCGAGACGTGCGGTAGGGCCGCCTCGGAGTCGGTGTACAGGACGTCGTCTGCGGCATGGCGACGTTCTCTTCGAGGACGCTTGCGAAGGTTCTCGCCGGTCACGTTCGGGATCACGCGCGAGCGAACCTCGCCGCTCTCGCGCTCGACCAGCGCGACGACGGGCGTCTTGTCGGGCCGCATCTGCCCTGGCCGCCCTGCACGCGCTTGTAGCCGTGCTGGAAGCGCGGCGTCGGCGCCGATCCACGTCTCGTCCGCGACACGATGCCGCTTATGAGCCGTCCGGGGCCGGTTCTTCATCGCCTCGCGGAGCCGGTGCGTCATGAACCATGCCGTCTTGGGCGCGACGCCGTACTTCCGCTCGATCTCGCGGGCGGCGATGCCGTTCTTGTTGGCGCACATCTCGAAGACGACGAACAGCCACGTCCGCAGCGGCATCTTGGTGCCGTGGAAGATGGTGCCGGTCATGACCGAGAACTGCTTGCGGCACGTCTTGCACTTCCAGACGCGGCGCTGGCTGCGTGCCCGGTGCGTCGTCTTGCGCGCGCGTCGTGCCGGTCTTCGGCGTCAGGAAGTAGTGCTTGCTCGACGCTGCCGCAGTGGGGGCACACGGGCCGTCGGGCCAGCGCAGCGACTCCATGTACGCGTAGGCGTCGGCCTCGGACTTGATCGTCCTGGCGAGCGTCTCACCGTTGTCTTCTCGTGCTCATACCCGAACTATGACAAACCCATCGGACGGCACCGGCTCGTTTCGGCAGGCGCAGGGATGAATGAAACCCCCTACCCGGATCGTGACGGGCGCCTGTTCGTTGATCTAGCGCGAGATCTTCTCGGGACCCAACTGGAGACGCTGGATTCAATCGACGGAAAGATCGCGCTGCTCTTCACGACCTCAACGACCCTGGTAGGGATTCTCGCGGCGGTACTGGCGCTGAGGGGTGGCAACTTCGACACCGTGAGCTACATCCTGGTCGGGGTGTCGGTAGTGGCCTACCTGCGTGGGTCCTGGAGCGCGTGGAAGGGCTACCGCGCCGAGAGATGGAGGGCAGGGCCAGATCTAAGGCAGGTCTGGAACCTCTATACCGAGTCGGACTGGACGGATCATCAGCTCGAATGGCTACTCGGGAATCGTCTACGACTCGACTACGTGAAGAACAGCCCAGCGGTCGAGATCAAGACGAAGGCGCTGGACGATATTCTTCCAGCGCTCTTCATTCAGACTCTGAGTCTCGTCCTTTCTCTGGTTCTGGTGGCGGCGTGACCGGCGGAGGCTCTGGCGGATGCTCGCGGTGCCGATACGCCTCTCCAGGATCCTCGATGTGCTTCTTGATGATCTCGGAGTCGACCGGGCTTTCTTCAGGCGGATCGGGCACGTGTTGAGCCTAGGTCGTCGGAGAAGTCCGTTCAAGCCCTCATTGGGTTCGCCAAGTTACACATTGCCGT
>CAWGVE010000004.1:0-7396 GCA_963825805.1 uncultured Actinomycetes bacterium | reverse complement strand
GACATCTCGCTCGCGATCGTCATCTCGGCGCTGATCGGCGCGATCTCCTTCGCCGGCTCGATGGTGGCGTTCGCGAAGCTCCAGGAGCTGATCCAGGGGCGGCCGATCACCTACGCGGGCCAGCAGTTCGTCAACGGCGCGCTGTTCCTCGCCGCGCTCGGGTGCGGCCTGGCCCTCGTCGCAGGCGTGCAGCACCAGTGGCTCCTCTGGGTCGCTCGTCGGGCTCGCGCTCTTGTTCGGGGTCCTGTTCGTGCTCCCCATCGGGGGCGCGGACATGCCCGTCGTGATCTCGCTCCTGAACGCGTTCACCGGCCTCGCCGTCGCCGCCAGCGGCTTCGAGCTCGAGAACAACGTCCTGATCGTGAGCGGAATGCTCGTCGGAGCGTCGGGAACGCTGCTGACGCTGATGATGGGCCGGGCGATGAACCGGTCGATCGCGAACGTCCTCTTCGGCGCGTTCGGCCAGATCCAGGACGGCGGACCCGCGGCGGCGGCGGCCGCAGGCGCGGACGGCGGCACCGTCCGGAGCGCGAGCGCGGAGGACGTCGCCGTCATGCTCGCGTACGCGCACAAGGTCGTCTTCGTTCCCGGCTACGGATTGGCCGTCGCGCAGGCACAGCACGACGTCCGCCAGCTCGCCGACCTGCTCGAGGCAAAGGGCGTCGAGGTCTCCTACGCCATCCACCCGGTCGCCGGTCGGATGCCGGGCATATGAACGTGTTGCTCGCAGAGGCGAACGTTCCCTACGACGAGCTGCACGAGCTCGACGAGGCGAACGGCGAGTTCCCGCGCACCGACGTGGCCGGTCGTCGGTGCGAACGACGTCGTCAACCCCGACGCGCGCAACAATCAGGGCTCGCCGATCTACGGGATGCCGATCCTCAACGTCGACGACGCGCAGACCGTCGTCGTCCTCAAGCGCTCGATGAACCCCGGTTTCGCCGGGATCGAGAACCCGCTCTTCTACAACCCCAAGACCGTGATGCTGTTCGGCGACGCCAAGGCCTCGATCACCAAGCTCGTCGCCGACGTCAAGAGTCTCTAGGAGAAACGCGCAGGGTCGAGCAGCGCGAGCTGCGGCGACTCGCCCCCGAGCAGCGCGTCAGCCACGAGCTCTCCGCACGCGAAGCCGAGGACGTTGCCATGGCCGGAGTAGCCGCCGGCGACCCAGACGCGACCGCCGCGGCCCGGCACGGTGCCGACGAGCGGCAGCATGTCCTGCGTCAGGCCGAAGATGCCGGCCCAGCGGCGGGTCACCTGCACGCCGTCGCCGACCAGCTCGCGCAGGAATGACTCGAGCGACGACTGGACCGACGGCGTCGTCTCCTCGACGTCCGTGAGCTCGTCGAGGATCGAGACGTCGCGGAAGCCTCCGAGCAGGATCCGGCCGTCTGGGAGCTGCTGCCAGTAGTCGAAGCCCTGGCGCGCATAGTGCGGCCGGTCGTAGAGGACGCGGTCGAGCGGCTCACTCGCGATCATCTGGCCCCGGGTCGGCCAGATCAGGTCGGCGAGCTCGGGGACGAGACCGTGGCCGTAGCCGTCGGTCGCGACGAGGACGCGCTCGGCGTCGAGCGCCTCGACGTCGTCGACCCTGTCGTGCTCGCGGATCTCGGCTCCCGCGGCCGTCGCGCGATCGGCGAGGCGGCGGACGAAACGCGCCGGCTGGATCGAGCAGTCCTGCGGATGCGAGATCGCTCGTGGAAGCGGCCGGCGGCTCCCCCGGGAACGTCGTCCAGCCACTCCGCAGCGAAGCCGTCCTCACGTAGCGCCTCGTATTCGAGCGCGATGCCCTCCCGCTCTTCTTCGTCGCCGGCAAGGCGATAGCTGCCGGTGATCCGCAAGGCGTCGCCGCCGAGCTCCGCCATCCGCACGAGCGCTTCCTCCGTCCAGCGCCAGTACGAGGCAGCCCGCTCGACGCCGTACGTCTCCCGGGCGACGTCGTAGCGAGCGGCGCCGCCGCCGAGCGCGAAGCCGCCGTTGCGACCGCTCGCGCCCTCCGCGATCCCGCGCTGCTCGTGCACCCGGACGCGCAGGCCCGCCTCGGCCAGCCGGAGCGCGGCGGAGCAGCCCGTCACACCGGCCCCGACGATCGCGACGTCGGCGCGGCCGTCGAGCCTCGTCTCGGATGGCGCCTTGCTCGGCTCCTCCAGCCAGTAAGGAACGTCCATGCGTGGCGGCAGGTTAGTTTCTTGGGCCGCGGATACCCGGCGCACCTGAGTGTTCATGAACATGAACACCGTGGGCTCCGGTGCGGACCGATGGACGGTAGAGGCCGTCGACCACGGCTACGAGCCCCTCCAGCTCGAGCTCGACGAGCGCACGGGCGATTTCGTCTGCGCCCAGGCCTGTCCGGCGGACGAGCTCGTCGGCGCTCGCAGGCAGGAGCTCGAGGAGCGGCGACCCCTCGCCCCGCACGGGCTCGAGCTCGATGCCGAACGACGCGAGGACGTCGGCGGCGCTCGTCAGCGGCACGGCGCCGAGCTTGAGCAGCGCGTTCGTGCCCGCCGAGAGCGAGCTCGTGATCTCACCCGGCACCGCGAACACCTCCCTCCCCTCCTCGAGCGCGAGATCCGCCGTGATCAGGGCGCCGCTGCGCTCGCGCGCTTCGACGACAACGGTTGCGGCGCAGAGCCCGGCGACGACGCGGTTGCGCGCCGGGAACCGCCATGGCGCCGGCTCGACGCCGGGCGCGTACTCCGAGACGATGAGCCCGGCGACCCCGACGCGGCGCGCGAGCTCGGCGTGTGCAGCTGGGTAATCGCGGTCGATACCGCAACCGAGGACGGCCACCGTCGTCCCTCCTGCCTCGAGCGCGCCGCGATGCGCCTCCGCGTCGATGCCGCGGGCGAGGCCGCTCACCACTACGAGCCCCGCGGCGGCGAGCTCCCGGCCCAGGCCGCGGCCGACCGAGGCGCCGTAACCCGAGCATGCACGTGCTCCCACGATGGCAACGGCCGGCCGCGACAGGATCTCCGGCGCTGCCTCGCCGCGGAGGAACAGTCCCGGCGGGGGATCGTGGATCGCGCGCAGGAGCGGCGGGAAGTCGGGCGACGAGCGCGCCAGGAAACGGTGGCCGGCTGCGGCGAGCCGCTCCGTGTATGCGCGCTCGTCGAAGCGGCGCTCATAGGCGCGCCAGCGCGAGGTGCGCGGTGGCCTGACGAGATGCGTGCCCGTCTCGGAGGCGAAGGCCGCGAGGGCGAGCTCGACACTCTCCAGCTCCTGAGGAGAGCGGTACGAGAGTGCTTCCGCGACGTGCTCGGCCCGCACGGCTTCCGATTCCGCGAGCGCGGCGATCGTGCGCGCGACCCTGCCGACGCGGGCGTAGCCGCGCCCGGAGAGATGTAGGCGGTCCGCGGCCCGACGGAGGAGCGCATCGGCCTCGGGGTCGCGTGAAGGCGGGCTCGTGGCGAGCCGGTCGCGGGCGCTTGCCACTCGTCCACCGACCGCCGCCGAGCCCTCGCTCGGCGTGGCCGCCAGCTCCTCCCCGCGGACGCGCGGCAGCGCGAGGACGAGGTCGAAGCGGTCGAGAAGCGCGCGCGAGAGCTTGTCCCGGTAGCGCGCGAGTCGCTGCGCGGAGCAGCTGCACTGCGCAGCAGGGTCGCCACGGCCGCCGCACGGGCACAGGTTCATCGTGGCCACGAGCTGGAAGCGGGCCGGAAAGACGACGCGGCCGGCGGCCCGCGAGACCGAGACGAAGCCGTCCTCGAGGGGCTGGCGCAGCGCCTCGAGCGCCGGCCGCTGGAATTCGGCGAGCTCGTCGAGGAGAAGCACGCCTCGATGGGCGAGGCTCGCCTCGCCGGGCCGCAGATGTGGACCGCCTCCGACGATCGCGGCCGTCGAGGCACTGTGGTGCGGCGCGCGAAATGGCGCCGTCGAGACGAGTGGTTGCTCACCGTCCACGAGCCCGGCGACCGAGTGGATCCGCGTCACCTCGAGCGCGGCCTCGGAGGCGAGCGGCGGCAGGATCCCCGGCAGCCGGCGCGCGAGCATCGTCTTGCCCGTCCCCGGCGGCCCGCCGAGGAGGAGGTTGTGCCCGCCGGCTGCGGCCAGCTCGAGCGCGCGACGGGCGCGTTCCTGCCCGCGGACCTCGGCGAGATCTGCCGTTGCCGCGGGGCCGTGGCCGTTCGGCGCCAGTGGCTGCTCCGGCTCCAGCTCGAGCTCGCCGCGCAGGTAGGCCACCGCCTCGGCGAGGTGCCTGATCGGCATCGCGGCCACGCCCGCGAGAGCAGCCTCCCGGGCTGAGTCGGCCGGACAGAGGAGCCGCTCGACGCCGAGCCGACGCGCGCCCTCCGCAACCGCGAGGACACCGCCGACCCGGCGCAGGCGGCCGTCGAGCGCCAGCTCCCCGACGGCCGCAGTGCGCTCGAGCGCGCTCCTCGGCACCTGCTCGGATGCTGCGAGAAGCGCGAGCGCGATCGGCAAGTCGAAGCCGGAGCCCTCCTTGCGCAGCTCCGCGGGCGCGAGGTTGACCGTGATGCGCCCGAGCGGGAAGCTGAGCTCGGCGGCAGAGATCCCGCTGCGCACGCGCTCACGCGCCTCTTGGCAGGCACGGTCCGCGAGGCCGACGATCGCGAAGCCCGGAATTCCGTCGCGAACGTGCGCCTCCACGTCCACGCGCCGCGGCTCGAGGCCGACGAGCGCATGCGTGACCGCGCGTGCAAGCACGCATCGAGGCTAGGAGCGGAATGGTGACGCCTGCGTGTCGGCTTGGTCACAGATCGCCGAAGGGGATCGCCCCGTCGGGATGATGCCCCGCCAGGCCGCGGCGCGGACGATGGTGCCGGACCCGAAAGGAGGAGCTGAATGACCGACAACGAGACCGAGCTCGGCCCCGTCGACTACCTGATCGTCGAATGGCCGCCGGGCAAGCAGCCCACCGGCGAGGGCCTCGGAGTGCTCGCGGACCTGACGGATCGCGGCCTCGTCCGTGTGCTCGACCTGGCGTTCGTACGCAAGGAGCAGGACGGCAGCGTGTCCGGGCTCGCAATCATGGACATCGACTCCGACGGCGACCTCGACCTCGTGCAGTTCGAGGGAGCAGGTTCCGGCCTGCTGGGCCAGGACGACTACGACGAAGCGGGCGCTGCGCTCGAGCCCGGCGCCTCGGCTGCGATCCTGCTCTACGAGAACCGGTGGGCGCGGCCGTTCGTCGCGGCCGTCAGCCAGAGCGGCGCGCAGCTCGTCGCGAGCGGCCGCATCTCCGCGGGCGACCTCGTGGGAGCCGCCGAAGCGCTCGAGACCGCCAACGCGTAGGAAGGAGTCGACAATGCCATTGCTCCGTGGAATCGCCCGCACCGCCGTCATCGCCGGGACCGCGACCGCAGTATCGAACCGCGTCTCCCGCCGACAGGCGAATCGCTGGTCGCAGGAGGAACAGGATGCAGGTGGCGGCTACGAGCAGCCCGCCGCCGCGCCGGCGCCCGACCCGCTCGAGCAGCTCAAGCAGCTGGGAGAGCTGAAGGCGTCGGGCGTCCTGACGGATGCCGAGTTCGACGCGCAGAAGGCCAAGATCCTCGCCACCGCGTAGACCGGGACGGTGAGAGCTGCCGCGCCGGCCGCGAGCCAACCCGCAGCCGGCGCGGCCGTGTGGCCAGACCAAGGCGTTCGTGCGGCTCAGCGGATTACGGCCGCCGAAACCGGGGAACGGCAGGCATGAAGAAAATTCTCGAAATCCTCGTCTGCTTCCTCCACCCGCTCGCCGTCGTGCTCGCCTGGATCAATCTCGCCGGTCGGAGTGACCTGAGCGGCGGCAGGAAGCTCGTCTGGGCCGTCTTCATGATCGTGCCGGTCGTGCCGTTCGTCTATGTCCTGACGGGCGGCGACCTCTGGTGAGCCGACCGCGAGCTGGTCAGCTCGAGGTGTCGGTGCTGGGGTTGGGCGCTGGCGCGCGCCGGCGCCGGCGGTAGGTGACGCTTCCGGCTGCCAGCAGGAGAAGAGCGCCGGCGAGGCCTGCGCCCGTCCAGAGTCCGTAGTCGACCGCCGTGGACGTGCGCGCAGCAGTCCGGGCCGCGGCGATCAGTGGCAGAGACTCGCCGAAGACCAGGCCGGTCATCTGCGGGAGGAAAAGGGCGGTTGCCGGGAGGGACCCTCGGTCCGTGTTCGCGTGGAGTAGGTGGCGGCCGTGGAGCGAAGGGCTGACGATCCGCCTGGCGCCGACGTATTTGTCTGCGTACCACGCATTGTCGAAGCTGTCGATGCGAACGAACGAGCCTGTATGGGGCGCGTCGATGAGGTAGCCGTCGCCGACGTAGATCCCGACATGCCCGGGCGCCTTGCGCGTCCCGTCGGAGCCGGTGAAGAAGACGAGATCGCCGGCCCGGAGATGGTCCGGTGGAACCGGGACGGCGTCGGGGGAGTCCCACTGCGCCGCCGCATAGTGCGGCAGAGAGACGCCGAGCTTTCCGAACACGTACTTGACGAGTCCCGAGCAATCGAAGCCCGCCCTCGGGCTGGCGCCGGCCCACTTGTACGGGACGCCGAGGTACTGCACCACGGTCGAGACGACGGCGTTGTCCTGCGCGGCCGGCGCGAGGCCGCCACCGACCAGGAACGGGTAGGCGGATGCGGGGTAGTCGGGCGGCGGCTTCGCCACAAGGGGGTGGGCCGAATGACCCTTCACATGCTTCCTCTTCGTGGCAGCGTCCGTGGGCTGAGGCTTGCGCTGCGACGCAGCGATCGGCGTCGTGCTGGTGCGCTCCGATGCCTCGGACGAACGCTGGGTCGTCGCCGTGTGGACGGGCAGAGCAGAGGCGGTGAAGCCGACGAGGATCGTCGTGCCTGGCGGAAGGTTCCAGTACCGCCTGAGCAGCAGGACGACGAGTGGCGCCCTGAGGCGGCCGACCGTCTTCCCGAGCGTCAGCTGTCCCCAATACCCGAGGAGCGCCGATTCGCCGGCGGACAACGCCACGGGCGAGCCGTTGATCGTGACTCCGCTCACCGACCCTCTGCCGTTCATCGCTGCAACGCTGTTCACGGTGACGAATCCACCGAACAGGGAGACCGATGTCAGGGCGACGTTCGTGGTCGTGCACGCCGAGCCGCTTACAGCCGAGGAGCCGAACGCGACGACCGGCGAGGTCGTCGGATAGGCAGAAGGGCCACGACCGGACGCCGGCGTCCCGAGCACGAGCGCCTGATCATCCGGAGGCGCGATCGCAGCGTCCCCGGTAACGCACGTGGTTCCCAGGTAGGCGGACGGAAGCGGCGCATAAGTCGCCTCAGCAGTCGTGCTGGTGGTCGTGGTGCCCGTGGTCGTCGTGTCGGTGCCCTCAGCGCGTGCTGAGCCGACACCGAGGGCCGCAGCCACAACGCCAAGCACAAGGAGCAAGACCCCACGCCGCACCGGCACAGTGTGACGCAGGTCCCGCCTCTTCGCTGAACTGATTCAGCTGGAGCT
>CAWGVE010000003.1:0-21125 GCA_963825805.1 uncultured Actinomycetes bacterium | reverse complement strand
GAAAAGTCCGACGTTGCAGTGAGGGATTCCGCGGTGACGACCTCGGAGCAGGGTTTCGCGCGCGCCAAGCAACTTTTGACCACAAATGCCCGGGCGCGCAAAAGACTTACGACGATGCGGAAGCAGCTTTGCGACAGGCCAAAGCCAATCTGGATTGGTCGCGGACGCGTCTGGCACGCCGCCGCGGGGTCAGTCCCGCCGACGGCACCATCCAGGAAGTCTACTTCCGTCCGGGAGAAACCGTGCCGCCTGGCCGCGCGGTGATGTCGCTGCCGCCGGACAATCTCAAACTGCGGTTCTTCGCACCGGAAGCGCGGCTACCCGACATCAAGTATGGGCAAACCGTGACCGTCACTTAATATCGGGTGGCCGCTTCCCGGTGCGAAGAAGGGCACTTTAAAGAGGTGTCCAGCGGCAGCAGCGACATCACCGCGCGGCCAGGCGGCACGGCTTCTCCCCGGACGGAAGTAGACCTCCTGGATGGTGCCGTCGGCGACTGACCCGCGGCGGCGTGCGGCAGCGCGTCCGCGACCAATCCAGATTGGCTTTGGCCTGTGCGCAAAGCTGTTCCGCCATCGTCGTAAGTCTTTTGCGTGCCGGCATTTGTGGTCAAAGTTGCTTGGCGCGCAAAAGACTTACGAGACGATGCGGAAGCAGCTTTGCGACAGGCCAAAGCCAATCTGGATTGGTCGCGGACGCGTCTGGCACGCCGCCGCGGGGTCAGTCCCGCCGACGGCACCATCCAGGAAGTCTACTTCCGTCCGGGAGAGTTCGTGCCGCCTGGCCGCGCGGTGATGTCGCTGCTGCCGCCGGACAATCTCAAACTGCGGTTCTTCGCACCGGAAGCGCGGCTACCCGACATCAAGTGACGGTCACGGTTTGCCCATACTTAATATCGGTAGCCGCGCTTCCGGTGCGAAGAACCGCAGTTTGAGATTGTCCGGCGGCAGCAGCGACATCACCGCGCGGCCAGGCGGCACAGCGCAGCCTCGCGATCGGCGAAAGGCTACTCGGCCGCTCACACTCGCTCGGCAACCCGTTAACCGAGGCGTTCCTCTACCAGCAGCTTGCACTCGTTCTCTTTGCTCTGTCCCGCCATCAAGATGCGCTCCGGCACGCGCAAGCGGCTTTGCGGCTACGTCACACAACGCTCACGTCGTTCCAAGCGATGGGGGAGGTCTTCGTCATCGGGCTGATCTGCGGCGGGCTCGGTGACCACCCAACTGCGGTGAAGCTCGTTATGGCAGCGCTCCGAGCATACGAGTCCGAGGGATTCAAAACGGACAGCGAGGACAATCGCAACCTCGCCCGTCTCGAAGCCGACGCAAGGCAAGCCCTCGGCACCGACGAGTACGAAGCCGCGGTCCGCGCCGGAGAAGCCCTTACGCTCGAACAAGCCTGCGAACTCGCACTCGACTACCCGAACGCCGATCTGACCGCGCCGGCGGCCAAAGAGCAACCAGACGACAAGCACTGACCTTGAGCAGACGCCCGCTCGCGCGGCGATTCCGGAGAACGCGCCGAAGACAGGCGGGGCTCGCGGGAGCTCCGCAAGTGACGATCGCAGCGTCTTTGCGCACGACGTTCGTGTGCGGTAAGGGTGTTTCGTGCAGCTCTCGGCAATCGACACATTCGAGCTCGTCAGCGGCGCGTTCAGCATCGTCGGCACGGTGCTCCTGGGATATCTCGCGATCGGGAGCTATCGCGAGGGACGCGAAGTGCGCCGCCTCCAGCTCGAGGTCGCCCGCCTGATGGGCGAGGTGCACGAGGTTCAGAGCGAGATGCACGAGGATCAGCGGTCGACACATGACGAGCTTCTGGAAACGAAAGAAACGGTCGAGCGCGTGGCTCAGGCAACGCGCCGACGCCGGCTGCCTCGGATGCGCCTGGAGTTCGGCGTAGATTCGGACTGAGAAGTCGTAGGCTGAACGGGGTGGTCGCCGAGCGGTTCGAGAGTTCGCTCTGGGAGACGTCGTCGCTCTTGCTCGCGGCGGGGATGGACGCGGTGCTCGTCGATCCTGCAGTCTCGGCGGACGAGGTTGCGCGGATCGCCGCACGCGCCCGCGACCTCGGCGTCCGCGTCACTCACGTGCTTGCCACACACGCAGATTGGGACCATGTCTGCGGGATCGCGGCGTTTCCCGCCGCGACCGCGACGATGAGCGAGGCGGCCGAGGCGCGCCTTCTGGCCCGCGCCGGGAAGGCGACGGTCGCGGAACGGGCAGCGGCGAGCGGGGTCGAGATCGCCGGCGAGCCGCGCGTCGACCACACATTCTCTGCCGGCGGCGCCCTGCAGGCGGGGCCGTTCCTCCTCGAGACCATCGCGCTTCCCGGCCACACCCCGGACGGGACCGCCTTCCGCTGCCGTGACCCCGACCTGCTCGCGGTGGGCGACTACCTCTCCACGATCGAGTTCCCGTTCGTGACCTCGACCGCTGCCTACCGTGGCACGCTCGCGGCGCTGATCGACCTCCTGCGCCATGACCCGCCCGGGCGAGTCGTGCCCGGACATGG
Source organism: uncultured Actinomycetes bacterium (assembly GCA_963825805.1). Taxonomy (GTDB): domain Bacteria; phylum Actinomycetota; class Thermoleophilia; order Gaiellales; family Gaiellaceae; genus Palsa-739. The sequence goes on along the minus strand of CAWGVE010000003.1, from coordinate 18,611 downwards.
ACCGGAACTGACCGCGGCCGACGCGCTGGTGGTCGCAGAGGCCGACCTCGCTTACCTACGGGAGCTGCAGCAGGCCGTTGCCGGCGCCGCTACGCGGGAGGACGCGCGGGCGGCCGGCCTGGCGGTCGAGCCCCCGCGCCCGGCGGCGGAAGACCTCGCGGAGGCGAGGGCAGCAAACGTCGAGGCTGCCCTGGCCGAGCGCTTCGCCCAGTAAGCGCCAACGTTGCGGGGCCCCACGGTGGAGGCCCCGCATCCGTCGCCGATCGAGTTGCCCTACGGAACGAGGACGCCATCCAGGAACAGCTGGATCGTGCCCGCTGCCAGTCCGCTGGAGACGAGCGTGTCGATGCCATTGAGGGTCTCGAGGTCGAGCTGGTCGGTGGCCACTGCGTGCAGAAGCTCGACCGTCGCGGCCAGGCCGCTCACGCTCACGTCGCCGGCGCCGCCGGCCACTGTGAGAGCGTCGTTTCCGTTCGTGCCGCGGACCACCACGCGGTCGGTCTGGCCGTCACCCGCGGTGCCCCCGAGGGCGCCCGCGAGGTCGAGGTCGACGCTCGTGACGCCGGTGCCGGCCAGGTCGTTGACCGTCACGAAGTCGGCGCCGCCGAGCGCGTTGAAGACGACCCGCTCGACCTCGTGGGTGTCCATCGTGATGTTCGCCGGCTGGCGGGAGAACCGCAGCCGGTCGCCGTTCGCCGACAGGTCGACCGTTTCCGAGGCCGCGGCGCCGTTGAAAACGAGCGTGTCCGTGCCGCCCTCGCCCTCGATCGTGTCGCTGCCGTCGCCCGGGTCCCAGACGAACGTGTCGCCGCCTGCGCCGAGAGCCGCACGGTCACTGCCGCCGTTGCCGTCGATCGAGTCGTTGCCGTCGCCGCCGAGGAGCGTTTCCGCGCCCGGGCCGCCGGCGATCGTGTCGTTCCCCAGCCCGCCCTCGAGGAACTCGGTGATCGCCCCGGAGGCGAGACCGGTGGCGGAGATGGAGTCGTCGCCGCCGACCCCTAGCACGAAGAGCTGGTCCGTCGGATCCTGATGCTGGATCGCAACCCGTGCGCGGAGGCCGGACACCGTCACGCCGGACGAGTCGCCGGCGGCGGTGAGCGCGTCGTTCCCGTTGGTGCCGACGACGACGACGCTGTCGTTCTGGCCGTCGCCCGTTGTGCCGCCGAGAGTGCCCGCGAGATCGAGGTTGACGTTCTTGACGTCGGTGCGGGTGAGGTCGTTGACCGTGATCGCATCGGCGCCGCCGAGTGCGTTGAAGTCGACCCCCTCGACGCCGTGGGTGTCCATCGTGATGTTCGCCGGCTGGCGGGAGAACAGCAGCCGGTTGCCGTTCGCCGACAGGTCGACGGTCTCCGAGGCCGCGGCGCCGTTGAAGATCAGCGCGTCGCTGCCCGGGCCGCCTTCGATCGAATCGCTGCCGTCGCCCGGATCCCAGACGAACGAGTCGTCGCCCGGCCCCAGATCCGAGATGTCGTTGCCGGCGTTCCCGTCGATCGTGTCGTTGCCGGGACCGCCGAGCAGCGACTCCGCACCGGCGCCGCCGGCGATCGTGTCGTTGCCCGGCCCGCCGTCGATCCGGGTCGGGATCGCGTTGGTGAACGCGCCGTTCTTGTCGTCGATACGCAGCCGGTCGTCGCCGCCGCGCCCCTCGATCCTGATCTTCTGGATCGCGGCCCGTGGGAAGCTGAAGTCGGCCGAGCCGTCGTCGCCGAGATCCACCTGAACGACCCCCGAGTCACCAGACGCGAGCCGAAGCGCGATCGCGTCGTTCGCCTCGGTCCCCCGCACCCGCAGGGTGTGGTGCTCGAGCCGTACCTGTGCGGGCCCGGGGCCGTGCGGGGGAGGAGCCGCTGCTCCTCGCGCCGGCAAGAGCGCGGCCGCTACGGCAATCACGCCGACCGCGGCCACCCACCAGAGGCGACCGGGCCTTGCTGTGTCCTTCGTCATGTCCGTTCCTTTCCGAGTCGTTGACCCCTCCGCCGCCTAGAGACCCCGAAGGCGCGCGTCTATTCCCGGGAATACGGAACGGCGTACGGTGTCTTTCTCAGGTGTGACCGAGGTACCGTGGAGGTCGTCATGTGGATGAGACGCGGGGGCGAGGAGGAGGCCGACGTTCAGGAGGTCGCCGAGCTCGCAGCGCTCGCGGACGGCTCGGTTGCGCCCGAGCGGCGCGCCGCGCTCGAGGCGCAGGTCGCCGCGTCTCCGGCCCTGGCCGACCGGCTCGCCGAGCAGGAACGGGCGGTTGCGCTCCTCCAAGGCGCGGGAGACGAGGTCGAAGCCCCGGCCGGGCTGCGGGCGCGCCTCGAGGCGCAGCGATCCCCCCGCACCGTCCGCGCTCCGCGACGCCTCGCTCTCGCCGGCGTCGGCGTGGCTGCCGTCGCGGCCATCGCGATCGGGGTCGCCGTCACGGGCTCCGGCTCGCACGGCACGCGCTTCCAGGCGGCGCTGGGGCCGACCGCGCTCGCGCCCGGAGCCCGGGGCGACGCGACGCTGACGAAGACGTCCTCCGGGTGGCGGATCCACCTCCACGCCACCGGGCTTCCGCGCCTCGCGGGCGGCCGCTTCTACGAGGCGTGGCTGCGAAGCCCGGCTGGCGTGCTCGTGCCGGTCGGGACGTTCAACGAAGGCCGGGACGTGACGCTGTGGGCCGGAGTCCCTCCGTCGAGCTTCAAGGTGCTGACCGTCACGCGCGAGCGGGCGGACGGCAACCAGGCGTCGTCGGGCGAGAAGGTGCTCGTCGGCCCGGTCCGGACCGGCTGATCCGGCTCACTGCGAGCCTTCGATCTGCCGCACGACCTGCTGGCGTGCGCGGTAGAGGCGGCTCATGACGGTTCCCTCGGGAATCCGCAGCGCCCGAGCCGCCTCCTTGTAGGAGAGGCCCGTCACGTCGACCGCGACGAGCACGTCTCGATAGTCGGCGGGAAGGGCGGCGACGGCGGCATAGACCTCGCCGGTCTCGACCGCCGCCGCGGGGTCGGTCGCATGCGGGTCGGCGATGACATCGAGCTCGTCCGGCAGCGGGGCTGTCCTGAGCCGGCGGCTCTCGGTGCGCTTCTGATTCAGGAACGTGTTGCGGAGGGTCCTGAGGAGATAGCCGAGGTCGTCCTCGCTGCGGAGGAAGCGAGGCTTCGCCAGCACCCGGGCGTACGTCTCCTGCACGAGGTCCTCGGCGTCCTGTCGCGACCCGCACAACGCCCACGCCGCCCGAAAGAGCCGGTCGATGTGGGCACTCGCCTGCTGCGGATCGAGTCGCACCCGCTCGGCGGAGGACGCTACCCGGATGAGGGCTGCCTGTTCCATCTCTCGTCCGAACCGCGAGAACCGCGCTCAGCCCGTTTGAGCCGCCGTGGCCGCGAGGGTTGCGAGCAAGGTGAGGGCCGTCGCCGCCGGCGTGCCCGGCTCCGCGCTGTAGACCATCAGCACCTGCCCACTTGCGCCGGGAACGGTCAGCCGGTCCCAGTCGAGCTCGATCTCACCGACCTCCGGGTGGTCGAACGTCTTGCGGCCTTTCATCCTCTTCACGACGCCGTGCTCCTCCCAGAGCCGCCGGAAGACCGGCGAGCGCTCGATGAGCTCGGAGATCAGCGCCTGAACCCGCGCGTCGGGCTTCCCCCGCGTATACCGGACGCGCAGCGCCGAGACGAGGCCGGATCCGTCCCACCCGCCGGCGCAGAAGAGGTCCCGGATCTCGGGGTCGAGGAAGATGAGGCGCGCCATGTTCCTCTCTGCGGGGGGCCGCCGCTCGAAGCCGCAGAACAGAGCCGATGCGGTCGGGTTCCACGCGAGCAGGTCGAGCCAGGGCCCGACGATGAAGGCGGGTAGCGGTTCGACGGCGGCGAGCAGACGGAGCAGGCCCGGGCGGACATCCTCGAACGGGTCGAGATCGTGCGCCGGGGCCCGGCCCGCGAGCGAGAAGAGATGCTTCCGCTCGAGGGCGTCGAGCTTGAGGGCGCGGGCGAGAGAGTCGAGCACGGGCTCGGAGGGTGTGATCCTGCCTGCCTCGAGCCGCTTGATGTAGTCGACGCTGACGGAGGCCAGCGCGGCGACCTCTTCGCGTCTCAGTCCCTCGACGCGCCGGCCGCGGCCTGCCCTGAAACCGACGTCTTCGGGCTGTATCTGCGCCCGGCGTGACCGGAGGAACTCACCAAGTTCGTTGCTCATGCTGCGATTGTCGCAGGCCGCCGCACCGCTGATCCAGGGACGATTCGTCCCTGTTTGGCGGGAATACGCGGCGGCCTGCTTGCAACGTGCACGCCCCAACTCTCACTCGTCGGCGACCGTGGCGAGCTCGTCGAGCGACGTGGCGAGCTGCGCGAACGGATGGTAGAAGGCCTCGAGGGCGCGGTCCGGCGCGACGGCGAAGACGAGCGTCTCCTCGGTGGAGGCGTCCCAGACCTCGACCGTCGTGCTGTTGTCGAGTGGGCTCCAGTAGAGCGCCACCTCGATCCCGCCGCTGGCGCGGCGTGCGAGCTCGCGGCGGGGCTGAACGAACGGCTCGCGGACTTGCTGGTTCATGGTCACAGTCCCTTCTTTCGCATTGGGCGAGGGATCGGTTGGGGCCGCCTTCGTTCAGGCGGCCCCGAGCGGTGTCTAGTAGCCGCCGCCGCCGCCACTTCCCGCGGAGGAGGCGGTCTTCACGATCTTGTTGCCGGCGGGCGAGAGCACCCACCACTTCCCGCCGGAGAGGTCGAGGCCCTGGCCGTCGGCCTGGCCCTTCTGCGTATCGCCTGAGTACCGGTAGAGCGGGTGATGGCGGTACGTGACCTGCCGACGGCCGTCGGCCCGGCGGGTCGTGCCGAGCAGTGACGCCTTCGCGCCCGCGACCGCGAGCGGCTTGCCCGCTGCGATCAGCGGCGGCCAGTAGACGGCGCACGAGCCCGAGCAGGCGCTCTTGCCGTTCCGGTCCCTCGCGAAGAGGTACAGGGTGCGGCCGCGTGCGTCGACGAGGATCCGCCCCAGGTCCGAGCCGGCGACGCCGACCTTCGTGCCGGCGGCCGCCGAGCTCGACGACGCCGAGGCGACGCTCAGCCCGAACATGAGCGAGAACGCGGCGGCGACGGCGCCGATTGTGAGAACCAAGCCCTTCATTGCGTGCTCCTTCCGGATGCGTTTCGCCATCGCATTGCGATAGCTGCTGTCATCCGGGAAGGACTCCCGCGAGCCGCTGTTATTCCCGGCGCCCGTTCGGCGAGGGGATTGACCCGTCTGCGTCATACGGCGTCTCACGGCGGGGAAGCACGCTGGGGCGGCTGCTGCAGATTGGGAGGGGGTCCTCTGGAGGGGGCCCAATCCGCGCGGCCGAGGACCCCGCGCGGCTCGCGGTCAGCGCGGGGTCCTCATTTCGCGATCCCGGGCCACGTTTGACGGACGGCCGAATATATGAAAGACTTCTTGCGAAAGATGTCTTTCAAGAAGAACCGCCGCGACCAGCTCGAGATCACCGACCCGCACGCGATGCGGGCGCTGGCTCATCCCGTGCGCCTCGACCTGCTCGCCGCGCTCAGCGCAGGGCCTCTCACCGCGACGCAGTGTGCGGAGCGCGTCGGCGAGAGCCCGCAGTCGTGCAGCTATCACCTCAGGACGCTCGCGAAGCACGGCTTCGTCGAGCGCGCGGAGGCCGGCAACGGGAAGGAGCGGCCGTGGCAGAAGGTCGCGCGCGGGCTCCAGTGGTCGGGCGGCAGCGACTCCGATGCCGCGCGCGCGCTCGCCGGCACGTTCCTCGCCCGCGACTTCCGGCTGCTCCAGCGGTACCTCGCCTCGCCGTCCGACGAGTGGCCGGAGCCGATGTACTCGCAGGCCGTGCTGCGGCTCACGGCGGCCGAGGGGCAGGAGCTGGGCGCGAGGATCTTCGACCTGCTCGAGCCGTACTTCAAGAACGACCGCAAGGACGCGCCGGACGACGCGGTCGACGTGTGGTGGGCGAGCTTCGGCGTCCCGAACGAGCAATGAGCCTCTGGCGCCGGCGTGACTTCATGCGGCTCTGGGCCGGCCAGACGGTCTCCGTCTTCGGCTCGGAGGTGACGGAGCTTGCGCTGCCGCTCGCGGCGGTGCTCACCCTCAACGCGACCGCGTTCCAGATGGGCCTTCTCGCGGCTGCGGGCATGGCGCCCTGGATCGCGTTCGCGTTGCTCGTCGGCGTGTGGGTCGACCGCCGGCTCCGGCGGCGCTGGATCCTTGTCGCCGCAGACCTCGGCCGCGCGGCGATTCTCCTCTCGGTTCCCGTGGCGGCTGTCCTCCACGTTCTGTCGCTCGGCCAGCTCTTCGTCGTCGCCTTCGCGGCCGGCTGCCTGACGCTCGCCTTCAACGTCGCCTGGGGCTCCTATCTCAACGTGCTCGTGCCGCGTGAGCAGCTGATCGACGCGAACGCCAAGCTGATGGGGAGCTACGCCACCGCGCAGATCGCCGGCCCGTCGCTCGCTGGCGTCCTCGTACAGGCCGTGACCGCGCCGTTCGCGATCCTCGTCGACGCCGTCTCGTTCCTCGTCTCCGCGCTTGCCCTGCGCTCGATCCGCGCGCCCGAGCCGGAGCGGCGACTCGAACGCGGGCCCTCTCTCCGGCACGACCTCGCCCTCGGCCTCCGCTACGTCCGCGACGACCCGCTGCAGCGGGCGATCGCGGGCAGCGCGGCGACGCTGAACTTCTTCGGCGCGGCGATCTACGCGGTGCTCGTGCTCTACGCGGTGAGGGGGCTCCACCTGAGCGCCGGGTTGATCGGCCTCGTCTTCGCGTTCGGCGCGGTCGGAGCGCTGCTCGGCACGCAGCTTGCGCCGCGGGTCTCGCGCCGCTTCGGCGCGGGGAAGACGATCATGCTCGCGACGATCGGCTTCCCGCCTGCGCTGGCGATCGTGCCGCTCGCCTCCCCCGGCCAGCCCGCGTGGCTCGCTGTGGCGATCCTCGCCGTCGCGGAGGCCGTCGGCGGCATCGCCGTGATGCTCTTCGACGTGAACACCGCGGCGCTGCGGCAGGCGACGACGCCTGAGCATCTGTACGGCCGGACGGCGGGCGCGATGAGCTTCCTCACGCAGAGCGCCAAGCCGCTCGGCTCGCTCTTCGGCGGCGCCGTCGCGACTGCGGTCGGGCTCCACCCGACGCTGTGGATCTGCGCGGCCGGCGGGCTACTCGTGATCCCGTGGACCGTCCTTTCGCCCCTGCGTCACAGCGGCGACGACCGCGGCCACCGCAGCACTGGCGAGGACGGCGACCAGCGTCTGACGGTCGATCTTGCCCAGCTGGCCCACGGCGGCGAGGAGGACGGCGAGGACGAGCGCGAACACTCCCGCCGCGGCCGCCAGCCGGCGCATCAGGCCCCGTTGGGCGAGAGGTAGCGGCCGAACCATTCGAGGATCGCCTCGAACCGCTGCACGCGGTGAACGGGCGACCCCGACCGCGAGAGCTCGTGACTCTCGCCGGGGAAGCGCAGCATCTCGACTTCCTTGCCGAGCAGGCGGAGGAGCGTGAACAGGTGCTCGCCCTGCTCGACGTTGCAGCGCAGGTCGTTCTCGGAGTGGACCACGAGCAGCGGCGTCTCGATCTCGCGCGCATAGGTCGCCGGCGACATCTTCAGCCAGTCGTCCACGTGCTCCCACATCGGCCCGCCGAACTGCCGCTCGAAGATCCAGAACACGTCGCTCGACCCGAACGCGCTCACGAGCTGATTGACCGCGCGCTCCGACAGCGCCGCCTTGAAGCGGTTGGTGTGACCGACGATCCACGAGGTCATGAAGCCGCCGTACGAGCCGCCGAGCACGCCGAGCCGATCGCCGTCGAGGAACGGGAACCGCTCGAGGGCGGAGTCCACGACTCCCATCAGGTCCTCGTAGTCGACCGTGCCCCAGCCGGGGCCTGCGCCGTCGCCGGGGCCGCGGATCGCGCGTCCCCATTCCTCCGAGTGGCCCGAGCCGCCGCGCGGGTTCGCATAGAGGACGCAGTAGCCCGCGCCCGCGTAGACCTGGACCTCGTCGAAGAAGCCCGTCTCGTACTGCGTGAACGGCCCGCCGTGGACCGTGAGGAGCACGGGATACCGCCGCGTCTCGTCGAAGTCCGAGGGCCGCACGAGCCAGGCGTCGACCTCGGTCCCGTCGGACGAGACGGCGGCGAAGCGCTCGACCTCGGCCGGCCGGCAGCCCGCGACGAAGTCGTCGCAGACGGACGTGATCCGCTTCCCGTCCTCGCCGAAGAGCTCGTGCGGGCGCGTCGAGGTGCTCGCGGTGTAGACGAGCCGGCCGTCGCGGAGGTCGTAGAGCCCGATCGACTGCTCGCCGCCGACGAGCAGCGCCGGCTCGCTCGAGCCGTCCGCGGACACGCTGTAGATGTGGACGTTGCCGCCGTCCTCGACTCGGAACACAATGCGGTCGCCGTCCCAGACGGGCTCGCGCACGAGCGGGTACGGCGTGCACTGGCGGTCGAGCGAGGTCGTGAGCAGCCGCCGGTCGCTGCCGTCCGCGCGCATGACGGCGATCTGGCCGTGGTGCGGGTAGGTCCCGTCCTCCGGCTCGTGCCGGTAGGCGATGAGCGAGCCGTCGGGGGAAAACGACGCCATGCTGCCGGACTCGTCCGGTTGCGTCAGCCGTCGCGGCTCGGCACCCTCGGCGTCGACGTCGAGCTCGTACAGCGCGTCGACGAGCTCGACATCCCAGCGGTCGCCGCGCAGCGAGGAGAAGACGATCCGGCCGCCGTCGGGCGACCAGGCCGGCTCGCCGTCCTCGCAATCGCCGTCCGTGAGCTGCCGCTCGCCGCCCTCCAGGTCGACGACGAAGACGTGCTTGCGGCGGTCTCCCGTCCAGCCGACGCTGTCGAGCTTGTAGAAGAGGCGCGTGAAGCGTCGCGGCTGCCGGCGGCGCTCGTCCTCCTCCTCGTACGCGGCGTCCTGCACCCGGCGCGTGAACGCGATCCGGCGCGAGCCCGGCGACCAGGCGATCGAGTCGACGTCTTCCTTGCCGTCGGTCAGCCGTCGCGGCTCGCCGCCGTCGGCCGGCAGCACGTAGAGCTGGGCCGGCGCCTTCTCCTCCTCGCCGTCGCGGTTGGAGACGAAGGCGAGCCAGCGTCCGTCGGGGGACCAGCGCGGCGAGCCGTCGCTTCGCTCGCCCGACGTGAGCTGCCGCGGCTCCTCGGCCCCGTCGAGCTGGGCGACCCAGATCGCCGAGCGGTAGCGGTTCGCCTCGCCGTCGATCCGGTTGACGACGTACGCGACACGGTTGCCGTCCGGCGACAGGCGTGGGTCGCCGACGCTCGTCAGCGCGTAGATGTCCTCGGGCCGCATTCCCGGCGCGACTCTAGACTGTGCGGCGAACGCGCGGGCGTGGTGGAACTGGTAAACACGCCGGTTTTAGGGGCCGGTGCTCTTACGAGCTTGGGGGTTCGAATCCCTCCGCCCGCATGGGCCCTCCCCTAAGCGCGGACGCGGACGGCGTAGACCATGGCCGACAGGATCGCCGTCCAGATCGCTCCGGCACCGCCCAGGAGGGTCAGCGTCCACCCGCTCACGGCTCGTCGTTCGACCTCGTCCGCCCGCTCCCTGCTTGAATGGTCCGCGTGATGGCGCAGGTCGAGGAGTTGCCGGAGAACCGTGTCCGACTGACGGTCCAGGTGCCGTCGCACGACGTGCACCACGCTGTCGAGCACGCGGCCGACGACCTCTCCCAGAGCATCAAGGTGCCGGGCTTCCGCAAGGGGAAGGTGCCGCGCCAGGTGCTGCTCCAGCGGATCGGCAAGGAGCGGCTGATGACCGAGGCGGTCGAGAGCCACATCGGCGGCTGGTTCTGGAACGCTGCGGCCCGCACGCGGCTGCGGCCCGTCGAGCAGCCGCAGTACGACTTCGAGCTTCCCACGTCGGACGAGCAGGACTGGGAGTTCACCGCGACGGTCGCCGTGCAGGCGAAGCCGGAGCTGCCCGACTGGAAGGAGCTCGAGGTCGGCGCCGACGAGGTCGAGGTGCCCGAGGAGCTCGTCGAGGCGGAGCTCGACGCGCTGCGGGCGACGGTCGCAGAGCTCGTCCCGGTCGAGGGCCGGCCGGTTGCCGCCGACGACACCGTCATCGTCGACCTGGTCGGCGACGACGGCGAGACCCGGCGCGACTACGTGATCGAGCTGGGGCGGGGCGCCGTCGTGGAGGAGATCGAGCAGGGCCTCGTCGGCCTGGGCGCCGGCGAGACGAAGGAGATGTCGTTCGAGCTCGCGGACGGCTCGACGCAGTCGGTCGCCGCCACGGTCAAGGAGATCAAGGAGAAGGTGCTGCCGCCGCTCGACGACGACCTCGCCCGCTCCGCCAGCGAGTTCGAGACGCTGGCCGACCTGCGGGCCGACATCGAGTCGCGGCTGCGCGAGCAGATCGAGGAGGAGGCCGAGACGCGGTTCCGCGCCGCGGTCGCCGACGCGCTCGTCGCGGCGTCGAAGGTCGAGGCCGCCGGGCCGCTCGTCGAGGCCCGGACCCGCGAGCTGCTGCGCGGCTTCGCCCGCCAGGTCGAAGCGCGCGGCGTGCAGCTCGACGCCTTCCTCGCTATGACGGGCCAGCAGCCCGAGGAGCTTCTGGCGCGCCTCTCCGAAGAGGCGCAGCGCTCGGTCGCGCGCGAGCTCGTCCTCGATGCCGTCGCAGACCAGCTCGGGCTCGAGGTGCCCGACGCCGAGGTCGAGGAGCTCGTGCGCGAGCAGGCCGAGGCGCTCGGCGACGACGCCGACGAGACGCTCGCGGTCCTGCGAGAGAGCGGCCGCTTCGAGACGCTGCGCGAGGACCTCCGGCTGCGCAACGCGCTCGACCGTGTCGCCGCCGAGGTGCAGCGCATCCCGCTGGCGCAGGCCGAGGCTCGCGACGCAATCTGGACGCCCGACAAGGAGAATCCACCGGGCGACACGAAACTCTGGACCCCCGACCAGCAGCAGAGCGAAGGAGCACGCACATGAACCCGCCGTCGAATCTCGTCATCCCGTCCGTCATCGAGCAGACCTCGCGCGGGGAGCGCTTCTTCGACATCTACTCGCGTCTGCTCAACGAGCGGATCATCTTTCTCGGCACTCCGATCGACGACCAGGTCGCGAACCTGATCGTCGCCCAGATGATCCATCTCGAGTCCGAGGACCCCGACAAGGACATCAACCTCTACATCAACTCGCCGGGCGGCTCGGTCTACTCGGGGCTCGCGATCTACGACACGATGCAGTTCATCAAGCCCGACATCGCGACGACGTGCGTCGGGATCGCGATGTCGATGGGCGCGCTGCTTCTCGGTGCCGGCACAGAGGGAAAGCGGACGGCGCTGCCGAATGCCAAGATCCTGATCCACCAGGTCTCGGGCGGCTTCCAGGGCCAGGGCACCGACATCGAGATCCAGGCGCGCGAGACGATCAACCTCAAGCGGCGCCTGGAGGAGATCATCGCCCACCACTCGAACCAGTCGATCGAAAAGATCTCGAAGGACATGGAGCGCGACTACTACATGACCGCCGACGAGGCCGAGCAGTACGGGATCGTCGACCAGGTGATCGCGCACCGCTAGGGCGCCAGACGTAGACGAAACGGCCGAACCGAGGTAGAAGAAGAGATATGGCACGCGCAACCGACGGCAACGAGCAGCTCCTCTGCAGCTTCTGCGGCAAGAGCCAGCGCCAGGTGAAGAAGCTGATCGCCGGCCCGGGCGTCTACATCTGCGACGAGTGCATCGATCTCTGCAACGAGATCATCGACGAAGAGCTGACGAGCCCGGCCCAGCTCGACCTCGACAATCTGCCGCGCCCGCGCGACATCTACGCCGTCCTCAACGACTACGTCGTCTCGCAGGAAGAGGCGAAGCGGACGCTGTCGGTCGCCGTCTACAACCACTACAAGCGCGTCCAGATGGGGCAGGAGGAGGACGACGTCGAGCTCCAGAAGTCGAACATCCTGCTGCTCGGCCCGACGGGCTGCGGCAAGACGCTGCTCGCGCAGACGCTCGCGCGGATCCTGAACGTGCCGTTCGCGATCGCCGACGCGACCGCCCTGACCGAGGCCGGCTACGTCGGCGAGGACGTCGAGAACATCCTCCTCAAGCTGATCCAGGCCGCGGACTTCGACATCAAGAAGGCCGAGACGGGGATCATCTACATCGACGAGGTCGACAAGATCGCGCGCAAGGCGGACAACCCGTCGATCACGCGCGACGTGTCGGGCGAGGGCGTGCAGCAGGCGCTGCTGAAGATCCTCGAGGGGACGGTGGCCTCGGTGCCGCCGCAGGGCGGGCGCAAGCACCCGCACCAGGAGTTCCTCTCGATCGACACGACGAACATCCTCTTCATCTGCGGCGGCGCGTTCGCGGGGCTCGACAAGATCATCTCGCGGCGGATCGGCAAGAACGCGCTCGGCTTCGGCGCCGACATCCGCTCGAAGCACGACGTCGAGTCGTCGGAGCTGCTCGCGGAAGTGATGCCGGAGGACCTCCTCAACTTCGGGCTGATCCCGGAGTTCATCGGCCGGCTCCCGGTCATCTCCGCCGTGCACCAGCTCCGGCGCGAGGATCTCGTCCAGATCCTCGAAGAGCCGAAGAACGCGCTCATCAAGCAGTACCAGCGCTTCTTCGGCTACGACGGGATCGAGCTGGTCTTCACCGACGACGCATTGTGGGAGATCGCCGACCGCGCGCTCGAGCGCGAGACCGGCGCCCGCGGGCTCCGCTCCATCATCGAGGGTGCGCTGCTCGACGTGATGTTCGAGCTGCCCTCCCGGCGCGACGTCACGAAGTGCGTGATCACGAAGGAGTGCATCGCGCAGGGCATCCGTCCCACGCTCGTCACGAGCGGCGGGGCCGACGCCGGCGATGAGCCGGACGAGCCGGTCGAGCAGACCGCATAGTCAGTCGACGCGCCGAAGGCGGCGGCCCGTCACCGCGGCGTCGAGTCGGCGCCACAGCCCAACGTTGAGCTCGAAGCCTCCAACGTGCCGCCTCGGCGGGAGCGGATAGGTCGCATCGAGCGCTCGCCGGACGAGCTCCGCCATGGGCAGGCCGCTGCGAGCCGATTCGTTCCGAAGGAACTCGTGCTGCCCGTTCGTAAGCAGGACATGGATCGACATGGCCATCTGTCCATGTATAGCCATGGTCAATTGACGGGACCGTCGAGCCTTCCTGGCGCAACTCGCGTAGCGTTACGTCCGTGACCAGCGCCATCGAGGTCGGCAAGGAGTTCGGGCCCTCGTCGTGGATCGACGTGCCGCAGGAGAAGATCCAGGCCTTCGCCGACACGACGGACGACCACAACTTCATCCACGTCGACCCGGAGATGGCGGCGCAGACCCCGTTCGGCGGCACGGTCGCGCACGGCTACCTGACGCTCTCGCTCCTGCCGGCCATGTCGTACGAGGTGCTGCCGCACGACGACCCCGGCGCCGGCATGGCGCTCAACTACGGCCTCAACCGCGTCCGCTTCCCCGCGCCTGTCCCCTCGGGCTCGCGCGTACGGGGGACGTTCCGAGTCGAGTCGCTCAGGGAAGAGGACTGGGGCCGCGAGGTGACGATGACGGCGACGATCGAGCGGGACGGCGGCGACAAGCCCGTCTGCGTCGCCGAGGTCGTCTATCGCTACTACCGGCTCTAGTCTGGATCCCAAACCGGCCGGATTCCGCCCTTCAGAGGTGTAACAACCGCTGTCCGTGGTACAACTTGGATCCGAAATCCATGTCGAGGAGGCGTAGATGATCCAGGAGGCGGCCCGGCAACTCGAGTCCCGGTGGCGTGACGACGAGCGCTGGCGCGGGATCGAGCGGACGTACGGCGCCGAGGACGTCGTGCGCCTCCGCGGCTCCGTCGTCGAGGAGAACACGCTCGCGCGGCTCGGTGCGGAGCGCCTCTGGCAGCTGATCGGCGCCGACGCGCCCGTCCGCGCGCTCGGCGCCATCACCGGCGGCCAGGCCGTGCAGATGGTCCGCGCCGGGCTCGAGGCGATCTACCTCTCCGGCTGGCAGGTCGCCGCCGACGCCAACCTCGCCGGCGCGACCTACCCCGACCAGAGCCTGTATCCGGTCAACAGCGTGCCGGCGGTCGTCCGCCGCCTCAACAACGCGCTCCTCCGCGCCGACCAGATCGACTGGGCCGAGGGGCGGAACGGGACACACTGGCTCGCTCCGATCCTCGCCGACGCCGAGGCCGGCTTTGGAGGGCCGCTCAACGCCTACGAGTTGATGCGCGCGATGATCGCCGCGGGCGCGGCGGGAGTCCACTACGAGGACCAGCTCGCCTCCGAGAAGAAGTGCGGCCACCTCGGTGGCAAGGTGCTCGTGCCGACGCAGCACTTCATCCGCACGCTCAACGCGGCGCGGCTTGCGGCCGACGTCTGCGGCGTCCCGACCGTGCTCGTGGCGCGCACGGATGCACTGTCCGCCGCCCTGCTCACGAGCGACGTGGACGAATACGACCGCGACTTCGTCACGGGCGAGCGGACGGCGGAGGGGTTCTACCGCGTGCGCGACGGGATCGATGCGGCGATCTCGCGCGGCCTCGCCTACGCGCCGTACGCCGACCTCGTCTGGTTCGAGACCTCGACGCCGGATCTCGGCGAGGCCCGGGAGTTCGCGGAGGCGATCCACGAGCGCTTCCCGGGCAAGCCGCTCGCCTACAACTGCTCGCCGTCCTTCAACTGGCGCAAGCACCTCGACGACGACCAGATCGCGGCCTTCCAGGACACGCTCGGCGAGTGGGGCTACCGCTTCCTCTTCATCACGCTCGCCGGCTTCCACTCGCTCAACGCCTCGATGTTCGAGCTTGCCCGCGGCTACGTCGAGGAGCAGATGCCCGCGTACGTCCGGCTGCAGCAGCGGGAGTTCGAGCTGGAGGAGTTCGGCTACACGGCGACGCGCCACCAGCACGAGGTCGGCGCCGGCTACTTCGACCTCGTCACGCAGGCCGTCGCGCCCGAGAGCGAGACGCTCGCCCTGAAGGGCTCCACGGAGGAGGCCCAATTCACGAAGGAGCCGGCGTGAGCGCCCTGGCGGACGTCGAGATCCTCGCCCCGGCCGACGAGTCGGTCCTCACGCGGGACGGGCTCGATCTCGTCGCGCGCCTGCACCGCGAGCTGAACCCGCGCCGCCGCGAGCTGCTCGAGCGGAGGCGCGAGCGGCAGGCGGAGCTCGACGCGGGCGTGCTGCCGCGCTTCCTGCCCGAGACCGCGGACATCCGCGACACGGAGTGGCGCGTCGCCGAGGCGCCGGCCGACCTCCGCGACCGCCGCTGCGAGATCACAGGCCCCGTCGACCGGAAGATGATGATCAACGCCCTCAACTCCGGCGCCCGCGTCTTCATGGCCGACTACGAGGACGCGCTCTCGCCCACCTGGGCCAACGTCGTCGAGGGACAACGGAACGTCTACGACGCGGTTCGGCGCCAGATCTCCCTCGAGACGCCCGACAAGACGTACACCCTCGACGAGGAAATCGCGACGCTCCTGATCCGGCCCCGCGGCTGGCACCTGCCCGAGCGTCACGTGCTCGTCGACGGCGAGCCCGTCTCCGCCTCGCTCTTCGACTTCGGCCTGCACATGGCGCGCAACGCCCGCGAGCAGCTCGAGCGCGGCAGCGGGCCGTACTTCTACCTGCCGAAGCTCGAGTCGCACCTCGAGGCGCGTTTGTGGGCCGACGCCTTCGAGCTGGCCGAAGGGGAGCTCGGTCTCCCGCACGGCACGATCCGATGCACGGTCCTCGTCGAGACGATCCTCGCCGCCTTCGAGATGGAGGAGATCCTCCACGAGCTGCGCGACTGGGGCTGCGCGCTCAACGCCGGCCGCTGGGACTACATCTTCAGCGCGATCAAGAAGTTCCGGGCCCGGGACTGGGTGCTGCCCGACCGCATCCAGGTGACGATGACGGTCCCCTTCATGCGTGCCTATACGGATCTGCTTGTGGCAACTTGTCACAAGCGAGGTGCGCACGCGATCGGCGGCATGGCCGCGGTCATCCCGTCGCGGAAGGACGCCGAGGCGAACGAGACCGCGCTCGCGAAGGTGCGCGAGGACAAGGAGCGCGAGTCGGGCGACGGCTTCGACGGCAGCTGGGTCGCGCACCCGGATCTCGTGCCGGTCTGCACCGAGGTCTTCGACGGCGCGCTCGGGGAGCGGCCGAACCAGCTCGAGCGGCTGCGCGAGGACGTCACGCCCGACGAGGCTGCGCTGCTGTCCATCCCGGATACGCCCGGCGAGGTCACCGACGCCGGCGTGCACACCAACGTCTCGGTCGGAGTCCGCTACCTCGACTCCTGGCTGCACGGAGTCGGAGCTGCGGCGATCGACAACCTGATGGAGGACGCCGCGACCGCCGAGATCTCCCGCTCCCAGATCTGGCAGTGGGTCCACCACGGCCGGGTCGACGAGAAGCAGGTGCGCGACGAGATCGCCGCCGTCGACGCCGGCGACGAGGCGAAGCGGCTCTTCGCGGAGGTGGCACTGTCACAGGAGCTCGTGGACTTCCTGACCCTGCCGGCCTACGAACGACTCGACTGAGGAGACGAAATGAGCGAGACGCTGATCCAGACGGAGGAAGAGCGGGAAGAGCGGCTAGACGCGGATGCGCCGTGCACCGCCGAGCTCGCCGAGTGCACCTGCCCGGACTTCTGCGAGCGCGACCACGACAACGAGTAGCCGCAAGACGCGGCATACACTCGGCGCATGAGCCTTGACAGCACGAAGGCCGACGACATCGCGCTCGTGATCGAGGAGGCGATCGTCTCCGGCGAGCTCGAGCCCGGCACCGTGCTCCGCCAGGAGCAGCTCTCCGAGCAGTTCGACGTCTCGCGCACGCCGATCCGCGAGGCGCTCCGCAGGCTCGCCGCCCTCGGGCTCGTCTCCTTCGTCCCGAACCGCGGCGTCCGCGTGCGCACGATCTCGCGGGAGGAGCTGCACGAGGCGTTCATGGTCCGCGCCGAGCTCGAGGCGCTCGCCACCGAGGTCGCAGCGGGGAAGATGACTCCGGAGGTTCTCTCCGAGCTCGAAAATGCAGAGCAGCAGTTCGCGAGGATTTCGCAAGACCTCCGCGCCCGCGAGCCGGGCGAGGCGCGGCGCTCGATCACCGGCGACTGGGTGCGCGCCAACCACGCCTTCCACGACGTCATCTACCGGGTCGCAGACCTCCCGCTCGTCGAGCAGCTCGCGAAGAGCTCCCGCCGCTCGTTCTCCGGCCCCGCCGTCTGGGCGCCGGGAGACCACTCGATCGACGGCCTGTACGCGAAGAACGCCGAGCAGCACCGCGCGATCCGGCAGGCGCTCGCGGCCGGCAGCCCGCAAGGCGCGCGGGCGCTCGCCCGCGACCACGTCCTCTCCTCGTTCGATTTGCTCGAGGCGATCCTCGAGCAGGTCGGCGGCTCCTGGCCGCAGCCGAAGCGCGCGACCGCTAAGGTCTCCTCATAGTCGCTGCCTGACCGCATCCGCCCGATGGAAACGCTCTACACACCGCAGGGCGTCGAGGAGCGCTGGCAGAAGATCTGGGAGGAGGAGCGGCTCTACGCGGCCGATCCCGCCTCGGAGAAGCCGGCCTACGTAATCGCAGTCCCGCCTCCGAACGTCACGGGAGCCCTTCACATGGGGCACGCCCTGAACGGCTCCATCCAGGACGCGCTGATCCGCTGGCACCGGATGCGGGGCTTCAACGCGCTCTGGCAGCCCGGCTACGACCACGCCGGAATCGCCACTCAAGCGGTGGTGGAGAAACAGCTCCGCAAGGAGGGGACGTCGCGATTCGACCTCGGCCGCGAGGCGTTCGTCGAGCGCGTGTGGGAGTGGCTGCGGGAGTACGGCGGCGTGATCATGGGCCAGTTCCGGCGGCTCGGCTGCTCCCTGGACTACGAGCGCGAGCGGTTCACGATGGACGACGCCTACGTGCGCGCAGTGATGCGGTTCTTCGTCCACCTCTACGAGCGCGGCTGGCTCTACCGCGACAACCGCATCGTCAACTGGTGCAGTGACTGCCGAACGTCCATCTCCGATCTCGAGGTCGAGCACATCGAGGTCGACGACGCCCTCACGTACGCGCACTATCCGCTCGCCGACGGCAGCGGACACATCACGATCGCGACGGTGCGGCCGGCAACGATCCTGGCCGACGTCGCCGTCGCCGTGCATCCCGACGACGAGCGCTATCGCGAGCTCGTCGGCAAGGACGTGATCGTCCCCGTCGTCGGCAGGCACGTCCCGGTGATCGCCGACGAGCGGGTGGAGCGTGAGTTCGGCACCGGCGCCCTCAAGATCACGCCCGGCCACGACCCGGTCGACTTCGAAATCGGCCGCGATCACGGCCTGCCCGAGCCGGCGGTGATCGGGCTCGACGGCCGCATGACGGGCGATATTCCGGAAAAGCTGATCGGCCTCACCGAGGACGAGGCAGCCGAGTACGTGATCACCTGGCTGCGGGAGGAGGGCCTGCTCGAGAAGCGTGAGAGCTACCGCCATTCCGTCGGCCACTGCGAGCGCTCGGGGACGCGCATCCAGCCGCTGGTCTCCTTGCAATGGTGGTGCGCCATGGACGACCTCGCGCGTCCGGCGATCGAGGCGATCGAGTCCGGGCGCGTGACCTTCTCCCCGCCGGTACAGAACCGCGTCGCGCTCGACTGGCTACGCGCGATCCGACCGTGGGCAGAGAGGACGTAACTGAACGCGTGCCAACATAACAT
>CAWGVE010000002.1:0-8508 GCA_963825805.1 uncultured Actinomycetes bacterium | reverse complement strand
ACCGTCCGCGGGGCCTTCCGCGCGACCGGCGCCGCGCCTCGCCGGGTCGCGGTGATCGACGACGTCTACACGACCGGCGCACCGCCTCCGCCGCCGCGACCGCGCTTCGGAAGGCCGGTGCCCGCCGCGTCGAGGCCGTCGCGTTTGCGCGTGCCCTGCGCCGCGGATAGATGCGGATGCGCCGCGGCCCGAGTAGGGTTAGACCGGATCGCAGCAAGACGACAGGGGAGGCGCCGATGCAGCTTCAGGTCAAAGGCAAGAACCTCGAGGTGACCGACTCGATCCGGGAGTACGCCGAGCGAAAGCTCCAGAAGCTCGACCGTCGCGTGCACGAGTCGACGGAGGTCGAGATCGAGCTAGCGGTGGAGAAGAACCCGTCGATCGCCGAGTCGCAGGTCGCGGAGGCGATCGTCCACCTCAAGGGGCACACGCTGCGGGCACACGAGACGGCGCGCGACATGAAGGCCGCGATCGACCAGCTCGCGGACAAGCTCGTCCGCCAGGTGAAGGACATCCACGACAAGCGCGTGGGCGGACGCAAGCATTTCAAGGAGCCCGAGAATCCGGCCGAGGCGAGCGCCACCGAAATCTAGCGGTAGCCCGACTGTGGGGCTTTTCCGGCGCAGCGCGAGACGTACAACGACCAGCTCCTCCGCGAGGCGGGCCTCGGCCGGCTTCAGCTCGCGACGCCGCGAGCGCGGCTCGAGCCGTCGGCGTCCCGAGCGGCCGGCGGTCGGCCAGGCCGACTGGGACACCTCGGTGACCGTGACGCGCCCGGCCTCAGCGGAGACACGATCGCCTTCACGACACTCGCCGGCGGCGAGGTGCTGATCGACGAGGAGGAGGGAGACGCCGACGTCTCCGCACTCGCCGACGCGGTCGAGCAGGAGCTCGAGCCGCCGTACCGGGCGGCGCTGCACGCCAGTCAGGCGATCTCTGGGCGGTGCGCGCGAACCGGATCGACGTGCACCGCTTCAGCTTCCCGCGCGCCGACACGCTGGAGCTCTCGCGCAAGGACTCCTGGCAGGAGCTCCGGGTCGACGGCGAGCCGAGCATGGGGCGGGCGCCCGAGCTCGAGCGGCTGGGCGAGCGCGGGGGGCGGATTTCTTCGTCAAGGCCGAGCGGCTGGACGACGACCTCTGGGAGGTCCGGGTCACGGCGTTGTAGGCCGCTACCCTTGCTGCATGCCCGATCCGACTGGTGGATTCGAGAAGTTCCTGCGCGCCGGCGAGGGACGGCGCCTGAAGCGGCTCCAGGAGCAGGCGGCGTACATCACCTCCCTCGAGCCCGAGTTCGAGAAGCTGTCCGAAGCCGAGCTCCAGGGCAAGACGGCGGAGTTCCGGCAGCGGCTCGAGAACGGCGAGAGTCTCGACGACCTCGTCTTCGAGGCGTTCGCGGCCGTTCGCGAGGCCCGCAAGCGCGCGTCGAACCAGCGCATGTTCGACGTGCAGCTGATGGGCGGCATCGTCCTCCACGAGGGCGACATCGCCGAGATGAAGACGGGCGAGGGCAAGACGTTCGTCGCGAGCACCGCGCTGTACCTCAACGGCCTCGCCGGCCGCGGCGCGCACCTCGTCACCGTCAACGACTACCTCGCCCAGCGCGACGCCGAGTGGAACCGGCCCGTCTTCGAGTCGCTCGGGATGAAGGTCGCCTTCATCGAGACGATGATGTCCTTCGAGGCGCGGAAGGCCGCCTACGCGGCCGACGTGACCTACGGGACGAACTCGGAGTTCGGCTTCGACTACCTGCGCGACAACATGGCCGTCGCGCTCGAAGGGCTCGTCCAGCGCGGCCATGCCTACGGGATCGTCGACGAGGTCGACTCGATCCTGATCGACGAGGCGCGGACGCCGCTCATCATCTCCGGCGAGCCGGAGACGGCCGCCCAGCAGTACTACGACTTCGCGCGCGTCGCCAAGCAGCTGATCCCGTTCCGCTCGTCGCCCGGCGACCCAAAGGGCGCGGCCGAGGAAGCGGGCGCCGACTTCGAGTTCGACGAGAAGCACAAGACGGTCGGCGTGACGCCCCAGGGCATTGCCAAGGTCGAGCGCGCGATCCGGGTCGACAATCTCTATGCGCCCGAGAACACCCAGCTCGTCAACCACCTCTACCAGGCGCTCAAGGCGCAGTCGCTCTACCAGGTCGACATCGACTACGTGATCCAGGACGACGAGGTGAAGATCGTCGACGAGTTCACCGGCCGGATCATGGAGGGGCGCCGCTGGAGCGAGGGCCTCCACCAGGCGGTCGAGGCCAAGGAGGGCGTGAAGATCCAGGAAGAGCACCAGACGATGGCGACGATCACGCTTCAGAACTACTTCCGCCTCTACGAGAAGCTCGCCGGCATGACCGGCACGGCGAAGACCGAGGAGAAGGAGTTCGTCGAGATCTACAACCTGTCCGTCGTCGAGATCCCGACGAACGTCGCGGTGGCGCGCGCCGACGAGAACGACCTCGTGTTCAAGACGAAGGAGGGCAAGTTCGCTGCGGTCGCGCGGGACATCGAGGAGCGGACGCAGAAGGGCCAGCCCGTCCTGGTCGGCACGATCGCGGTCGAGACGTCGGAGTACCTCTCGCAGCTCCTGACGCGGAAGGGGGTCAAGCACAACGTCCTCAACGCGAAGGAGCACGCGCGGGAGGCCGAGATCATCAAGGACGCGGGCCAGCGCGGCGCCGTGACTATCGCGACGAACATGGCCGGCCGCGGCGTCGACATCAAGCTCGGCGAGGGGGTGCTCGAGGTCGGCGGCCTCTACGTCGTCGGCACCGAGCGTCACGAGGCGCGCCGGATCGACAACCAGCTGCGCGGCCGCTCGGGCCGCCAGGGCGACGCCGGCGAGACGCGCTTCTACCTCTCAGGCGAGGACGACCTCGTCCGCCTCTTCGCCGGCGACCGGATCAGCGGGATCATGGAGCGCTTCAAGATCCCGGAGGACCAGCCCATGGAGGCGAAGATCCTCTCCAAGCAGATCGAGGGCGCGCAGAAGAAGGTCGAGGAGCAGAACTTCGTCATGCGCAAGAACGTCCTCAAGTACGACGACGTCCTCAACCGGCACCGTGGACGGATCTACGAGCAGCGGCGCGAGGTGCTCGAGGGACAGGACCTCTCCGAGCAGATCAAGCTCTGGATCGAGGAGGTCGTCGAGGACACGGTCAATGTCTTCACCGAGGAGGAGTACGCGGAGGAGTGGGATCTCGAGGCGCTCACGAACGCGATGGCCGGTCTGTACCAGACCGAGATCACGGCGGCCGAGCTGCGCGAGGATCTGGGCGAGATCTCCCGCGACGCGCTGATCGAGGAGTTCCAGAACGACGCGCGCGACGAGTACGAGGCGAAGGAGGAGGAGTTCGGCTCGGAGCTGATGCGCGAGCTCGAGCGCTTCGTCGTCCTCCAGGTCGTCGACGTGCGCTGGCGCGAGCACCTCGAGAACATGGAGGCGCTGCGCGAGGGCGTCCACCTGCGCGCGATGGCGCAGAAGGACCCGCTCGTCGAGTACACGGGCGAGGGCGAGCGGATGTTCACCGAGCTCGGGCGCGTGATCCGTGGCGAGGTCGTCCTCCACCTCTTCCATGCCGAGCTCGCCGCCGAGCAGGGCGGTGGGCCGGACGGCGGCACGCCGGCGGGCCTGGTGCCGCAGCCCGGCGCGAACGGCGGCGGGAACGGGGCGAACCTCCACTACGAGCACGAGACGAGCGCCGGCGCCGATGTGATCGACGCGGCACTCGACCGGCGGCGTGAGCACCGCCGCGGTCGGCGGCGCGGTCGCTGCGCCGCAGACCGTGCATGCGAGCCCGCACGAGAAGCTCGGCCGCAACGAAGCGTGCTGGTGCGGCTCGGGCAAGAAGTTCAAGAAGTGCCACGGGGCGTAGCGGATGGCCGACGAGATCCAGATCCCGCTCGACGAGCGGCTCGAGGAGATCGGGACCCAGCTCGACTGGGTCCGTGGTTACCTTTGACCCGGCTGCGCTGAAGGCCCGCCTCGACGAGCTCGAGCAGGAGCTCGCGCAACCCGACTTCTGGAACGACCAGCAGCGCGCCGCGCGCCTGAGCGCCGAGCACCAGCGCACGCAGCGGAAGCTCCAGCGCTACGACGAGCTGGTCTCCAACGTCGAGTTCCTCCGCGAGGGCGCGGGCACGTTCCCCGACGAGGAGCTCGAGCCGACACTGCGCGAGGTGCGCGGCGAGCTCTCGCGGCTGCAGGAGGACGCGCTCTTCGGCGGCGAGTACGACGGGGGAGACGCCGTCGTCACGATCCAGTCCGACGCGGGCGGCACCGATGCGCAGGACTGGGCGGAGATCCTCCTGCGCATGTACCTCCGCTGGGCCGACCAGCGCGGCTTCAAGACGGAGGTGATCGAGGCGAGCCCGGGCGAGGAGTACGGGATGAAGTCGGCGACGTTCACCGTGCGGGGCGAGAACGCCTACGGGATCCTCAAGGCCGAGCGCGGCAAGCACCGGCTCGTGCGCCTCAGCCCCTTCGACGCGGCGCACCGCCGGCACACGAGCTTCGCCCAGGTGATCGTCGCGCCGCTGCTCGAGGAGGCCGGCGACATCGAGATCTCCGACGACGACATCCGCATCGACACGTACCGCTCCTCGGGGGCCGGCGGCCAGCACGTGAACAAGACCGACTCGGCCGTCCGGATCACGCACATGCCGAGCGGCATCGTCGTCGCCGTCCAGAACGAGCGGAGCCAGGCGGCGAACAAGGACACGGCCATGAAGATCCTCCGCTCACGCCTCGCCGAGAAGGCGGAGGAGGAGCGGGAGCAGGAGCTGGCGCGCGAGCGAGGCGGCGTCTCGATGGGCTTCGGCGGCAACGCGATCCGCAGCTACGTCCTCCACCCGTACACGCAGGTCAAGGACGCGCGCACCGGCTTCGAGGTCGGCAACGCGCAGGGCGTCCTCGACGGCGACCTCGATGGTTTCATCCGCGCTTACTTGTTACAGACTGCAGGAGAGCCGTCGTAGTCCGCCGAAAGCTGCGCTAGAGTGGAGGCCGCTTCGCACGACTCGACCGGCGCCGGGCCGTCTGGCCCGCCCCAACCTGAACCGGTAGACGTGACTGACGTACAGATAGAGCAGCCGACATCCGTTTTCGCACAGCCTTCGACGAACGGGCAGGCGAAGCCGGTCGCCGAGGAAGCCAAGCCGGCGACGGGGTCGATGATCCTGTTCGAGAACGTGACGAAGGTCTACGAGCCCGACGTCACCGCGCTCGACCACGTCAACTTCGCCATCGACAAGGGCGAGTTCGTCTTCGTCGTCGGCGCGTCCGGCTCGGGCAAGACGACCCTCGTGCGGCTGCTGCTGAAGGAGCTGGAGCCGTCCGACGGGCGGATCATCCTCGGCGGCCGCGACCTCGGCCGGCTGCGCCATTCGCATGTGCCGCGGCTGCGCCGCAACCTCGGCTGCGTCTTCCAGGACTTCAAGCTCCTGCCGAGCCGCACGGCCGCCGACAACGTCGCCTACGCCCTCAAGGTGCAGGGCGAGAGCCGCGCCTCGATCCGGCGCAAGGTGCCGGAGGTCATGACGATGGTCGGGCTCGCGAACAAGATGAACTCGCTCCCCGACGAGCTCTCGGGCGGCGAGCAGCAGCGCGTCTCGATCGCGCGCGCCGTCGTCAACCACCCGCCGCTGCTCGTCTGCGACGAGCCGACCGGGAACCTCGACCCCGACACGAGCGTCGGGATCATGCAGCTCCTCTATCGCATCAACCGCGCCGGCACGACGATCCTCATGGTCACGCACGACCGCGAGATGGTCGACAAGATGCGCAAGCGCGTGATCGCGCTCGAGGACGGGCGGCTCTCCCGCGACGAGCGCCGCGGAGGCTACGCCTCCGAATGATCCGCCTCAGGCTGCTGTTCTCCGAGGCGTGGTCCTCGATCCGGATGAACCTCTCGACGACGGTCGCCGCGACGATGACCGTCCTGATCGGGATGTGCCTGCTCGGGCTGTTCATCGCCCTCGGCACCTGGGTGCTCTCGTGGAGCAACCACATCCAGAACGAGCTGCAGGTGCACGTCTACCTTGCGAGCGACGCGACGAAGTCACAGGAGTATGTCGTCGGCGCGAGGCTCCGCAGCGACAAG
The DNA here is from genome assembly GCA_963825805.1 of uncultured Actinomycetes bacterium. GTDB lineage: Bacteria > Actinomycetota > Thermoleophilia > Gaiellales > Gaiellaceae > Palsa-739. The sequence continues at coordinate 2,409 of CAWGVE010000002.1, read as the reverse complement.
CGCGTGAAGCAGGTGATCTTCGTCTCGAAGGAGCAGGCTCAGGCGAAGATGAAGAAGGAGTTCCCCGGCCTCTATTCGACGCCGCTGCCGAGCAACCCGCTGCCCGACTCGTACACCGTCGTGCCGCTGAAGGCCGCCTCGACGCCGCTGATCGGCAAGGACGTGCGGAGCGGCAACTGGCCTGGCGTGAACTCGGTGAGCTGGGGGAGCGAGACCGCCAAACGCGTGCTCACGATCGCGAAGGTGATCTCCATCGTCTTCCTGATCGCGGTCATCCTGCTCGTCGTCGCCTCGACCCTGCTGATCGCGAACACGATCCGGCTCTCGATCTTTGCGCGACGACGCGAGATCGAGGTGATGAAGCTCGTGGGGGCGACGAACTGGTTCATCCGCGGTCCGTTCATGCTCGAAGGGCTCGCGTGCGGGGTTCTCGGCTCGCTGCTCGCGGTCATCTTGCTGGCGCTCGGGAAGACGATCGCGCTGCCGTCGATCCTGCCGCACATCGGCGGCGGTACCGGCAACGACGTGCATGCGCTCTCCTTCACGGCCAACGCGTTCGCGCTGCTCGCGGCGGGCCTTCTCCTCGGCGCTACCGGCTCGGCCGTGACGCTGCGCCGCTTCCTGCAGGTGTAGTGGCGCGGGGGCGGCAGAAGCGCCCCAGTCGGAGCGAACGGCATCAGCGTAGGCAGCAGCCGCCGGCGCGAAGGCCCGTCTCCGAGCTGACGGTCCGGCTGCCCGAGCGGCGTGTCGAGCCCGAGACCGTGATCGCGCACCTGGGGCCGACGAACTCGGGCAAGACGCACGACGCGCTGCGCTTCCTGGTCGAGAGCGGCGAGGGCGTCTACGCGGCGCCGCTGCGGATGCTCGCGCAGGAGGCGCACCGGCGGCTCGCGGCCGAGCTGGGGGAGGAGCGGGTCGGCCTCGTCACCGGCGAGGAGCGGGTCAATCCCGGCGCGCCGATCGTCTGCTGCACCGCCGAGATGGCGCCCTCGCACGGCGAGACGCTGGTGCTCGACGAGGTGCAATGGGCGGAGGACGAGGAGCGCGGCTCGGCCTGGACGCGGCTCATGCTCGGCGGCGAGTACCGCAACATCCTCCTGCTCGGCGCGGTCGAGGCGCTGCCGCTCGTTCGGCACGCGTTCCCGCAGGTCGAGATCCGTTTCTTCGAGCGCAAGGCGCCGCTCGACTGGCTCGGCCGCCGCGGCATCGCCGGCCTCGGCCCGGGCACGGTCGTCGTCGCCTTCAGCCGGCGTGCGGTGATCGGCCTCGCCGGCGAGCTGAATCAACTCCATCCGGGCGCCGTCGCCTGTCTCTACGGCGCGATGCCGCTCGCCTCGCGGCGCGAGGAGATCGACCGCTTCATCGCCGGCCGGGCGGAGGTCTGTGCGGCGACCGACGTGCTGGGACACGGCGTCAACCTCCCGTGCGAGACGCTTCTCTTCGCCGAGACGACGAAGTTCGACGGCAAGGAGCGGCGCGACCTCGAGCCGTGGGAGATCGCCCAGATCGCCGGCCGCGCCGGGCGCTTCGGCTTCCACGAGCGCGGCCACGTCGGCGTCCTGACCGGCGTGCCGTGGGCGGATCCCGACCCGGAGCTCGTGCGTGCGGCGCTCGTCCCGCACGTCGCGATCGAGGACGGCCACTTCGGCTACCGCGTGGTCGACAGCGGCCGCCTCCGCCCGCAGCTCTCCGACCTCAACGTCAGGCGGGTCGACGAGCTCGAGCCGGCTCTCCATGCCTGGCGGCACGCGGCGCTCCGCTACTGGAGCGTCGACGGCTGGCTCGAGGTCGAGTCGATCCAGCCGCTCCTGGTGCGGCTCGACGCCGTGCGCGACGCGCTCCACCACGCGCGCCGCACGCTCGAGCTCGCCGACGTCTGGAAGCTCGTGCAGGCGCCCGTCGACGAGGACGGCGCGCAGCTCCTCGGGGCGCTCGCCGCGGCGGTCGCGGGCGACAAGCCGCAGCAGACGGTGATCGGCTGGCTCCTCGACCCGCGGCGCCTCGATGCGGCGGGCCTGGAGGAGGCGGAGCAGGCGGCGCGGGAGGCGTCGGTCCTGCGCTGGTTCGCGCTCCAGTACCCGGGCGTCGCCGGGGTCACGATCGAGCGCGCGGCGGAGCTCGAGGAGGCCGCTGCCGCCCGCGTCCTGCGCGAGCTGCGGGCCGAGATCGAGGATCCGACGATCGGCCGCTGCCGCGTCTGCGGCGCACGCACCGCTCCGTGGGCGACGCTCTGCGACCGCTGCTTCATGGCGCGCGGCTACCGCAGCGGCGGTAGGCGCTAGCGCAGGATCAGCTGCGTGCAGCGGAAGAGGGCCATGCGCCGGCCCTCCGCGTCGGACACGGTCGCATCCCAGATCTGCGTCGTCCGGCCGCCGTGGATGAGGCGCGCCTCGCAGTCGATCGTCCCGC
>CAWGVE010000001.1:0-20896 GCA_963825805.1 uncultured Actinomycetes bacterium | reverse complement strand
GCCCTGGTTCGGGGCGTTCCACGATGCCGTACTCGTTGCGGTCGACCTTCGCCTCGAGCGTGATGCCGACGCGCTCGCGGCCGAACGGATCGACGTTCGGCTCCGAGACGGACGCCGTGATCGCGACCGGGCGGGTCACGCCCTTGATCGTCAGCTCGCCGTGCTCGAGGTCGCTCGTCCGGAAGGTGATCTCCGGGAAGCGCTCGGCGTCGAAGAAGTCCGGCGTCTGGAGGTGGCCGTTCAGCTGCTCGTCCTTCACGTCGACGCTCGCGACCTTGGCAGAGCCCTCGAGGACGCCGTCCGTCAGACCGGCCGCGTACTCGTGGAAGCCGCCGCGGAACGTGTTCGTCCCTGCGTAGGCGATCTCGAACGAGACGTTCGAGTGGACCGGGTCGGCGCTCCAGCTGCCGGCCGGTGCTGTCTTGCTGGTGTATGGTGGACATCGGGTTGCTCCTTACGTATACTTGAGGTCGCAAGGATCATAGCGAGAAAAGATTGTCTAGTCAAGTATTGAGCACACAAGAAGTTTCGGACGCCACGGAGGTCGCCTGGCTGCGGTTCCTGCGCGCTCACGCAGCGCTGATGCGGGAGGTCTCGGCGCGGCTCGAGGCCGAGCACGGGCTGACGATGAGCGACTTCGACGTCCTCATCCAGCTCTACCACGCCGAGGGCTATGCGATGCGTCGCATCGATATCGCGCGCCAGGTGATGCTCACGGCGTCCGGGATCACGCGCCTGCTCGACGGGCTCGAGGGTTGTGGCCTCGTCGCGAAGAGGCCCTGTGCGAGCGACGCGCGCGTCACCTACGCGGTCCTGACCGACGAGGGCGCTGCGGAAGGTCGAGGAGGCTCGGAAGTCGCACAACGCCGACATCGACGAGCTGTTCGGCTCGCAGTTTTCGGCCGCAGGAGCGCGAGCAGCTGGCCGAGCTGCTCGGCCGGTTGCCGCTCGCGCATACCTCCGAGGCCTGCTCGGTGTGAGCTACGCCTTCGGCTCGCTCGACGAGCTCGGCAGCGGCCCCGGATTCCGCAAGATCCGGAGGGCGCTCGGCGTGAAGGCGTTCGGGATCAACGGCGATCGTCTATGGCGCCGGGACACGAGGGCTTCCGCCACTGGCACGACACGCAGGACGAGCTCTACTTCGTCCACCGCGGCCGGGTCGAGGTCGAAGTGGACGGTGAGTCGCGCGTGCTGGGCGAAGGAGGGCTCTTCCATGTCTCCTCGACGACGCCGCGGAGGGTGTCCAATCCCTTCGACGAGGAGGCGGTCGTGCTCGCGTCGGCGGCAAGGACGGCTACGTCGAGCGTGACGGTCACCTGGTGACGAGGCGGATATCGCCCGCCGCGCCACGTTCGGCAAGCCCGGCTAGAGAACCGCGACCGTCCTGATCTCGCCGCCCTCGCCGATCCGGGGTAGGCGCTCCGGCACCTCGTCGAGCGAGATCGTGCTCGTCACGAAGCGGGCGAGGTCGAGCTTGCCGTCGAGGGCGGCCTGCGCGAGGAACGGGAAGTCCTCCTGCGGGATCGTGTCGCCGCCGTGGGTCACGGCGATGCGCGACCTTCGGGCTGAAGACGTCGGCTCACAGGTCGACGTCGAGCTTCGCGCCGGCGAGCGGCATGCCGACGAGCGTCGCCGTGCCCGCGTAGGCGCACATCCGGATCGCCTGCGCCATCGCCGTCGCCGCGCCGATCGCGGAGAAGGCGAACTCGACGCCGCGGCCGCCGGTCAGCTCGCGGACCGCCTCGACCGGATCGCCGGCGGACGCGTCGACGACGTCGGTCGCGCCGAGCGCGCGCGCGTGCTCGAGCTTCTCCGGCGCGACGTCGACGGCGACGATCCGCTCCGCGCCGGCGAGCTTCGCGCCCTGCACGACGGCGAGCCCGACGCCGCCGCAGCCGATCACGGCGACGGACGAGCCCTCCCGCACCGGCGTGCTCCAGAGCGCGGCGCCGGCGCCGGTCGAGAAGCCGCACGCGAGGAGCGCCGCCTGCTCGACCGGCAGCTCCTCGGGCACCTTCACCGCGCACGCCTCGTGCACGACCGCGTGGTCGGCGAGCGTCCCGCAGCGCAGCACCGGCGTCAGCAGCGCGCCGTCGGACGGCGCGGTGCAAGCGCCGCTTTGCGCGGAGCTGGGAGGAGCAGCGGCGCGAATCGCCGCGGCGGCACTGCGGGCACTCGCCGCACGGCGCGCGCCACGCGATCACGACGCGGTCGCCGGGCGCGACCGAGGTCACGCTCGCGCCCGACCTCCTCGACGACGCCCGCGCCCTCGTGACCGAGCAGGATCGGGAAGCCGCATGCCCCAGCCGTTCGTCTCGACGACGTGGAGGTCGGTGTGGCAGAGCCCGTACGCGACGACGCGGACGCGCACCTCGCGCTCGCCGGGCGGGTCGACCGTCAGCTCCTCGACCGCGCGGCGCCGCGTCCGGCTCGGCGTAGACGACGCCGCCGTCGTCACGTCGCGCGGCGCAGCTGCTCGTCGAGCGGCACGAGCGGCAGCTGGAACGTCTCGACCGCGCGTTCGCGTCGGTGACGACGTTGTCGCCGAGCTCGAGCATCGTGAGCTGGTCGCGCGTCACCGGCGCGCCGGGCAGCCGCTCGGTCACGCGTCGCCTGCACGCGCATCGCGCCGAACGGGACGTGGATCGAGGGCCGCCGCACGCCGAGCACGCGCTTCAGCCGCTCCCAGAACTCGTTCCACGTCACCGCGTCCGGCCCGCCGAGCTCGAAGGTGCGGTTCGCCGCCGCCGGCTCGGTCGACCGCGCGCGCGAAGTACTGCGCGAGATCCTCGACCCAGATCGGCTGCAGCCGCTGCGTTCCCGGCCCGACGATCGGCGTCACCGGCGCGAAGCGCGCGAGCCGGACGAAGGTCGGCAGGACGCCGCCGTCGCGGCCGAAGACGAAGCTCGGCCGGAAGATCACGTGCTCGAGCCCGGACTCCTTCACCGCCGCGCTCCATCTCCCACTTCGCGGCGAAGTACGGCACTGCGTCCTTCGTCCGCTCGTCGAGCCCGAGCGCGCTCGCGAGCACGAACCGCCGCACGCCCGCGTCCTGCGCCGCGGCGACGAGATTCCGCGTGCCCTCCGCCATCACGCGCTCGAAGTCCTGCGGCGCGGCCCTTGATGATCGCGACGAGGTGGACGACGGCGTCCACTCCCTCGCAGGCGACGCGCAGCGAGGCCGGGTCGGTCACGTCGCCGACGGCGAGCTCGGCGCCCCAGGCCGCGAGGCGGGTGCGCGCGGGAGGCATCGCGCACGAGCGCCCGCACCGGTTCGTCCCGCGCCCGCAGCGTCGTGCACCACGTGCGGCCCGATGAAGCCGGTTCCGCCCGTGACGAGAACGGTCACGTAGCCCTCGAAGTTCTGCCAGTAGCGGCTCGCGGTGGGCCCGCGCTGGCCCTTGTACTTCGAGCCGATCGAGCCCGAGCCGTACGGCGTCGCGGCCGGCTCCGTCATCTGCATGAAGGAGATCTGCCCGATCTTCATGCCGGGATAGATCGTGATCGGCAGGTTGGCGACGTTCGAGAGCTCGAGCGTCACGTGCCCGTCCCAGCCCGGGTCGATGAAGCCGGCGGTCGAGTGGATGAGCAGCCCGAGCCGCCCGAGCGACGACTTGCCGTCGAGGCGGGCGACGAGGTCGTCGGGAAGCCGGATCGCGCTCGAGCGTCGAGCCGAGCACGAACTCGCCCGGGTGGAGGATGAACGCGTGATCGTCGTCGACCTCGACGAGCTCGGTCAGCTCCGCCTGCTCGACCTTGACGTCGATGAACGGCGTAGCGGTTGTTGTGGAAGACGCGGAAGAGCCGGTCGACGCGGACGTCGACGCTCGACGGCTGCAGGAGCGACGTCGTCGTACGGGTCGATCTCGATCCTTCCCCTCGGCGAGCAGCGGGCGATCGTCGCGTCGGAGAGGACCATGGCGACGACTTGTTACCCTGATTCCCCGTCGGGCGCAGTGGCTATCGTGGCCCCCTGGCCGTGACGCGCGCGATCGAGCTTCGCACCGAGGTTCCGGGCCCCCGCTCCCGCGAGATCGCCGAGCGGAAGGAGCGCGTCGTCGCCGATCCGCTCGGGCTCTACCTGCCGATCGTGATCGCGGACGGCCGCGGCGCGACCGTCACCGACGTCGACGGCAACACGTTCGTCGACTTCACCGGCGGCGTCGGCTGTCTCAACGTCGGGCACGCGCACCCGCGCGTCGTCGCGGCGGTGCAGGAGCAGGCGACGCGCTTCCTCCACACCGACTTCACGATCGTCCCCTACGAGGTCTACGTCGAGTACGCCGAGCGGCTGACGGCGATCGCGCCGTTCTCGGGCCCGTCGCAAAGCCGCGTTCTTCAACGCCGGCACCGAGGCGGTCGAGAACGCCGTCAAGTTCGCGCGCGGCTACACGAGCCGGCCCGCCGTGATCGCCTTCGAGGGCGCCTTCCATGGCCGCACGCTCCTGTCGCTCACGCTCACCTCGAAGACGCATCCCTACAAGGCGGGGCTCGGGCCGTTCGCGCCCGAGGTCTACCGCGTCCCGTTCCCGGACGAGTACCGCGGGATCACGACGCGCGACGCGCTGGACGCGCTCGAGCGCGCCGCTCTCGACGCAGGTCGCCGCCGAGACGGTCGCGGCGATCGTCGTCGAGCCGGTGCAGGGCGAGGCCGGCTTCATCCCCGCTTCGCAGGAGTTCATGGAGGGGCTGCGCTCGATCTGCGATCGCGAGGGCATCCTCCTCGTCGTCGACGAGGTGCAGACGGGCTTCGGCCGCACCGGGCGCATGTTCGCCGTCGAGCACTTCGGCGTCGAGCCGGACCTGCTCATGCTCGCGAAGTCGATCGCCGGCGGCCTGCCGCTCTCGGCTGTCGTCGGCAAGGCCGAGATCATGGACTCGCTCTGGGACAACGCCGTCGGCGGCACGTACGTCGGCAACCCCGTTGCGCTCGCCGCGGCCGTCGCCGTGCTCGACGTGTTCGAGGAGGAGGGGCTCGTCGAGCGCGCGCAGCGCATCGGCGAGACGATCCGCGCGCGCATGCTCGCCTGGCAGGAGCGCTTCGACGCGATCGGCGACGTCCGCGGGCTCGGCGCGATGCTCGCGGTCGAGTACGTCGAGGACCGCGAGACGAAGGAGCCGGCGCCGGCGAATCGCGTCGCGCGTCGCCGAGGAGGCGGCCCTGCGCGGGCTGCTGCTCCTCAAGGCAGGCATCCACTCGAACTGCAACCGCGTCCTCTGCCCGCTCGTCATCACGGACGCCGAGCTCGAGGAGGCGCTCGCGGCCTGGGAGGAGGCGCTGGAAGCGGTCCTCGCGTAGCCGCGCCGGCGTGCTCACCCGTTCTAGCCGTGTGCCGGGATCCAGGCCGACCATGGGCGCCGTATCGCGGCCCGCACAGCCAGGCGACGTAGATCGCCGACCGCTACGAGCTCGAGGAGCTCGTCGGGAGCGGCGGAATGTCGACCGTCTTCCGGGCCCGCGACGCCCAGCTCGACCGGCGCGTGGCGGTCAAGATCCTCCACGAGCGCTACGTCGACGACCCGGAGTACGTCGAGCGCTTCCGCCAGCGAGGCCCGCGCCGTCGCCCGGCTCTCGCACCCGAACATCGTCACCGTCATCGACCGCGGCGTGGACGACGGGCGCCAGTACATCGTCTTCGAGCACGTCGACGGCGAGAACCTCAAGGAGCTCGTGCAGCGCACCGGCCGCCTGCCGGTCCGCCGTGCCGTCGAGCTCGCCCTCGCCGTCGCCGACGGCCTGGCGTTCGCCCACGGGCGCGGGCTCGTCCATCGCGACGTCAAGCCGCAGAACGTCCTCCTCAGCCGCGAGGGCGACGTGAAGGTCACCGACTTCGGGATCGCGCGCTCTCTCGACGTCGAGCACGGCGTGACGCAGACGGGCACGGTGCTCGGCACCGGCGAGTACCTCGCGCCCGAGCAGGCGAGCGGCAAGCCGGTCTCGCCCGCGACCGACGTCTACTCGCTCGGGGTCGTGCTCTGGGAGTTGCTCGTCGGGCGACGTGCCGTTCACCGGCGAGAACTTCGTCGCCGTTGCGCTGCGGCACGTGAACGAGCCGCCGCCGGACCTGCGCAAGCTGCGACCGGACGTGTCGCCGAGGCTCGCCGCCGCCGTCCAGCGGGCGCTCGCCAAGGATCCGGCGCGTCGCTTCCCCTCGATGGCGGCGCTCGCCGCCGAGCTGCGCGCCTGCCTCGCCGAGCCGGACGGAGCGCCGCCGCCGGTGGAGGACGATGCGGCGCTGACGCTCGTCACGAGACCCGCTCCCGGACCGGCGCCCGCGCCGCGTCGCCGCCCTCGTGCGCGACAACCGCGGCGGCGCACGCTCTGGGCGGTGTTGCTCGCGCTGGCCGCGGCCGTGGCGGCATTCGCGGCCGTCTTCCTCGTCGCCGGCTCGGGCCACACGCATCACGGCGGCTCGGGCGGCGGAGGCGGCGGCTCCGGCGCGGCCGTGTCGCTGCAGGGCGTCGGCGACTACGACCCGCAGGGGACGGCAGCGAGCACAGCTACTCGGCTCCGAGAGCAACCGACGGGAATCCGGCGACCTACTGGGACACGGAGCGGTACGACACTCCTCTGTTCGGCAAGCTCAAGTCCGGCCTCGGTCTCGTGCTGGACGCTGGCCGTCCGGTCAAAGCTCGCCCAGCTGACGGTGAAGACGCCCGACCCCCGGCTTCGTCGCGCAGATCCAAGCCGGAGACTCGCCGAGCGGCGGCTTTGCCACCGACTCGTCCTCGCGGACCGTGAACGGTACGACGACCTTCACGCTGAACGGCAAGACCGCACAGTACTACGTCGTGTGGATCACGCAGCTGCCCCCGGAGCGCTACGCGCGGATCTCCGAGGTCACCGCGAAGAGCTAGTAGACGAGCTTCGAGCGGCGCTCGTGCCGCTCGAGCGCGAGCTCGATCAGCCGGTCGAGCGCCTCGGCGTAGCCGATCCCCGACGCCTCGAACAGCCGGGCCCAGACGCTCGTCGCGGTGAAGCCGGGCATCGTGTTGAGCTCGTTGAGGACGACCTCGCCGTCGGACTCGCGGACGAAGAAGTCGACGCGGGCGAGGCCCTCGCACTCCGAGGCGACGAACGACTCGACCGCGCGCCGCTGGAGCAGCTCGATCGTCGCCGGCGAGAGGCCCGGCGGCGGGACGATCAGCTCCATCCCTCCCTCGTCGTACTTCGAGGCGTAGTCGTACCACTCGTGCTCGAGCGTGTCGATCTGGCCCGGCAGCGATGCGATCGGAGGCGGGACACGGTTGCCGAGGACGCCGACCTCGACCTCGGTGCCGACGACGAACTCCTCGACGAGCACCTTCTCGTCGTGCCGGAACGCGAGCTCGACCGCGGCCTCGAGCTCGTCCTCGCCGTGCACCTTCGAGATGCCGACCGAGGAGCCGAGCCGTGCCGGCTTGACGAACACCGGGTAGCCGAGCGGGTTCGCGATCTCGTCGCCGAGCCGGATCGCGTGGTGTGGCGCGACGGGGATGCCGCTGTCGCGCATCACCTTCTTGAACAGGTCCTTGTCCATCGCGAGCGCGGACGCAGCGACGCCCGCGCCGACGTAGGGGACGTCCGCGAGCTCGAGCAGCCCCTGCACCGTCCCGTCCTCTCCGAACGGGCCGTGCAGGATCGGCAGGACGACGTCGACGACCCCGAGTGCCTCGAGCGTCCCGGACTCGGCCGGAACCGGCAGCGTCTCCGCCGGGACCCGTCCCGGTGCCTGGCACCAGGACGTGGCTCGAAGGGCCAGGTCCGGCCTCGAGGGCCCAGCGGCCGTCGCGGCCGATTGCGACCTCGGCGATCTCGTACCGCTCGGGGTCGAGCGCCCCGACCACCGAGCGCGCCGACGCGAGTGAGATCTCGTGCTCGCTCGACCGGCCGCCCGCCAGTACGGCGACGCGGAGGCGGCGGGCTGAGCTCAAGGGGTGGTGGTGGTCGTCGTCGTCGTCCCGGGCGGCGGCGGCGGTCCCGAGGACACCCCGACCGTGATCGTCACGGTCGACTCCTTCGGCGCCTGCGAGCCGCCGGCGGGGTTCTGCTGCTGGACGATGTTGTTCTGGCTCGGGTCGCTGACCGAGAGCGTCTGCTGACTGACCTTGAAGCCCGCGGCCTCGAGGGCTTGCACCGCCTGCTGGGAGGTGTAGCCGACCACGTCGGGGACGCTCACCTGCGGCGGCCCGTTCGAGAACGTGACGTCGACCGTCGACCCCTTCGGCTCCTTGGAGCCCGGCGCGGGATTCTGGTGGATGACCTGGTACTGCGGCGCATTGCTGTCCTGGGCCGTCGGATTGACGTTGAAGCCCGCGTTGTGCAGGGCGGCGGTCGCGCTGGCGAGGCTGTCGCCCACGACGCTCGGCACCGCAACCTGCTGGGGACCGCTCATGACGTTGACACGCACCTTCGATCCCTTCGGCGCTTTCTGGCCGCTGGGCGGATCGGTCGCCGTGACCTTGCCCTTCGTGTCGCCCGGGACGATGTGCTCCACAGGGACGAAGCCGGCGTTTGTCAGCTCCTGCTGCGCCTGCGGCCACTGCTCGTCCTTCACGTCCGGCACCGCCACCTTCGGCGGGCCGGTCGACGACCAGATCGTGACGGTGTCGCCCTTCGCCAGTTTCTCGCCCGCCGCCGGATCCTGCTTGTAGACGATCCCCTGCTTGTACTTCGTGCTCGGCCCGTGCATCACCTTCGCCACGAGGTGCGCCGCGGTGATCTGCTGCTGGGCCTGGGCTACCGCCTCGCCCTGGTAGAGGCCGACCGGCTGTGTCGCCTTCGGCCCGGACAGCTCCTGGAAGACGAAAAAGCCCGCGATGACGGCCGCGATCACGAAGGCGGCGGCGAGGAGCCACGGCCAGAGCGGGCGCCCGCCGCCGTCCTCCTCGAGCTCTTCCTCGACGACCGGCGGCCGCGGCGGAACGGCCGTGGCCGGCGCGATCATCGTCGCCGCGGTCGCGGCCGCCGCGGCGGTGGCCGGACGGCTCAGCACCTGCGTCGCCTGATCCATCGTGGCGGCTGCGACGGGGGCGCCGCGGGCGACGCGGTCGAGATCCCCCTCCATCTCGTCGGCGCTCTGGTAACGGTCGTCCGGATTCTTTGCGAGCGCGCGCAGGATGACCATGTCGAGCTCGGGCGGAATGTCCGGTCGCAGCTCAGACGGCGTCTGCGGCGTCGCCGAGAGGTGCTTCATCGCGATCTCGACAGGCGTGTCGCCCTCGAACGGCGTCTTGCCGGTGAGGAGCTCGTAGAGGACGACGCCGAGGGAGTAGAGGTCCGAGCGCTGGTCGACCTCGCCGCCGCGCGCCTGCTCGGGGGACAGGTACTGCGCCGTCCCCACGATCGAGCCGGTCTCGGTCATCTGGCTCGTGCCCGCGCGAGCGATCCCGAAGTCCGTCACCTTGACGCGCCCCTCGCGGTCGACGAGGACGTTGTGCGGCTTGATGTCGCGGTGCACGATCCCGTGCCGGTGCGCGAAGCGCAGCGCGGAGAGGATCTGGCGCGCGTACTCGACCGCGACTCGCACGGGTGCCTGGCCGTGGCCGACGATCAGCTCCTTGAGCGTGCGGCCGTCGAGGTACTCCATGGCGATGTAGTAGGTGTCCTCCGCGTTGCCGCGGTCGTAGATCGAGACGATGTTCGGGTGGTTGAGCGCGGCCGCGTTCTTCGCCTCGCGCCGGAAGCGCTCGATGAACTGGTCGTCGTTCGCGTGGCGGCCGTCGAGGATCTTGATCGCGACCCGGCGGCCCAGCTCCTGGTCCTCGGCGAGGTACACGTCGGCCATCCCGCCCGACCCGAGCTTGCGCACGATCCGGTAGCGCCCGTCGAAGAGCGTGTCGATGAGAGAGTCGCTTACCGCCACGGCCGGTTAAAGGGTAGAGGGAAGCTCACCGGTGCAGGAGTTTTTCGAGGAGGTCCTTGGCGATCGGGGCCGAGATCGACCCACCGAAGCCGTTTGGCTGCTTCTCGACGACGACCGCGACGACGTAGCGCGGGTTGTTCGCGGGCGCGAAGGCGACGAACCAGGCGTCATAGACGCTGCCAAGCCCGAGCTCCGCCGTTCCCGTCTTGCCGGCGACCGCGACGCCCGGAATCTGTGCGTTCATGCCGGTGCCGCCCTGGACGACGAGTTGCATCATCTGGTTCAGCTCGGCCGCCGTCTCCGGCTTGATCACGCGGCCGAGCATCTGCGGCGTGGTCTTGGCCACCGTCGAGCCGTCGGGCGCGAGGATCTTGTCCACGAGGTACGGCTTCGGCTCGACTCCCTTGTTCGCGATCGTCGCCGCGACGAGCGCCATCTGGAGCGGTGTCACGAGCATGCGCTCCTGCCCGAACGCGAGCCGCCCGGAGTCCACGCTGTTGAAGTCCTTGGGGAAGTAGAGGTGACCCTTGTTGTAGAGGCCGCTCGCCTGCATCGCACTCGGAGGCAGGTCGAGCGGCGGCAGCGAGTAGAAGCCGTAGCGCTTCGTGTAATCGAGGATCGTCTTCGCCCCGAGGTGCATGCCGATCTTGCAGAAGACGGCGTTGATCGAGTGCTCGAGCGCCTGCGAGAAGTCGACGCTGCCGAACGCCTCGTGGCCGCCTGGCGAGTCGGGCGCGCTCGAGTTGTAGACCCTCTTCCCATACTCGGTGCAGTAGCCCGGGTCGTTGAACCGTGAGGTCGGCGTGTACGCGCCGGAGTCGAGCGCAGCGGATGCGGTGACGAGCTTGAACGTCGAGCCCGGCGGATAGAGGCCTTGGGTCGCGTTGTTCTGTAGCGCCGAGGCGTCGCCGCAGGTCCCCTTGGTCTTCGTGATCTTCGCGAAGCCGTTCGGCTGATTGATCAGGTTCGCGTTGTAGGTGGGCGACGACGCCATTGCGTAGACGGCGCCCGTCTTCGCGTCCAGCACGACGACCGCGCCGCAACGGCCGGAGAGCTGCTGGAGCGCGGCCCTCTGGATGGCGGGCCGCAACGTGAGGATCACGTTGTCGCCGTGCACCGTCTGGCCACCGAGCCGGTTGAGCTCGTCCTTGAGCGTGTTGCTGAGGTTCGTGTTCGCACCGGTCAGGTAGTCGTCGAGTGTCTCCTCGAGCCCCGTCGTCGTGCCGGCGTTCGTCGAGTACCCGAGCACCTGCGGCGCGAGGTTCCCTGCCGGATAGACCCGCGTGAAGGTCGTCAACCCGTGCTTGCGGTGCTTGCGGTTCGTCGCGAGGACAGCGCCACCGTCCGCGAGGATCTTCCCCCGGTCGACCGTGAGCCGCGAGACGAGCGCGATCGCGTTGTCCTGCCGGTCGGCGAGGTCGCCCACGGCCCATGTCTGCCAGTACGTCGTCGAGACGAGGAGCACGGCGAGCAGCACGAGCGCGGCGACGCGAGACGTGCAGGATCTGCTTGTTCACGCGCCGACCTCCTGACGATTCGCCCTGTGAGAGACGAGGAGCAGCCCGGCCACGAGCAGGAAGTTGGCGACGATGCTCGACCCTCCGTACGAGACGAAGGGGAGAGTGATGCCCGTCAGCGGGATGACCCGCGTGATGCCACCGACGATCACGAACGTCTGGAACGCGAAGCCGAAGCTGAGGCCGGCGGCGAGCAGCTTCGAGAAGCCGTCGCTCGCGGCGAGCGCGATCCGGAAGCCGCGCAGGACGAACGCCATGTAGAGCAGCACCAGCGCGGCGGCGCCGACCAGCCCGAGCTCCTGCGCGAGCGCGGAGTAGATGAAGTCCGTGTTCAGGTCCGGGATCACCTGGCCGCCGCTCGTGGAGGTGAAGATGCCGCGGCCGAGGCCGGTTCCTCCGAAGCCCCCGTGGCCCAGCGAGTAGAGCGACTGGACGAGCTGGTAGCTCTGGCAGTCCTGGCGCAGCGCGGCGTGACCGACCGAGGGGCAGTAGATCTTGTGCGTCGACCACGGAGTGAGCCAGTTCGTCACCCGGTCCTGCACGTGCGGAGTGAAGTACGAGAGTGCGTACGCGCCGACGATGAAGAGGCCGAGCGCGGCGGCGACGAACGAGATCCGCGCCGTCGCGATGTAGAGCATCGCGAGGAAGATCCCGTAGTAGAGGAGCGCGCTGCCGAGGTCGTTGGTCGCGAAGAGGACGAGCATCGCGCCGCCCCAGATCACGACCAGCGGTCCCCAGTCCTTGAGCCGCCCCTGCGCCAGGACCTCCCGCTTCTCGCGGAGGTAGGCGGCGAGGAAGACGATGAGCGCGATCTTGCCGAGCTCGCCCGGCTGGAACTGGAGCGAGCCGACGTGGATCCAGAGCCGCGAGCCGTTGACCGTCTCGCCGATCACGGGGAGGGCGGGCAGGAAGAGGAGCCCGATCGCCGTGACGCCGAAGACGTACTTGTAGCGCTCGAGCGCGCGGAAGTCCTTGTGCAGCCAGAGCAGCGTCGCGGAGAACGCGGCCACTCCGATCACGATCCAGATCCCCTGCCGGAAGGCGTTGCCCGCGCCGAGGCGGTAGATCTCCGTCAGCCCGATGGCGGTGAGGAGCGCGGCCATCGGCAGCAGGTACGGGTCGGCGAGCGGAACCGTGAACCGCGCGACGACGTGCGCGACGAGATAGAGGCCGAAGAAGAAGACGGCGTAGCCGAGCGAGCCGTCGGAGATCTGCGACCTCTCGGCGATGTAGACGGTGGCGAAGCCGATCGCCGTCAGGAGGCCGACCGTGAGGAGGGCGGCGAGCTCGCGGTTGCGGAGGGTCAGCGGAGCAGCCTCCAGGCGACCAGCGCAGCCGCAACGGCGATCAGGGCGAGCGCGATCAGCACGACCCGGACGCGCCGCGGCACCGCGACGGGCTTCGGCTCGGGGGCCGCGGGCTCCTCCGGGACCTCGCCCGGCGGGACGACCATCGTGTCGCCTGCGCGAAGCTCCTCGCCGTACTCGCGCGTCTCCTCGTCGGGCTCCGTCCCGTCCCCGGTGATCGCCGGCATCGCGACCGTGTCCTCGGCGCTGATGCCCGCGTCGGAGACGATGCGGAAGGCGACGGCCGTGATGTTGTCCTCACCGCCGCCCCGGTTCGCGGCGGCGACGAGCGCTTCCACCGCCTTGTCGAGGTCGTCGCGGCTGCGGTGCACGAGCTCGAGAATCTCCTCGTCGTCGACCATGTCGGTGAGCCCGTCGGAGCAGATGAGGAAGATGTCTCCCTCCTCGGCCTCGATCGTGAAGTCGTCGACGTCGACGTCGGGATCCGTGCCCACCGCGCGCGTGATCACGCTGCGCTGCGGGTGCGCCTGCGCCTCCTCGGCCGAGAGCTTGCCGCTCTTCTGCAGCTCGTTCACGAGCGAGTGGTCGTCCGTGAGCTGCTCCATCCGCTCGTCACGGACCAGGTAGGCGCGCGAGTCGCCGACGTGGCCGATCGCGACCGTCATCCCCTCGACGAGGGCGACCGTCATCGTCGTGCCCATGCCCGAGGCGGAGGGGTCGGTCGAGGCGCGATCGAAGATCCGGCGGTTCGCCTCCTGGATCAGAGCGTCGACGCGCTCCGGGCCCTGGAGCCCGTCGGAGTCGCCGCCCTCGAGGGCCGACGCTGCCAGCCGCGACGCGACCTCGCCTGCCTGGGCGCCGCCCATGCCGTCGGCCACCGCGAAGAGCGGCGGCGCGACGACGTAGTTGTCCTCGTTGCGGCGACGCTTGCGCCCGGTATCGCTCGCGACTGCGTACGCGCCGACCGGCATCGCTAAGCCGCCTCCACGCGCAGGTCGGTCTCGCCGACGCGGAGCACGTCACCATGATCCAGCCGCTGCGCCCCCGCGACGCGCGAGCCGTTGACGAAGGTGCCGTTCGTGGAATCGAGGTCCTGCACCCAGATGCCGTCACCGCGCACCTCGATCCGGGCATGCCGCGCCGACGCGAAGTCGTCGCCGCTGAGCACGAGGTCGTTCTGGCCGCCGCGGCCCACGGTCAGCGGCGCCGAGTTGAGCGGGAACTCGTCCCCCTCGCCGAGGCTAGGGCTGCGCTGCACGACGAGCAGAAACGCCTTGCGCGCCTGGCTGCCGCGGCCGATCCCTGCGGCTGCCGCGGCCGCCGGGGTCAGGATCATGCTGTCCTGGCTCGGCGCCGCGCGCTCGCCGCGTCCCGCCGAGCGGATGACCCGCACGACGAAGAGGTAGAGCAGGACGAGGAAGGCGATCTTGAGGACCAGGAGCACCTCGGCGACCGTCGTAGAGGCCAGTACCTGCACAGGCCCCCTATTCCCGCTCGGTCGAGAACGTGACCGTCGTCTCGCCGACCGTGAAGCGTGAGCCGTCGTCGAGCCGCGCGCGCTGGACGCGCCGGCCGTCCACCTCCGTCCCGTTCGTCGAGCCGAGGTCGACGAGCCAGTAGGTCGAGCCCTCCTGCACGATCTCGGCGTGGCGCCGGGAGATGTTCGGATCCTCGATCTGGACGTCGACGTCGCGCGATCGGCCGAGGACGGAGCGCTTCTGGTCGAGGACGCGCCGCTGGCCGTTCCAGCTCAGCACCGCGACTTCCCGCTCGACCCCGAGCTCGGCGAGCGACGCTGCCTCGGTCGGCTGCGTCCTCGGCTTGTAGATCATCGTCGCCCCGGGCGTCGCGCTCTCGGCCGGCGCGTCCTCCTCGTCCTTGCGTCCGTACTGCGCCATCCGCGTCGCGATCCCGAACTCGCCGACGCCGAGGTCCTCGTCGGTCTCGAACAGGATGCGCGGCGGCGTGAGCAGCGCGTAGTTCTCGCGCGCCGCGTGCTCGGAGAGGTACTCCTCGAGCTCCGACACGAGCGAGTTCTCGTAGCCCTCGAACTGCTCGCGGTCGCTGGGGGAGAGGAAGATCGTGTACTCGTTCGGCACGTAGACGTTCCGCACCGACGCCGAGCGGTGGTCGTCCATCTCCTTTGCGAGCTTGCGCGCGAGCTCGACCGGCTGGACGTTCGTACGGAAAGCGCGGCCGAAGACGCCCTCGAAGATTCGCTCCAGCCTCTGCTCGATCGCGCGCAGCACCATCAGATCGACGGTGAGGGTACCCCCAGGTCAGGAGCACGAAGCGCGGTGTACGTCGCAATCGCCCATGCCGAGAGGACGAGCGGGATCGCCGCGGCCCCCGGGACCGCCGACACGGTGAGCAGGATCATGGCCGCGCCGATCCCGGCCGCTCCCCAGCGGCCCCGGGCCCGCGCGTAGGGGATCGCGGCGGCGACGAGCGCGAGGGCGGCGGCCTCGAAGAGCAGCGACGGGTGCGCGGCGGCCGTGTGGGCGAGCGAGCCCGCGACGTCGAGCGGGCCGCGGGCTCCCTCGATGCCGAGGCCGCGAGGCGCCGCACCGCCGACGAGCGGCAGGGCTGCGTGGCGGATCCCGGCGGCGAGCGCGGCCGTCAGCACTCCGAGCGCGACGGTGAGGGCTCGCCGCGCCGGGTTGCGCACCCACGTCGAGGCCAGGGGAAGGAACGCGAGCGCCGCGAACGGCGCCAGCAGCGGCCCGAGCGCGAACAGCAGCCCGGTGCGCGGCTCCCGCCAGGTCACGAGCAGCCAGGCGGCGGCGAGGGCGCCGTAGAGGAGCGCGAGCCCGAGCGAGATGTTGCCGAGGGGGAAGAAGGGCACCGCGAGCGCGAGCGCGAGCCCTGCCCGCTCCCGGTACAAGGTCGTCGCAGCGGCGAGCGCCGCGAGGCCGAACGGCCAGCCGCCGGGATAGAACGGCAGGGCTGCGGCCGTCCAGCCGACGAAGAGGGCGGCGAGACCGGCCGCGGCTGCGGCGCCGGCGTCGACGCGCGGGATTGCGAACGGGGGCCGCTCGGCCGTCGAGGTCGAGGAGGTCATGCCGCGCAGCGCGGCCGCGAGCTCCCGCGCGGGCGGCCGCCTGCCCGGGCTCGTCGAGAGCGCGCTGTCCACGAGCCGCAGGAGCCGCTTGGGCAGCTCGGGCCGGAGCTCGCCGAGCGGCCGCGCGCCGGCCTCGATCGAGCGCGCCGTCTCGAGCATCGAGCCGCGCCAGAACGGATGCCGTCCCGCAAGCGCCTCCCAGAGCATCACCCCGACCGCCCAGACGTCCGCGGCCGGCGTCGCCTCGTTGCCTGCCAGCCGCTCGGGGGAGATGTACGCGAGCGTTCCCGGCACGTCGCCCTGCTCGGTCAGCGTCTCGGCCTCGGACATCATGCGGGCGAGGCCGAAGTCGAGCACGCGCGCCGACACCTGCTCGCCGTCTGCGAGCAACACGTTCGACGGCTTCACGTCGCGGTGGAGGATCCCGGCCGCGTGGGCGTGGGCGAGGCCGTCGCAGACCTGCGCGCACGCCTCGACCGCCGTCTCGTCCGTGAGGCCGCCTTCGCGCAGCGCCTCGCGGAACGTGCGGCCCGGCACGAACTCGTAGGCGATGTAGACATGGCGCGAGTCTCGCGCGAAGCCGTACGCGCGCAGGCAGGCCGGATGCCGCAGATGCGCGGCCGCCGCCGCCTCTCGCTCGGCGCGCGCCGCGGCCTTTCCCTCCCGGGCGATGATCTTGAGGGCGACCTCGAGCCCCGTCCGCTCGTCGCGCGCGAGCCAGACCGAGCCCGACCCGCCGCTGCCCAGCGGCCTTAGCGGCCGGTAGCGGTCGAGGACGAGATCGGAGGCGGTGAGCGCGGGGGCGGCCTCTCCCATGCTCTGCGCAGATTGGCGACCGCGTCGGACTGTCCTTCCCGGCGGGTTAGGCTTGCCCGCGAATGAGCAGCTTCGACGACGAGACGCAGGTCGAGCTCTTCGACGAGACGGAGACGCTCGAGTCGTCGCGCAGGCCGCGCCGGCGGGTGAGGCCGACGCGCAGCCGCGGTCCGAAGCGGCCGTCTCCGCCGCCTCCCGGAGCCGTGGCGCTCGCGCGGCTCGCCGGGTTCGTGGCTCTCGCCATCGCGATCGTCCTCGGGCTCGTCTTCTGGGTCGACTCCTGCCAGGGCAAGAGCAAGCACGACGAGTACGCCTCGTACATGAACGACGTTCGCCCCATCGCGCAGAGCTCGGCGCGGGCGGGCACGGCGTTCGTGAACACGCTCGCCTCCCAGAAGCTCACGACCAGGGAGCTCGAGGCCAGGCTCGAGCAGTTGTCGCGGCAGCAGCAGGAGGACTACAACGCGGTGTTGCGCCTGCGTCCTCCGGGCCCGCTCCAGGGAGTGCATCAGCAGGCGCTCGCGACGCTCCAGCTGCGCGCGATTGCTCTCTCCGGCCTCGCAGATGCACTTTCCCAGGCCGGCACGAAGTCGACTGCGGACGTGGCCGACTCGCTGTCCACGCAGGCTCAGACCCTGATCGCGAGCGACATCGTGTGGGCCGATCTCTTCAAGCTGCCCGCGACGGAGACGCTGACGAGGCTCGGCATCAGGGGAGTGATCGCGCCGCCGTCGCAGTTCATCCTGAATCCCGACGTGGTCAGCCCCCGCTCGTTCGGGCTCGTCTACGGGCGGTTGAAATCGACGACGCCGAGCGGACAGGTGAGCGGCCTCCACGGGAGCGCGCTGCAGAAGACCGTGGCGGTCTCGAACGGCGCCACGAAGGAGCTGGGCACCTCCGCTCCGACGACGGTGGACGTCGGCCCCGACCTCGCGTTCAACGTCACGTTCCTCAATTCGGGCAACTTCGTGGAGTTCAAGATCCCGGTCACGCTCACGGTGATCGTCTCGAACAAGCCCGTCGTCACGAAGACGAAGCAGGTCGCCTCGACCCCGCCACAGCACCAGGAGACGGTCTCGTTCGGGAACCTCCCGTTGCCGCCGTCCTCGTTCGGCGCGAGCGCCCAGGTGCACGTCAAGATCGGAAAGGTGCCCGGCGAGAAAAGGCTCGACAACAACGTCGCCACCTATCCGGTCTTCTTCAGCCTTCCCTCCGGCGGCTAGGCCTTGAGCTCCTCGGTCGCAGGCCTGATAGCGATTGCGGCTGCTGCCGTCGCTGTCGTCGGGATCCTGCTCGCACTCGTCCTCTGGGCGCAACTGCGTCGGATGCGCGCCGCACAGCAGACAGTGCTCGGGAGCGGCAGCGGCGACCTCGTCGACTTCGCCGTCTCGCTCCAGGGGCGGATCGACGGCCTCCACCGCTCGGTCGACGAGGTCTCGGCGGAGCTCAGACGCCTCGAGCGCCGTCTCGACTCCACCGTGTCGCGGCTCGCCGTCGTCCGCTACGACGCCTACGAGAACACGGGCGGTCACCAGTCCGCCTCGGTGGCCCTGCTCGACGCCTCTCGCACCGGCCTCGTCCTCAGCGCCATCCAGGGGCGTGACTACGCGCGGATCTACATCAAGGACCTCGAAGGCGGCCGCGCCGCGGTCTCCCTCTCGCCGGAGGAGCAGCAAGCCGTCGACCGCGCGATGAAGTCGCTGGAGTAGCGGCTTCTCCCGCTGCTACTTTTCGCCCGAGTTGCAGCACGTTCTTGTTTTGAACGCTAGTTACGAGCCGCTCAATGTTTGTACGGTGCGGCGTGCCCACGTGCTCGTCTACAAGGGCAAGGCCGAGATCGTGGAACGGCTCGACAAGCCGCTGCGCTCGTCGACCGGCAGCTTCATCTGGCCGCACGTGATCCGGCTCGTCCACTACGTGCGCGTGCCGCGCGCGATCCAGCGCAAGATCTCCCGCCGGGCGCTGTTCGCCCGCGACGGCTGGCGCTGCGCGTATTGCGGCACGACCAACGGCCGCCTGACGCTCGACCACATCGTCCCGAGATCGAAGGGCGGCGAGTCGATCTGGGAGAACGTCGTCACCGCCTGCGCGCCGTGCAACCTGCGCAAGGGCGACCGCACGCTCGAGCAGGTGGGCATGGAGCTGCGGACGTCGCCGCGCGCCCCGACGCCGACCCTCTTCATCAAGCTCGCGGCGCCCCGGATCCCGTCCGGCTGGACGCCCTACCTCCCGGCCACGGCGTAGTCGCTGCGCTCTGGGGCGCGAGGCGCCGGCACAGGCGAGGGATCAGCCGCCGACTACGACGCGATACAGGGCTTCCTCGATCTCGACGCTACTTACCGCCTCGACCCGCATCCCCTCCGCCGTCCAGCCCTCCCGCTCGTAGAACCGCCTCGCGCGGGGATTGTCAGCAAGCACCCAAAGCATCGCCGTGGAGTAGCTCTCGCTTGCGAACCAAGCCTTCGCCGCAGCCATCAGCTCATGCGCCGCGCCGCTTCCCCAGGCCTCAGGCAGGACGTAGATTGCATACAGCTCTCCCGCGCCTTCCTCCGTCCGCGACGGCCCGACCGACGCGAAGCCAATGACTCGGCCCCGCATTCGCGCCACCCAAACGATGGCCGATTCGTCCTCAATCGTTCGCCTCCACCGCCCCTCGCGTTCGTCGACCGACAACCCCTCCAACACCTTGGCCGGGAAGACATGCTTGTACGCCGCTCGCCACGTCTCAACGTGCACCTCCGCAATCTCGCGACAGTCGTCCGGCCCTGCCGACTGGACGGAAACGGGCTGAGAAGGCACTCGACTGCTCCCCGACACCTGGGCACCGTAGCCCCTTCATTCCCGAACTCAATGTCATCCTCGCCATCTGCCGCGATCTGAGCGTCGAGTGCGCCGTCGCCTTCAGCGTCTGGCGCGCGAGTCGGGGGCGCGACGCCGCGGGCTAGAGCTCGCCGCCGCCGTGGCGGGAGGCGATGCACTCGAGCGCCCAGCCGTTCGCCGCCAGGACGATCTGCTCGGCGAGCATGTCGCGGTTGGGGCCGGTGTTCTCCTGGGGCACCTCGATGACGACCTGGTGCAGCGCCGCCTCGACGTCGCCGCCGAACTCGTGCCGGTCCTCCGCGACGATCGCGAACATCTCCACGCTCTCGCGCAGGGCCGCTGCGAGCTCGTCGATCTCCGCGGGCGTGGCGTGCCGCCCGGCGAAGACGCCGAAGTTGACGCGAACTTCGATGCCCGGCTCCTCGTGCTCGCGCACGCGGATCGAGATTGCCGGCTCGTCCAGCAAAGACCCCATGCACCTCCCCTATCCACAGAGAGCGAAGCTCTAACTACTGCTCGTGGGCTCCCAGCGGAAGCGGAATTTCGTGAAGACCAGCCCCGCGGCTCCCCAGGCCGCGAGCACGGCGAGATCTTGGGGCCGCGTCCAGACGCCGTGACCGTGCAGGTAGACGGCGTTGACGAGGTTGATGAAGTACTTGAGCGGCAGCACGTCGCCGATCGCGCGCAGGAACGCGGGATAGTGGTGTGTCGGCCCGAACGCGCCCGAGAGGAAGGCCATCGGCAGGAGGATGAAGTTGACGACCGCCGAGGCGCCCTCGGCGGAGCGGATCACCGAGGCCGTCGCCGTCCCGAGTGCGGCGAACACGGCTGCGCCGACAACCATCGTCACGACGAGCGAGCCCCAGTCCGAGGGGAACGGCGTGCTGTAGAGCGCGCGACCCATCAGGAAGAGCGCCAACGTCTGGAGCGCGAATACGAAGAGCGTCGAGGTGAGCACGGCCACGATGTAGGTCGCCGGCCGCAGCGGCGTCGACCGCAGCCGCTTGAGTATCCCGTTCTCACGCCGGAGCACGAGCTGGATCGCGAGGCCTGCGAAGGCCGTGTTGGCGCAGCCATAGCCGATGAGCCCTGCCAGCAGCGCCTCGGCCGCCGGCACGCCGTAGATCTTCTTCGAGTAGACGGAGCCGAGCAGGAGGAAGAGCAGCAGCGGGAACAGGAAGATGAAGAACGCCGCCTCCCGGCTGCGCCAGAAAACGAGCTGCTCCGTGCGGAGTTGGTGGACGAAAAGCCGCCGGGCCGGGCGGCGCGTCGAGATGCGGATCGCCTCGGCGCTCACGCCTCGACCTCGGCTACCGCTTCGGCCTCCTCCTCGGCCGTGAGCGCGAGGTAGACCTCCTCGAGCGACGCCCGTCGCACTGACAACCCGTCCAGCTCCTCGCCGCGCGCGACCGCCGCCGACGTGAGCTCGGCGAGCACGCGGGTCGGCTCGTCGGTGCGCACGAGCACCTCCTCGCCGTTCTGCCGGTAGCGAATCTCGGTCTGCAGGTCGGTCGTCGTGAGCTCGCGAG